>NZ_JBXENV010000007.1:0-413332 GCF_059383755.1 Paenibacillus sp. JT22N15 | reverse complement strand
CGACGGGTTACGGACCCAGGGGAACGACCGATCTGCCCCGGCTACTGACAAATACACCACCAAAATAAAAAGTGGTCAACCAGTAATAACTGGCTGACCTCATAATACGACAGGTAACGATAGTTTAGCGACCCAGTTGAGGTGTTTGCGAAGTTCGCAAGGAGCATGAACTGATAAAAAATAGGTCTTGTTTTCAAGGAGGTAAATCATGGATTACACTTCACTAATTGAAGCGGCGTTAATGGAGAAGCGGTGGCCTAAAGATACCATAGCAGCTGGTCGGCGTCATTCTGTTGGTCTTAAATCGGACGGCATGGTGACGGCTGTGGGCGATAATAAATATGGCCAATGTGATGTGAGCAGCTGGCGCGATATGGTGGCGGTTGCGGCGGGTAATGTGCATATGGCAACGAACACGGGTAATGCTCATACCATCGGGCTTATATCGAACGGCACGGTGACAGCTGTAGGTTGGAATAAGCATGACCAATGCGATGTAAATGACTGGCGCGATATTGTAGCGGTAGCAGCGGGTTGGCGTCGTACCATTGGGCTTAAATTGGATGGCACGGTGGTGGCCGTGGGTCGAAATAATGAAGGCCAATGCAATATAAGCGGCTGGCGGGATATGGTGGCGCTAGCGGCGGGTGACTGGCATACTGTCGGGCTTAAGTCAGATGGCACGGTGGTGGCCGTGGGTAATAATCGATATGACCAATGTAATGTAAGCGGCTGGCGCGACATAGTGGTGACGGCAGCGGGTTACCTTCATACCGTTGGGCTTAAATCGGATGGCACGGTGGCAGCTGTGGGTTGGAATAAGCATGACCAATGCGATGTGAGCGGCTGGCACAGTATGGTCGCGATAGCGACGGGGAGTAATCATACAATCGGGCTTAAATCGGACGGCACAGTGGCGGCTGTGGGTTGGAATGAGCATGGCCAATGCAATGTAAGTGGCTGGCGGGATATAGTGGCGGTTGCGGCAGGTTGCGCTCATACTCTTGGCCTTAAATCGGATGGCACAGTTGTAGCTGTGGGTGATAATGAATACGGCCAGTGCGATGTAAGCGGCTGGCATGGAATCCAACTTCCCGGCAATTAGTTGAACAGAATAAGGTGCAGTTACTAAGGTAGCTGCACCTTATTTCTATTAAGCTATCGAGAAAACGGGTCCCCTGACAGCAGGAGGACCCGTTTCAACTATTCTAGCGATGCTGCAGCAATTGCTCCGAATGCCCAATGAGAATCTGGAACATCCTTCCATGATAATTGTGCCGAAGCGTTCGCATTTGGCCTACCCAGCACCTTGTTGATAATGGTAGCTGCTTCCGCACGTGTCAGCGCCTGATTCGGCTTGAACGTGCCATCGTTGTAGCCGTTAATAAAGCCGTGAGCCTGAACCTTCATAATATCTCTTTGCGCCCAATGCCCAGCAATATCGCTAAAACCTTTGCTGGATTGCGAGTCCGAATCGCTCACAAGCAATTGCGACACAAGCCGTGCCATCTCAGCACGCGTAACAGATTGGCCAGCTCTAAATGTCCCATTGCCATATCCCTTCATTAAACCCATCTGGGTCATGTCGGCTATATACTCCTTAGCCCAATACCCTGCAGCTACATCCGCGTAATTTATATTCGCCGTATCCGCCTTATGGCGCGTCAGTACACGGGACAGGATGGCGGCCATCTCCGCCCTTGTAATCCGATTGTCCGGCTTGAACGTGTCATCCTCGTAGCCTTTCATATAAGCGATGCCTAGACTAGACTGGTCCAGCCCCGATATATGAAGCAGCGTGAACAAGCTGAATTGGGTTACGGTAAATGCAAGTCCTTTGTCGCCCTGATCGTTGTAGGGTACGACAGTCCCCCTGAGCAGCTCCTTCGTTCCGTCGCTATGCTCGATATACACGGCTAGATTTTGCCACTCTGCTTCCTCAAGCTTAATGCCCTTTAACGGTAAAATAATCGTAACTTCCGCATTTTGCAAATTGGTTTCAATGTTCATCGGACGACCAACAACCGTCGCCTCACCATCACCCGTGACAATGCTGACGGCTGCTTGGCGATTCGCCTGACCAGCAAGCTCCTGCTGCTTAACAACGTCCTTCATTGGTGCCAGCTTAAAATACAGCTCCTCCTGCAACCCCGCTAATGTGCCGCTGCCGACCGCAATAACAGCATTAGCAGTAGATAACTGCAGCCCAACCTCTGCTGTCGTCAAGGTTTTGACCGCATCCTTGGGAAGCTTAAACGCTGTTTCACCAACTTCATCCAGCGTGTCTGGAATGATAATGTTCACAGCCTTCGCACCTGATGCCGCCGCGCTTGCCGCCGCTTTGCTAGCCTCCTCTGCTGTCAGCGCAAGCTCATCTTGCTTGCTGCCGCCCACCTGCTTCGTTCTGTTGATGGTCTTTTTGATTCCATTCCCTACCTCAACTGTAATTAGCTCCGATGATGGAGCCGTACCGTTTCCCCCCGATGCGGGAGGAGCATTGGTTGCGCCTCCCCCTCCGGCTGGTGCTGGTGTTGGCGTCACTGTTGGCTCCGTTGACGGTACTGTTGTCGGCGCACTGGTTGGCGTCGTTGTAGGCTCCGTCGACGGTACGATTGATGGCGTACTAGTTGGCGTTGCCGATGGCTGCGGCTGACCACTCACTGCAAACTTAACACCGTCCAGCAGCATGTAATCCCCTGATTTTTTCACCGCTTTAATCGTATGAACGGTGTCAGCCAGGTCGGTCACGGCGTAAATCTCCTGCTGCGTCAATCGGCTTGCATGGACTGCGCTAACCGTTTGTTGGAAGATGTTATCGATGTAAATATCAACATCTCCCTGAACGGATGATTTTGGCGCAATCAAGGCAACACCTGTACCTGTAAACGAAAACTCGGCATAATCCCCATTGTTCATTGTACGGTGCAGATCGTTGTGGTAATCGCCACGGTAAGAGATGGCTAAGCTCACAGCTCCATCAGGCTGCGATGCCAAATATTCCTTCTTGATCGTAATGTCACTGCCCGACACGGTATAGTCCACACCAGCGGTGAGCATTGCATTGCCATTTTTCACACCCAGCAGATTGCTTCCATCGACCTGAAGCGTTGTTGTTATATCCGACTGCGCGGTTTTGTCAAAGCTGCCCGTATCCGGGGTAATCATATCCGCCATTCGGAATTTCAATTGGTCGAGCAGCATGTAGTAGCCGGATTTTTTGACCGCTTTGAGCGTATGCTCGCCCAGTGTCAGGCCTTCGGCAACAAATACGGTCTGATTCACCTGGCGGCTAGGATAATACGTGCTGACCGTTTGCTGGAATACGCCATCAATATAGATGTCCATATCGCCTTGGGACGAATCTTTTTCGGTTATGAACGTAATGCCTGTGCCCTCAAACGTATATTCTAAATAATCGCCCGTCGTCTCCGTGTAATGGACGTCGTCCTTATAATCACCGAGACCTCTGTTGCGACCATGCTGCCAGGCGCCCTTATACGAAATCTCGCTGTCATCGTTGTTGATTGCCACATAGCGGCCTCTGGAAGAATCGCTAATGGCAACGGCCAGCGTTTGCTCAGCACCGCCACTGAAGGACAACGTCAAATTCGTCATGCCATTTGGCATTTGGGCAAGATAGCCCTTGCGAATCGTAAGCTGGTCTCCGGCAAATTGGTAGTCCGTACCCTCTTGCAGCGCTGTCGCGCCATTAGCAATTCCAGTTAGCGTATTGCCGTTCAAACTAACCGTCGTCGCATTATCTGCCTGAGCCGCCGCTTTATGATCAAAGCTTAGTGTGCTTGGGCTAATCGTACTGTTCTGCCCAGTGGTGTCGGTGATCTCGATGGCCAGCGTCTGCGAAGCCCCCTCACTAAAATCAAAGCGCAAGCTTGTTGTGCCTAACGGCTGGCTGGCAAGGTACGCTTTGTGAAGAAGCACATCGTTGCCGGATACGGTGTAGTCCGTCCCCGCTGTCAGAGCCGCTGCATGGTTGCTGATGCCCAAGAGCGTGTTTCCGTTCAGCGTCAATGCCACAGCAACGTCGGTCTGGGCGGAAGCTTTTTTGTCAAAGCTCGCCTCTAATGGGCTAATCGTGCTGTTTGCCGCCGCCGAGTCACTGACAGCTACAGCGAGCGTCTGCACAGCCCCTCCTGCGAACGAAAACGTCAAGCTTGTTGTACCAATTGGTTGTGCCGCCATATATTCCTTCTTCAAGGTAATGTCATTGCCAGATACGGTGTAATCTGTTCCCTCTGTCAGAGCTGCTGCACCGTTTGAAATGCCGCCGAAGCCGCTGCGAGCTCCTGTCGTCGTAAAGACCAAATCTGCCTGCTGACCCGCTGCCTTGTCGAATCCGCCGCCCGCTGCGCTTACAAGATCAGGCAGAAGTACCCGCAGCTTATCGAGCAGAAGAAAATAACCTGATTTTTTCACCGCTTTAAGGGTATGCGTACCGTCAGCCAGGCCAGTGATGTTAAACACAGGCTTCTGCGCCAGTCTTCCGATATGGTACGTGCTGATCGTCCGTTGAAATTGATCATCGATATAAATGTCGATTTCACCTTGGGATGGGTCAAGCTCCGTAATAAATTCAATTCCCGTGCCTGTGAACGTATACGAAAAATAATCGTTGTCATTCGCTTCGGCATAATGCACATCATCCATATAATCGCCAAGTCCACGATTCCAGCTGCGATTCCAACCTCCAGTGTAGACGATGGATGAATCATCATCGTTCAGGGTGAACGATCCGCCAACTGCTGTATCCTGAATGACAAGCGATACCGTCTGTTCCGCTCCCGCACTAAAGGTAAAGGTGAGTGCCTTCGTTCCCGCCTGCTGCGCAGCAAGCCACGGTTTCTTGAGCGTCAGCGTATTGCCGCTTACGGTATAGTCAGTTCCTGCTGCGAGCGTATTGCCATCATGCTTGACGTCTGTCAGCGTATTGCCATTGAGCGCCGTTGTGAGCGTTACATCCGTTTGCGCAGACGGCAACAAATCGAAGCTGACCGTTGACGGAGTCACCCGGCTGTCTCTAATGGTCGAATCATTAATCGCAATAGATAGCGTCTGCGGCAATCCGCCGCTAAATGCAAAGGAGAGATTCAGCGTACCAACTGCCTTGCTCGCCAAATACTCCTTTTTAATCGTCACCTCGTTCCCGTTCACCACATAATCCGTACCTGCCGTTAACGCTGTCCCGCCCGCCGAAATACTGGCCAGCGTGTTGCCATTCAGCGTCAATGTCGTTGTGACATCAGCCTGCTCGGATTGCTTTTTATTGAAGCTGGCCGTTGAAGGAGCGATGCTGCTGCTCTGTGCTGCCGCATTGCCTACATCGATAACGAGGTTTTGTGCGCCGCCGGCAAGCTCCTGCCCTCCATTGCGCGTCCAATCCCCCGTATACTTAAAGCCAGTATCGTCATCGTTAGCGATTGAAGTTCCGCCAAGCGACGTAACCTTCAGCAATCTCGAACCATGCGAAGCCAAATTTGCCGAACTGTAGCCTGAGTTAAATGTACCTAAATCCTGATGCGTCCACAGATCGCGTACCTTGGCTGGCCCCTCCAGTCCGATATCGCTCCAGTCCACGTTTACCGTTGCCGCCGAATTTCCCAGATTGAACAGTCCAACGGTATAGGTGCCATCGCCATTGTTGGCATACCATACTTGCTGCTCGGCAGCTGTAGATACGGGATGTCCCGGTCTGCCCGCCTGATTAACAGCGATGACCTCTTCATTGGTCAATAGCTCAAGTCCATAAGCATCGAGGTTGGTCATGTCATTGCCAATGTACAATTGCGCGGATGAAAGCGCCCAGAACGACATGGCCGTTCTGCGCTCATCCTGCGTCAGGCCATCCATCGAGCCATTTCCAACATTCAAGGAATCGAAGTCATTCCAGCCGCCCGGCCCGGCATGGCGCCAAAATTGCTCGGCTTTCGGGAAGAGACGGGCAATGCTTGACCATACCGTCAAGCCGCCAGTGCCGCAATAACACTCCACATCCCAATCTACGCGCCAGCCGTTGGCGTATTTTTTCCAGTAGTCGATGTATTTGATGTCCAGCGCCCATGAAAGCTCCAGCCAAATATTGTGCGGCTTAAGCGCCTGCGACCATGCTTTGACGTCATCGCGCGCATCAAGCGACAGGTCCGATATGCCAGAACCCGGCGTCACACTGTCGAACTTGAGGAAGTCAATTCCCCATTCGCCATATAAATTGGCAATCGAATCAATATACTTCTGTGCGCACGGCTGATTGAAATCGATTTTGTAGCCGAGACCCCAGTAGTCCGACTCTTGCAGCGGCTGCGCAGCAATATCCTGCATGGAGCAGCCCGACGCACCATAAATCGGCAGATTCTGATCGTACGCCTGCGGCGACATGCCCGGAATACCGTACAGCCCTACCTTTTGTCCGTTGTCGTGAATATGGTCGATCACTTCCTGCAAGCCGTTTGGATAAAGGGTCGTACTTGGAATCGGCCGCCCGTAGCCATCCATGTCACCGTTCCAGGCCGCATCGATATTAATGTATTCATAGCCGTAAGGCTGCAGCTTCTCGTGCATCGCATCGGACTGCGCCTTGATTTGATCAGCGGTAATCCAGTGGCCGTTGTTCGTATACACCTGCATGCTGTAGCTGCTCCAGCCCATGTAAGGCTTCTGGGCAAGTCCATTGTCCGCAGCTTTCGCTACATTTCCGTAAGGCGCTACCAGTCCAAGCTGCATCGTGAGCAGAACGACAACGAGCAGCCAAGGCTGTATTTTTTTCATGAATGGGATCATAATTAAGCTCCTTTTTCAGAAAATAGGACCAGGCCATTATCTCGCAATAATAACCTGATCCTGTCCGTTCTATGTTGCTAATTAATCCGCTGTATCCGCTGTATTATTTAAACGACGCGTCATATGCTTTCTGCAAAATTTCCAGATAACGATCGATTTTCAGATCCTTCAAGCCTTTCACATAAGCGTCCCAGTCCTTCTCCAAGCTTTTGTTGCCGGTAATAAATTGCAAAGCGTTCTGCTCAATGTAAGATTTAATGTTCGTTTGCAAAATGCTTACTTCGTCCACCTCGTTCTGATCGACCCAGATCGACCACAGCGGGAACAGCTCCTTCGGCTCATGGCCTTGGTACAGCAGTGTCGCCTGATACAATCTGCGCTCGTAGCTGGCGGAATCATAAATATCCGTCCCTTGAACGAAGCTGTCCCGGTACTCCTTCGGCATATAGAAATGGGCGGTTCCGCTCCAGCCCGCGTTGCGAGGGGCTTCGCCTTCAGCGGCAGGAATCGTGGCAATTTGCGGTATTACGCCTTCGCCAAGCGCAACCTCGCCATCCTTCGGCTTTCTCCAGTCAATGCCTTCCATGCCGGAGGCGCCATTGGTCTGGCCTTCTTGCGTGAACATATAATCGACTAGCTTAATCAAGGCGATTTTCTGCTCTTCGGATGCTTTATTCGTAATGACAAACTTGGCGCCAGGAGCCACGCCTCCCCCATCATGCGTTGCATAGGAGCCATGTGGTCCAGTAAGCGGCGGTACCGGATTGTAATCGGCCGAATTTTTGTTGCCAGCGTCGATATTTATGAAAATAGCTGGGTGCATGCCCGCTCCCGCGCCCAAAATTTGCGAATCGCCGTTTTCGCCGATTTTTTTGAACGCTTCCGCGTTTTGCGCGAATGCGCCCGGGTCAATCAGCCCTTCATCATACAGGGATTTGATATAGCTCAGCCCTTCTTTCCATTCCGGCTTCACCGCCGCCGATTCCACCTTGCCGCCCGTCATGTTCAAATAGTTGCGATCATCATCGTAGACGAAGCCGTTCATTAGGAATGGAATAACACGTACGCCAAAATCCTCGATCGAGCCGCTGAGCGGCACTTCGTCGGCAACTCCGTTGCCATTTGGATCTTGGGTTTTGAACGCCTTCAGCACCGCTTTAAATTCCTCCGGCGTCTTCGGCATTTCAAGCTGGAGTTTATCCAGCCATTTCGTGTTGATCCACATTTTGTTCGGATACGAGCAATGGAAACATTGGCTGTATGCAACAAGACCATAAATATTGCCGTCAGGGGCAGTATTAAACGCTTTCAAATCTGCGTCCTTTTCCATGGCAGCTTTGATGTTCGGCGCATATTGCTCAATCAGGTCGTTCAACGGTACAATCACGCCCTGCTTGCCGTACTTCAATACATCAGCCTGCGAAAATTGATCGATATAGCCCGGAAGCATGTAAGCATCCGGATAATCGCCGCTTGCGAGCGAAATTTGGCGTTTTTCCTTTGCCCCGTCCGGTGGTGTCGTATCAAACTTAAACTTCATATTGAACTTCTCTTCAACGAATTTGGTGAACTTGTTAGTCGTCAGATCAATGCCCGACTCCTGCACGGCAAACATCGTAATTTCAACCGGTGCGGTGCTTCCCGTCTCTTCCGATTGCGAATCAGGCGCAGTCGTCGCGCTGCCCGCGGGCTTATTGTTCTGCGAGCATGAAGCAAGCATCATGCTAACTACCACTGCAATGGCGAGCAGGCCTAACAGTCTCTTCTTCATTGTTGTTCGCTCCCTTTTCATCTCATAATAATGGCTGTCTGCCTTGCATTTGCGCTTCCGATCCCAAGCCTCACCTCCCTTCATTCTCCAGTTGAGCATCAGCCCTTGACCGAGCCGACAAGCATGCCTTGCACAAAATACCTCTGTACGAACGGATAAATGATAAGCACCGGCAGCGTAGCTACGACGATCAGCGAGTATTTCAGCAGCTCGGATAGCTGCTGGCGCTCCACTTGCTTCAGGGCGTCCGTCACGCCTGCGGTATTATTCATAATGATGATGCTGCGCAGCACAAGCTGGAGCGGAAACAGATTGGCTGACTTCAAATAAATAAGCGCATCGAAATAGGCGTTCCACTGGCCTACCCCATACATCAAGAACAGCACGGCGAGTATCGGCTTGGACAAGGGAATGACGACGCTGCGCATAAACCGGAGATCGCTGCAGCCATCAATTTCGGCCGCTTCCATCAACTCATCGGGAATCGACGACTGGAAGAAAGAACGGGCGATGATCACCTGCCATACCCAGATCGCATTCGGAATGAGCAGCGCCCAGCGCGAGTCGATCATGCCGAATTCTTTGACTACCATATAAGTTGGAATGAGGCCGCCGCTGAATAACATGGTGAACGTGATCAGCATCATAATGACGCCACGGCCAAAAAAGGTTTTGCGCGACATCGGATACGCGATCATAACCGTCAGCGCTACGCTAATCAGCGTTCCCGCCGTCGTATAGAACAACGAATTGCCATAGCCCGTCATAATTTGCGGGGTATTGAACAACACCTCAAAGCCGCGGAAGGAAATATCGACGGGCCACAGCCAGACACGTCCAGAAGTCACCGCGGCCGGGCTGCTGATCGAGCTGCTCAAAATATAAATAAGTGGATAAATGACTGCGAGCAGCACAAGTGAAAGCACCGTATAAATGATGAACAGGAACAGCCTGTCACCAGCCGATTCTCTGATTTTCAGCCTGAACGGCCGTTGCTGCCCTGCTGGTTTTGTTGCTGCCATAGGCGTACTCCCCTTCTTCTACCAGATACTCGATTTCGTTAAGCGTTTGGCCAAGCCATTCACCGTAACCAACAACACCAAATTAATAAGCGAGTTGAACAAGCCGACTGCGGTTGCAAAGCTGTAATTGGCATTAAGCAGCCCAATTCGATATACATAAGTGGCAATAATTTCTGAATGAACCATATTCAGCGGATTTTGCAGCAAATATATTTTCTCGAACCCAATCGCCATCACGCTGCCCACATTCAAAATGAGGATTATCGTAATCGTCGGCAGCAGGCCGGGAATGTCCACATGCACAATCTTTTGAAAGCGCGAAGCGCCGTCCACCTTGGCTGCCTCATACAACGTTGGATCGATGCCCGCCAGCGCCGCCAAATAAATGACCGCCGAATAGCCTGCCGTCTGCCAAATATCAGACCATACATAGATCGAACGGAACATGCTGGCCTCGCCGAGAAAGTTGATGGAATCCAAACCAAAAAAATTCAGAGCCACATTGGCAAAGCCAAGCCGCGGCGCAAGAAACAGCATAATAATCGATACCATGACGACCGTCGAGATAAAATACGGCGCGAAAGTAACGAGCTGGACCAGCCGCTTGAATCTGCCACTGCCCACCTCATTTAACATAAGTGCCAGCAAAATCGGCACCGGGAAACCGGCGAGCAGCAAATAGCCGCTGACGAAAATGGTGTTTTTGACGAGCGGCCAGAACATCGGATTATCAAAAAACAGCTGAAAGTTTTTGAAGCCTACCCACGGACTGCCCCAGATCCCTTTAATGACGTTATAGTCCTTGAACGCCAGCACCGCATTAAGCATCGGATAATATTTGAATATAAGGAAAAACAACACCGGCGGTATAACAATCAAATAGAGCTGCCAATGTTTCCTTAAGCTTCTTGCCGCTTCCTCCGTCACTCTTCGCTTAACACCGCCGTTTAACATTTGATGCTCCAGTACAACCTCTTTCTCCAGAACAATCCCCCCTAAGTCACTGCCTGATGATGAATGATAGCGCTTTCTATACGCTTGATCATAGGGGATTCAGCCTCGCTTGCGACAGGTACACTTGCGTCGTTTAGCGTACAATAACGCCATTTTCAGGGGGACAATTGGCTGTGGGGCGTACATTTTGCGGCAGCTTCGGGGGAAGCAAGTGAGGATAGGCTTAATCTAAAGCAGTTGGTCTGAACTAACCTTTTGTCCTGACCTATTCAATAACAACGGACATACGAAAAAAACCGGCTCAACCATCAGCCGGTTTACAAATTTTATTTTTTATATAGATCATAAGCCCTTTGCATAATCTCCACGTACCGCTGAATTCTCATATCACGCAAGCCTGCTACATAGCCGTCCCAATCGTTGTCTAAATCCCAATCGCCTGTAATGAAGCGCAATGTGCTTTGTTCGATATAATTAGTTAAATTCGTATGCAATATGCCAGCCTCGTCCGCTTCGGCCGGGTCCAGCCATAACATCCAGAAGGGAAAAATATCTTTAGGCTCATGCCCTTCATACAGCCTCGTGGCTTCATAGAGCCGGCGCTCATAGCCATCAGGCGTATACATATCGCTGCCCGCTACCCAGCTATCGCGATACTCCCGAGGCATATATAGATGCGCCATCCCGCTCCAGCCGGAATTGGTCGACTCTGCTTCATTGATTAGAATGAGGCTTGTGAACAACGGCTTGACGTCTGCACCAAGCGCCTGTTCCCCGGCTTGCGGCTTTCGCCAGCCAATGCCTTCCAAACCGTTTTGCGACGTCGTTTGTCCTTCTGGGGTGTACATATAGTTAATGATTTCGATTAATTTGCGCTGCGCCTCCTTGCTCGCCCGGTTCGTGATGACAAACTTGGCTCCAGGCTGCATACCGCCCCCTTGATAGGTAGCATAGGAAGCATAAGGTCCCGCAAGCGGTGGAATCGGCACATAATCGTTCATGCTCTCGCCTGCGAAAATAGCGGGATGCATCCCAGCCGCCACTCCCAGCATAGGTGCACCATCATTGTCGCCGATTCTTTTTAAAGCTTCCGCATTTTGAATAAAAGCTCCCGGATCAATCAGCCCCTCCTTGTAAAGCGATCTGATATAGGCCAGCCCATCCTTCCAACGCGGCTTATCCGCAGCCGTCTCAACCTTGCCACCTTCCAGCATTAAATAATGGCGATCATCATCATAAATAAAACCGTTCATTAAATACGGAATCATTCGCACGCCAAAATCCTCGGTCGAGCCGCTGAGCGGAACCTCATCAGCCAAACCATTGCCGTTGGGATCCGAGCTTTTGAACGCCTCCAGCATTTCCTTAAATGCCTCGGTTGTCGTTGGTACATCCATCCCTAGCTTCGCGAGCCATTTGACATTTACCCACATTTTGTTCGGATAGGAGCAATGGAAGCATTCGCTGTAGGCTGGCAGCCCGTAAATGTTCCCATCAGGAGCTGTGCTGAGCGCTTTGAGCTCCGAATGCTCCGTCATAGCAGCTAACACATGGGGAGCATATTTCGCAATTAACTCATTTAAGGGCAGGATAATGCCTTGCTTGCCGTACTTCAGCAGATCCGATTGCGAGAATTGATCCATATAGGCAGTCAGAAAATAGGCATCCGGATAGTCGCCGCCTGCAAGCGATATTTGCCGCTTTTCCCTTGCCCCGTCTGGTGAAATAACTTCCCAATTGAAATGCACGTTAAATTTTTGCTCCAGATAACGAGTGAAATCATTTGTCTGAAGCTCAATTCCCGGCTCCTGCAAGGCAAATACATGCAGCTCTGTCGGCGCTTCCTCATGCGTGCCTTCATCTCCGCTCACAGGTTTACTCTCTTTAGCAGAGCATGAGACGAGGAGCAACAGCCCCACAAGCATAAGCACAAGGACAGCCATGCCGGTCCGGATCTTCATTTCTCCTTCACTCCCTCCACGCCTGATGGGCGCCTAGATATGAATGGACTGCCTATAGGAGCTTGGCGCAACGCCCATTACCCGCTTGAAAGCTCTGCGGAAGGAATGCGAGCTGTTATAGCCGACGCGCGAGGCAATTTCGTCAACTGTGCAGCCTTCTGTGCGCAGCAAAGAGGCAGCGCGCTCGATTCGGACCATCTCCAGGTAATCGGACACATTCATATCCGTCACCTCTTTGAATAGCTGTGAAATATACTTCTCAGGACGTTCAACCTTCTCGGCGATTCGGTATAAGGTCAGCTCTGAGTCGCTATAACTTTCGGCAATAAATCGTTTGATGTCACCCGCGGTCTGAATATGGGCACTATTTTTCTTGCTGTTAATAATGCCGCACAACGCTTCGATAATGCCGTTGATCTCTTGCTGAATATCCGGCAGCATATCTGCTGCCTGGATGCCAATCATTTGATTTTTCAACGTATGAAGCAGCTCCGATTGGACGAGCGCCTTCTGATCCAGCAGCTTGAGCAGCGTTCCCTTCAGCTCGCCGACAAGCTGCTGCTTCATTTCCGGAGACAGCTGGTGCTGATCCGAGTTTTTGTCCATCACCGTCGATACGATCCGCTTGGCTTCCTCCGGCTCTCCTGCACGAATCGTACTAATCAGCCGCTGCTCCATGTCTAGCGGATAATAATAGGTCGCTGTTTCCCGGCTTGAATCACTGAACCACAGTATGCTTTGCTTGCCGGATAGCTCTGTATACTCCAGCGTTTGCCCGGCCTGCTCATACGAATGGCTGACATCCATCAGCGTGTGGAAGCATTCTCCAAATGCAGCTGACAAGGAAACCTTGTATTCGGAGTAGGCTGTTCGTGCGAGCCCCGTCAGCGCTTCATCTAACCGTTTACGGAAATCGGCGCCGCTCGTCTGCTCCCCCTGCTCCAACCAGATCATAACTAAACGATCCGATCCAAGCTCGGTCATCAGCAAATTCCCCTCGGTTTCGGATAATGCCTGCTTCATAATCAACCTTGCCGCGGAAAGCTCCTTTAATATATCGATGCTATCCATGCCAGAATAGCCGTTTATTCGCAAAATGCCCACGTAACCTTCCCCACCTGCAAGGCTAACGTCCGCTTGCGCCGCCGCAGCCGCAATTTCCTCCAGCGTATGAAATTCGCCTGCCAGCAGGCGCTTGAGAAAGCCGTCTCGAACGAGCGGCAGTTGACGCTCAAGCTCAAGCTCCAATTGCCGATTGCTCGTAATCATTTTCGAAATATTGCCCTGCAAAAAATCATATTCATTCCGCTCCGCCAAACCGTCCTTGCCGAAATGCTCCTTCATCACGCTCAGCAGCCGGTTAATTGGCACACTGTTGCGATAGGCGAGCAAGAGTCCCGCCAGCAGTCCAAGCACCAATGCAATGCCGGTTACCATCCAGGTCATATGCTTAATCTGATTTGCATTCTCCATTAGCACCTGGCGCGGTATGCCTGCGCGATAAGTCCAACCGCTCGTGTCGGATTGAATCGTTATGACAAGATCGTCATGGTAAAATTGGCTGCGCTTCGTCTGATCAAGTTCAGTGGACGTGGACAGCTGTCTTGCCGCTGCTTCCGTAATTCCCCGCACCCCTATCGTATTTCCTTGCGCATCACTAATGTGAGCCCAGCCGCCGTAGCGGTCTTCCAGTCCAGCAAGCAGATTGGAAATATGCTCCTCATCGATCATAACAACGACTGTAGCTGGCGACGAGCCGTTGAAGCTGTCGAGCGGCAGCGACTGCATGTAGGTGACGACCGAGCTTTGCTTCTTATTGCTCAAAAACGAACGGAGCGGCATCATCTCGCTGCTATGCGTTTTTCCGAGCACCTCATCCTTCCACTCATCGAGCGAAAGATCCGTGTAGTGGAAATTTTGGTAATAATGCTCTGGCCGAAAGTAGGCTGAGCCTTGGGTGAATATAACGTCATAATTTTTTAGATATATAAAATAATTTTGCAGAAAATCATTCGTCTGGCTAAATGGCGTAACCTGCTTCACCATGCTCCAGATACCATAGACGTTGATTTCGTCTCCCTTTTTCTGCTCATTCATGAGCTTATTCAGGTCGGGATTCAAAGCAAGCTGGCGGGTGAAGCCTTCCACCTCTACCATTCTTCGCTCCAATATTTCTTGGCTGCGCTGCAGCTGGGTCACGCTATTCTCGATGGAAATGGATTGCGTAACCGAAATCGAAGTGCGATACGACACATAACCCGCTATGCTTGGAATGATCAGTATAATTAAATAAGACACCAGAAACTTGCGAAAAATAGTCGTATATTTGGGCACAGCCAACCCACCCCTCTATATAATAGCGCTTTCATAAAAAGCGAAAGCATTGCCATCCCATTCTAAAAACGGCCGCACCTACATCATAACCTAACGAAGCGAAAAGACAACTACTTTATACTAAAGCGTAGTTGTCTTTTCTTTTATAGAATGGACTACCCAGGCTACTGCTTTATTGCTCTACCGCCATACGCTCCGATATTTGCAGCTCGGCATCAAGCCTGTAAGCCTGACCGGCCTCAAGCTCAACCTTCACAGCAAGCTCACCGAACCGAACGACCACCTGTGCCGAGGCATGTGCGTATAGTGTAGCTTCTGTAAGCCGATTGTTGCCCCATGCGGCATCCACCTCAATGCTGCCTTTCGCACGCAGGCCCTTGAAGGAGCCTGACCGCCAAGCCGAAGGCAAGGCCGGGAGCAGATGAATGTTTCCTGCATGGCTATGCAGCAGCATATCTGCCACCGCCGCCGTACCGCCGTAATTGCCGTCAGCAATAAAAATATTCGTATCTGCCCCGGCAACTCCCGCCTTGGAATAGGTTAGCAGGTTATCAAAGCATAGCTCGCTAATTAGATGGGCAATATGCCACAATGCACGGTCGCCATCATACAGGCGGGAAAAGCCGGTTGCAAACAATACCGCCGTAAATTCAATATCCTCCAGCTCATCAGTCATACGACCTAGCAGCGTCTGCCTCGCGGCTGCGCTTAGCTCAGGCGTATCGCGCGGATTGATCTGGCTGCTTGGATAAAGGGCAAACAGATGGGCAAGATGGCGATGCTCGGGCTGTGCCTCTTCGTAATCCTCCAGCCATTCCTGCAGCTGTCCTCTGCTGCCAATCTTCAGTGGAGGCAGTAGGGAAATCGCATGCTCCAGCTTCGCTTGAAGCTCAATATCCGTTCCGAGTAATTTCGCCGCAGCCAGACAGAAGTCGAATAAATCCCGCACCAGCACCTGATCCATCGTCGAGCCCATCGACAGCTGCTGCGGTCCCTGCTCCCGATCCGCGGGATAAAAGCTGTTCTCAGGCGAGTTGGATGGCCCGGTCACAAGCCAGCCCTTGGCTGGATGGATGGCCATATAATCAAGGAAAAAGGCGGCTGCCTCCTTCATCACCGGATAAGCATGTTCCGTCAAGAAGGTGCGATCCAGCCCATATTCATAATGCTCCTTGAGGTGCATGGCAATCCATAATCCGCCTGTGACATTAAGCCCCCAGCCAGTCTCCCAGCCAGGTGCCGCGAAGCCCCACGCATTGGAGAATACATGTGCGACCCAGCCCTCGCAGTCGTAAAAATCCTTGGCAGCCAGTCTCCCCGCTTCCGCCAGCCGCTCAATGTAGTGCATGAGCGGAACATGGCATTCTGCCAAATTGACGATTTCCGTCGGATAATAATTCATCTGCGTATTAATGTCCAGATGGTAATCGCAGCTCCAGGCCATCCGGTTCGCCTCGCCGTCATTCCATATGCCTTGCAAATGCAGCGGCAGCGGCGAATTTGCGCGTGATCCGGCTATCGTCAAATAACGGCCATATTGGAAAAACAAAGAGATAAGCTCCGGATCGTCATGTCCCTCCTGCCGCAGCAGCCGCATGCGCTCATCCGTCGGAAGCGCAGCAGCCTCGGATGCTCCGAGGTCCAGAGCTACACGGGAATACAGCGAGCGGTAATCCGCTACATGGTCGGCTTTCAATTGATCATAGCCTTTGGCAATAGCGGCTGCGAGCTGTTCCCCGCTTCGCGCTTTCCAGTTCTCATCCGTTTGGCCGTAATCCGTATGCATGGCAAAATAAAGATAGGCTTCGTCTGCGCCTGTCACAACAAGCTTATCCGCCCTTGACTGGACGCTGCCGCCTTGTACGACCAGCTTCACCAGCCCGTCGCACCAAACACCGCATGTGCCGTCGCTATGCATATCCTCTATTGCTTGCCCACGAAAGGCGATAGAATCATCACCTACTGCGACTGCCGCAAACTGTCCTGAGCGGCCGGTAACCCTGAGCGTGAAGCTGACGCTTTCTGCCTGCTCGCCCGCAAACCGCGCTGCAACGATGCCGTCGACATTAGTTGCAAAAGCTTCGCGGGTGAACGTCTGGCCTTCGCTTGAATAAGACATCGCTGCCGTAGCTTGCTCCACGTCGAGCTCGCGAATGATATCTTCACTCTGATGTCCGAACCGCAGCACCATATCGCAAACGGAAAGGTTAGTGCCGAAATTTTGCTTCTTCGGCTGCAGCTGCTCCTTAGCGAGCCGATCTCCCTCATTATAATCGCCCCGGTAGAAGGCTTCCCGCATCCGGTTAAGCCCCGCTTTCCCTCCTCCGTTTCCGGCTATCCGCTCCTTCTTCCCAGACCAATACGTCAGCTCCGTCATACACCAAGTTTCCCGCTCGCTGCCGCCATAAATAACTGCGCCAATCCGGCCGTTGCCAATCGGCAATCCCTGCTTCCAGTCCTCCCCCGGACCGTCGTACCAAAGCTTCGCTTGACTCACTATGCATCACCCTTCAGCTATATCGTTATGTCCCATTAAAGATCTGCCCCTGCTAAGCCTCGCTTACAAATCGGTTGGTCAAGCTGCCTAAGCCTTCAATTTCAATCGTTACCGTATCGCCATGGCGCAAGTAAACCCGCTGCTCCTCTGGCAGGCCGAGCACAACACCCTCCGGCGTTCCGGTCAAAATAATATCGCCCGGCGACAGCGTCATATGCTGTGAAATATAGCTTACAATTTCGGCGCAGGAAAATATCATATCGCTCGTATGGGAATGCTGCCTGACCTCCCCATTGACGGTACACTTTATATCGAGCGCATTGGGGTCCAGGATTTCATCGGCTGTTACCAGATAAGGACCAAGGGGACTGAAGTCATCGCAGCTTTTGCCGAGCAGCCATTGTGCCGTCCGCATTTGAAGATCCCGTGCCGACAAATCATTGACACAGCAATAACCGAACACATGCCGGGGCGCCTCTTCCTCGCTAATGTATTTCGCCGTTTGGCCGATGACGATAACAAGCTCCGCTTCATAATCGACCTGTGTCGTTACCCGCTCCGGCAATGCAATATCCCTGCCATGACCAGTAAGCGTGTTGTTAAACTTGTTGAACAGAATGGGGTAGTCTGGAACCCGCGCATTGGTCTCCGCTGCATGCTTTCTATAATTCAAGCCAACGCAAATGATTTTGCCCGGACGGGTGACGCAAGGCCCCCATCTTACCTCGTCTTCAGCCAGAATAATTTCTCCACACGCCACACCCGGCTGCTCTGCCGCTTTCATGACGCGCTTTGCGTAAGACTCCAGCTGCGCAAGCGCCTGTGAACCGCCCGCAATAACCTGCATAACATCGGTTGGAACAGCGGCGCCCGGCAGCCATCGCAGTGCCGCTTGAATATCCAATATGCCCTCGTTCACCTTAAGACCGAGACGATACATTCCGTCCGTATCAATCGTTACCAGCTTCATTTTATCCAACCGCCTTTATAACAAAATGGTTTACGCATCGATTATGCATCCTTGCCGAAGACGACGCCTCCATCGATATACAGCGGAGAGCCCATCATGAAGGAAGACTCATCAGAGGCCAGAAATAATACCGCGCTCGCTACATCCTCCGGCTTACCCAATTGTCCGCCAAGCTGTCTCAGCTTGATGGCTGCAATTGCCGCATCCGGGTCCTCGTAGGAGCTTTTCAAATATTGCTCTACAAACGGCGTCATGATCGTTCCAGGCAGCACAGCATTCACCCGGATATTGTATTTGGCATAATCGACCTGCATCGATTTGGCGAGTGACAGCACCGCCCCTTTGGTAGCCGAATAGGAAGCTCTTCGCGCGAGGCCCATCTCCGCA
This sequence comes from Paenibacillus sp. JT22N15, assembly GCF_059383755.1. NCBI lineage: Bacteria > Bacillati > Bacillota > Bacilli > Caryophanales > Paenibacillaceae > Paenibacillus > Paenibacillus sp. JT22N15. The sequence continues at coordinate 394,644 of NZ_JBXENV010000007.1, read as the reverse complement.
ATACAGGAGGACATATGAATGATATTGCCGCTTCTGCGTTCCATCATATAGGGCAGCACGTATTTGGAGGGCAGGAACACGCCGCGCAGATTGACCCGAACGACACGGTCCCAATCCTCAGGTTCTATTTCATGTATAGCCCCTACCCCGCTAATCCCTGCGTTATTGAATAAAATATCGATGACGCCATATACCGCTATCGCCTGCTCTACCATGGAACGCACGGAAGGTGCGTCCGTCACGTCAGCGTGCAGGAACAATGCCTCACCTCCAGCAGCTTGAATCGCTTTGACGGTATCTCGTCCCTTTGCTTCATCAATGTCATTAACGATAACCGCAGCCCCTTCACTCGCGAACCGCTCTGCCGTCACTTTTCCGATGCCGGAGCCCGCTCCTGTCAACAGCGCTATTTTGCCATGCAGTCTCATCGCTTTGCTCCTTTCGGTTATCTGATGCGATATTGGTCAAAATAACGAGGAATGATTTCAGTCGAAGCTCCCGGCAGCTCCGGCAGCACATAAAACCCATTTTTGACCGTAGCCGGCTCTACAAAAATCGTCCTGATCCACGGAATATACTCCAGCATGATCGCTCCAGATGTCGCAGCGACCAAATGCTGATGAATTTGCCCCATATCTCCCACATGCGGACAAATCGGGATATCATAGGATGCGGCAAGCCCCGCTACCTGCAGCCACTCCGTAATGCCCGCGACACGGGTCACATCGACCTGGCAATATTCAATCGCCCCCTGATGGATATAATCGCGGAACGCATATTTGGAATAGACATGCTCGCCAAGAGCGATCGGCACATTGAGCGCATCGGCCAGCTTCCGGTGGCCCATAATATCGTCCGGGTTAAGCGGCTCCTCCAGCCAGAACAGGTCGAATTGCTCCAGCTTTTTGCCCCACGTTATCGCCGTGTTGATATTCCATTGCTGGTTTACGTCTATCATAAAAATAGTTTTGTCGCCAATGGCCTGACGGACCGCCTTCACCCGCTCGTAATCCTCATGCGGATCGGCCTTGCCCACTTTAATTTTCACCCCAGTGAAGCCCTGCTCGACAATGTCCGTTACATCCTTCAGCAAACGCTCCAAAGACCAGTTCAGCCAGCCGCCATTCGTGTTATAAGCTTTAATTCCCGTTGACTTATGCCCGCCAAGATACTGCCACAGCGGTTTGTTCGAGGCTTTCGCCATAATATCCCAAAGCGCAATATCTACTGCCGCAAGTGCCATATGGGCAATACCCGCGCGGCCAATCCAATGCATTTTGCCGTAACGCAGCGTATCCCATATTTCCTTCACCATAAAAGGGTCCTTGCCGATTAGCTCAGGAGCGTAATAACGCTCGATTGTATCGACGATCATATCGTCACCATGCGCACAAGTGCCTGTGTAGCCATAACCAACATAACCTTCATCTGTAAAAATCCGAACGCCAGCCAGCCCCCAATGCTGCGCCACGTTAATCGCATCGGTTATTGGCGGATCAATCGGCACATGCAGCACGAATGTTTCTACTTTTGTAATTTTCATCTTCACATCTCCTGCCATGTCAGTTAGTAGCCTAGCGATGCGCCGCCTTCGACCGGAAGCGCCACACCCGTAATAAAGGAAGCTTGCTCTGATGCTAAATAGAGTACTGCCTGGGCAATCTCCGAAGAATGGGCCGGACGTCCGAGCGGGTGCATCTCGTCCAAAGTGCGCTGCGCTGCGGCAGGATCGGCCTGCTGCTGCACCCACTCTTCCAGCAGCGGCGTCATTACGCCTGCCGGACATACGCAGTTGATTCTGACGCCGCTTGGGGCAAAATCAAGAGCCAGCGATTTGGTCATAGCGATAACCGCCCCCTTGGATGCGGCGTATACGGCATTGTTCCGCTGACCGACTAGGCCATTGAGCGATGCCAGATTGACAATATTGCCTTTCGTGCTGCGCAAATGTGGGATGGCGTGCTTGATCATCAAATAGACGCCCTTCACATTAACCGCAAAAATCCGGTCGAAAGCCTGTTCGTCGATGTCCTCTATGGGCTTCGGACAGATGATAGCAGCGTTATTGATGAGCACATCCAGCTGTCCATACGTTTGCAGCGTGGCCTCCAAAAGCGAAGTGACGGACTCCTCCTGCGAGACATCGGCTTGGAGCACCACTATTTTTGGAAGCCCTTTCAAAAATCTATATTTTTGCAGCAGACCTTCCGCCACTCGCTGAGCCTCCGAAGCATTCAAATCTGCTATGACAACATGCGCCCCTTCAGCGGCGAACATCTCCACACATGCCTCACCGATACCGGAGCCGCCGCCCGTGACCAGTACGACCTTTTGGTTAAATCGCAATAGCTTCCCTCCTTGGACGGGTTCATATCTCGAAGCGTAGATCCTAATCGCTTCTGTTGTTTTCTGTTGTTAATTTATCCACTCATATATCAATAGCGCTATGCTTAACATTGAAGTTATTGTATCATTGATGTAGATATTCGTATTTGATCAGGCATCCATTAATTTGACGATTCATCCGCTAATTTTCAGATGCTATAATCTAAAACGAGGTGCTCGCATGAAGCTTTTGAACGAGATGACCCCCTATGTCGGCGACTGCATGAATTACTTATATGATGGCAGCTCCAACGAGAAGCTCCGCGTCTGCAGCGTGTATGCATTTCATTTATTTACCGACGGACCAGGGGAGATGGAGATTAACGGAGTGCGTTACCCATTCGACAGCAGAACGCTTATTTTTCTGAAGCCGGATGAGCCCCATGCCTTTCATATTACGCCCAGCCAGCCGCTGCAATCCTATAATCTCTATGCCGATCTATGGGATGACAAGGAGCCGGTTTCCGTCAATCGAACCTTTATTTATGCGCCCGAACCGTTTGAGCTGCACGAAACCTCACGCAACCTTCCTTGTGACGAGATGGACCGTTTGCCACGCGTCTATTCGCTGCAGCCCTATCCTGAGCTGTATGATTCGTTCGTTATGCTCGCCAAGCTTTATCATAACGCGGCGTTTTACCGGACGGAGATGATCAATAGTCTGTTCTATGCGTGGATGCTGAACTGGTACAATACGGTTCACACCCATCAGCCAACCGATTACCGGATTGTCCGTTTGCTCGCTCACTTGAACGACCATCCAGAGCAGCGCGAGCCGGTTGAAACCTGGTGGACATTTTGCGGCTTGCAGCGCACCTACTTCCACGCCCTGTTTCTGCGTGAGACTGGTCTAACGCCCAAAGCCTACCATCACAAGCTGCTGATGAGGCGCGCTTCCAATCTCTTGCTGGAAACCGAGCTGAGTGTAACAGCCATCGCTGAGCGGCTCGGCTACCCCTCCATCCACCCGTTCACGCGCCATTTCAGCGCCTCCTATGGCGTCAGTCCTAAACAGTATCGACTGCAGCCGCAAGCAAGAGTAATGGTGCTCTAACGTTGGGGCTACCTGTCTTACGCGAATAGGCCACCGTTTGCGCGGTGGCCTGCTGCGTTGGTTTATTATTTAGTATAGAGCTGTAACGGTACTATACCTCATACAGCTGTATATGTGAGGACAATCGGATTGATTAGCAGCCCTCCACGTTTCCAAATAATCAGGTGCGGCAAAATAAATTAAGTACATATCCCAGTAATCTACGTTCAGCTTTTTACAAGTTTGTTCAAAAGCCTTCTTGGTCGCTTCATATCCAAGATCCGTATTCCACACTTTAGACGTGATAAAAAATCCCTCGCGCGATAGCCCGCTTTTCTGAATCTCTCTTCCTAATTCTGCTCATTGCCATAAATTTTAGCAGTATCAAAATGCCGATATCCGATTCGAATAGCCTCACTGATCGCCGTTTCAAACTATCTTGCTTTCGTTATTTTGTATACCCCAAACCCCAATTGTGGACTTTCAACCCTATTGATTGCTTTTACTACTCTCGTATCCAGTTCCCAATGTCCAAAAGCTTCTCGCTTGGCTCTAGCGGACCATTCCAATTGATAGAGCACTTCTAGCTGACTTCGCTCTCTTGTGGTAAGATGTTTGTAGCTCATGGCCGATTCTCTTGTGTAGGGGTGGTGTGATAACTTCATTCTACACACGAATCTGTCTTGGGTCATTTTTATGTGTCGCACTTCATATTACAATCCGTCTATTCATTCTTGGGGATCGATCATTTTGGAATAACGATGTTGCCCCGTTGCTTGCCCAGCGCCCCCCCAGCCTCACAAGCCTAATCCTTTGTTCCGGCCATAAAGCCGCGCCCGTTAGTGCCAATATAGACTTTTCCGTATTCCTGACGGTCCGCCACCATAACCTGAGGCTCATTTCCGATTTGCATTTGCGGCGAATTAATCTGTATCCATGTGCTTCCCATGTCATCCGAACGGAATATGCCCTTCATCCCGCCGACCTCTCCATATATAAAAGCTGCTGGCTGTGTCTGTCCCGGGGCCGCTTTGCCGAATGCAAACAATCTCGCTTCCTTAATCTGATCCAGCTTGGTAAAAGAGGCTCCTGAATTGGCTGAGACATACAAGCCATTGGCTCCTAAGCTAATCCAGAGCACGCCTTCCATTCCGGGAGCAGCCTCAACCTTCACAGGGCTTCCCCCTGGCAGCGGAGTTTGGTTAGCTATGGACCAGCTTTGTCCTGCGTCCGAGCTCACATGCAGATAGCCCGATTTATAGGCATAAAATTTGCTTCCGTTCACCCGATCAGCAGCTACGGGATGATTGTATGAAAATATCATACTCCCGCCCACCGTTCCCGTCGGCGCTCCCGTCATGGCCTCCCATGTAGCTCCCCTGTCAGTTGTCCTCACTGGACTGCCGGATTGGGGAAACCATAGGATCGTATTGAGGTCTGTAGCCGAATAAGCAAGTCTGCCCAGCTTAGAGCCCGCAGGTACGGGGCGGGCTTCCAGTGTTTGTCCATTATCCGATGAAACGAACATGCGGGTAACCGTTCCATACCAGTCATCACTCCCGATAAAGGCCACATATTGTGGATTAGCTTCGTGATAGTCGACACTTACCATCTCTCGCATCGAACCCATCTCCAGCCTCGTTGCAGGTGAAACATTCACATCCATATGACGAAAGCCAATAACATCGGCTACGCCGGTGAATAGCGCCGCTCCGTCTGGCGGCGTAGCTCCTGTGAGGGCAACCACCTCTTCATGGCCTTTGGATAAGGTCTCCCATTTTGTCCACAACGTCCCAATGTCTCTTGTTCTGTAGACGCCAAACCAGTCAGCGGAATAAACGGTTCCGGCATGATGCGGGTCAAACGCGACAGTAGAAGTGGCTGAAAAAAACATATTGGGCTGCCACCAACCGGGTTTGGAAGTTTGAGCCTTGTTCACTAACGTCCAGCTCTCTCCCCTGTCTATGGAACGGTACAGCGGAAGCTGGCCTCCGCTTGTCCTGACCGCTGCCAGGAGATGGCTATCGTTATGCGGATCAATATCAATGCCGTAATAGGACGTATATGCTGTATTAGGCGTAATATTGCTCCAGCTTCCGTCCTTATACCTATGCACTCCGTTATTAGGCGTGGTCACATACAACGACCCATCCTGCCCTGTGGCCAAACGAGCCGGATGGGTAGGGCTTCCCGGAATCAGATTCCAAATAGAGCCCTCGCCTTGTGTCTCATAAATCCCGACTCCCATTACACCGACATAGAGTGCTGTCTCCAGGTTAGTTGCCCCGGGAACGCTCCCGAAGATCAGGCTGCGAATCCCTTTGCCACTTGTCCCGGCGGGAACCTCATTTACTTTGGACCAGGTTTGTCCTGCATCCTGGCTTCTATACAACCCGTCATACCGGGTACCCGCATACACAATGTTAGATAGATTGGGGTGAACTGCAATACTCTCCCCCATGGCCCGCTCCACATTGCCATTAGCCTCATTGCGCTTATTCAAATTTGTTCTGGACCACGTATTCCCGCGGTCGGTAGATTTCAGAATATCACTTGGAGATGCACTCCCTGTTTTTCCAGCTGCTACATAGACGATATCAGGGTTTTGTGGATCAAGCGCAATACCGTCAATCCCATACAAATTGCTTTGCTCCGGGCCCAGTCCGTCCATTAGCGGAATCCAGCTTGAATCATTAGGGTCCAGACGGTATGCCCCGCCAACGTCAGTGCGGATATACACCAGATCCGGTTCAGACGGATGAATCACAATTCCTGTCACATACCCTCCTCCCCCGATCGATACATTCTTCCACGTATAGCTTTCCGATGATACAGCATACGCTGTGTTGCCGGGCAGCAACAAAACAACAAAGGTCAACAACGTACCAAGCATTTTTCTCCAGTCCAAATCGGTTCCCTCAATTCCTGCAATATTAGAACGCCAGCACGTTCCCTGCCAATCACATTATGCATACCTCTTTATATCGGTCTATTAACCCCAAACCCTACAACGGTTCCCTCGCCAACCTTGCTCTCAATATTCAGCCCTCGACCGTAAAGCCGAGTCAATCGGCTATGTGTATTCAACAGACCAATCCCACGATTTTCTCTGCCTGCCGGGCTTAGCAGCCTGCTAAGCTGCTCCTCATCCATGCCACTCCCCGTATCACTCACATAAAAAGCCACAGTATCGGCTTCTTTCTCAATCCGAATCGTAAGCGTCCCGCCATTGCGCCGGCTCAACAGTCCATGCCTGACCGCATTTTCCACTAACGGCTGGATGGTAAGTGGAGGAATCGGCATTTCCTTATTAACGTCCGCCTGTACTTCCCACTCCACCTTAAGCCGCTCTCCAAAACGCTGCTGCTCAATAAATAAATAGTTTTCTACCAGCTCAAGCTCCCGTGACAGCGGTACAAGCTTTCCAGCGGTAAGAAAGTCAAAGCTAATACGCAGGTATGACGTAAACGCCTCTGCTAAGTTTCTCATCTTGTCCGCATCAATTTCGCTTAGCGCCAATATCGAGTTCAAAGCATTAAACAGAAAATGCGGCTGGATTTGCGCCTGCAAATAAGCAGCTTCCATGCTCAGCCGTTCATTCACCGCCTGCTTGAGCGAGGAAAGCGATCCCGCCCGATATCTCAGCTCAAGTGCATCTACGGGCTTGGTGACATAATCGTTCGCTCCTGCCACGAAGCCGGCATAAATATCTTCCGGCTCGCTGCGCGCGGTCAGCAAAATAATCGGCAGCTCATACAGCGTAAACCGCTCGCGAATTAATCGCGTCAGCTCGTAACCTGACATGCCAGGCATCATCACGTCTGCAATAACGAGGTCCCACTGCTCTAGGTGGAGCTTTTCTAATGCTTCCTGCGCGGAAAACGCCATTTCAATATGGTACATATCTGCTGACAAAATATGAACCAGCACCTTCAGATTGATGGGATCATCATCAACAGCCAGCACACGAATAAGTTCAGCACTTCCTTCGGACTTGGCAGCAGGCGGATCGACTTCGGTTAAATCATAACGGGCGGCTGCCATGGCGTCCGCAGCTGCTGACAATTGTGCGCCGACAGACGCAAGCGTTTCTGCTTCCTTTTTCATATGAATCATCGGCCGAGGCAGGGCGTCCTCCACACGCTCATCAAACACCGACAATTTAAAGCTGAACATACTGCCCTTGCCTAGCTGGGATTGAACGAACAGCTCGCCGCCATGCAATTCGACCAAGTCCTTGCATATACTTAGCCCGAGCCCAATGCCCCCGCCACCAGAAGCTCCTTGCTCATAACGCTTGAAAGCACGCTTCTGCATCGCCTCATCCATACCTACTCCGGTATCCGTTACACGTATCCATACTTGTCCGTTTACGAGCTCAGCAGCCAGCTCTACGCTTCCCTCTTGGGTGTACTTCAGCGCATTATGCACCAAATTAATAATAATTTGCACTAATCGTTCTTCATCGGCATAAACACGCGGCAAATCTTCCTTTATGTCCATCCGCAGCTTAACCTTCGTCCCCTCGGTCAAAAACCGCAGCATATCCAGCACGCCAGCAGCAACGGACTGGATGTTGACCGCGGACATGCGAACTTGAATCCTTTTATCCTGCAGCCTGACAACGTCGAGCAGGTCCCCTAGCATGAGCGACATTCGGCGGCTGACCATAATAAGCAGCTCCATATCACGCTGGCTCTGCTCATCCAGCACATGTTTTTTTCTTGTCAGCACGCTTTGGGCAATGTTCATAATGCCGTGCAGCGGCGTGCGCAGCTCATGCGACGTATTGGCGAGAAAACGATCCTTGAGCTGGTTAGACTCCGCCAATTGGGCGTTGAGGGAAACATTTTCATGCCAATTGTGATAATATCTTTTAAACCAATGGGCCGAGAAGCTCGTAATTGCAGCAATTAAATCCACCGGATAAAACATATATTGCGACGTTCCGGCGTAATACACCGTTCCCCACAAAATATTATTAATGACACATACGACGGAAAATAACAGAAACAATGCGCCTTCTGCCTGATTTAACACCATTTTCATAAAATAATAGGTCGTCCAGAACAAAGGGAGGTAATACAGCAGCATGAATAGCCCCGATTCTATCGAATAAAGCACCGGCTCTAGCGGACCTATTGCGACAAAAATCGTATACGCCGCGAGTAGGCAGACGTAGCTATTAAACAACAGGCCTTTGCGGTTAACTCCAATAAAAGCCCTTCCCATCATGAGCAGAAAGAAAGAGAACCATGCATACGCATAAGCTTTCAGCTTCAACGTCCATACAAATTCAGCAGGGATTAACTGGAATAAAAGCCCATGGTGATGGGCGGCAACCGTCATTGCCGATGCAATCATCATGAGAAAAAACATAATAAATTCGGTTTTCTGAACATTAATCAAATAAATGATCAACGCATATAACGCATGAAGCAGGAAAATGACAATGACGATTAGCTGAAAAGCACTGGAATAGGTATAGATTTGGTCAATCTCTTCTTCCGTGCCAATCTGTACAGAACGAATAATGCCGCCGTTCAGCGGCGCTTCATAATTGGAGGCTCGAACGAACAAATCCAGCTCCACTTGATTTTCACCGTCATAGCTCACCTTGAATGACTTATTTTCAGAAACATGTCCTTCCTGCCCCTCGGCAAGCTCGCCGAACTTGGCTAGCAGCTCCCCGTTAATCTCCACCTCCGAAGCGGTATAAATCGATTGAAACCACACGCTAAACGGCTCCACTAAAGGTCGATCGAGCAAAATACGCACATAATACGTTCCATATCCGTATGCCTCTTGATCAGCATGCTCAAAGGCGGCATTCCATTTGCCCGGCACCTGCAGCAGATGTCCCTGAACAGCGCTTTCAACATTAGACGCCCCAACCCATTGCCCCGCATAAAATAACCACTCTCCGTCCAGCGGGAACGGCTTGGATTCATCCAAATCTACACCGCGCAAATCCAGCACGCCTTGCTTTACCGTTGGCGGATTCTCTACGGTGAGCTGGTTTTGCCAGCTCCAGCGCACAGCAATGAGCAGCAAAACAAAAAATACCAAGTAAATCACATGACTTAACTGAATCTGTTTTCTCAAAATGATGATAAACCCCTCATTTACCGTTACATTCTAATTCTCTCAAATATAGCTCATGCCGCCACAAATGAAAATAGTCCGAATCATCGTGCTGCCGAAAGCCATGCCTATAACCTTGATTCAGCAATTTCAATGAATGCAAAAAGGGAAGCACGATTCCTTCCGGCTTCCCTTTCTTTTTATGCTGCGTCAATCGCTACTGTCTTCCATTCGCTTCCTGACCGGTATCCATATCTCGCTTTTAAACGTCGCGGATGTGATGTCCTTATGCTCATTCCACAAAATCTCCGGCCCCTCTACTTGCTCATAGCTGGAAGACGGGAACCACTCCGAATAAATCCGGCCCCAAATTTCTTGAAGCGTACCCGGGAATGGCCCGACTGCTTCAAATACAGCCCAGGATGATGCAGCAACCTCAATTTGTGAAAATGGCTTTGGACACGCGAGCGTTGTGGCCACGCCAATATAATGGTCCAGCTCGCCCTTCTCCTCCATCCGGCCTTCCGAGAAATTCGCCGAGCCGCTGATCATGCCATAGGGCTCGGTATTGGACAGCTGCTTGAGCGCAGCTATCTTTTGCTCATCCAAGCTTTGCCACATCGCCGCGATTTCCGGATTTACCCCGTTAAACTGGATGGGCACTCGCTTGTGAATGCCGACGATGCGAAAACCCGCTTTTTCCTCGATGCGATAATTCATTTCGACCCCTCCTTTAACGATTAGCTGGAAGGTCATGCGAGGGCAAACCTTTAACGATGGACCGCTGCTTCTTGCTTCGGATGGCGTAACCCCATGGTAAAGCTGAAACGCCTTCGTAAATGCGTCCGGTGATTGATAGCCATATTTCATCGCAACATCGATCACTCTAACCTGGCTTTGCTGCAGCTCAAAGGCAGCGAGCGTTAGACGCCTGCGGCGAATATACTCTGACATCGTAAGCCCGGCAAGGAATGAGAACATTCGCTTAAAATGATATTCCGAGCATAACGCCCGCCTTGCCGCCTCTTTAAAATCAATCTCCTCCGTCAAATGCTCCTCCATATAGGCCAATGCCAGGTTCATATGCTCAAGCATCTTGAGTTGCCCTCCCTTCCACATTTGTAGAGTATCAAATTCGCCACGAAGGAGTCCGACAGTACATGCACCAAATTGACGGGTTAGTTTAAGGATTTAACAATCAAACGTAATAATCAAACGTAGAGTTGAGGGCTCTTCCCTTCCAACCACATGGTTGACGACATCCAAAAAAGCACGGCTACATTCCATATAATTTACGGTATCTATATAAACTTTTCCGTCCATCGTTTCGTCTTCAAACTCAAACACTTGGTTCCAATTGTATTCTAAAAGTTCTTTGGCGGTAAACCAAGTAGTGCTGTGATACTCACCATATTTCATTTGAAGCCGAATTTCTGGACTAACATCGTCAGGCAATCCGCGCGGTTCACTGATAAAAGGCATTTGTTCAGAATTCCGAATATTAGCCAGAATGGCGAAGAGATAATAATTCCTATCTTTAAAAATCATATCCTCCATCTCGACTACCCAAGGCGCCTCTTCGTTACGTTCCGGATAAAGAATGGCCCAACGGCTTTTAGTCCATTTATCAATTGACATCCATATTCCTGTATCATCTAGGCCCGCATACCGATACATTTTTTGCTCTACGAAACAATGAATATCCGTCCCCATTTATTCCCTCCGTATCTAAGGCTTCAAGTGTAACAAAAGATAATAATGCGCATAAGCCTTCTCGGACAGCTTGTCCTCATCCTCCCAAAACTGCTCATCCTGCTCTTCGAGCGTATCGCTCTCCTCCTCTGTCAGCACCTTCGGAATGTCCCAAAGGGCTTCTAATCGAGGATCATCCTTATAGGCATCGATCACCGCATAGCAGCCTGTGAGAATATCCAGCGCTTTTGGCGCTGTAATGGAATTTAAGGCACGAACAGCGTGCAAATAAGCTTCATATCCCCAGTTGCAAAAAAACTGCAGAAACCCGCCGTTATACATATCGGCTTCCAGCAGCCATAAAGCTGCAACTTCCTGCTCCGCCTCCGTTAAGGAGCCCCAATCTCCGCCAGCCTGATTTTTCTTATCCACAAATTGCATGGCAAAATCAAACCATACGTCCGAAACATTTTTCTCCACTGGACTTCCGCCTCTCCTATCCGTTTCCCCTCACCACTCCAAAAAACAATCCTCTATCAGCGCCTCAAACGAGTCTGCCAATGGCTTCATTTCCCCGTTATCGTGATAACAGATGAGAACCTGCCCAGCAGGATTAATGATAATAGGATCGCCTGAGCCATCCATCGATATGACATAACTGCTCTCCAAAACCTCGGCAAATGGGCTGCCTTCAAATTGCGCTCGAAAATCCAGCGTCAAATCGACAACCGTTTCTTTTCCTATGCTGGAGCCGTTGGAGAACGCATGTACAGCTAGACCTGCATACGCACCGCCAAACGCCTGGATAAAATGAATATAGTCTGCATGAAAGCTCACATTCAGCCGCTGCTGCGCACTTGCGATTTCCTCTTGGCTGGCAGCAATGCCCACTAAAGAAAGATTATCCTCCCGATAAAGGAACGCCTTTAGTCGTCCCATAAGCTCCTCATTCATATCATTCATATCCTCCTTGCCGATAATAACTAGCTTTTAAGCCATATTAGCTTCTACCATTCCTGCTTCCTACTCACTCTGCTCTTGCTTCCTATTGTACCATCCGATTAGCGTATTCTACCAATTGTTCCTCCCCGATTTGCATTGGCCATGCGTTGCTATTAATCTTATATTTGAACAGCATTCACCTTTAATTCTAATAGACAAGGAGTCTACATAATGGATAAAAAACTGCTGAAAGCGCTCAAAAAGCTGTATAAATATAACAATTCCAAATACGATCGTGAGCGCAGCATCAGCCTGTATAACACGGATATTTTGGAGCCAAGCGAGCGCGAGCTGCTTGAACATCATAAGTGGGAAGCTAATAAAATCGAGCTGCTTACCCATGACGAGCTGAACCGCAAGCTCATTGCGCTTCAATCCACCGAATCATTTTCATGGGCCAGCATTGCTGGTATTTTCGTTGCTGGTGTGGGTGGAAGCTTTCCAGCAGGCATCTCCTCTTTAATCAACTATAAACAAATGATCCATATGCAGGAGCATCCTTATGAGCAGGCAGAGCGTTTCATGTGCTGCAAATATTGCGGATTCACCAGTGACCAGTACGAGCATATTGCCTATATTCGCTACGCCATTCATTTGGGTAATGCCTATGATTCAACAGTTGGCGCTTACGCCCATTTAACTGAGTTAGCTGAGCTGACTGCGCAGGGCCCAATTATTCCAACCACTGAGGATATGCAAAAATTCGTCCAGCTGCTGCACTTAATAGATGAAGCAGAAGTGGGTGAAACACCCGGCAAATTGGAGAAGCGCCTTACCGCAGCGAAGCTTCTGAAAGGAACGCCCGGGATGCGCCGCAGCATTTTGCAATCCCTCGCATGGGTAGGTATACTGCCCAATACGGTTCTCCCCCTCGCTCCTGACTCCTGGACGAATATCGAGGACGTTTTGAACGGCGGGCTCCAGCTAAGCAATACGAAAGGACGCTCCGATATGGAGATGCCATGGGCAGGCTGGAAGGGCGAGCTAGGCGTAGACTGGAATAAAGCGCATCAGCTGTTCGGGGAATATATTTAAGGCCAATAATATGCAAAAATATCAGGTAGCGACTAAAATATGCCGAGTAAGCAGGGGGTAAACATGCAGGTGCAACGAATAGAAAAAATGATTGCGGAGTGGGCGTCCGCAAACGCCGCTGCCATTGGTTTAGACCCGAATGCTATTCGGGCGTCATACATCTATAATCCTGGGGGCTTCGACAACTTGTCTATCCGTCTGACGGACGGCCGCACTCAGCTTCACGTCAAGCTGGCTCCACCTGACAATGCCCCGCGGCTGCGCCAGTGGGCTGGCGTCAGTGATTATCTTGCTGAGTCCTACACCGCGCCAAGCTTGGTCTATGAGATTGACCGCGAGATCGTGCCGGGATACCCCTATGGACTCGTTTTTGAATATATCGCGGATGCAATCCCGCTTATGGAAACACCGAATCCCGAGGTTGCGCTAACGGGTGTCTTAGAGACCATTGCTAAGCTCCATTGCGACGAGCGTCTTCGTGAAATGCTGCCTCGAGCTGAGACTCGCACTTATGCGGAGGCATTTGAGGACGAGTACATTTCCCGTTTTACGGAGGATCTCGACGGAATTCTAAGCTCGCGCGATTTGATCAGGGATTTCGTGTCAGACGAGACGATTTTGTGGTTCGGGGAAGAGATTGGGAGACTGAGGGACACCGTCCTGCGCACACCTGCATTTTTACTCCCTGCAAGCGATGTTGTTCATAACGACCTGAACAGCAACAACGTACTTATCTCCAGCAAGGATGGCTTCAGAATAATTGACTGGGATGACCTATCCGGTCAGGGCGATGCGGCGATGGACTACTCGGTACTGCTTTGGCCACTATTGCATGATCCATCTTGCCCGTTATGGAAAGAAAAGGTGCTGGCAGGAGCAGGGGCTGAGGTTATTGAACGACTGGAGCTGTATTTTCGGGCGAAGCTTCTAGATGACGTTATTGACGTGCTGGCTGACTATGTCGAGGCTGAGCAGGTGCCGGAGCATCGGGAGGAAGCTCAGCGCAAGGCCAAGGCTATCCATCTTCATGCTTACCCGCAGTATCTCGCCAAATATGGCCCCGGTTAAAGCGATTGCGCCGTGGTCAGCTTGTCCCCGCAAGAAAATAGATGTTTTCGACTCATGGCGTTCTTCCTCTGTATAAGGCTATAATATAATCGAACACAAATGTTTATATTTTGTCATCGCGGAGGGCTTATGAAGCAGCTGTTCGAACCTGTCTTTTTTCAAAATCAGCAGTCGCTTGTGTGGAATTATAATATGTACACGGACGACCACTACAAAGGTTATTACCACTGGCATCAATGCTGTGAAATCATGTACATCCACCGCGGCCAGGGGCATATTGTCGTCAACCAGCAAATGTACGATATTCGCGGAGGCATGCTGTTTTTCTTTCAGCCGTATCAGCTGCACCGCATTTATTCGGACGTATCGCCGGAAAATCCGTTTCAGCGCTCGATTTTTTACATTGACCCCCATGCTGCAGAGAAGCTGCTGCTCGGTTTTCCGAATCGCAAAACGATTTTTTCGGCGTTATGGCAAGGGTCAAACGATCGCTGCGGCTTTGATCTGAGCGAGCGTGCCACGGTTATGGAATGGATGCTCCAGGCTTACGACTGCACGCAACAGCCCAGTGGTTCTATTCATCGTGAAAATGTTGAAAATATAACAATGCTGCTGCTTCAGCTCGTAAGCTGCCTGGAGCTTGGCGACAGCACCCTGCTGCCTGCCGAGCAGCATCGTTCGCTGCGCTATTCCGAGCGCATGATGAGCTGGATTGAGGACCATTACCATGAAGAAATTCATTTGGAGCAGCTTGCGGCAGCTATGCATTTGTCCAAATCGTATATTTCCAGACTGTTTCATCAGGAAACGGGAAGCCGGCTTGTCGATTATTTGACCGCTCGGCGCATTAAACAGGCTTGCCGGCTGCTGCGCACGACCGATTTGTCTGTCGAGCAAATTGGCATTGCCAGCGGTTTTCCTAATGCCTCTTATTTTAACCAGCTATTCCGCAAGGCGCTCGGAACCACTCCGCTCAAATACCGCAAAAATCAGTAGCAACCCGTACAAAGTAAACCTAAGCGGCGCCAAAGCTTTGCAGCGCAATGACAAAATATAAACATTTCTTTATATTCAATTGCAACTTTCTATGTCTCATACGGGCTATACTCAGGTCACCACATATTCAAAGTGATGGAGGCCTGTACAATGACTACAACCTATTGGCAAGAAATAATGAATCGGCTGGATGGCAAGGCTGAGCGAATGGTTCAGCAGATCGGAGCGAAATGTCCGCATTTCGCTGGCAAGGACGGGAAATTTGACGATATTGGGTCCGACTGGTGGACGACGGGCTTCTGGCCGGGGCTGCTCTGGATTATGCACGATATGACGGGCAAGCCAGAATACAAGGATGCTGCTTGGCATTGGGATGAAACGCTAGAGCAATGGTTTATTAAGCCGACGGTTGAGCTGCATCATGATGTTGGCTTTCAGTTTTTGCCGACTGCGGTGATTAAGCATACGCTCACGGGCGATGAGGATGCTTTGCGCCGAGGAATCGAAGCGGCGAACTTCCTCGCTGCCCGCTACAACCCGGTTGGCAAATTCATCCGTGCCTGGAATGAGGACAAATATGGCTGGGTCATTATCGACTGCATGCTGAACATCTCCCTCTTGTTCTGGGCGAGCAAGGTGACCGGAGATCCGCGCTACAAGCATATTGCGATCAGCCACGCGGAGACGACGCTGCAATACGGCATCCGTCCAGACGGCTCAACGAAGCATATTATTTCCTTCGATGCTGAAACTGGCGCCTACCTCGAAAACTTTGGCGGTCAAGGCTATTCGCCGGAATCGTCGTGGAGCCGCGGCACCGCTTGGGGGCTGTACGGCTTTACGAATACGTATCGCCATACCGGAGATGAGCGTTTTCTCGATGCGGCGAAGCGGATCGCCCATTACTTTATCGCGGGCCTGCCGGGTGATCAGGTGCCGTATTGGGATTTCCGTCTCGGAGACGATGAGCGCCTGTTCCGGGATAGCTCGGCGGCAAGCATCGCCGCATCTGGTCTGCTGGAGCTGGCAGAGCTTGTGGCCCCCGGCGAGAAAAGCTTGTATGCGAATGCCGCGGAGCGGATTTTGCGTTCGCTGACGGAAAATTATGCGACATGGGAGCAGCCGGAGCATGAGGCGATTTTGCTGCACGGAACAGGCAGCGGCACCAGCTTTATCGATGTATCGCTTATCTATGGCGATTATTATTATGTCGAAGCGATTGCCAAGCTGAATGGCTGGAAGCACCGCATTTTTTAACGGCTGGCAGCCCTCCCCCAAAAAACGATTTGAATGAATCAAAAAGAATGCCCTCCGGACATTCATTGCAACGCCCAAAAGGGCTTTGCAATGAGCTTCCAGAGGGCATTTTACTTAAATAGGAGCGACAGCGAGAACAGGTGCGCCGGGTTTAACGCTAGCTGTTAAATAGTGTCGTCATTTCCGCAGCGCTGAGCGCTCGATTGTAAATACGGAAATCGTCGAGTCCCCCATTTAAATACGGGTCTCCCGTATATTGCGAACGTCCCAAATAGTTAAGCGTCGTGTTGCCAAGACTGGAAGGCTTAAGCGTCATATTCGCATTGGTGCCAACGAGGACGCCATCTACATACAGACTTGCCGTATTGCCCGAGAGGGTAACTCCGACATGCTTCCATACCCCTGTCGGGAATGCCGTCGTCGTTGAAATTCGCTGTTCCCCTCCGCTGCCGCTATTCGTAATGGCAAATCTTAAGCCTGCACCGCCCGGACTTGGCGTTAAGAACATGTTGGCCGTTGTTCCCGTGCCAAAATCAAAAATTCGCGTCCAATCGGATACCGAATTCAGCTTCACCCAAGTCGCAATCGTAAAATCATTCAAGCTGCTTACGATGCCAGCTGGCAAGCTGCCGTAGCCAGTGGTACCGTTAAAATTGACCGCGCCCGACGCATGCCCTGCGGCCCAAGTGATGCCGCCGCTAAGCGTGGCTGTTTTTCCATTGCCTGATGCATCAGCGGCCGAAGCTCCGCTTGTTTCATTGAATAAATATTGGGCCACGACATCGCTGACTGTCCCGCCTCCGCCTAAATTAATCGTAAACGATTTGGTGACAGGCGTGCTTTGCGCGTCATAATCCCTCAACTGAACGGTGAACGTATAGCTGCCTTGCGGCGCATTATTGTCAATCGTTCCAGTTAAAGTCCCTTTGAAGCGATCTAACGTCAGCCCTGGCGGCAGCGAACCGCTCGTTACATTCCAATCATAGAATGGCACACCGCCCTTGGCAGTAAGCTGCTGCGAATAAGCAGCGCCCTTCGTTCCGCTTGGCAGTGAGGTTGTTACGATGGACGGCGCTACGAACGGCGACAGGTTTTTATTCAGCTTCCAACCCGCATTTTCAGCGATCAACAGGCTCAGCTTCGTCATCATCCAGCGCTGGGAAGGAAACTTGTGGTTTCTGCCTCCGCTTTGGCCGCTGATTCGATCCCAATAAAGGGAATTGGCATCCGAAATATGATAGCTGGAATCTAGCGGAACCGCGTTCCCTTGATATGCGATGACTTCTGCATCATTGCTGCCGCCGGCGCTATGGTAATTCACCATGCCGTTCCAGCTGCTGTGGAAGGCAACCGCATGGCCAAATTCATGAGCGATTAAGCCTAATACATCGGTCTGGCAGTTTGAGGTACAAGCAGATCCCGGCATTTGAGCCAAATAATACTCTTCATCATTCAAAGAGGAGAACGGTGTAAACCCTGAGTAAAAGTCCAAAATCAGTCCATATGAGCGGTGAATCGGACCTTGAACCCCTGCCCGCTTGTGGAACTTGCCGTTATCTGCAGGATAGCCCGTAGAATATGGATCATTTAAGCCGCGCAGAAACACCCATACGCCGTTGTAGGCGGCATTGTTGGTAGCCGTAATGGGATTCAGCCAGTTGTCGCCCGGAATTGAAATATTTTCAGCTCCTGCAGCTACTGTGTCATAAGGCGTCTCATCAAAGAAATAAAACCAGTCCTTGATGCCCTGCTCCGTGGCAGCCTTCACCCCTGCATCGGCAAATATGTCCGTAATCGTATCAAAACGATAATCAAAGTTAATAGGCAGCGACGGTTCTGCATTATCATCCTGATCCAGCACCCGAATCGGAATCGTCTGCGTGCTCTGGGTATTATTGTTTTGGATGACCTGCATGCTCAGCGTATAATTTTCGATTTCATTCGGCCCGCCAATACGATCGGGGTGAATCTCTAATTCAAAGTCTAGCTGCTGGGATGCATTAGTAAAAGTTAACGTTTTGGCCGAGCCCGTTGCCGATAGCGTACTCGGCTTATTCATCATCAGCCGGGTCGTTCCCTGTGTACGCAGGTTAATCGTAACGGGGAAAACAGCGCTCGATGGCGGCTTAACCGTGAGCTTAACTGAAGGATTCGCAAGATACCCCTGCCAATCGACCAAGTCAATGCCGTTGTCATTAACGGTCCGCCCGAATATATCCACTACTTCCGCAAAATTGGCCGCCGCATACACCGGTTTTTGCGGAATCGTGCCTATTACGCCTAACAGCAAGGCCAAACAAACAACTGCTGACATCATTTTTTTAACGGATATGCGGTTCGTACCTCTTTTCAACATCGCCAAGCCTCCCTTTTATTTGTGGATTGCCTGCCTTCTGTGTATAATCCAGCCTAATCTGTTTCTGTCACGCGAATGACCTTCCACTGCTCAATGCCCGTTGAAGTTGTTGGCTTTGCTTTCATCGTTAGCCGAATTTTGGTCGTCGTCACCGGATCAAAGGCGGTCACATTATACTGGTCCGGCAAAACGCCATATGCAGACGGATTGGACACATGCGCCCAATTCGTCCCATCCCAATATTGGATGTAGAACGACTCCGGCAAATCAATGCCGTCATTATCATCAAACCAATACACTTCACTTGATGATAGGGTAAAAGGCTGGTCAAAATCATATTGCACCCATTGCTCGGTTCCGTGCGTGTCCCAGTTGCCATATACCGGATGGCCTCGGTCTGCGGAGCTCTCCGGTTCGTACTCGTCATTCAGCCCTACCAAGCTCTCCCATGGCGAGACGTAGGAAGTCGTAATGCTTCCTTCAATCGCCACATTAGGGTTTGCGGGCTCTGGCGGATCAACAACTGGAGGCACTGGCTCATCTGCTGCAAGACTGGCAATCTCAGCGGCAGACAAAGCGCGATTATAAAGCTTGATCTCATCCAAAATGCCATTCCAATACCGTTCATCGCTTTGAGACTTGCCAATGTAATGGTGCTCGCCCTTTAAAAGGGATTCGATCGCTCCCAGGGTCAAATTAGAGGTCCTCGCTACTTCCGTCCCATTTACATAAAGGACCGCCGTATTACCCGATGCTGTCACCGCCACATGCTGCCATTTTCCAGAGGTTATGCCGCCCCCTGAGATGATTGCTTCCTCCTTGCCCCCTTTTCTCGAAACCTTAAAGCTAAAGGCGCCTTGGGAATCTGTGGATAGTGCCATATACTTCGCATCCGATGTGCCAAAATCAAAAATCCGCGAGCTCGTGTCATAGACCGAATTCGTCACGCCAACTGAGCTTCGAGAATAGACGCTATCCGTCACATTCACCCATGAAGAGAACGAGAACGCTTTTGCTTTTTTTAGCATGTCACGTGGCAGATCAACATAATTGGAAGCCCCATTTAAGGCTATCCCACCCCCTCTCGCCCCATCTGTTCTGCTTGCATGCAAGGTCGAGACATCGTGCCCCGCTCCCGAATAATCTAGGGCGATCTCCCCGTCTGCTTCATCAAACAAATAGCTTCCTAAAAGCTCGCCTTGGCCCACATTTAATGTGAATGTCTTTTGAACGGGGGTTCCAAGCTCATCGTAATCGCGAAGCTGTACCGTAAACGAATAGCTTCCTTCTGCTTGCCCAGACACTTTTCCCGCGATTTTGCCGGTGAAGCGGTCCAAGGTCAGCCCTTGAGGCAGCGAGCCATCTACAATCGTCCAATCGTAAAAAGGAACGCCGCCCTCCGCCTGCAGCTGCAGCTCGTAATTTTTCCCCTGCTTCGCATTTGGAATCGGCATGTTTTTAATGGATGGGCTCAGGAATGGAGTCAGCTTATCGTTCAGCTTCCATCCTGCTTTTTCTGCAATCAGCAGCGTCAGCTTCGTCAGCATCCAGCGCTTATTGTGAAAAAGATGCGTCCGTCCGCCATTTTGACCGCTGATCCGGTCCCAATAAGGCTCCTCTCCCGGAATATGATAGGTGCCGTCGAGCGGAACGGGCCCGCCTTGATAGGCGACGATATTGTCTGCCGTGCCCCCGCTTCGCTTATAAGCAGCTACCCCTTTCCAGTTGCCGGAAAATACGAGCGCATGGCCAAACTCATGCATAATGAGGCCATACACATCGGTAGACGTATTGGACATTTCCGTGAGGTACCACTCCTCATCATCCATAGAGGTAAATGGCGTCGCCGTATCGTAAAAATCAAGAATCGTCATTAATGAACGATGAAGCTTATCCGGAATCGTAATGCCGCCGCGCTTATGATATTTTCCATTGTCCGTCGGAGCGCCTGTTGAATAAGGGCCACTCAGCCCTCTTAGAAAAATCCACATCCCGTTGAATGGCTCATCATTCGTTACTTCAATATGGCCGTCAAAGTTATCTTCGGGAAGCATGCTTACTTCGGAGTTTGCAGGAACGGTATCAAATGGCTCCATATCAAAAAAATAAAACCAATCCTTAATAGCCTGCTCGCCCGCCTCGCGGATAGCAGGATCACTAAAATAAGGCTGTATCGTATCGAATCGGTAATCGAATTTTAAAGGAAGCTCGGGCTCCTTCTCGTCATCCTGATCCCATACGCGAATAGGCGTCGTCTGCGAGCGAACGGCTCCTAGCGCATCGGTAATCGTCAGCTCAAGCGTATAATGCTCGATTTCGCCATTGCCGCCTATTCGATCCGGATGAATTTCCAGCAAAAACGGTTTGTGTTCGCCAGCAGTATCAAAGGCCAGCGTTTTTTGGGCACCTGTTGCGCTGAGTGTACTTGGCCGGTCCATCATCAAGCGTGAGGTGCCTTTAGCTTTAATGTCTATGGTGAGCGGATAAGCAGCATCGGCAGGCGGAATGACGTTCAACTTTACATAGGGGTTGGCAATATAGCCTTGCCAGTCAACTAGCTCCACACCGTAATGATTGACGGTTCTGCCAAAAATATCTTCAAGCTTCGCTTCGTCGCTCGTTGGTTCCGGCTGAACAGGCTTAGGCTTCGCAGCAGCGGGCATAGCAAAAAGCGAAACGAATAACATACAGCAAATGACGAAAGAAATCCCTTTTTTCATCAACAAGCCTCCCTCTACTTCCGCGTATTAGCTTTCCCGAATCCATACCGCCATTTCTCCTTCGCCACGATTCGCCCAAGCATAATAAGGGATAGCCCGAATGCTGCAGGCATTCTCCCCTCGCTTGCGGGATTCATATAGCCTTTGGCTGCTGCCCGGCTGTTCGCCCCGCACAGCCTGCCCTTCAATGACGACGATGCCGCCAAGCAGATCAGGCTTAAAATGCGCAGCAAGCGCCGCTTGCTCAGGCAGCGCAATATGCGATAAGGCCGCCCCGTTATCCGCTTCCTCCAAGCAATAAACGACAGGCCCCCGCTGCAAGGCCACCTTGCCTGCGTTCGCACGAACGAGAGGATGCGCATATAGGCGCTTAATGGCCATCGGAAATTTCAGCGCAATTTGATCTCCCTCCTGCCAGATACGGTTTATCGCAGCATAACCTTTGTGGAATTGCAGCGAGTCTGGCGATATCGCTTGACCATTTACATTCATTTCTGCTCCCTCGCACCAATCCGGGATGCGAACGGCGATCGTAAACGCTTCGTCACGCTCAGGCGTCACGTTAATGGCGACCGTCTCTTCCCATGGGAAATTAGCTTGCAGGGAAAGGCTTACGTTTTGCCCGGCAACCTTTAGCGTAGTCTCGCTGCCGATATATTGATGGACATAAACCGCATGCTCGTTTTGGGAATAAATATAAGAGCCGAGCGAGGCGATAAGACGGGCCAGATTGGGCGGGCAGCAAGCACAGCCGAACCATTTTTGCCGGGCGGTCTTTACATGCCGTTTATCTGGACGTTTGCAGGCGGCAGGCCACACCTCCAGCGGATTGACGTAGAAAAAGCTTTTGCCATCCAGCCCCATGCCGCTAATGGTTCCGTTATACAATGCACGCTCAATGACGTTTGCATATTTGCTGTCTGGATCAAGATGGAGCATGCTCTGTGCCCAGAAAACAAGGCCGATAGAAGCGCAAGTCTCGGTGTAAGCGGTATCGTTAGGCAAATCATAGTCGAATGAAAAAGCTTCCCCGTCGTGATTCGAGCCAATGCCTCCCGTTACATACATCTGCTTTTGCGTCACGTTTTCCCATAACCTCTTGCAGCTTTCAAGCAGCTCTGTATCATTCGTCGCGCCAGCCAAATCCGCCATGCCGGTATACATATATACCGCCCGCACGGCGTGCCCTGTCGCCACCAGCTGCTCCCGAACAGGCAGGTGGGCTTGATTGTATTCGTAATTGTTTTTATATAGCGAATAGTAGCCTTCACGCAGCAGCGCTTCCCGTCCCCGTTTCTCGGCCCGCTTCTCTGCTTCAAGCTTGAAATAATGAGGCTCCTGGCCGCGCTCGTCAATAAAAAACCGGCATAGCTTCAAATATCGCTCCTGCCCCGTTGCGCTATAAAGCTTCATTAAGGCAAGCTCTATTTCCTGATGTCCGGGATAGCCGCTCAGCTTGCCCTGCTCTTCGCCATACACCGAATCGATATGATCCGCCAGCTTGCAGGCGATATCCAGCAGCTTGCGCTTGCCCGTCGTCTCATAATAAGCAACAGCTGCTTCAATCAGATGGCCTGCGCAGTAGGTTTCATGATTATCGCGTTCATTCGTCCAGCGCTGGTCCTGATTTTGAATCGTAAAATAAGTATTAAGATAGCCGTCCGGCTGCTGGGCTTTCCCTAGCAAATCGATCGTTTCATCCGCAAGCTTTTCCAGCTCCGCATTTGGATCGGCTTGCAAGCTGTAAGCGACAGCCTCTAACCATTTGGTTACATCGCTATCTTGAAAAACATAACCGTAAAACGCTCCTTCCGCTTCGCCAGCCGCTATGCGGTAATTTTGCAGCGCATGGCTGGGAGAAGCGCCCTCAACCCGGTCATTAATAGCCTCCCATTGATAGGGAATGACCTCATCACGAACGAGGCTTCTATAATGGGACCAAAAGGGATCGTGAATTTTGACCGACTTATATGAAACCTTTCGCCATTTTTCTGTGTTTTCAGTTATTTTCAACATTGCCACAGCCTTTCGTCCACATTTTGTAGACTTGCTCTCTCGCCTTTGGAATGCCCGGATGAAATTGAATTAAAGCGGAAGCCCGCACTTGCTGAACCTTCTGCTTCGCCTCTGCTAGTTTGGTAGCGCTTTGCTCGCCAAGCAGCCCAACATCTCTGCAAATGGAAGTGGCTGCAAGCTGTCCCTGGGCCATCGCTACAAGCGCACTTTCGACACCGGTAATATTGCCGGCTACATACAGCCCTGCCATAGGCGTCTGCATCGCTTCGCTATGAAGCGGAATATGGCCGCCGAGCTCTTTCATATAAACAAATGGACAGCCGGCCACCGAAGCTAGCTCAGCTAATGGATATAATCCGCCCGCAAGAGCGACGAAATCAACCGCTTCCTCCCGCTCGCTTCCGGCAATCGTTTCACCGCATCCATTTACGTCGGCAAGCGTCACGGATTCCACCTGATCTTTGCCATTGATAGCTACAGCCGTTGTCCGCAGCTTTAAGGGAATATCCCACAGCTTGATCCCTCTTCGCGGAAAAAAATGGGATACTACCCCCGCCATTTTTAGCGAATGGGCAGCTCGGCCTCCCATTCTCATAAACGCGGACGGGGCTAAATGGGACAAGCTGAGCAGCTTTTCTACATTTTCTTTAGGCAAAGCGTCTGTTCCAGAAAGCGGGCTTTGCGAAGGCAGCACGATGGCTGCAATGGATACCCCGCTTATAGACAGCTCACGAGCGATTGCCATCGCTAGCACGTTAACCCCGATAATAAGGCCGCGACGTCCGGGTTTAACGAAATGTACGTTAGCCATAACCTGCGCCGCGCCAATGGACATGACGCCAGGCAGTGTCCACCCGGGAGACGGCTGCGGAATTTCGGCACCGCCCGTTGCCAGCAATACGTTAGCTGCCGTGATGGAACCGTCTGACGTTCTAATCACCCAATGCTGATCGTTTTTCCACATGCCGTGAACCGATACGCCGCAGCGGATATGAACACCTAATGCGCAGCACTGCTCGATGAGATGATGGGCAACCTGCTTCCCTACCCACCAGTGGCCCTTCTCTTCATGAAACTGGCCGAGCATGCGTCCGCCGGGTTCGGGAAATTCATCCAATATGGTGACGGCTAGGCCGTGTTCGGCAGCTACAACAGCTGCCGACAGGCCAGCTGGCCCAGCACCGACAATAATGAGATCAGGCTCTCTCTCCTTCGTCATAGCAGCTTCCTCCCTGTTATTTCGTTTGGAAGCTGCAGCCCTTCAGCTATACACATTCCTTCTTCAAGCGGAGTAAGACAGGAACGTACCATTCCTTTTCCTGCTACGCTCAGCCGGCATTCCATGCAATGGCCAATGGCACAATAAAGCCCGCGAGCATGCCCCGATTCCTCATGCCTGCGCAGCGTGCGAATATCTGCTGCGAGCAGTGCCGCCGCTATTGGCTCTCCCTTTAGCCCTGTCATTGGCTTCCCATTAAAGGAAAAGGCAACAGGTTCATGCGGCGTCTGCCAACGGCCGAGTAACGGATGGTTCTCAATCCTTTCCATTACACTTCATCCTTTGCTAGCTGGCCAAACGTTATAGGCCGAATAGGCGGACGGTACGATAATAATTCAGCGTCTCGAGGACCATCTGGATTTTTCACATGAATCCATGTTTCTACAAGGGCTCGGCAAACCCGTCCCTGGCAAGCGCCCATTGTAGCCCTTGTTTTCATCTTCAATTGACGTGAAGTGCAGCTTCCAGACGCATAAGCTTCTTCCAATTGCTCCATAGTCACTTCTTCACAGCGGCAAACGACTAAGGATGAATGCTTCATCACAAAAGCCCCCCAAGCGTAAACGGCTTTCGACGTCCTCTGGCGGCAAAGCACCGTTTCGCGATGAAATATAGAGAAAGGATGACACTAGGATATCCTTTCCTATATTTCAAGGTGAAGCGGCTGGCGCCTTCCTCTGGCGGCGCAGCTCGTTTCAGTCCGAGAAATAGAAGAACAAGTATGGCCAAACTTATACTTTCTTATATTTCAAGGTGAAACGGCTGCCGCCTTCCTCTGGCGGCGCGGCGCGTTTCAGTCCGAGAAATATAGAGAAAGGATGGAGAAATCTCATATCTATCTATATTTTAAAAATAACGGATAGCGCATGTTTTTAATTCGGTATAGAAATCCAAAGCCGCTTGCCCTTGCTCGCGCGAATGCGAGCTGGAAAGCTTCATTCCGCCGAATGGGGACTGATATTCCACACCCGCTGTTTCCTGATTCACGCGAACCATGCCCGCCTGCGCTTCGTCCAAAAACCGATGGGCGTAGGATAAATTTTGCGTAAACAGCGAAGCGCTCAGCCCAAAAATCGATTGATTGCATAAAGCGATAGCTTCTTCAAAATCGGATGCCTGAAGCAGCGCTGCAACTGGCCCAAAAACCTCTTCCTGAATGAGAGGATGCCCCGCATCCAAGCCTGCGGCCACGATCGGCTGAATGTAATATCCCTCGTTTTGCTCAGCTGCAGCTACAGCTGGACCTTGGGCAACAATCTCCGCCTGCTGCTGGGCCATATGGACATAAGACATGACCGTTTCATACTGGCTTGCAGAAGCAACGGGGCCTAAATATGCGGCAGGATCGAGAGCAGGTGCCAGCTTAATTTGCGATACTGCCGTGCTGAGCGCTTTCGTAAACGAAGCATAAATGCCTGATTCAACGATAATTCGGCTCGTTGCTGTACATTTCTGACCTGCCGAACGGAAGGCTCCGCTGACAATGAGCGGAATCGTCTTTTCAAGATCAGCATCGTTTAAAACAACAGCGGCATTTTTCCCGCCCATTTCGGTCTGATATTTAATATTTCGCTTGGCACAAAGCTGGGCAATATGAGTGCCCGTTGATGTGGAGCCGGTAAAGCTTACCGCATCGAGCGAAATTTGCTCTAGTAATACGTCTCCGATTTTGCTGCCCTTGCCAATAACGAGATTAATGACGCCTGCAGGAAGTCCTGCCTCTGCAAAAATCTCAATAAGCTTCGTTGCCGTTAAGGAGGCAAATTCCGCAGGCTTCCATATAACGGTGTTGCCGCAAATAAGCGCAGGCGCGATTTTCCAAATAGGTATGGCAACCGGGAAATTCCATGGGGTAATAATGCCCACGACGCCCAAAGGAACCTTTTTCGTATGCTGCAAAACGTTTGGCTCGCTCGAAGGTATGACAACCCCATTGGCTCGTACCCCTTCCGCCGCGTAATAACGGAGCAGATTTACTCCACGCATCACTTCGCCGCGCATTTCCATAATTGGTTTGCCCATTTCCAAGCTTGCGAGATTCGCTACCTCAGCCAGCTTGGCTTCCAGCGCGGCAGCAAGCTTATACACATGCTCTGCTCGAGCAGCACCTGTTAAACGAGACCAAACTTCAAACGCTTTACGCGCTGCCTGCTCCGCCTGTATAACATGCGACTGATCAGATAGATGAAGAATGCCAACCTCCTCTTTGATGTTCGATGGATTTTTAACGACAGATTCGCCTGCTGCTGGCGAAATCCACTCGCCTCCGATCCAATTTCGACTGCTCGTCATTTTGCAATCCCTCCTGTTCGGACTAGGCTACTTTAAACTCATCATTCCGTTAATTTGCTGGCTGATTAGGTCTAACCGCGTATTCAAAAGCTTCTCTAATGAGCTGGTAATCTGCTTCTGGCAAAGGCAGGCGCGGCGGACGTGTAGGACCGACCGGGAATCCCGCCAACTCCATCATATATTTAATCGATTGAACGAGCTGAGGGCTGGCATCCATATGGAACAAAGGCAGCAGACGGCGATAAAGCGCGCTTGCCTCTTGCATTTTCCCTTGTCTGGCAAGGTTAAACAACTCTACGCCTTCCTTCGGCAGCGCATTGGGCACACCGGAAATCCAGCCTGTTGCGCCAAACAGCGGGCCTTCCATCGCCAAATCATCTACGCCGATCATAACTTCAAGATTGGTTTGGGCCAAAATATCATGCACGCGGCGGATGTCGCCGGAAAACTCTTTTACCGCAACGACATGATCAAATTTGGAAAGCTTCGCAAGAAACTGCGGCGTCAAATCTACTTTATAATCATGAGGATTGTTGTACGCTACAATTGGAAGTCCTACCTCATTCAGCGCTTCGTAATGAGCGACAACTTCATGCTCAAGCGGCTTGTAATTAATAGGAGGCAGCGCCATAACCCCTGCCGCACCTGAATCTTTGGCATGCTGAACCCATGCGACCGCCTGCTTCGTAGAAGGCGCGGCCGAACCAACAACGACAGGCACCCGCCCTGCTGCGGCTTCGATGACCGTCTCCACTACCTGTGCTCGTTCCTCACTGCTCATCGTTGCATATTCGCCAAGAGATCCAGTAGGAACAAGCCCGCTTATGCCATTTGCGATAAGCCAATCGCAATGCTCCGTCAAACGCTTATAGTCGACTTCATAGGAAGCAGTGAAAGGGGTAACGATTGCCACATAAACACCTTCAAATTTTGCCATTTCAAAATTGCTCCTCCCGAATGTTAATCGTTTAGATTTTTGACCTTCTAAACCCTATATGCAAAAAGCAGCTTCATGCTGCTCGTTTCAGGTGGATGCTCCCTGCACGAAGACACAAAGATAGACTTCGTGGACACAGCTTGGAGGACACAGCAGCCGTTATTTCAATCGAATCACTGGTTTTGGCATAGTCTGCGGACTCAGGTGCCGCTAATGCGCTGCCCATCGTCATTTTCAGAGGATTATGAAGGCAATAGCGGATCTCCTGTCCGCTTAAGGCCTAAAATGGGATTAAAATCCAGAATAGCGGAACCTCAGTCCGCGAAAAAAAAGGAATTAACTTCCAAAACGGCGTACTCTGAGCCGCATTGCTCTCTGCAACTATGTTCTCAGCCACAATCGCATACTGTGGTTCCTTAAGCCTTGAATTGTCAGAAGAAATTGGCATCGAATAGGCACAAAGCAAGGAGCAGTAGCAAGGGCCCCCTTTTTCATACACGTTCTAGTACAGTACGAATCCATCAGCCAGCGGATCGCTAGAATCGAGTACAAAATTCATAAAGCCCAGCACATAAGCACTTCCTGTTAGCTGTGGAATGACGGCTTTTTGCCCGAACGCACATATTTCCTCCTCCACGCTGCCAACTGCACGCGTTCCAGCGCTGCCTTCATAAACAACCTGCTGCCCGCGCTTCAGCAGCCCCTTATGGTTCAGAACCGTCATATGGGCGCAGGCCCCCGCTCCTCCGGGAGAGCGATCAAGCTGTTCGCCAGCAAATATGGACCAGCTGCGATAGACCGGATTAACCGAATCGCCCTCAGCCTTTTCATAAAAAAACACGCCATGAATGCCAGTAATCCCTTCCTGCACCGGGTGCTTAACCTCCAGCTTCGCTTCAATGGCTTTGCGGATTAACCCTCCGCATGCTTGAAGCTCAGGGATTGACCGTCTATCGCCAAGTCCGGCAGCATCGACAACCGCATAAAACTCCCCGCTGAAAGCAATATCGACACGTAGTTCAATGTCTTGGATGGTCAATGCAAGAGACTCCGCATAGACGAAACTCGGAACATTGTGGAAGGATACCGTTCGTACTTCCTGCCCTTCGCAGCTAGCAATAGCTTTTACCTTTCCCGCTGGGCAGTCAATTAATATACCTTCGGCGGCAATAGCCGCATCCAGCTGCCCCGTCGCAATCCATGCCGTTACGACCGCGAAGATTCCATGTCCGCTTATAGCTGCATATCCTTCTTGATTCAAAAACAACAAGCCGAACTGGGCTTCCTCCGATACGGGAGCTGTAACGATGGCGCCTGTCATGCCGTAATGTCCTCGCGGTTCAGCCATAAGCAGTTTTCTTATGGAATCATGATGATGCTTGAAAACTACCGACTTGGCTTGCTGTGA
Organism: Paenibacillus sp. JT22N15; assembly: GCF_059383755.1. Lineage (NCBI taxonomy): Bacteria > Bacillati > Bacillota > Bacilli > Caryophanales > Paenibacillaceae > Paenibacillus > Paenibacillus sp. JT22N15. Next base: position 365,084 of record NZ_JBXENV010000007.1, on the reverse strand, counting down.
GGCGCCCGCCATTTGCGGCAGGCCGCCTGTCAGGATGCGAAGAGGCTCCCCGCCGGAATGCGTATCAATCGCTGCATACCATTTGTTAATTTCCATATCCAAGCCTCCATCAAACCAGCGTTAGAGCAAATTCAGAGTAGAATTAAAGCAAGAAAAAACCGCTACCCAGCTCATCCTGATCGTGAAAAACAAACTGGTGAAAGCCTGTTACCCAGGCTGACCCTGATATTTGCGGGATGACGGCCGGCAAGCCGCCTACCGTTGTTTCCTCCAAAATTTTTGCCCGGAACACGGAGCCTACAATGCTTTCATGCACAAATTCCTGCTCCTTGGAGAGTTCGCCCTTGGCATGCAGCACGGCTACCTTCGCCGAGGTTCCCGTCCCGCATGGCGAACGGTCAATTCCTCCCGGAGGCACGACGACCGTATTGCGGCAATGGGCAGCAGGCGATACGGGATCGCTGTAAAACTCAATATGGGTCAGCCCGCGAATGACTGGAATCTCGGGATGAACCACTTCAATGCTCTCGTTAATCGCATCCCGAATTTTGATCGCCAAGCGGACGATTTCCGAAGCCCGATTAGGCACTAAGGGTAGCTGCAGCAGACGCGCATCAACCAAGCCGTAAAAATTGCCGCCATACGCAATATCAACGGAAATTTCTCCAACTCCTTCAACTTGGAGCCGGACATCCTTTTTGTACAAAAAAGAAGCAATATTCGTGAACGTCACTTCTTTGACTTTTCCCTGCGCGATGTCAAGCTGGGCTTCCACAAGCCCCGCTGGCGTATCCAGCCGAATGACGTTTTTGCTTTCAGGGTAGATCCCGCCCTCAATCAGCGCCGTGCAAAGGCCAATCGTATCATGCCCGCACATCGGCAAATAGCCGCCCGTCTCAATAAAAACGACGCCGATATCGGCTGTTTTATCACACGGTGGAGTCAAAATACAGCCGGACATCACTTCATGGCCCCGGGGCTCAAACATCAACGCTTTGCGAAAATGGTCAAAATGCTCGGACATATAAACCATCTTCTCGGTCATCGTGCTTCCGATCAGCTCCGGCGCTCCACTCGTAACGGTTCGGGTCGGATTGCCTCCCGTATGGGTATCGATGGTGGTCACCAGTTTGGAAAGCTTCATAGGACTACCTCCTGATTAACGTCGCCACGACGGAATCGGTCATAGCGCAGCGGCTGGGCCGGAATGCAGGTCTCGGCTTCGCTTAACATTTCACTGATGACCTTCCCCGTAACCGCGGCGAGGCTGATTCCATCCCCTTCATGACCGGCTGCTACATAAAAACCTGGTATTTCGTCGATTGGTGAAACGATAGGCAAATGATCGGCTGTCCATGGCCTTAGGCCAGCGTACGTTCGAAGCATCGGAATATGCTCCATGACCGGAAAGAAACGGATCGCTCTCTGCGCAATAAGCCGAATGACCTCCTGATCCACGCGGGTATCCATACCGGCAAATTGGCGGCTCGATCCGATTAAAAAGTTTTGGGAAGCGGTTGGTTCGAATACGAGGGCAATGCCATACGCTTCGAACTTGGGATCGACTTGCCGCTTCCCGCCAAACTTGCTAATCAAATAGCCGAATTCCATCACCTTCCGTTTCCCAATGTTGGCTGAGCGGGCAGCGACGAGGATATGGCCTTTACGCGGCTCAACCGGAATATCGATACCTACCATTTGTCCAATAAGCTTCGACCATACGCCAGCCGCATTAATGACGATTTTCGCTTTAATCGTGCCCGTCGCTGTCTCTACTCCCCGAATTCTCCGCTTCTCATCGAGCAAAATCGCTGTCACCGCCGTATGCGTTCGAAAACGGGCACCATGACGGCGAGCGGTTGCAGCCATGGAGTAGGTTAGCAATACGGGGTTAACCGTAGAATCCGTTGCACACTCTAAACCGCCTAATAAATCCTCGGCCATATAAGGCCATTCATCTCTGAGGTCCTTCTGATCGAGCATCCGAAAGGGGAGTCCTGCCTGCTTTTGCCGGGAAACCCAGCGCTCAGCAGCGATCATCTCTTCCTCCGTCTCGCAGACGAGAATGCTTCCGGGTGCCCGATACTCGAACTCCTCATCAAGCTCCTGCACCAGTTCAGCGACTAATTGCTGGGATTTCAAGGACATTTGGCTGTCGAAGCCGGGGTCTTTATCAATGGCTAAAATGTTGCCGTCGCATTTGGAGGAGGTTCCCCCCGCAATCTCCCCGCGCTCGACAACGAGAACGTCCATCCCTAATTTGGCCGTATAATAGGCGATGGCCATCCCAATGATGCCTCCGCCAATGATGACGACTTCCGCAGATTCAGCATGCATGGACGAGGCCACCTCCTTCTACATTACAAAACGATTAATTCCTTATTCGACTTCGTCAGCACTTCAATGCCTGTGTCTGTGATCAAAATATCATCCTCGATACGGACGCCTCCAAAATCAGGGATATAAATGCCAGGCTCGACTGTCAAAATCATCCCCGGCTGCAAAACATCATCCGACTTCTGGGAAAAGCCCATCCATTCATGGATTTCCAAGCCGAATGCATGACCGAGCCCATGGCCAAAATACTCCCCGTATCCGTAGCCAGCAATACAGTCCCGTCCCAGCGAATCGCCTTCTTTGCCCGTCATGCCTGGCCTTAGTCCATTTAAGGTGGTCTCGTTTGCTTCCAATACAATCTTATAAATTTCTTTATGCCGCTGCTCTGGCTTGCCGATAAACACCGTCCTTGTCAAGTCGGAGCAATAGCCTTCATAGCTCGCTCCAAAATCAAGGGTAACGAATTCGTTCGTTCCCAGCAGCTTGTCGCTCGCGAGCCCATGCGGCAATGCCGAACGCAAGCCGGAGGCTACAATCGTAGCGTAAGCCGAAGAGGTCGCCCCATTTTTACGCATAAAATATTCGAGCTCGGCAGATACGTCCTTCTCAGATAGGCCCGGCTTCATGAAGCCTAAAATATGCTCAAACGCCTTTTCCGTAATGTCGATCGCCTTGCGAATATGCCCTTGCTCGCGCTCATCTTTAATGCCGCGCAGCTTTTCAACGATATTTTGGGTCGGGACAAGCTCGAGTCCGTTAAAAGATTCCTCGTAGGCTTCATAGCCTGCCAATGTCACATGAGTTTTCTCAAACCCGAGCTTGCGGGCTCCCACCGCGTCCAGCTTTTCCCGAATAAGCTCAAATGGCTTGCCTGCATACTGGATAACCTCGTATTCAACCGCCTGCTGCGCCGCTTGACGCGTATAGCGAAAATCAGTGATTAGCAGTGCCTGATCCTTCGTAATCGCCACAAATCCCGCTGTACCCGTAAATCCGGTCAAATATCTGCGATTGTATGGACTTGCAATCAATATCCCGTCTAGCTGCTCGCGTTCCAGCTGTTCCCTAATCCTCTTGAGCCGCTGGGCTTCCATTTGCTTCACGCTCCCTCCAGTCCATTCTTTCATTCCGCGTCGCCTGTTCAACATGCTTTTAAATAGAGTCGCTTTGCACGCCCAACTGCTTATATTGCTCGCGATCCACAATTCTAAGGCCGAATACGCGGCGAATGCGTTTTCCTTCTTTGCCTTGGAATGTAACGGTTACCTTCTCGGCACCAGCAAGTGCTGCAGCCGGGAGCGGGAAGTTTACATTATAGAACTTATCCTCTTCCGTAAAACCTTCCTCCACCTCTGTCAGCAGCTCGCCATTCAAACAGACATCAAACTCGCAATTCGGCATCTCTTGTGCCGATGTATAAGTCACGACCAGCATCATTTCGCTTTCGGGCTTCACCTTCAAATCGAACGAGAACCACCCGCCTTGGCCCGCCATGCGGAATGCCCTGCAGTTCAACATGCCGACGCGAGTCGAGCTGTCGCCTTTAAAATCATGATCACGCTCCGGCTGCATTTCTCCTGGCTGCGCATAATCAATTGTGCATTGCTCCAGCCTTTGCATCTTTTCCATCACTTTTCTGTAATCCGCTTCCGCTATCGCCCAGCCATCCGGCGTGAACAAGTCCCAATAAACGGTATAGGAACGGTCAACCATTTGGTAAAATGGCGCAAGCTCCACATTGCGGGGGTAACCGACCAATTTGCTTTGGAAAGCCAAGCTTTTGCCAGGCACAGCTTCCAGCCATGTATCCAGCGGCTTCCCTTTTGCCAGCAAAACAGGCGCATAAAGATACTCGGAAGCATGGGGATCATCATGGCTCCCCAGATCACCCGCAAGCAGCACAGGTCCATAAAAAATCGCTGCGCGATCGGCATTGTCTGCCATAGCCTCCAGCCTTAGCGACATCGGAATAACAACCCGAATCAAATCCCCGTCGATCCATAAACGGTTGATCGCAATAAAGGAGCCAGGGGATTGGTCAACCGCTATCGGTTCACCATTAATTTCAATGGAAACCCCTTGCTCCGCCCAGCCCGGATAGCGAATGTTGAGACTGAACTGCACAGGCTTCGCGCACGATAGCTTGAGCCCTATCACATCGTCCAACGGATATTCCGTCTCCTGCAGCAGCGTTACGCCCTTTTCCGTCCACGCCAGCTCGGAATGGATAAACTGGTTCACAAACAGTTGGTCTTCCCCTTTAAAATAAATCGCGCTGCCATAGCTGGCCTGGCTTTCCATTCCTGTGCCGATGCAGCAGGTGAAATCGTCGAATTTGTCATCAAAAATTTTATGCCCGCCCATTGCCAGCGACAAAAAATACGTCATGCCGCCAGACTCCGGATGCTGGGACGCGAGTATATGATTAAACAGCGCCCGTTCATAATAGTCGGCTTCCGCAGCTGATGCTTTCCACTCAAACAGATGCTTCGTCAGCTTCAGCATATTGTAGGTGTTGCACGTTTCCGTCGTTTGCGGCCCCAGCCTGTCATTAAACGAATCCGCATCGCCAAAATATTCGCCAAAGCTATTACCGCCATTCGCATAGGAATGGTGATGAACGACGCTGTTCCAGAAAAACTCAGCCGTATCCCGGCGCTTCTCGTCGCTAGTCCATTCATATTCCTTCGCTAGGCCAATCAGCTTCGGAATTTGGGTATTCGCATGCTTTCCGGGCAGGCAGTCCACATGCTCAGCAAGCGGATCAAGGACAAGCTTATGCCAAAATTTCTCGGCTAACGTTAAATATTTGTATTCATTCGTATCGGCATATAGATCAGCTAAAACCTCGTTCATGCCGCCATACTCGCAGATCATCATTTCTTCCATTTGCTCTGTAGACAGCGGGGCGAGAATGCCTTCAACCCAGTCGGCAAGCTTCCTTTCCACAACGAGCGCTTTCTCATTGCCGGTTAGCCGGTAAGCATCCCTCAGTCCCGCAAACAACTTATGCAGCGTGTACAAGGGCGCCCAGGCCCCATTCAAGTCAAATCCCTTGGATTGAATATTTCCGGAAGCCACTTCATGGAAAACTTCCTTGCCGCGCGGAATGCCAGAAACATAACCATCCCCATGCTTATTTTGGCAAAGCTCAAGCTCATCCGTTATATAATCGACTCTTTCCTTGAATTCCGCCTCTGCCAAAGAGCTATACATCATCGAGCACGCGGATAAATAATGCCCTAACGTATGTCCCGACAAGCTCTCTGCTTCCCAGCCCCCATATTGCGGCGCTCGCGGCTCAAGTCCTGCATATTCTCTAAATCTAGCCAGCAGTCTGTCTGGCTCAAGCTCCAGAAGATAACGGCGATTCGTTTCCATCGCATGCTTAAATGGCCCCTCCAGCAGCTTAACCTCGCCTAATGCGAAAGCTTGAGCCGCTTGTTTAATTCTCATGCTTGCTTTCATTTGGTTATCACCCTTTCATACCGGTTAACGTAATGCCTTCAATAAAATAACGCTGCCCTATAAAAAACACGATGATGACAGGCATAATGACAAAGGTGGAAGCAGCCATTAGCAAATGCCACTGCGCACTGTGCAGCGACTGAAACATTTGGAGGCCAAGCGCCATCGTAAATTTGCTTTCCTCGTTCAAATAAACGAGCGGCCCCATAAAATCATTCCAGGAATTCATAAACGAAAACAGTCCAATGACGATTAAAGCCGGCTTAGACAAAGGGATAATGATGCGGTAAAAAATAGTCCAGGGGCCCGCTCCATCGACATACGCCGCTTCATCCAAATCTTTTGGAATGCTCGAATAAAACTGTCTGAGCAGAAAAATATCAAACGCTGAGCCAAACCAGACCGGCATAATAAGCGGAAAATACGTATTAATGAGATCTACCAATCGCCAGCCAATAAAGGTAGGAATCAAGGTGACTGCACTAGGCAGCATCATGCTGGCTAACAGCAAGGAGAAAAAAATATTTCTCCCCGGCCAGCTCAGTCTGGCATAGCTATACGCGCCTAGAGAGCTGCTGATCAGCGCTCCTGCCAAGCAGCTAACCGTAATGGTCAGCGTATTTCGGAAAAAGCGGAAGAAATCGATCGATGTCAGCGCCTCCACATAGTTATGAAATTGAAACGGGGCAGGAATCCATTTGGGCGGCATTTCAAAAATTTGCAACGACGTCATGAGCGAGCTGCGTATGAGCCAGAACAGCGGAAGCAGGCAGAAAGCGGCTCCTAGGAGCAGGAAAAAATAGACGATTATTTGCGAAATTCGGCGGCTTCTCAGCATATGGGCTACACCTCGCTTTCATAAAATACCCATGATTTCGAAGTCCGGAAAAAAATCGCCGTCACGATAAGAATGATGATAAAGAGAATCCAGGCAATCGCCGAAGCATGCCCCATTTCCCCAAATAAAAAGGCCTCCCGATAAATGTAATAGTTATAGAACAAGCTCGCATTGTTTGGTCCGCCTTGTGTCATAATGAGCGCTTCGGTGAACACCTGAAAGGCGCCAATCGACCCCATAATCAAATTAAAGAAAATAATCGGCGTCATCATCGGTATCGTAATGTGCAGAAATTTGCGCATGGCGCCTGCACCATCGACGATAGCCGCCTCGTACAGCGATCTCGGCACACCTTGCAAGCCCGCCAGAAAAATGATGATCGTGCTCCCCATTCCCCAAAGGCTCATAAGAACAATAGAAGGAACGACCGTCTCCTCTGAATAAAGCCAGTTTAAAGTTGGGAGATTGAGCGCTTCCAGAAAGCTGTTGAATAGTCCTAAATCAGGACTGAACAACCAAATCCAAATCATTGAAGAAGCGACAGCAGGCACAATCACGGGCAAATAAAAGATCGTTCGAAAAATCGACTTGCCGCGAATAAACTCCATATTAAGCAAAAAGGCGACGATAAATGAAAACATAAGCCCGAGAGGAACTCTTAAAATCACGTACTTAAAAGTAACCGCTAAAGAGTTGTAAAAATATTGATCCGTGCCATCAAAAAGCCTCGTATAATTGTCGAACCCGATAAATTTCGGCGTATTCACAATGCGATAATCCGTGAAGCTTAGCAATAAGCTTGATAGCATCGGCAAAATGGTGAAAGTGAGCAGGCCCAAAATGCTGGGCAAGGCAAACAGGATGCCAGCAAGCGCAATACGGCGTTTACGAGTGATAAAAAAAACCTCCTCTCCGGGCGAATGGCTATCCCCCTGGCTACCTTCCGTAATAGCCCTGAATCAGCGGCTCCACTTTAGGTTCAACCCCTTTTAACGCTTGCTCGGCCGTTTCTTTGCCCGTCCATACCAAATCAAGGGCAGGCGTGACGAGCGCATTGATTTTAGCTAGATTTTTCACCTCAAAGCCTGGCGTCCGTATGCCATTCTCCAGCGTTTGCTTCATAAAGGATTCCGTATAGCCCTCTGGATGCGCCTTGTTTCCTGAAGCCCATTTGCTGATCAGCTCTGGATCGGTATACCACGCTTTTTTGAGCGGCATCCACAATCCGCCTGCGATCAGCGGCAGCACCGATTCCGGATCAGCCATATATTTATAAAGCAGCCATGCTTCCTCAGGATGTTTGGTTGAGCTGAATATGACCGTCGGTGCGCCATCCAGCAGCGTATTGCTATCTTTTAATTTGGGAAGAACGCCTACGCCTAGATTAAAGTCCTGTTCGGCGAATGCTTGCAGAGCCCAGTTTCCAGATACGGTCATGGCGACTTTTTTCGTCTGCAGCGCCATATCGGGAAGGCTTTTCGTTTGAAGCGGGGTAGGTGAAACATGGTGTACATACATCAGGTCAGCAAGCTTTTGAATTGCTTCGATCGCTTCCGGCTCCACTAGTCCAAAGCCCTTGCCATCTTCCGTTAAGAAGTTGCCGCCATTGGACACAACCGCTGCCATCATGTTGTAAGGATCATATTGAAAGCCGTACTGTTTGATTTTATTTGGATTAAAGGCAGGGTCCAGCGCATTTTTCCCCGTGTCATCCAGCGTTAATTTTTTTGAATATTCGATAAACGTATCCCAATCCCATGCCTTGCCTGCTTCTGTCGGAGGCAGCTCCACACCCGCGTCCAACAGCATATCCTTGTTGTACATGAGTCCGTAGCCTTCGACTGCCGTGCTCATTCCAATCGTCTTGCCAGGCGCGTAATCGTACCAAATTTGATCTAAATAATCTTCCTTCTTAAAATCGGGATCGCTTTCAATGAGCGGGGTGAGATTAAGCAGCTTTCCATCCTCTGCCCAGGTGAGCGCCGCGCCAGAAGACAAATAACCGAGATCGGGTGCCACATTTCCGGCTACCATCGTCGTCAGCTTCGTCAAATAATCCGATGGCACATGCATAGGCTCGACGATGATGCCCGTTTCTTGCTCAAAACGCTTAAGCGCCTCCGTAACCGTCTTCTTCTCGATCGTATCGCCCCAAAAGGAAAATTTAAGCGTAACCTGCTCGCCGTCTTTCGGTGGTTTTACGCCGGATTGATTTTCAGGAGACCCTTCATCGCTGGAGCAGGCTGTCAGTATGACTGTCATGGTGAAAACTGCCGACAAAGCTAATGCGGTTAAACGTTTAGCTTTCTTCATTGGCTCGCCCTCCATCATATTTACATATGGTTTATAGTTTTATTGTAAATAAGAGCCGCTATAAAAAGAATTCGAACATTTTTGTATTGGTGGAGGATCTTCGCTTTTTCTATATAGGCAAATGAATTTTCACCACCGTGCCCTGTTGGGGCTGGGAATGAATGGTAACGCCATATGAATCTCCGTAGATAAGCTTTATTCGTTTGTCGACATTTTGAATGCCGATCGAGCTGCTTTCCGTTTCGGTCAAAGACGCAATTTGGCTCTCTGGAATGCCGATGCCGTTATCTTCGACCGTGAAGCAGCGCTGCTTGTCCTCCAGCCAGCCGCGAATGTGAATAAGCCCGCCGCGATGAATATGGGCAAAGCCATGCACGATCGCATTTTCAACAAAGGGCTGTAAAAAAAGCTTAGGCACCGTGTATGTATAAAGCTCGGGAGCAATGTCATAGGTAACGGCAAATTTCCCTTCAAAGCGTTGATCCGTGATAAAAATATAATGCTTGAGCCAATTTAAATCATCATTGAAATCGCCTATGTCCTGGCTATTTGCAGATGTGTATTGCAGCATCGCAGATAAGCTGACGATCATGCTGCTTAATTCCTTCTGATTATTTTCCAAAGCGGTCCAATTCATAATGTTTAAGGTGTTATACAAAAAATGAGGGTTAAGCTGTATATTCAGCGACATAATTTGCGTTTCTTTCTCCCTTAGCTTGACGATGTAATTTTCTTCGATTAATCGATTGATTTTCACATTCATTTGATTGTATTTGTGAATGAGATAACCCATCTCGTTATAGGACTCGACGGGGATTCTAGTATCAAATTCGCCCTCGCCTGTCTTTTTTATCGCTTTCAGCAGTTGATGTATAGGCTTCGTTATGGAGCTCGCGAATATATAAGCCAGCAGAAGGGATACGATAAGCAGAAATACAGCCAAGTAGAGCGTATAGGATTTAATTTCCGGCAAAAAAGAGGCCATTAGCTTCCCCGGGGAAATCGTAATGCCCGATATCCAGCCCGTTACTTTAGACGTATCAAAGCAAACGATCAGCGGCTTTCCATCCTGCATAACGGTTATCGTGCCGCTTTTCATCGCTGCGATCTCATCGAGCCATGCGGGCTTGCCGAGGCGGGCTTCCTTAAACATATCCGTGCCAGATATGAGCTCGCCTTCAGCACTCATAATAAAATAAGAAGCGCCATCAGCAGGAAGTGCTCCCGACAAATGTGCGCCGTACATCTCAGGATTATAGGTCACGACCAGCACTGGCAGCTCAGCCTTCCCTTGCAGCTCGATCACTTCGCTATTATTAATCTGAAACAACTTGAGCAGGCGTACACCCGACAATAGATGGGCATATTCTGGCGGCCTCACTTGGCTCGTTTTCCGGTCAAACATCCGATCGAATGAAAACGTCGGCACCCATGCCATCCCCCCGTTTCCTGCCCATGCCCTTTGATATAAAGCGGTCTTATTAAAATCCTGATACGGAATAAAAGTAGACGTGCCGATATTCGCATAGCTCGTCATCAAATGAATCGAGTAGATTTGATTTAAATCGAGGAAATATTTGCTGATGACTTGATTCACTTTTTTCTCCATCGTAATCATGCTGTATTCGTCCTTTGGGTCCGCATGCAAGTATTGCTCATACAGCACCTGATCGGCGAACATGGCCAGACTGCTTTCTTCCACCCGCGAAAGCTCTTCATCAATGATTTCATTGTTCTGCTTCACGATCGAATAAAGGTTTTGCCGGGCAAAATCCGAAACAAATTCCCTGCTGGAATAAAAATATTTTGAGCTCAATATGACGAGCGGCAGCGTGACGATGAGCGCATAGGTGAGCAAAAGCTTAGACCGAAAGCTAAAATACTTTTGAAAGCGATGTAAAAAATAAGGCGTACGCAGCTAAACCCCCTCCTTTAACGAGAAGCAGATAAATGACGATATTCCTCTGGACTGCTGCCATATTCCTTGCGGAACAGCCGGATGAAATATTTTACATCCTTGTATCCGACGTTTTCGGCAATTTGGTACACCTTTTGCGAGGTTTGCAACAATTGTCCGGCGGCAGCCTTCATTCTCGTTTGCATAATATATTGGTTAATGGTCGTATGGGTATGCGTTTTGAATAACAAACAAAAGTAAGAAGCATTAAAATGAAATTTCGCAGCGATCGTACTGAGGGACAATTCTTCGTCATAGTGGTTTTCAATATAGGCTTTGCAGGCAACAATGATAGCTTCGCTGCGATAAGAGGTTCGATTATCCAAACAATCGGCCAACTCGAAAATCCATGCCTGAGCCGCATTTTTTAATTGCTCGACGGTATGGCATTGCAGCAGCGCTTCCTCCAATGCCGTGCTATTGAAAGAAAGCAGCCCTTTTTCCATTAAGCAGGAGGTTAAATGATGGATAGCAGCAGCGATGGCATATACTAGCTTTTCAGGCTGGGGGAAGCTGCTTGCGGTCGCTTGATTAATGATGGAATCCAAATACGAACGAATGCCGGGCTTATCGCCCGATACAACAGCGTCTGTCAAAAAACGCACCTCTAGCTTCAGCAGCGCCCGATGACTGCTGTCATTCATTTGCTCGGCTTCGAGCAGAACGCCTCCGCCCTTGTAAAATCGCGTTTGTAAGGCGAGATTAGCTTGTTTAAAAGATTCCCTGGCTTCATGCTCCCAACTGGTGAAGCTGCTCCCCAAGCCAAACGTTAATTCGGCTGCATGCTGGGCAGAGAAATGGCGGATGAGCATTCGCAGCCTGCCTTCCCATTCGGGGGTGACGATTGGTGCGTTTTCCCCGCTAATGATCATGGTGTGAAGCACCTTATCAGACTGGTAGAAAGCGAATGAAAATCCTTGCGCCTTCAAGGCTGCTTCCAGCTTCGCTTTGAGCTCACTCAGCATCCATTTGCGATCGCCAGTCCCGATTTTCGAATTCAGCACTGCGGCCATAACCATACCCTGCTTAACAGCGGGAAAGGCTCTTTCAAGCCGCTGATAATCGTCCTTATCCGGCAATCCTTCAAACAATTCGGCAAGGGAAGCCTCCACGGAGGCGAGGCGTATAGTGTGCATTTTATTTTCGGTTTTCGCGAGCAGCTGGACGATTTTTTGTTCTTCAACCGGCTTCAGCAAATAATCGCTAGCTCCTAATTGCAGAGCACGCTGCGCGTATTCGAAGTCCGAATAAGCGCTCATTATAATAATGCATTCGCTTCCCCCGCGTTCGATGAGATGCTCCATAAATTCGAGGCCATCCATAATCGGCATCTGAATATCTGTGAACACCAAATCAATGGGATGCACGCTCATGCTTTGCAGCGCCTCCGCCCCATCCATCGCATCATAAATGGTATATTCCGGCCTTAAATGTTTAAGCATTCGGGATAACCCTCTTCTGTGCTTTGGTTCATCATCCACTACTAAAACGTTCAACATCTTCCATCCCCCTTCATTTCAATAGCTTTTCTATAGCAATATCAACGGGATGTTTCTAGCTGTTTTCGTTTACACGTCCTATTCTATATACAATCTTAATAATTACAATAAAGATTCAGAAGCAATACTTTCATTTTTTCAACCAATTGCGTTTATAAGCGTTCCTTTGCCCGGTTATGCAAACAGCGAACAGCGGCAAGGCTGCGCACCTTATCCCACTCGGAGGGATGAAGATGCGGCTGCTTTGCCGCTGTTTTAGCTGATTGACTTGATTTACCTGGTGGATTGAACGCATACGTAGCTGCCTACCTGCCTGTCCTTATCCTTTAACCGAACCGAGCATAACGCCCTTGGCAAAATGCTTTTGCAAAAACGGATACACGAGCAAAATCGGAATCGTAGCAAATACGATGACCGCCATCCGAATCGTTTGCGGCTGAATCGCCGTCTCATCGAATCCGGTATCGCCGATCCGGCTTTGCGCCAAAATAACGATTTCCCGCAGCAGCACCTGTACCGGCCATTTATCGCTGTCATTAATATAAATGATGGCGCTGAAAAACTGGTTCCAATGCGATACCGCATAAAACATGCCAAAGGTCGCAATGGCAGGCATCGATAGTGGGATAACAATTCGGAACAGCACGCCGACATCCGTACAGCCGTCGATTCGCGCAGAATCCTCCAGCCCATCGGGAATTTGCTGAAAAAAGTTTTTCAGCACAATCAGATTAAACGCGCTTATGGCATTCGGGATCATCAGCGACCACAGCGTATTCGTCAGCCCCATGCCGCTTACGACAAAATAAGTCGGAATGAGCCCGCCGCTGAACAGCATCGTAAACAGCACCGCCATTAAAATCGGCTGCCGCCCGCGCAGCGTCTGCTTTGCAAGCGGATAGGCCATCAGGCAGGTCAACAGCAGATTGATGGCCGTGCCGAGCGTTGTCACATAAATCGAGACGAGCAGGCTGCGCATCAGCGTATCGGTCGAGAAAATATATTGATAAGCCGACAGCGAGAACGACTTCGGGAAAAGAATAAAGCCCCCTTTTGCCGCCTCCTCTGGACTCGTAAAAGATACAGCCAAAATATAAATGAACGGCAGTACCGTCACCAAAGCAATAATCGTCAGCACGATGAAATTGGCGCCGTCAAACAATTTGTTGCCCAGCGTATTGTCAACGCGAACATAAGACTGATCCTGGCTCATTGTCCTCTCCTCCTGCTCTCATAATGGCGCTAGTAAACCCCTTCCTGCCCAAACTTCTTGGCCATCCAGTTCGCTCCCAGCACCAGAATGAGGCCGATAAAGGATTTGAACAAGCCAACTGCCGCGCTGTAGCTGTACTGGGCCTGCGTCAAGCCTTTCACGTACACATACGTGTCGAATACTTCGCCTACATCGCGGTTCGTCGGAGCAAGCATGAGGAAAATATGCTCGAACCCGGAATCGAGAAACGTGCCGAGCCGCAAAATAAGCAAAATGACGATTGTGCTGCGAATAGCTGGCAGTGTAATATGCCACAACTGTCTTAGCCGATTGGCTCCGTCCATTCGCGCTGCTTCATACAGCTGCACATCAACACCCGACAGCGCTGCGAGAAAAATAATCGTGCCCCAGCCTACTTCCTTCCAGATCGACTGCGACATAATAATCGTTCGGAACCAGCTCGGCTCCAGCAAAAAGGCGATTTTATGCCCGGTTAGCGCAAACAGCATTTCATTGATAATGCCGCCTTCCGTCGTCAGTATAATGTAGAATACCCCTACGACGACGACCCAAGAGACGAAATGGGGAATATAGATCATCGTCTGCACAAACCGCTTGAAGCGCTCGACCCGTACTTCATTCAGCATTAAAGCAAGCACAATCGGCAGCGGAAAGAAGAAGACGATGTTGTAAACTGCCAGCAGCAGCGTATTGCGGAACAGCTGCCAAAACTGCGGCTCCGAGAAAAATCGTTCGAAATGCTTAAGTCCCGCCCAGCTGCTCCCCAGCACGCCCTGAAAGGGCTGATAATCCTGAAACGCGATAATGACGCCGTACATCGGGACGTATTTGAAAATGATGAAAAATAGTACGCCTGGAAGCAGCATCGCATACATCCATTTATCCTTGATCAGCTCCCGCAGCCACTCGCTGCGCCTGCTTACCCGCTCCTTGCCAAGCGTTGATCCGCCTGGCCTGCTACTGCTGCTGCCCGTCGTGCGGATTTGTGCGTTCATGCGCGTCCCTCCCTTGTTAGCCTCCAAGCTCTACGAAGGACGACTCATATTCCTTCACGACGGCATCGCCGCCAGCCTTCGCCCATTTGTCTACTTCCGCCTGAAAGCCTGCATCGTCAATTTGGCCCATAATATATTTCGTTTCCGCATCGCGAATAATGAGATCAAGCTCTACTCCACGTTCATTATACGTTGGCGAATTGAGCGTCAGCGCGGGATTCGGCACCGCATATTGAACGTTATCCCTCGCCATTTTTGTCCCTTTTAGAGCGATTGGCGTATCATCAATTTCCGGTACATTGTAGCCTTCAATGTTAAGCAGTCCGTCACGATATGGCTTGACCTCCCGCTGGAACAAAGCAAAATCTGTAAACTTCGTTTTAGTGCCATCCACAACCTCATAATGCTTGCCTTCAATGCCGCGCATTTGCAGCGTGGACATCGGCTCATCCATCAGCTTGTCGAGGAAGGTCAGCACGCGCTTCAGCTCCGCCTCATCCTTGACTGCCGATTTGGGAATCGCCAAAAATCCAAAGTTGCCCGGCTCGCCCGCGATGCGCGGACCATCTGGCCCAGCAAACGGGGCAATATCCCATTCTGCCGTCGGAATCGTATCCTTCATGGCGACAGAGTAGCTCTGTACATTTTGCGCCGACACATTCAACCGCATGCCGACCCTGCCGTCATACATCGCCTTATCCAGCTCCGTTACATCGTAGACGGCAAAATCCTGATTAATCAGCTTGTCAGCATACAGCTTGCGGAACAGCTGGAGCACATCCATATATGGCTGTGTCTTAAACTCCGGCGTGAATTTGCCGTTGTCCTCTCCCCAGCGATTGACGCCGCCAATGCTGACCGCCAGCCTTGTAATGACGGGCTGCGTTCCAGCGTTGTAATTTTTGAACAGCATCGTGCCGTAAGAATCCTGCTTGCCATTGCCGTCTGGATCACTTTCAGAAAACGCTTTCATAACGTTATACCAATCATCCATCGTTGCGGGTAGTGTTAGCCCGGCTTTATCAAACCAATCTTTGCGGTAGACGACGGCTGCCCGCCCAATGTCGCGGTAGTTCGGGATGCCGAACAGCTTTCCGTCAATTTTTATATTGTCATAGTAGCGCTGATCCTGCGCCGCCAAATTCGGATAATCCTTCAAATACGGCCCCAGCTCCCAAAACAAGCCGTTGCGCGCGGCATTCATTACGTTTGGCACATAGTTGACCTTTAAAATTTGCGGAAGCTCATTGGAAGCAATCATGACGTTGATTTTATCATCGAATGCTGCTTGCGGAATCCACTGAATCGCAAGCTCCGTATTCGTATACTTTTCAATCGCCTGCTCCACCTCATTGCCCTTTGCTGGAATATCGCCCACCTGGCGCAGCGCAATCGACAGCTTATATGGCTTGCCCACACCTGCATTTTCTCCGGAATTTTCCCCGCTGCTGCCGGCTTTCTCTCCTGTTCCCGCACAGCCCGCGGCGAGCCCCAGCGTCAATACGCCGGAGCAGATGAGGTTCACCCACCGCTTGCTGCTGCTGCTTGCTAAAGGCTGAATCGGCTTGCTTGTCATGAGTCGTCTCCCCTTTTAATTAGGAATGCTTGCCACAGCTTGCCTCTGCTGTTCTCTGCTGCTCTTTACAACCTTTTACTGCTTCGTTTGCGACGTGCGATCCTGCAGCTGATGGACGGATACCGCTCCCCAGCTTAAATCCGGTACACGGTATTGCTCGATTTTATCCGGGTCCAGCTCCATCCCAAGCCCTGGCTTGTCAGCCCCTGGCACGATCAGGTAACCTTCCTCATAACGAACCGACTCCTTAACCACATCGCCGACATATAGCTCCGGTCCCGTCGGGTCCGACGTATAATTCAGATTGACGAGCGTGCTGCCGAGATGCGCCATGGCGGCTGTGCCGATCGACAGCTCCTGCGTCGTGCCTAGCAGGCAGCCTTTGCCAGCTACTTCCGCGGCTGCTGCCGCTTTCCGGGCAGAGGTCAGGCCGCCAATGAATATCGGCGAAATATTGAAAATATCTACGCTGTCCTGCCGCAGCATCTCATGCTGCTGGCGGAAGCTCCACACATGCTCGCTCACGGGATAATCCGATTTCATGCGAACTTGCCGCAGCCCTTCGAAATCATTTTGCGGAGCCGGGCTCTCGACCATTTCAAAGTCATAAGCAGATAAGCGGCGTATCGCCTTAAGCGATGCCTTCCAGTCCAGCAAATGGCTGAAATCGAGCGATTTAATTTTCACCCGTGAGCCGAACTCGCGCTGCACCCCGTCCAGAAACGCCTCATCCGCATCAAGGTTTTTGCCGACATACAGCCGGAATACGTCAAACCCCTGTGCCAGCCGCTCGCGGACGACAGCGATATTTTCCTCAACCTCCTCCATAAACCGGTGTCGGAAGATCGGAAAGCATACTTTAATTTTGTCCTGAATAGCCCCGCCCATAAATTCTGACACCGACATATTCAGTGCCTTCGCGCACAAATCATGCAGCGCGGCATCAATGCCATTGCGGATAAAATTACCTTTCTCGTAATAAAAGTTGGCTTCGGGAAAATGGCTTTTCAGCTCCATATTGATGCGCGACAGCTGGAAGGGATTTTGTCCGATCAGGATGCCCTTGAGAACTGTCGCCAGGTCATTCAAATCAATCGAATAATAAGGAAGATGGGAAAAATCCGACATTTCGCCGATGCCCGTCAAGCCTTCATCGGTCATTAGCTCCACTATGACATGCTTGCTGACAAAGCCGGTAGAACGCGGCACGCCAACGACGGTTAAGCGCAAATCAGACAGCTTCATGAATCGAAACACTCCCTTTTTTGTTAGGCTGTAGTCCTTCTTGAAGGGCAAGCAATGCCAAACCTTGCGTAAACGGTGTAATTTCATACGGGATTTGGTTATAGGCTTCGGCATCCGCCTTCACCGGGGTACCTGATGAGCCGCCTGTTACATAACCTTCTTCATCAATGCTTGCCACTACTGCATCAAGCGCCCGCTCCGCCACCTCGCGGTATTGCTCCGAAATGAGGCCTAGCCTGATCCCTTTCAGCAAGCCATAAGCAATGCCCGCAGTAGCGGACGTTTCTGTATACGTGTCCTTCCGGTTCAGCACTGTTCTCCACAGCCCTGAAGCCTCTTGCAGCTCAGCTAGCCTCTTTACTTGCGCATGGAGCGTTTCCAAAATCGCCTCCCGCTCCGCAAACTCGGACGGCAGCAGCTCCAAAATATCAACGATGCCCGCCGTCATCCACGCATTGCCTCGGCCCCAATGAACGCCGATCCACTTCCGCTGCTTATCGTTCCAGCCATGATAAAACAGCTTCTCTTCAGGGTCGAACAGCAGCTTGCAATGCAGAGCGAGCTGTCTTCCGGCTTCCAGCCTGAACCGCTCATCATGGAGGAGCGCTCCCCGCTGCGCCATATAAAGCAAGCTCATAAACAGCGTATCGGCCCACACCTGATCCGACCAGTCATTGTCCAGCACCGTATGCTCCAGAGCTCCTGAATCGGTGCGCGGCCCGCTATTCAGCAAATAATCGTCAAATGTCTGAAAAAAACTCGCATATTGGCCCTCATCGTCCTGATCCCGCAAATGCAGCATCGTCAGAAGCAGCGAGTTGGAGTTTACGCAAACTTTCTCAAAATGCGCTTTGATTCGCCCATCAATCCAGCCTTTCAGCATCAGGTCATAGGGTGCATCTCCCGCTGCCTCTCCTGCCTTCACTACCCCATAGAAGGCAACCCCGATGCTCCAATCCCAGCGCCGCCAGCGAATGCCTCCGGGTTCATCCGAAAAGGTATGGCTAAGCGCCAGCGTCCGCTCAGCGGTTCTACTTAGCAGCAATTGCAGTTCTGATCTGTTTTGCCCCGCCATTCAACTTCCTCCTTTTTGATTAAAATCCATTTAATGCGCTTACACAAGGTGAAACGGCTGTCGCCGTCTTTTGGCGGCGCGGCGCGTTTCATTCCGAGAAATATAGAGAGGAGATGGGAAAATCATATACTCCCTATATTTTTATAAAAGGAATTGCCCTTATACGGGCTGCAGCAAGCCCCATTCCCTCAGCATGCCTGCTACCTCTTCACATTCCTTGCTCGTTAATGTGCTAATAGGCGGGCGCACCGCTCTCGTTGCTATCAGCCCCAGCTGGTACATCGCTTCCTTGACTACGCTTACATTATTGCCGTTTCGATGGCTTTCCCTCAGCTGCTCGAATGGAAGCACCTCGCGCCAAATTTCCATCGCCCGCTCATAGTTTCCTGCATTCAGCGCCTCCAGCATCGCAAACGATCTTTGGGTATCCACATTGACCATTCCCGACGTAAAGCCCTTCGCCCCGGCCGCATAAAACGTCGGTGCCCACATTTCAGCCGTTCCGCATATCCACACGATGTCGTCCTCCACAGCTTGTACAGCGCGGCTAAAGGATGGCGGATGATTAATCGCATATTTGATGCCCACAACATTCGGTATGGCAGTTGCCTGTACAATCGCCTCATGTGTAATTTGCTCACTGCGGATATAAAGTACCATGGGCAGCGAGGTTGCGGCCGCGATTTGCTTGTAATAATCGACTACGCCCTGCGCCAGCAAATAGGGATGAACCGGCTGATGCACCATAATGCCGTCGGCGCCGCATTTTTCCGCATGAAGGGCTAGCTCGGAAGCTGTACTCGCATCATAGCCCACCCCGGCAATGACCAAACTTTCGTGGTTAACGGTGTCTGTCACAAACCGCGTAACCTCCTTAGCCTCCTCCACGCTCAGCGCATAAAACTCGCCTGTGTTACCGCATGGATAAATCGCTTGAATGCCTTGGTCAAGCAAATAGCGAATGTTGCCTTGCAGCGATGTCCAATCAATGCCGAGCTGTCCATCAAATGGTGTCACATTAATCGCATTGATGCCTCTTAGTTTAGCTTTAATGCCTTCATGCATCGTCACAGCATCTCCTTTCTCTTAATCTTCTATTGTTTGCTCCAGCGGTTTGCCTGCGGAATGAAGATCAGCCATCGTTTCATCCCGCCCGCTGCCGAAGCTGCTATTGCTTGGTGCCTGTCCCGTCTACTCCCAGCATGCTAGCTCTTCGCTTTCGCCGCCGCCTTGCTTTCCTTCACAAACTCAATCGTCCGGCGAATATGCCCAATCATCAGCTTCTCGGCAAGATCAGCATCTTTCGCCACAATGGCCTGATAGATGGCATAATGCTCCTGAAAGCCCCGCTCCAGCTCATCCTCATGCGACAGCGCCTTTTTACGGAAGGAACGGTCAAAGGAATGAATCGCTTCAATCTGTTGAAAAATATAATTATTTTTCGCATACGTTCGGATCAATTTGTGAAAATGTCCATTAAGCGCAATGAGCTGCTCTGTATTTTTCGCTTCGGTATAAATGCGCATCTGCTCCGTTGTTTCCGTTAGCACACTGGCTTCCTCGTCCGTTATTTTGAGCGCCGCGAGCCTTGCGGCTACACCCTCCAGAGCCGATCGCGCCCAGTTGATTTCCTCAACCGAATTCATAATGTCGCTGGAGACGAACGTTCCCCGTCTGGCGCTTGTCGTAACAAGCCCCTCCTGCTCCAGCCTTCGCAGCGCTTCCTTCAGTGGCGTTGTGCTGATGCCGAACTGCTTGGCCAGCTCCCGTTCCTTCAAATGATGGCCCGCCTTATATTGCTCGGACAAAATCGCTTCCTTCAGCTTCTCGTATATGACGTCGCGAATCGAGCGCGTCTGCAAAGCTATATCTTCCTCTTGACCATGTATGCTCATCATTACCGCCCCCTAATTTTGCAGCAGGCCTCGCGCCTGTTTCTCAGGATTTAATAAATACGGTTTTGATAGAGGTGAAAAATTCTATCGCTGCCTGCCCTTGTTCCCGCGAATGCGAGCTGGACTGCTTCATGCCGCCAAACGGCGCTTGCAGCTCCACACCCGCACTCTCCGAATTGATTCGAATAAGGCCCGCATCCATGTCCTGAATAAAGGATAGCATATGAGCGATATTTTGCGTAAATATGGAAGCGCTTAAGCCAAATTCCGTATCATTTGCAATCGCTAACGCTTCCTCTATCGTATCAAATCGCATAAGCGCCAGCACTGGGCCAAAAATTTCCTCCCGCGCAATCGCCATACCCGCATCTACCTGATCAAAAATCGCCGGCTCAATGTAATAGCCTTCCTGATCAAGCCCTTCCGGCTGCCCGCCACCATGCAGCAGCAACGCACCTTCCTCTACGCCTTGGCGAATATAGGAAGCAACATTATTATATTGCTGCTCGCTGGCGCAAGGCCCCATCCATGTATCGGGCGCCAGCGCGCTGCCGACTTTAAGCTCCTTCGTTCGGGCCAGCAGCTTCGCCACAAAAGGCTCGAAAATATCATTCGCGATAATAACCCGGCTCGTAGCCGTGCATTTCTGACCGGTTGAGCGGAAGCCGCCGTTTACAGCCGCTTCTACCGCTTGATCGAGATCAGCGTCAGCAGCGACGATTAGCGGATTTTTGCCGCCCATCTCCAGCTGATATTTCGCTCCCCGGGCGAGCGCCGCCATGCCAATCCGTTTTCCCGTCTGGTTCGAGCCGGTGAACGTAATTCCTTGGATGAATGGATGCTCAGCCATCGCTTGACCAACGACGGAGCCTTTGCCCGTTACGAGATTGACCGTCCCGGCTGGAAAACCCGCTTCTGCCAAGCATTCCATCAGTTTGACAGCGGTTACAGCAGTTTCCGTAGCTGGCTTAAGCACAACCGTATTGCCATATATTAGGGCGGGAGCCATCTTCCAAAGTGGAATAGCTATTGGAAAGTTCCACGGCGTAATGACGCCGACGACGCCAAGCGGAACACGGGTTGTCAGCATAAGCGCTTCGCTGTCCGTTGACGGAATGACATCGCCTGTCTTGCGCATGCCCTCGCCAGCGTAATACCGCAATATCGCCACGCCTCTTGCCGTCTCGCCCTTTGCCTCTGGCAGCGTCTTGCCCATCTCGCGTGCCATCGTTTCAGCAACTTCATCGAGCCTTCGCTCAAGCGCCGCTGCTGCCTTAAACAAATATTCGCCTCTTGCCGGAGCGGCCAGCTTGCGCCATATGGGCTGGGCTTCTTTCGCGGCCAGCACTGCTGCATTCAAATCATCGGTGCCGGAGCTTTGCACCCAGCCGACAATTTCGCCTTTGGCAGAAGGATTCAAGCTCGCTTCTACTTCGCCGGACGAGGAAGATACCCACTCTCCCCCAATGTAATTGAAAGCGGTATGCGTAGACATAGTTACCAATCGCCTCACCTCTGCAATTTTATATTTGATATCTGATATATCAGATATTATATTGAATCTCTTTAATCGTCAACCCCTTTCACGAAAAAAAACTCCCGCCAGCGAAATGGCAGGAGCTTCTTATCATTTTTCACAAGCTAATATTAGCTGCTTACGGCTATGCTTGAACAATTGCTATCCTTATTCAAATTCATGAATCCGATAGCCTGCACGCAGCGCGAGCGCTTGAAGCTTGCTAATCTCATCGGTAGGAACGGTGATCAGCACGTAGCAGTCACTATTAATATCCATGCAGGCGAGCGTGATCGAATGCACTTGAAGCAGCTTGAACATTTTCACTAAAAAATCGTAGGTTGGGATGATTTCTTCCACTTCATTTTCCCAATTCCACTCTTCTTCAGGCAGCAGCTGCTTTCTTGCAAGCAAATCTTCAATGACGCTAGCCACCTCATAGCTGTCCTCTTTCCAGTCGATTTCCCTTGCAAGACCTTCCGCTTGCAAGGAATCGACGAGCGCAAACCATGGAAGCTCAGGAATCGGGCAGCTAATTCCCCGCTCATCCAGTCGATCAAACCAGCGCACAAAATAGTCCTCTTCATGCAGCATAGCCTCAGTCACTTCGTCCACGATCTGCGACTGCCCGAAGGCAAGCCGTCTGCTCAGCTCCAGCAGCGCTGAGTTGCGAAGCTGCGGGTCATCCTTTTCAGCCGGAGAGGCTTGCTCCAGCCTTTGCTGCTTCAATCCTTTTTTCCGCGCAAATCCGAATCCGAACCATCCCACGCTGCTCGCCCTCCCTATTACAAACGGATTATACGTCTAAAACGCAAATTGCCGACAATATCCTCGAAGTCTAGCTCAAACACATTAGGATCGCGATAATAGACCGCTGCCGCTGGCAAATAACCGACAACCGGGCCTGTTCCGCCGCATACCAAGCTGCCCCCATCTCCGCCCTTTGGGAAAAACTCCGCATCCTTCAGCGTCATTTCATATTGATAAGGATCACCTGAGAAGCAAATGCCGAAAGCATTCGGCAGCTCCAAATCGTAAGGCCTGCTCTCGCCTTCGGCGAGCTCCTCAAAATGCCTGAGCTTCATCCCATAGTCAAAGCTGTCGCCCCATGGATACAACGTCCGGCAGCCGCCGCCGTAAAGATATTCCCACTCATCCTCCGTAGGCAGGCTAAAGCCGGATTGCTCGATTTGCTCAGCGACGCTATCCGCGTCCAGCTCATCGTTAAACAAATAAGCGATAATTTCCTCTCCATCGCGTACGAAGCGGAAATTTTGGTGACGCTCATATTCTGAATAGGTGCTCAGCTTGAATTTTTTCAATTCCTCCTGAAAATCTTCATCCTCCGCCAAATCCTCGTCATCAAGCTCTACCTCGTACCAGCCTAGCGAATGCGTCTCGCATTCGACGAGCAAAGCGCCAATTTGCGCCTCGCGGACCAGCGACATTTGATCACGAATAAAGGCATCCCGATCCTCAACACCAAACTCGTCCAGCGTCGCTTGAAAATCTTCAGCTGTTGCAGCATCCAAGCCTTGCTCCCAGCGATCCCAGCCCAGCGTCGCTTTATCTCCTGGCACATAAACGAACTTATAGCCCTCATATTCATAGACACCCGTTTCCATCCGGCTGCCATAACGTTCGAACGTTTCCAATCCTTTATATTCAAAGCCTTCCGGAAGCTTTTCCAGCAGCATTTTCAAGACAATTTCCTTCTCCTGGCTCGGCAGTCCGTTCCAGATCGATCGATTTAATGTTTCCATTGTGCGCCCACCTTTTCCATTAAGTTAACAATTTGCAATTATGAGCTACCAAAAAAGCGGTTATTTGTTGCAAAAGCGGCTCCTGCCCCTCCTCATAGAAAACGGCAACCTCCAGCCTGTAAGCATAATTAAACCGAATATATCCGCCCAAACGCTGCAAAAACAAAGTGCACGTATAGGCATTTTCAATCTGAAAATCCGGCTGGAAGCTTTCCTTGCACTCACGTGCCAGCTCCGGCAGCTCATATCCGGCCTTATCCGGGGCAAAATGAAAAAATTGATGCTTACGCGTTTGTGTCCATGGCTCAAAATAAGGCGGAGCCGCCGCTTCCTGAGCAAGCTTTTCGCTATAAATCTGATCCAGAAGCTCCGTATAGTCGGCATGCTCATTCGCAACCTCAGCATACAGTTCAATGATTTCCGAATGCCGCGGCAGCCAGAGAATGCCCTTTACATCGGAATGCACCGCGAGAAAATCGCCATCAATGGTCGTGCCAATCGACACGCATTCGGCAATTTGCTGCTGCGTAATCGGGGAGGCATCATTATGCTCCCAAAACTCCTCCTCGGCAAACGGCTCCAGCACGCCGGAATCCGGCACTTCAATATTAAACCAACCGCGATAAGTGCCGGGCCCGTTAAGAGTCAAAAAGCGCACATACGCTTCAGGCAGTGTCAACTGCCGCTCCTGTTCCAGCTGATGCAGCTTCGCTGCCGATATAGGTGAACCATTAGTCGATACGATATACATGGGCAGGCCTCCTTTTATAAAAAACGCTTCATATAGCTCATTGCTCATTACTCATTTGCTCCCGCTCCTGCATGCGCTGCTCGCGTTGTATTAATAGGCGGCTTGCAGCAGCTGCTCCATAAGCGGCTGGCGCGTATCCTTCGTTTTGCGAGCTGCTGCTTTCAGCTTGTCGGTCCCGCCCCAGATCAAATAAATGAGATGCTCCACTTCATAATTTTGCAGCCCCGCCGCTTGCTCCAGCAGCAGCTCCAAATTGACTTCCTCTTCAAAGGCCGGCTTGATTTTGAGCTTGAGCTCCTCCGTGCTATGCAGCATGCAAACAACGAGCGTTGCAATAGAATCGGCATTAACACCATAGCGGGCCGCGAACTCGGCGGTAAATTTATTTTGTACGGATTGATGCTCTACATCAACCAGCTTCATATACTGCTCGACTAGCGAAAAATACCGCGGATCGGCTAGGCCCAAGCCGAAAACAGCATAGCTACCCGGCATGCAGCTTTTCTCATCCTCCGCATCGCCATACCATTCGAACTCCTCCATTGCCTCGCGCGCATATTGCTCCAGCTGCGAATGCAGCTCATCAAAGGCGAGTGCATTTGCAAAGAAACGGTGCGTATCCGATTTGGCCAGCCCTTTCAGCGGCAAATAGTGCTTCTCGCTCGACTTAAGCTTGATCTTATAGCTTTTGGGGAAGCCCTGCTGCAGCAATCGAAGGATGAACGACACCGCTCGTCCGTAGCTCTGCTGCTCCTCCTGCTTGATGACGATCGTAATCGTTGAAAATACATCATTAGCTTTACAATGTACAAACGCATCACTATAATCGCTATCTTCCTTCGGATAGGCGCCGCTGCCTTCTTCAAGCAGCTGTGTTGCTTTGTCGCTTCCTAGTTGCCGAGCACAATCGATAAAGCTGAGCCCTCTTGACTTGCTATAGCTTGGCTCGAAGCGCAGAATAGCGACAGCCGCATAAAGCAGCAGCGTGATCAGCCCAGGCTGTACGGAGTCGTCAGCAGCCTCAGGCTTCAATATATACTGCTTCTGTCCATCCTCGCCCTCCTCTATGGCGAAATACGTAGGCAGCAGTTGGTTTTCCACCCAGGCTTTCAGCATCATAATGATATAGCTGCGATGTTCTTGGAGCGCTTCTTTACGGGATTTATTGAGCTCTAAAATTTTCTCGAATTTGGCAATGATCCATTCGCCGTCCAGCTGCGGGAAAAGCTGCTCACTCAGCAGGTGCCGCACCAAAAAAAACGTATCCAGCGGCTTCGTCGGAAATTTGCCGGCATCCAGCTTTTGCGCCACATAAGTTTGAATATGTCCCAGCAGCTCCTGCTTTTTCGCCTCATTCACGTATTCTACGAGCGTAAGCTCGAAGACGCTTTCCACAGCCCGGAACTTCCCGCAAAAAGTAAAGCGGTAATCCGTAACAGGTGAAGCCGCCAGCAATTCCAAACGTTCCCCGATTGCTTCCGCCAGTTGAGGCTTAATGAGCGTCTGGATCTGCTCTATCGTAAACAGCGCATGCGGATCAGGCTGCTCATCCTTTTCATCCGGCCAACCAAATCCCAAATCGTGATCTACAATTTGTATAGGCTCCGCCGTACAGTCTATTAACGCGTAATCAGAGACGCCTACTTGCAGCTTCGTACGTTTAACAGTATCCGCTGCATCCTGCTTCTCCAATTGGTCGAACCATTGGTGAATCTCTCGTTTCATCTCATCTATTGCCGCTCGTTGTGCTGCTTCCATCCAACTGTTCACCTTCCACTTTCCATATTTAAAGTTAAAGCAATAACCGTTATGTATCCCATCCATTAAATACCCGATTTCATTAAACCTGAACAGCCCGCTTTTTAAAAAATGAAAGGGCACCCGCTGCGGGTACCCGGCTTTTAAGCACAGCTATGATCATCTTCAGGGGCATGCTTCCAGCGTCAACTGCAAACGAAGCTTGTCCTCTTATTTTATCTGCGGCAGATGCCGGGAACAATAAGTCTTATGGACGGTTTTCCCCTAATTGCTGGTAAAGAAGCCCTCAGCTTAGCTGCACAGATTCCAAGTTTGAACATGCTCGGTTTAATGATACAATAGGAGCGTAATTGACCAAGCTTAACCCCAACTCAAACCTACGAAGGAGTGACGTAAGTGGCTGTTCAGGCGTATTTGAATTTTAATGGCAACTGTCGTGAAGCGGTATTGTTTTATGCAGAGGTTTTCGGAACGGACAAGCCTGAAATTATGACATTCGGGGATTCTCCTCCAAATCCGGAGTATGAGATGCCGGAAGCAGTAAAACCTTTGGTTATGCATACGCGGCTGAAAATAATGGGCAGCACAATTATGTTTTCTGATGTATTTCCAGACTCTCCTTACGTTGAAGGCACAAACATCAGCCTCTCCGTCGTCAGCAAGGACCTTGAAGAACTGCAGTCAGTCTTCAACAAGCTCAAAGAAGGCGGCACTGTAGAGATGGAGTTACAGCAAACCTTCTGGTCTAAAGGCTACGGCAGCCTGAAGGATAAATTTGGCATTCAATGGCTCATCAACCAATCCGACGAAGAGCTTTAATCAAGCCTCATTCATAAGGCTTTGCATATAAATACCCGCCTGCCCTGTTTGGAGTTCGTCCAAGCAGCGGCAGGCGGGTATTTTTCTGACATTTACTTGAACGTTTGTGGTCTTGCGCAGTGAGCAGAATATCGTATAGCCTCATTCCTGTTTCAAGGGAACGCTGAATTTAGCGTGATTTATCAAAAGCCGGTTTCAAGCTTTCGCCGACATCTTCAAGAAATGTGTCCATATGCCACTTCAGCCTCGTGCCGAGCTGCCTTCCATAAGGCGTTTCTGGCGGAAGAGCGGAGGGCCTCAGTCGATTTTAACCTTCCGCACTCTCGATGCGCTTGCCAATGACACCTGTGAGCGATTCAATGTGCTCGGCGTTTGTCCAACCGGAGAGACCTCTTCTCCATACCATGAGCATCTGCCAGTCGACCTGCCGCGTTTCTATCGCCCAAAGCAGCTCGTTCGTCCGCATCGGCGTTAGCGGCATGCCGTTCTCTGCCGGTATCCAAAGTGTATCGTCCGAATTGGAGACGGTCGGCATTGCTCGAACGTTGGAATAGGATGCGTCGTAGGCGTAACGGATTGGGCAGTCATCCGCCTCCAGGGCCTCCAAATACAGCCTGATATCGTCCAGTAATTTCTTTGCGGTTGATACATATTCCACAGGACCCTCCAGCAGCGGCGCTCCTCCCGCAGTAATGCTGCGGTCCGTCATTTCAAGCTCCGCATTTTTCAGCGCCGACCAGTTCCAATTCACGGGCGGGTAATCGTCCTTTTTCCACTGCACGCCGCGCGATTCGACAACCATACCGTAACGCCCCGACTTGAAATTGCGAGGATACACGATCCCATGGACCAAACTGGTATGGCCGATTGAATAATGGCTCCGTATTTTGTCCAGCTTTTTCGGCGACAGCGAAGCGCCCGCCGAAAAATGAGGGGTCCACTGATGCCGCGAGCAAAGCTCGCGCAAATACAGCTCGTCAACCCTGGCGTCGAGGCTGGACGGTTCCAACAACAGTGAACCGCCGTTAACGCCGAGATCGATTATTTCGCCGCTATCGTCTCCTTCAAGAACAATCATTTCCTCGACAAGCGGTACCTTCACCGCTTTAAGCTTATCCACGCGTTGAACGGCTAGCTTCTGTATTTCCCGCAGCATTTCCTCCAGCAGATATGCCGACATTCCTTCCCTCGTATTGACGCTTTCGTATTTCGAGAAATAGACGGTTTTTTCGTTACGGGCCTTTATATCCAAATGAACATAAGCCTCCCAGGAACAACGATAACGAAACCACAATATTTTTTCATACAATGCCATATCGGTTACGACAAGACTGTCTTTTGCACTGTTCATTAAGGATTGATCCAATACAGCGACGATGGTTTCGCTAGAGGGAATGCGATGCGCTCGCCGTATAGCCGGCTCCTTATTCGCCGGAATCTTACTCCAGTAATGCTTGTAGCCTTGCATATAACGGTCGAAAACCGCTCTCAGCTCGTTTTGCCATTCCATGCTTGTTTCGTCCACGATCCCCCCTCCTTTCGAACACTATACGGATAAAGAATTTTTACGATCGGCGCGTTTCTGACTCAGGTTTTGGAAATACGTGATAGAAAATGCGATAGCGATAGGAATGCTAATAAGCATAATCCACAACGTCATTCCTATCGCAATAATCGTAAAGCTTCTGGCCGAGCGAAGCGGGTTGGCAATCCAATAGCGGTAACGCACCTCGCCAGGTGTAAGATTCGATACTTGCTGAACCCACGCTTCAACTTGCGGGTGACCAGGATGCCGTTCCGAGCATTGCTTGAAATGCGCAATCGCTTGTTGGTAAAACTTACCCTTATACAGTATATTTCCGTAATGCAGGCTCATTTCCAAATCATTGGGATGCTTCTTCAAGTATTCCTTCAACAACGTATTCGGACTAATTTTCTTCTCTAATTGTGCGATCCTGATGCCCCGTAACAGTATTGCCGGATCGTTGTCGTTCAGTTTGGCGAGCACAAAGGTTTCGCTGAATAGACTGCGTAAATAATGGATATATCGTTCTTGGTTTTTGCGAACGCTATCGTGCGTGCCAACGACGAACTTGTTGAACGGATCGAGCTCCACAGCCGACTCTACCACCTGTACAGCCTCCTCAAGCCTGCCCAAATTTTGCAGCACGACTGCATGCTCCGCCAAAAATTCGGCGTTTTGCGGTTCAAGCTGAAGTGCGGTTACAATGAGCTTCTCCGATTCTTCCATCCTTCCTACTATCCGAAGCACATAGGAGAGGTAGGCATACGACCAACTGTATTCTGGATCGAGACGAATGCTCGTCCGCAGCAGCTTGCATGACTCGTCCAGCCGTTCCTTCAATCTTTTTTTCCAACTGACACGAAACCAAACTCTCTGGTATGGCTTTCTGCCGTAACGATATACTGCCTGTTCGCAGAATGTAACGGCCAAATGATAGTTGGATGGCGCATCGTTCGGGTCCAGCTCCAGGCTGCGCGTCAACGACTCTACCGATTCTTCGAATCTTGTAAGCTTTCTATAAATAAGGCCAAACAATCGATGCACATACAAATCGTCGGGCTGCTGCTTGATTAACAGTCTGCCAAACTCCAATGCCTCGCCGTATCTTGCTAGCTCGTAACAATTCCATCCGCAGGTGTACAAGGCGTCGTAATGCTCAGGATCGATTCGCAGCGCTTCGGCTGCTTGCTCCAACGCGGCCTCATGCTTGTTCATGTCCCAATAGTTTCTCGCAAGCTCCATTATCTTATCGATTTGACGTTCCTGATTTGTCATATGCTTATCTTGCCTTTCTGTTCCGTTAGTAAAATATCTAGTCCGTACACGGCTTCCATTAAATCAATCTCCCGAATTGCCGCAGATAATGCTCCACCTCGTTGTAGATACCGCTCTGATTGGAATATTTGACGTAGTTTTTCGCCGTGCGTAGCCATTCCAGCGTCGTCGGACGAATTTCTCCGAGCGCCTGCTCCATATCCTTTATTCCGATCGGCCGCTCGACGCCCGTCTCGAGAATATGCTCCAGCACGATTTCCGTCGCTCTTTCGACGACGTTGTCGATATCGGCGCCCGAATAAAACTCCGTGGACGCGGCCAGCTTTGCGATATCCATTTGCTTGACGTAACGGCCATGCAGCTTCATTTCGAACGTACGTTTTCTCGCTTCCACATCAGGCGGTGCCACAAATACCATCCGATCGAACCGGCCCGGCCGCTTCAGCGCGCCGTCCACATCCCACGGCAAATTCGTCGCTCCAAGAATAAGCACTTGATCTGTGTTCGTATCGATTCCCTCCATCTCCGTAAGGAAGGTGTCGATCACGCCTCGCATCGAGCTGCTTGAAGATTTGGAACGATTGTATCCTAACGTATCGATTTCATCGAAAAACATAATGCTGGGCTTTTGAGAACGGGCCTTATCGAACATGTCTTTTAAGTTTCGTTCGCTGACGCCTATGTAAGGATCCAAAATATCCGTAATATGGACGGGAATGAAGGACGCCCGGCACTCTCCCGCCGTCGCTCTCGCGATATATGTTTTGCCACAGCCGGGCGGGCCATACAGCAGTACGCCTCCGCCGATTTTTTTACGAAACTTGGAAAAGAGCCCTTGATTGTAAAACGGACTAATAATGCGGATATGAATCGACTTCTTGAGCTCGGTCAAGCCTGCGACATCCTCGAACGTAATTTTGGGCACGCTGACCGCTTCCTGCTTCGGGTCCACTTGTCCACCGTCAATCACCTTCAATCCGATATGTCCCTTTGTTAAAAAAGACCTGCCGTCCGCTCCCGGCTGTTCGGCGATACCACGATCTTCGTCGTTTTCACCATCTTGTCCATCTTCCTCGAACTCTTCTTCATCGTCGCTTGCTACAATACTATCGGATTTGTCCGTCCATCCGCTTGCTGAATTCTGATTCTGTTCGCTCTTCGCTTCGCTAGCGGCAGCAGCTAGCGCCACCGCGCCACCTTGTAGGCGCATCGATGCATGAGTAAGCTCCTGCAGCAGTTGAGCGCGAAGCTCTTCTTGCCCCGTACAGCATGAAAGCCCTGCGGAATAGGCGCCAATTGCTTCCACGTACTGTCCGTCTGCGGCATATTCCATCCCCAGCCAATAATGGGTTTGAGGGTCTTCCGGTCTTTCGGACGCCATCTGGCGCAGCCAATCGATTTTGTTCATCTGTGTATGCTCCCCACTCCTGAAAAATAGTCTCTCTATATATGTCGTATACTTTCTGTCCAATTTCAATAGATGCACAAAAATGGACCTTAATTTCCACCTGAACTCCATCATCATTCAAAAGGATACAATAGCGTTTCATTCATGATTTCTGATTTTTTATACTTTCTATCTCAACTTAAGCAGCATGAAATCGGTAAACAAGCCTTGATATAGCTATCCTGAAAATGTGTTCACGTTTACCATAAGTAGAGCGCAAGTTTTTTCCTATTATTCGATCCATCTAATATTTATATCAACCTTTCGTATGAAGGTATAAGTAATATCGGTAAAATATGGATGTATTATTATATTAAATGACGAAGATGAGCGCAATACGGGGAAAACCTTCTTTTAGCTTCATTCAGGCCTCAAAACAAAGAGAAACCCAAGCGTCTTGAGACAAGACGTAGGGTTTCTCTACAATTTGACAAGAAAAGCCGTCAAAACGGCGACTTTTTTTTGTTAGCACTATTACAGTACACTCGCTTCCAGATTCTGCTCTACAGCCTGTTGCTCCTCTTCCAATAAGCTGACTAACACATCCGATAGCATTTCAATCGTGTTGCCGCTGAGAAGATCGCCCACCATTGGCGCACAGCCAAATTCGCTAGTAATGCGATTACGGAGTTTAATAGCCATCATAGAGTCGAGGCCAAGCTCCGGAAGGCTGCGTGTCGTTTCAAGAAATTCCTGATCGTAGCGAAGCAGCTCCGCGATAATTGCCGTGAGCTGTGCCAATACAGCAGCCGCTCTTCCTGCTGGCTCTAATGCTGCCAATTTCTCTGACCAGTTAATGGTTTCCTCAATCTGCTGCCCCTCGCTGCGCGCCTTTTGTTCTAGCAGATTAAGCAGCGGCGTGTCCGGGTACAGCATGCGGACGGAATTCCATTCTGCGGAAAGCACAGCCACCTGAGCAATCGGTTGACCGAGCAAATGCTCCAGCAGTCGCTCCCCTTCTCCATCGAGAATGCAGTCTATTCCATTTTCCTGAAAATGGGCTGCTAAGTTCAGTCTGGTGACCATACCAGACAGCCATGGCCCCCAGTTAATGCTCATAGCTGGCAGCCCTTGACTAAGACGATAATGGGCCAATCCATCCATGAATGCATTGCCTGCGGCATAATTCCCCTGTCCCGCTGGCGGAAGCAGCGCGGCAATGGAGGAGAACATCACGAAAAATTCCAGCGGCTCGGAGCGTGTTGCTTCATGCAGATTCCAAGCCCCTTTCACCTTCGGTTCATAGGCTTCATCGAAAATATGTGCCGGCATTTGTCTCAGCAGCATATCTTGGACGGTGCCTGCACTATGAATGACGCCTCGAACTGGTGGGTGGCCACTGCTGATATAATTCTCCATAAAAGCTTTTAGGCTCTGCTGATCTGTAATGTCGATGCAAAGGGTCTGCACATAAACACCAGCAGCTTCCAGCTCGAGTACGAAAGCGATTCGCTCCGCTTGCACAGCCTTTGTCGGATCATCGGCAAGGTTCGCCAAATAGCCTTTCCATTCATGCCTTTCCGGCAGCGGGCTCCGACCGAGTAAAATCAACCTTCTAGCCCCCCGCTTGACAAGCAAGCGCGCAGCATTCTGGCCGAGCGAGCCGAAGGCGCCAGTAATGAGATATGCGCCGTCCTCACGGCAGCGCAGCGGAAGTGCCGTTCCTGGAATGCAAGTTGCCTGATTGAGGCGAAGCACATGGCGCCCACCATCCCGGAAGGCCAGCTGATCCTCGCGTCCCGCTTCTTCACTGACCAGCTCCCGAACAAGCTGCTGCGCCGCTTCTGCAGCGGCCGCATTCGGATCGATATCGCAAATGCCGCCCCAATAATCACGAAACTCTTGTGCGATCGATCGTCCAAGCCCCCATGCTGCGGACTGGAAGACTGCTGGCGGCTTTGTAACGGCGAGTTCATCCAAGCGATGGACGAGCTGTGCACCGCGCGTCAGCGTCCAGAGACGTACCCTCGCATGATGACTGGCTATGCTCTGCACCGTATAAAGCATGGAATAAAGGGATAGCGCTTTATGCGGTGTAAAGCTCTCATTCCCTTCCATCCATGGACTGCTCCAGCACCTGCTGCCCTGCTCAGCTTCCGCTTCAAGAGCATGCAAATGCATGCTCACCGGTTCAGGAATATCCAAATTCCAGGCATGAACAATGCCGCGAAGACGGCTTCCAAATGCCTGTAGTGCATCCTTCACCATGCTGTCGTAATGCTGCTTCGTGCCAGGGTGTATTTTACTCCCATTCAAAGCAGGCACAAAATGATATTCTCCTTCAACAGCGGGCCATACAATAACCGCCTCAAAATTCTGCTGTCGCAGTATTGTGCTTGCTGCCTCCGCCACACCGCTGTCATCGGCGAGAAACAGCCAGACATCCTTCTTTGTCACGCGCAGCGGCGAGTCGCTCAGCTCAGGAGCAGGCTGCCACTGCGGCTCATAGAACCAGCGCTTTAATTGTGCACTCCTGATCTTTCCTACTCCCGCATCCACCGCCTGTTTGACGAAGCCGAGAAACTCGGCTACCAGGCGTCCATCTTCGTCATAGACGCGCAGGTCTCCCTTTGTTATCTTATCGTTGCGCTCCGTCAATCGGCTGTGAGCCCATAGTTTCCCTTCTACCTTTCGATAAAAGCGAATTTCCCCAATTCGCACGGGCAGACGAAACTCATCTCTCGTTTCCTTTGGCGCCTCGCCTTCAAGCGGGAATTCAGCAGCCAGCATCGCCTGAAAACAGGAGTCCATTATCTGAGGATGGAAGATGTAACCCTCTGTCTCCGCTGCCGCTAGGTCCATTTTAATTTCTGCCCAGGCCTCATCCATTCCAATATAAGCTTGTTGCAAGCCTTGGAACATGGCTCCGTAATCAAAACCCATACGGTTTAAAATCTGGTAGGCCTGATCGCGCCCTACGGTACGGCGCATCGTTTGACTCGCAAGCTTCGGATTCTGCTGTGCCGCTGGCGCGACCGGCTGGAGCTGCCTTACCCGACCGGAGGCATGTAGCGTATATGGACTTCCTGACGTATCTGCCGCCGAATAAATTTGGAACGTGCCGTTCTCCACGTCGAGATAGTGCTGGGTAAGCATGACCGTGGAGAGCTGAGGCAGCGTAAGACTGCGGTGCAGTTCGATCTGCTCAAGCGCATACCCGCTTCCGCCCAAGGTGTGCTGAACCGCCGCCATTGACGCTTCAATATATGCTGCCGCCGGGAAAACCGTCTGATCCAGTACCCGGTGGTCACGCAAATAGGGAAAACGAATGAGCGAGACCTCACCCTCCCAAGCTGCCGCTGCGCCAAGCAATGGCCTGCCAAGCAGCGGATGATCACGCAATCCTAGACGAATTAGCCGGATGACCTCCGGCTCATGCCAGTAGGCCTCCTTCCGCCATGGATAGGCCGGAAGCTTCGTCCACTGCGCTTGCGGATAAAGGGCGGTCCAGTTCGGCTCAAATCCCCAAGCATAAAGCTCAGCAAGCGACAGCAGCATTGCTTCATGCTCGTCCTCCTTGCGGCGGATGGAGGCAACAGCCAAGGCCCGGCGGGCACCAAAGCATTCATTCAGCGCTCCATTAAGAACAGGATGCGCTCCGATTTCCACAAAAACCGTATAGCCACTCTGCAGCATTTGTTCAATGGCCGGTGCGAAGCGCACCGGTTCACGAACATTGCGCCACCAATAATGAGCATCTACAGACGCGCCGTCAACAAGCTCAGCAGTGACGCTCGAAAAAAGCGGGACGGACGCTGACTGTGACGGAATCCCCTGCAGGCTGTCCAGCAGCTCCTCCTCAATCTCCTTCATGAAATGGCTGTGAAAAGGGGCTTGCACCTTCAATTTTCGGTTGAATAATTTCTGCTCTGCCGCCAAGGCCAAAACATTGTCCAATGACTGAATTGTTCCTGCAAGCGTGACCGATGAAGGGCTGTTAATCGCAGCAATGCTCACCGTTTCTTCAAAGTCCTCCACTAGCTTCTTCGCTTCCTCCTCGCTGGCGCCGACAGCCGCCATGCCGCCTCTTCCACTTAAGCGCTGAAGAAGTCGGCTGCGGTGGTAAACGATCTGAAGCGCATGCTTTAAGGGATAAACGCCCGCCGCATAAAATGCAGCAACCTCGCCTGCACTATGGCCTACGATGGACTCCGGCACGATTCCCCATGAGCGCCAAAGCTCTGCCAATGCGATCTGGAGAGCACAGCTGATCGGCATTGAAATTTCGGTTTCGTCCATCAGACTGTCCGCTTCATCCTTCTCGAGCTCAGCCAGCATCGACCAGCCGGCAATTTCTTCAAACAAGCGGTCACACTGCTCCATCGTCTCTCGGAACACAGGTTCAAGCTTCAGCAGCTGCCTTCCCATGCCGTACCACTGCGGGCCCATACCTGAGAAAACCCAAGCAAGCCGCGGCTTGTCGCTTGGCCTATTCATGCCGGTGATGACGCCCTGTGCCGCTTTTCCTTCGCCAGCTGCAGCCAAAAGCTCTGCCAGCACATCACTGTCTTTCGCAATACTCGCTTGACGGTGAGCGTGATGCTCGCGGCGCTCGCCAGCGCTCCAGCACAGGTCTTCCAGCGCTAAGCCGGGACTGCTAAGCCGATGCAAGTAGCTTTTGCTGAGCAACTGCAGTCCTTCCGCTCGCCGTGCCGAGAACGGCAGCAAATACGAGCGCTGTGCAGCAAATCCTTTTTGCTCCACAACGGCTGATGGACCTGCTGCTGCCCTTGTGTCAACATCTGCCGCTGCCTGCCGCTCGCCATCACGGCGATAGCCAGCTTGAACGGCTATCAAGGACGCCTCTTCTTGCGGCAAAATATCCTTTTCGCTCACAGATGGCTCCCGGACGATCACATGCGCATTTGTGCCGCCATAACCGAATGAATTGACTGCCGCAATGGCTTCACCGTCATGCGAAGGCCACGGCTCAAGCTTGACGGGCACGCGGATGCCCCATTCATCAAATCGAATGGCCGGGTTCGGATTATGAAAATGCAGGTTCGGCGGAATTTGCTTATGCTGGAGGCAAAGCACCGTTTTTATTAGACCAGCTACACCGGCCGCTGCTTCGGTATGGCCTATATTCGTTTTACAGGAGCCAATGAACAGCTTTTCCGATTCCGTCCGCCCTTCTCCATAGGCTGCGGCAATGGCCCGCGCCTCGATTGGATCTCCGACCGGCGTGCCTGTTCCGTGCGCTTCAACATATTGCACGTCCGCTGCAGAAATGCCCGCCTTGCCCAGCGTTTTTCGAATCAGCCGCTCCTGCGCCTCGGAGCTGGGAACGGTAATGCTAGCCGTATGTCCATCCTGGTTGACACTGCTTGCCATAATAACCGCCTGAATCGGATCGCCATCTGCTAGAGCATCCTCCAGTCGTTTCAGCACGAGCATACCAACGCCTTCGCCCCGGACATAGCCGTCCGCAGAGTTGTCAAAAGTTTTGCACCGGCCTTCCGGCGACAGAAATCCGCCTCTGCTTTCTACCAGCGTGTATTGCGGGGTGAAAATCAGCACAACGCCACCAGCAACCGCAAGCTCACTCTCGCCCTTACGCAGGCTTTCGCAAGCCAAATGCAGCGAAACAAGTGAAGACGAGCAGGCTGTATCAATGGTCATGGACGGGCCGCAAAAATCATAAATATATGAAATCCGGTTTGAAATCATCGTGGTCATACTGCTTGCGGCGGTATACGGCCCGGCGTCCCGCTGGAATGGATCGCCGAATTGCAGCGCGTGATAATCGAGCGCGAATGCCCCTACGAACACACCTACCTCCCGGCCGCGAAGAAGGGCGGGGCGCTGCCCGCCGTCCTCCAGCGCTTCCCATGTAACCTCAAGCAAATGCCGCTGCTGTGGGTCCATATGATGCGCTTCATGCGGCGATATGCCGAAGAACTCTGGGTCAAACCGGTCGATGCCGTCAATAAAACCGCCGTGCCTGGTTACCATTTTACCCGGTTTGTCACGATCGGGATGATAGAAATCCGTGTTCTTCCATCGCTCTGGCGGAACCTCCACGATCGCGTCTGTACCATTTTTGAGCAGCTCCCAGAATTGTTCCGGATTGTTCACCCCGCCGGGAAAACGACATCCCATGCCGATAATCGCAATGGCCTCCTCATTAGTGTGAGTCTGCTCCTTCGCGAACTGCTGATGCTTTTGCTTAGACATCGTGATAGCCTTCCTTTCCAACCTCAAGTCGTTATCGGCGTCCATACCCGAATGGCAGGACTTGTATCTCCCTGCGGCCCTTGCATTAGGCTGTAGTCGAGCGCATATAAATTCCGCCATTCATCTACGGCAATTTTCGCTGCATTTACGCCCTCCGTTGAAGAAAGAAGCGCTCCCTGCCAGCTGTACACGTCAAGCAAATACTGACTTGCCTGATTTCCGCCGCCGGAATAAGACAGCACATACATATTGCCGTCCACATCGATATCTAGATCAATGTACGATATACCAGACGTCTGGCGAAGCTGCAGCACAGGGGACATAGCGAAATAATTCTGGCTGTTGCCGAACACGTCGAAGGCCTGCAGCCGCTTGTTCCCTGCCTCCAGTACGATAAGGGTACCGTCAGGCGCAGCTGCAACTGCTACGGGCTGCTGCATAAGCCCGGGCCGTGTCCCCACTCCACCGACCGAATAAGGTCCCGGCGCTGCGCTGTCCGCCACCGGCTGCGCGCTTAGCTGCACAATTTGCAGCATGCTTGCGGCTGTGCTGACTGCAGCCGCAAATCCAGCTGGATGAGCGGTCAAATCATCCACTGTACTAAGCGTTAAATACCCTCGGCTCGTTCCCGTAGGGAACTGAAAAACGCCAGCATCTCCGAGTGTGATGTCCCTGAGCGCATATGGCTCTGTACGTGTATCGAAGAACAGATTATTATCACAGTTGTGGCCAGCTGCAATGGTCGTCATCGTATAGAAGCCGCATGATGCGGGCTTAAGCGAATGGGCAGGCGATGACGAAACCGAAATGGCTTGGAGCCTGTACATTTGCGCCCCTGCCCCGCCGCCGCTGCATGGCGCACACGTCTGGCCCGATGCCCTCCAGCCATATACAAGCGCCGAAGCAGCAGCATTATATGAAATGCCAGTCAGTTGACATAGATTGGTTCCGACATTGCTGCAGTCCAAACTTGCAATCGTCGAGGGGTCTGCCTCAGTTGCCGGCTGCCAATTGAAACCCGCCTCAGGGCTAAAGGCCAGCGCCATCGTTTGCCGATAGCCCTTTGCTGCTGCAGCTGGGGCATTTTCTTGAATCACGATGCTGAGAGTGGAGGATGCTATTCCACTTGCTTCACCCTGCCCAACTAAAGCTCCAGAAGCGTCGTAGATGAACGCCTGCGCGGACACGGCAGCATTATGTGGAACATTGGCAAACGACGACTTTAACAGCGGATCACTCCAAATGCCGTTTATCAATCCGCTCTCTGTTTGCACATCGCCATTTCCTGTCCATTTAACTGTATATGAAGCAGCTGTAAGCGGCCATGTGCCATGGGCTGGGTCAGGATATACCTCAACCGTTGAAACCACGATCATATTCATGCTATAAACCTGCGCGAAAGTTGCAGGAACAGACAGTGTCTCTACCACACCGCTTACTGCGCCGCTCTGCAGAGAAGATAACATGCCCGCTAGCGGCCAATATGTGCTTTGGGCTGCCTGAATAAGAACATCGTCTTTGTATTTGAGACGCAGCGCAGCGAGCAGCTTAGGCAACGAGCCGCCGAACAACAGCTTGCCTGTCTGCGCACAGAGCAGATTGATTGCATCCAATGTTGAGACGGCAGATGACAAAATCCCTGCTGTCTTTTCCAATTCCATTACAATTCCGCTGTCGCTAAACAGCTCGTAATACCATGCCGCTGTCGCCGAAGTATACTCGCCGGCGGACTTCATGATCCATGGAACAGCGTAGCCGAGCACAGCTGAGAAAAAAAATGGCAGCGGATTGGCAACGCTGTTCCATCCAAGCGCACCCAATGTTCCGAAGGTAAGCCGGACAGATACCGCTGCACTCGGGATTTGAAATGACTGCGTCGTCTGCTGGGCAGCGGCAGGCATACCTGCTATCCCGAGTGTTGGCGGCACCAGTCCTATGAATTTCAACGTTGCTGTTTCAAAGGGCGAGCCTGATTGGAGTCTTGATGTCCATTCCCCAGCTTCAAGCGTAATGAGCGCACCGGAAGCATCGAGAAATTCCGTGTATAGACTGTAGAAAGCCGGAAAACTATTTTGCAGAACAATTTGGAACTGCTTCGATTGAGGGTCGGCGCTGACTGATTGCACCGTAATGCCGCATTGCGGCTGGAAATTATCCGCCGTCCACTGAAAACCAGCAGCTGGCGGAATAATCGGCTGATAAGCACCGGTGACGCCCTGCTGAACAGACCATAGCCTATTTAGCAAATTGTCGTCCTGTTTGACGAGTACAAGCGTTCCTTCAATAAGCGGGCCAGCTGCCGAGGTGATTGCAGAAGACAGCGTATATTGATAAACGGCATTCGTGCCGAGCTTCCCGATCTGCTCTATTGTGGCCCAGCCTCCGCTAGACGAAGCCGGCCCCTGTTTGCTGATCGCTGTCGCGAGTCCATAGAGCAGATTGGTCTGGCTGTTGATCAAGCTGTTGACCTCGGTTTGAATAACCGGATCCGGTGAAGACAGCTCCGGATGCGCCCCCGCAAGCAGAACCGCGTAATCCATCGGTGCTGGGATGACCTGGCTTGCCATTTTATAGACCTCCTTATAGGTTTAATTGCACCAATGAAACGGGTCCGGCACACATGCTGGCGGCTTCGGCGGCGCAGCAGCCGTCATCATCTGCTCCCATGTAATATGCTGCGGAGGCAGCTGGTTCAAATACTGCTTCAGCTTTTGCCCATTCGGACAAGTCGTCGTGCCGTCCATGACATCCTGAGTCATCTGTGTCGTAGCCAGCACGATTCGGACCTGTTCCAGCGTATGGGTATCATCGGGACGAATGACCATCAGCACCGAGCCGTATATATGAAGCGTTTGATCTTCGTTTGCAATAATATAAAATTCCACATAGCCCTGCTGTAATTGTGAAGTATCCGTGCTGATATTACTTAAATGCCATTTGCTGCCCGGGATGATGACTTGGTCGATGCTTGCAGAGGATACGAGCGGATATCCCGCGCTGCTGAAAGCGTTTTGAATGTCAGAGGCCAAATTTTTCGCATCAAGCTCCTTGCTCATGGACTGAGGCAAATTAAACAGATGAACGCCAATCGGGCCGCCGGATACGTATAACTGCGTACCTATTTTGACTATGGAATAGATCGGATAAATGGGATTAGAAGCGTTTTTAATCGTCCAATAGCTGCCCAGCGTTACAACTGTCACAGTCGCCCCCGGGTCCAGCGGAAAATGGTTGGTTTGGAACTGGCTGCGCAGCGCTGCTGATATCGTCTGATTGTCCAGATCGACGGCATACGATGACGCCAGTGTAAAAAAAGGCCCTTCGTTCAGCGATACCGCTGCATTCGTTAATACAGCATTCTGCAGCTGCGCCTGCTGGAAAACTGCACCTTGAATATTGGCAAAAGCAAGCGAAGCCTGCTTCTTGTTAATCGATGGCGTCAAATACGTGCCGTTCAACGTCGCTGCGATCAGATTGGCTGAATCCAAATTGCAGCCGTACATCCGGGCCTGCGAGAAATCCATGCTGCCAAGATTGGCATTGGCGAGATCAGCTTCCTCCAGATCGGCGTTATCCGCTTTTGCCGAGCTTCCGTACCAGTTGACGCCCGACATATTGACCGCATACAGGTTCGCATCGGTGAAAATGGCATTAGGCATATAAGCCCCCGCTAGAACGGCAGCATCATTGCTTGATACATAAAGCCATACGTTCAGGACAGCCCCGCCGTTCGTAATGGTATATACCGTGTTGTTATCGGTGATGATCCAGTTCTGGCTCGGAATGCGGACCGTAATGGTCGCGGCTTTCGAAAGCGGATACCCTGCATTCTGAAAAGCCTGACTGATCGCAGACGTGACGGCGCCGCCGTTCAAATCGGAGATGAGCGAGGTGCTAAGCGTAAATGCTTCCTGCTTGGCTCCAAGCTGCGCACCCGTCAAGTTTGCGCCTGTCAGCGTCGCATTGGACAATGAAGCGCTGAACAGGGCGACCCCGTTTTGCAGGGAAGCATTGGTCAGTGTCGCGAAGCTGAGATCAGCGCCGGTCAGATTGCTGCCGTCCAGCAGTGCGCCGGTCAAATCCGCATGCGTGAAGGTTACGTTCTTTAACGAACATTTGTTGAGACGAACCTTTTGCATGCTAGCCCCCGTAAAGTTCGTTTGGGCATCGATGATGGCTGTCGTCAAATCCTGGTTGTTTAGTGTCGAATTAGTCAACGTAGCCCCCGGAATTTGAATGCTGTCCAGATTCGCCAGCAGCAGATTCGCACCGGTCAGGTCGGCTTTCGTCAGGTTGGAATGAATCAGCACCGTGCCATAAAGGTTTGCACTTGCCAGGCATGCTCCTGTCAGGTCAACTCCGTCTACAGAAGCACTAGACAGGTTGGCAGATGTAAAATCACAGCCAGCCAGGCTCGCATCGGAAAGCGATACAAATTTCATAGTGGCGTTGCTGAAATCGACGCTCACAGCCGTACATTTATCCAGAATGGCGTAGCTCATCGACGCGCTTGCAAAGCTCGAATAAGAAATAATCGTATCCGGTCCTTGGAATGTCGCTTCAAACAAGTTGCAGGAGTCTAAATTTGCACCGCTAAGATTGGAGCCAGAAAAATCAATTTGGCTGAGATCCGCTCCAGCTAAGTAAGCCCACGACAAATCGGCCGAATGAATAACCGAGGCCTGCTGAATTTGCACCAGACCAGGTGTGATTGACTGCTGATGGAATAAAGCCGTCGCTGGCGAATTGTTCGATGCTATTCTGCTAATCGTGCCTCCGCTCATATTAACGTCATACTGTGTGCCCGATACTTGCTCGACGAGCAAGACGGCAGCGCCGCTTGAAACCAGTGTAAATATAGCAGGAGCCCCGCTCCGATCCTCTGTTGCCGCATAGCCGCTTCCAGCATAGACAACATATTTGCCGTTATTGGCCTGCAGCCAAAAACCGGTACCCATATCCCCATAAGCATTGAATCGCTGGTCAGGAGAGGCGGCGGTAGCCTGGACGGCCACCAACTGTGAGGTATATCCATCCAGGCTCATATACGTGCTTCCAGCTGTATCGCTGAATATCCATTTTCCGATAAATGTCATCATGGTCGAGGACATTCGGATTCCCCCCGCCGATTATTAATTAAGTTTAACTGCCTTCCTTGATTGAGACTTTACCGTTTGCGCCCGAATTACCGTTCACGCCAGGTGCTCCGTTCGTTCCGGAAGCTCCATTATCCGCATTGGACGGATTTTGCCCCGGTGCCGTGCCATTCGCGCCGCCTACCCCGCCTACGCCTGCAAAGCCCGCACTGCCTCCTTGCCCGCCAATAGCACCGTTTGATTGGGCAATAACCGGGACGGTAAGCGATGCGCTCACATAACGGACGGTAATATCGCCGCCGTTGCCGCCATTTCCGCCATACCCCCCGTTTCCACCGTTGCTCCCATTGCCGCCATTGCCTCCTGTAGCTGGGGGTATGGAGCTGGAGCATTTGGAATTTTGCTGGCCTGCGCTGCCGCCGTTGCTGCCATTTCCGCCGTTTCCTCCATTACCGCCATTTCCGCCGCTGCCTCCTGCGCTGTAGATGGTAATGGGGCTCTGAGCTACAATGGATTGACACTTGAAAATGAAATCGGAGGCTGAGGCGCCTGCGCTGCCCTGCTCGCCATTTTGACCCGAGCTTACCGCATTCTGTCCCTGCTGACCGTTCGTAGCACTGATACAATGCGGTGTATCCAATTTGTTATACGTCCCATTCGTGCCGTTGCTGCCGCTTGCGGCCGCACTCTCACCTTGCGCGCCATCCGCCCCATTGGTTCCGCTTGCCCCTTGAATGACAATATCGTAGCTTGCACTCATGATCTGCTGACCTCCTTATATATAAATAACGATTATTGCTGAGGGACGTTGTTAATATAAACCGTTCCATTCGTGCCGTTTTTGCCGTTTGCCCCTGGCGATCCCGCCGTGCCGCCGCCGCCGTTTGGATTTCCTTGACCGCCGTTGCCGCCGTTTCCTGCCGCTCCTCCTTGGCCGCCTTGTCCTTTCGTCGGAACGCCGAGTGAAATGGAGCCGTTCGGTCCAAGCGATTGATACGTACAATAAATATTTTGGCCATTGCCAGAATCACCGCCACTGCCGCCGTCCGCACCGTTGCCGCCTTGACCTCCTTTGCCTTGCGCGCCTGCCGAACAATGAGAGGTCGAGCTGCCACCCGTGCCGCCTACACCGCCAGCTCCGGCATTGCCGCCTACGCCGCCAGCCCCGCCATTCCCGCCGCAGGACATTAGCGATATCGGCCCTTGCACAACAGTTAGAGTAGCTTTGACCACTTGAGAGTCAGAGCCGCGAGAGCCGTTGCCACCTTGCGTACCCGGATTGCCCGTTCCCCCCGTGCCGCCTTGTCCCGCTTGCGTATCGCAGGAATTTTTACCGTCAGAGCCTGCGCTGCCCTGGCTGCCCGGATTGCCGTTGCCGCCGTTGCCACCTGCCGCCCCGCTTTGCCCGTCAGCTCCGATGCTTACAAAGCTGTTGGTCGGCTGCGTGTCCCCCAACTGGGTACCGCCCTCTTCTTGAATAAGCGTATCCACAAGCAATGTGGCATTAGCCTGGCTAATGATTTGACCGCCCGGCTGAATCGTAATGGTATTAAAGCTGTAGGTGATCGGATTATCGCCATCGCCAGCCAGAATTAGCGGATTGCCTGGCGTGACAACGACATCTTGCCC
The DNA here is from genome assembly GCF_059383755.1 of Paenibacillus sp. JT22N15. Lineage (NCBI taxonomy): Bacteria > Bacillati > Bacillota > Bacilli > Caryophanales > Paenibacillaceae > Paenibacillus > Paenibacillus sp. JT22N15. Next base: position 320,896 of record NZ_JBXENV010000007.1, on the reverse strand, counting down.
TGCACAGACGGCAAGCTGCGCCGGAAAGAAATGCTTCTGCAGCACAGCCTTATAAGATTTGACTTTGCTCGAGTTGCCGTAGATATAGGTCTGATAGGCGCTGCAGACAGCCGATTTCTCAAGTACGGACAGCTCCGAGTAAGCCTTTTCATTCTTGCTTGCATCCCATTCTGCGAGCGCTTCATGATGCTCTTGAAGCGTATTGTTCGCGTAATGCTCGTCGGAATTCCCGCCAAATGCCTTGAAATCGTCAATAGATTCTACCGTTACATAGAACGGCTTAATAGCAGTGTCATGATTGGGATTGGCCGAGATGTACGTGCCGCCTCCGCTCGTTGTTAGCGTTCCTTGTTGTATAATCTCCTCGGTCAAATTGAATTTCGCCATAAAACGGTTGCGGATATCTTGTGCAGTCAGCATTTTTTAGTTCCTCCTAAGTTATCGGGCGTGCCCGCTAGTTTTTGATAAACGTATTGCAGGTCAGAATAACCGGTGCTTCGCAGATGATTTGGCCGCCTTGCTCCAGCGTCAGCGTATTGCATGTGACCGACACTGGATCATGCCCTTGAGGGGATATAATAAGCGGGCTGCCTGCCGAAACGACTATGTCTTGAGTAGTGAAAACGCTTAAGCTCATTGGAAAATACCGTGCGTTCAAAATATCAGCGTAGCTCTGCACCTCGTTTTGCCGACCAGCCAGGCAGGCACGAAGCGCGTCATAGAGCTGCCGCTCATCCAACTCGGTCAGATCCTGAGTCTTCATGCCAGATTTGCTTGCCGGCCACGGCTTAGGAATATCAAGCTCCCCGCCGTTCGAATCGTTTGTCCCGATAATCGACTGCAACTGTTCCAAACTTTTCACAATAATCCTCTTGGCGGACAAGGCGGATTCATATTCCGGCCGCGTGGATAGATAGTTTGGCCCTGGCTTATCCCCTGTTCTAAGTGTGCCTTTGCTTACATCCGCTTCGGTCAAACCGAGTTGTTGCAGCGTTTGGCTAAATAAATCCCCCATGTTCATTCCTCCCGTTCCTCTGCCCATTAGTCTTGCAGACTGGCGCCATACAGCTATAGTATAAAAAGCTGTATGCGCTCAAGCTGCATCACATGCTCTTGCAATACTTCAATAGCTGCTATTAAAGCGAAGATTGCTCTTAGGTTACTGGAATGGAATAAACCTCAAGATTCGATCCGCTGCGGATGACATCATACGTCTGTGTCGAATCGGATACCTTCCAGTAGCCACTTGGATTTATCGTTTGGATCGTAGTCGGATTCGCCAGCGTAATGCCGTTTGCTGAGAAATCAGCCTGAACTGCCGCAACATTGGCATTATTGAAATCCGACTGGTCGCTGAGCGGCAAATCGAACAGCGGCGGAGTCGGAATCCAATGACTGATCGACGGCTCCGTCGTATTGTTCGGGCCGATAATAGGCTCGTAGTTCAGCGTATAGACATTGCGCCATACGTCAACGACAAGCTTCGCTGCGCTGATAAACTGCGGGCTCGTCGGCTGTAATTGCGAATCCGGTGTACGGACAAGGAACGTACCGTCTGGGTTATAGATATCCAAAAAGTAGTCACTTGGCTCCTTGCCGCCGGCTACATAAGAAAGCACGTAGAGATAGCCTTTCGCTTCAACAGCTACATCCAAATACGTAATGTCGGTGCGGTTCTCAGGGTTGTAAAGCAGCATGAAGGACAAATAGCGATTGACGTTAAGAGTCTGGCTGTCCGCTGCATCGGTGGAGATGTAATACGATTGCGCGCCGTTCCAATCCTCTACCACCCAGCTGCTGCCCTTCGCGCGGACATCAACGGTCACATTGTTCAGCACATCAAATACGTTGAGAACCAGGTCGTTTTTCTTAATATTGTAAACTGCATTCTTGTTCGGGTCGGTAATCGTCCATGCCGCTCCAGAAGTTACGACCGTGACGTACGTACTGACCTCATGATTGCTCATTTGATCGCTTTCGTAGGTCAGGAACACACCTTGGAAAGCGAAGGCATTGATGATATTGTCCGAGAGTTGGCCTTGATTCAAACTCGCGATAAGAGATTCATCCAGATCAAAAATATGTGTCAGGCCATTTTCCTGGAACTGGAGCTGCAGCGCATCCGAGAATATGCCATTATCCAGGTCTGATGAATAGACCGAAGCCTCAAGCGTGAACAGCTTATCACCCAGGAAGCTGGAAACCGGATTGCCTTTCGTATCGAAAGCTTGAATCCGCTTATTAAGCGTTTCCAGAATAAGCACGCGACCGTCTGGTGTTACGGAGATGGATTTTGGCCCTTGCAGGAGCCCTTGGCGAACACCAAGCCCGGATACCATCTGAGCGTCAGGCGCATGCGCATCGTCGGTCGGCGAATCTGGAATTTGAAGAATTTCCATCTTGCTGTCTTTCCAGCTGACTGCAATGACCGCTCCATCCGGATGAACGACCATCGCGTCGATATTGGACAGATTGAACCGTCCCCAGCTCTTCAAATTCGGATCATTCAAACCGAATCCGCTTTCGCCGTCCATCAGGTTAACCTGGCGCAAATTCATTTGGCTATTGCGGGTATCTAGAATGAAATTGTTCAGGCTGACAGTCTCCTGTCCACTTCCATCTGGCTCAAGACCAAATTGGTCATAGGCGATATAAGGCTGCACTGTGAGTTGAACCTCGGACGACTTGTAGCGTGACTGCGGATCAGCCAGCACCGAGACGTTCTGGGCCATATAATTCTGACCTGAGGCGCTCCATACATAGCCAATCTGGTAAGCTTGGTCATTCAGCGTAATATCGACCGGTTTGCAAATGTAATGGCCGCCGCTGCTGCAGTCCAGACTGGATAGGGTGGCCGTTGGCAGATCACCGGCATGCCACACATGCTTGTCCGAGTTTTGGTCGTATATGATTTTCTCTTTGTAGTTGTACTGTGTATCCTGCGTAAGCGGCACTAGAATTTCGGTAATATCCGCACTCAGCGAAAGGGAAGAGGATCCACTGCTCGGGAAGGCGTCCATCCATTCACTCTGGTATTTGCCACAGAGCCAGCCGTTGGCCGAATAGATGCCGGCTGTGATTTGAATGCTCCCGCCGACAGGCAGATCCGCGAAGGTCAGCTGCAGCGGCGTGTTCGAGGTTGTGGCAGGCATGTTGCCGCTAAGAACGAAGTTCGTGCCGCCCTTGTATTGCACCGTCACTTGGTAATGGTCAGACACGGCTGGCCATACGGCTGTCTCGGGATGCCCGGGCTCGCCATGGGTCGGATCCGGATGAAGCGTGAAATTCAAATTCATCGAACGGCAGATGTCAATGGAAAGAGTAGCCGGCGAGGACAGAATTTCTCCAGTCGTAACGGCCATTTCCGCAAAGTTGATCGCCATGTTGGCCGCACGAAGCGCCCAGCCGACAAACGGAACTTCATCCTCCAGCTCCGCAACCGTGATCTGGCCCGTTATATAAAGCGCCAGTTTCTCAAGCCCCTTAGCAAGCAGAATGCCGGCCATAGCGTCCGCAAAGCTGAATAGCACGGATTTTGCATTGGTTAAGGCTGCTGCTGTTGCAACGCCCCCGCCGACAATTGGGAAAGCAACCGCAAGGGCAGCTACGACATTTTCAGTGTCAGACACAAACTCATTAAACCATTTGGAGCTCGTAATCGCTGCCCCAGCAATTAGAAACACCGAAGGAATTCCGTATTGGAAAATACCTGTCAGTATTGCGCCTGAAGGGTCGACGTCTCCATCCCATTTTGAAGTGCCGAGACACCCGAAGAGCAGCTTAAGCTGAGTTGCTTCCTCCGGAAAGACGAACGAGAGCGTCTTCGGATCGGTCGGCATCGGAATGCCAAGAATCGTATTGACGGCGGATACGCTTGAGATATACTTCTTCTTGTCCGTCTCGAACCAGCTGGAAATCGAGGATGGCAGTTGATCCACCCAGCCTGACGGGTTGGAGATCGCATCCCCGTTCTCATTGAAAAATTCCGCATAGGCAGTCAATGTGCGCAAATACGTATTTTTCACCTGTATCGAAAACTTGCCGTCGTCGCTAAAGGAAATCGTATCGGCATAAACGCCTAAGCCATGATGCGGGGTCTCTTCTTTTACCGTCCATTTGAACGTCTGATCTCCCACCGCTGCGAGTTTTGCACGGGACGCCGAGAACGATTTTTCAACCGAGCCCGTTGTGGATCCTCCATCCTGCTGGTAGGCCGTCTTGCCCTGATTGACCGTCCATGTCTGATTTTGAAGGGAATTGTCGTTGCTTGCACTTTGCATGGCGCCAGTCATTGGTGAGGTTGCATTTTGTACGGTTAAATCTGACCAGCTGTAAATGAGGATTGGATCCCCCGCTTTATGCGTACCCATGTCATAGCCATAAGTAAGCGGAGTGCCGTTCTGGTCAACCGAATTTGTAATTTTAGCCCAGCCGCCTGTGGAGGATGCAGGACCCTGTTTGCTGATGATTGTCGCTAGATTGTACACTTGGTTATACTGGGCCGGATTAACATTTTGAGGTGGTGCGATGTGATCGTTCATCACGATATTCGCTGTATAAGGCTTATTAGAGGATAGCTCTGGGTAGTGGAACAGAATCGCTGTTGCAATATCCCATGGGCTTAACAGATCTTCGGCATCAAGGTTGACCTGAAGGGCATCAAAGGTGTTAAGCTGGGCGACACCAAGACTTGTTAGTTTGGGATGTAAATGCAGCGAGTTTGCGGCAAGCTTGCTCTTTATGTGATTGACTCGGTGTACTTTCGGAATGTGAAAGGAAACATGATGCAGCTTGGGGAGGTATACATTCGGATCGTGATCAGGAGAGGTTACACGGATGCGGGTTAGACGATCACTTTGGAACAGGGACTCGGAAATTTCAACAAAATGCGTGAATTTCTGTCTCTGCTGTTCAGGTATTAGTGCGAGAGCACTATTGGTCCGTGTCGAATCGAGCAGCGTCTGCGGCGTGTGATTGTGCAGCGCATACTTGTACTGCCCGATATGCAAGGTGAGCGGTACCTCCGTAGAATTAGATACGAGCTCAAAATGCAAGGTTTTGTTCATGGCTTCAGTCTCCTCTGAAAAATTAGTTATTTCCAAAAAAACTAGCATTTTCTGACTGCGCCATGCTGTTATGAAATTGGGGTGCGAATACTGACATCCGCCTTCTTCGTGGAAGAGTATTGCAGGTACTAGGAATGAAAGTCTCTTGCCCATTCGCAAGGAATATTATATCAAATTATATCGAATTTTGGAATAAAATATAAAAAATATCCTTGTAATTTTTTTACTATAATTCAACCCATACTCAGAAAGGCGCACAAAAAGACAGCTCTAAATACTTGCCGCTCTAGGAGCGTTTATTTTTGCATTGCATCCAATACCCGAAGCATCAGCCTATAGGACAAACTCGGAGTGGAAACCTGATTGACCGTACCTGTCAAATACAAATCCTTCTCTGGACAATAATACGCGAATGCTCCCGATAAACCGGAATGTCCGATTAGCTCTGGAATGGATCGCAGCGGCGAGAAAAACCTAGGAAGCTTGAATTTCGCGATTCCAATGCCGTACTGTAACGGAAAAAAGATTTTATTCCAAACATAAAGCTCGCTCAAATCGTGTTTAGGAAATAATTCACCTTCAAAAAAAGCCCTCAGAAAGCGCATCAGCTCGTCTGCAGTGGAGACAATTCCTCCATCCGGTCCGAAGGAGGCCATGGCCTCTGGTACATGCAAGGAAGATTTTTTATAGTAAAGAGGCTTGGGAGTTTGATCATGGTTGTTTGTATAGATGTAGGTTTCGGATAAAGCCAAGGGCTCGTAAATGAACAACTTGAAAACATCTTCTAATTTACTATTCATTACGTTCTCGATAATCTTGCCAAGCAATTGATAGTTGGTATCGGAATATAATGCCTTGCCTTTCTTACCAGGCGGGAAGTGTGAATTCATTTGCTTCACATCCTCCATCACCTTGTCGAACGACCATGCAGTATCGTATCCGGCAAGGAGTTCAACCTTTAGACTCTTACTGTTTTGTCTTACTTGCTCAAAGTAATCCGGCAGACCCGAAGTATGGGCCATCAATTGTCGAATCGTAATGTCGTAGGAATATTCGGTTCCTTGGTAGCGATGGATTCCCGAGAGAATCTCCTTGTCTAGGTAACGGCTTATTTTGTCAGTCAACTGGATTTTTTTCAGCTCTCTTAGCTTTAACATGGTTGCGGTTACAAAAAGTTTGGTCGTGCTCGCGATAAAAAACTGATTATTTTGATTCATATCGCCAGCCGCTCCGGTCCATATCAACTGTTTATTTCCCGATTCCATTCTCAGAACCGTCCCAAATATGTTTTTATGATCTACAGAAGAGACAAGAATCTCCTCAAGCTGTTGATGCAATCGTTTCTTTATTGAAACCAACTCCTTCCCCTGCTAATTTATAACGTGTACTGGTTAAGCTTATGTTATAGATAGAAGCAAAATACTGGATAGTAGGGCAACCATTTATTTTGTCATCCCTTATGATACTGTTTATCGCTCATGCTCTTAAACTTTCACTTAAACTTTCTTTTAAATGTCAGAAAAATACCCGCATGCCCTGATTAGAATTCGTCCAAGCAGTGGCAGGCGGGTATTTTTAATATGTATAAGAGTGAAAATATAAGTATAAAATGAAAGTCAATTGTTCTCCATTGTTATGCAATCCCCATCAACTCTTAGACGAGCTGGATGTATATTTTATTTTGTCAGGGAGCGCAAATCGGATTGCGGGACGTCTAAGAGCGGACTGTCAGTTGCTAGTTCAAAGGTATTATTCATCTTTCGTCCATTCAGTAAAGCCAAATGCTTCTTTGGCTTCTGGAATTTCAAGTTTATTGCCGTCAATAGTAAACTTGAACACATGACTTGTAGTATCCTCTCGAGTATTTTTATAGGTTCCAACGTGTATAGTCCATTTCTCATACTGGAGCTTCAAACGTGAGTTATCGCTAAATGAGTACGTTCCCGAAAATTCATTGTAATCGTTTTTAGCTTCATAAGTTCCTTTTGTAAATGTGCCATCCCGAAAAAACTCAAAGTATGCCTTCGGATTATCCTCAACTGTCCATCTACCAATAATGAGAATACTTGGATCCTCGGTTGAATGAACACTCGGCGCTTGTTCTACTAAAGTAGGTTCCGGAGAAGACTTCGGCGTTTCTTGTGCCTCAGTAGGTTCTGGAGATGGCGTCGTCGTTTCTTGTACCGCAGTAGGCTCTGGAGATGGTATCGACGATTGCATAGCTGTCGGTAGCGAAGGATTGGATTGATTAGGCGATGGTGATAATTCTAATGGTTCCTGATTAACAGTGACATCCACATCATTAGAATTTTCTAGAGAAGATGCCGTTGTATGCAGCCCGTCATTCGCCTTTAATTTATCCGGCTTGCTTACTACGATGTAAACGACTGCTACTGTAAATAACAATGCGAATATGGATAGAGTGATACTAAAAACTTTCAAGAATTTCATACGAAACCTCCGCTGATGTAAATTCATACCAATATGAAACCAAATTAAACATTATCACTATAGCCTTGAATGTTCCTCCAGCTCTCCGTCTTTTTCCCTGAGCGGATCAGTCAGCACCTACGTTAACTTTTGCTTCAATGAGAGTCTACACAAAATTTTTGACAAACCCAGTCGTTACACTTACCGTCGTTGCCGCTACTCTATGGCTGCATTCAGCAATGTAGATCGTAGATTCAATTTGTTAAAATGTGATAATATAAGTGGAGTCAACATGGGGTGGTGAGTGAAAAGAAATGGACAAATTAAAAAATAGCGGCTTTTATAAACTTAAATTTTTCATAACACCGGAAGAGTTTAAAAGCATTTTGATGCTTTTTGAGCATAAGCAAGTGCAGTTCCATCGTACCGATTATGCCCAAACGAAGCATGATTACGATCTGGTGTATGCCGCTTATGAAGCTTTTTATAAATATTTTACGGCAGAGGAACAAAGAATGGATTATCACCCCTTCTTTGTTTATTCCATTTCTGTTAAGTCTGATCATGAAAGCACCGGTTTTTTTGCGAGAAATGAAGGTATCTCATTTCCCTACTACGGACAATGGTCGGAGGATGAGCTGCCTTGCATCATGCTTTCCTTTCCTAAAGGCTTTCAAATTAATATGGCGGATGAGCAAGGAAATTATTATTTTTATGAGGATATTCGGGAGCATCAGCCGTTAGCATATGCTTTTTTTAATGAAATCACAAAAGATATTAAAAAAATGACAAAACCGCTTCGTTTTTCGGTACATGCAGCAACAGCAGATGTTTCGCAAGAGCAAAAACCACCTGCGCGCATAAGCAAACATGCAATGACTGACTTGGTTAACTCTTGGATTTTCAAGAAATATAAGCTTATGATGAATGGCAAATAGGCTGCAACCGCTTAAAGCGGCTGCAGCCAGTGTTTATTTTTTACTATTTAAAGCCGCTCCGCTAAAATGCGAACCACTTTTTCCAAATGGTTGATCCAATCCGGATCTCCATCCCACAGTTCATACAGCTCGCGTTCCCCGCCCTTATTATCCAACACCTGCTGAACCAATTGCTTTAGCTCAAGCAGATCTTCCTTATTCCAGACGATCTCCGCCAAACCACTCAGTTCTTCGTACTGCGTCCTGCCGTTTTCGATATAGACGCACACAATTTCTGCTAGAGCAATCGCTGTATTATCGTAAAGGAAATCCACCTCTTCCGGATCTTCCGCAAGGAATCCGAGCTCTCTATAATGAGCTAGAAGCTCTTTCAATTTAATAGACTGGCGGTCCACTGCATATTTGCCTAAAGCATCAAGAACATCAAGACCTTCATCGCTTTCCAGCGCTGCTGTTCCCCAAGATCCCATCGTATTTCTCACCTTTCTATTCGTAATTCTACCATTTTAACATGGATTGGAATTGGAATTAATCACCCTTAAGCAACAATAATATGTTTGAATATGAGCAATTAGGCATACATATATCTACCAAAAGGTGGATAAGACGAGCGTTTATCATCTATTTTGCACTTAGGCGGTTGCTTCTGAGTTCCAGCAGCAGGAATCGTTTGCATAAAGGTCTCAGACTGCCGCTACTTTATTAAATAAACTATGGTATCTGTTAGCTCAGTGATGAATTACAGAACTCATATGTTTCAATTGAATGATTAGTAGTAAGTCGATTTGCAGGCTAAACGATGGCTTCAAAAGGGTTTACACAGTTGTATCCATAGATCTGCATGGGGTCTGAAAATTTGCCTTGCCCTCTAACACATCAGCTAAAAATGTTTTTGATGTTTGCAATTTTGCTTCTAGCTCCTGGATCTGTTGAATTTTTTCCATCACCAATACTTTCTTTTCTATATAGAAATTTTCGTTTTCGTTTATGAGCAGGATTAATTCCTGAATAGTAAAACTTACGGTGAGCAAAGTTTTCACATCCTCCAGAAAACCAATCACACCCTCATGATATACGCGATAATTATTTTCATCTCTTGATACAAACTGCTCCGGAATCAACTGTTTGCGTTCATAGAATCGCAAGGTGGATACTGGCAGCCCTGTCAACTTGGACACTTCACTCGCTTTCATAGCCTATTCCCTTCTGAACACTAGAATAATTTATATTTGCTATAAACCAAGGTTCATAGTTCATAATAAAAACATGATAACCAGTGACATCACTTATGTCAAAAAAACTGGTCACATCAAAAGGAGAGATTACATGCTGGAACATATCCAAAATAACGATTTTGTCAACATTATTACTGGCCGGCGTTCCGTACGCCATTATGATGAGCAGGTCAAGATTTCAAAGGAAGAATTGCATGATATCATTAATGAAGCAAGTTTAGCGCCTTCTTCTGCAAATATACAACCATGGCGTGTTATCGTAGTTCATACCCCTGAAGGGAAAAACAAGCTTCGGCCACTTGTACAATTCAATACGCAACAAAATGATACATCAGCCGCTATGCTAATTATTTTGGGCGATACTCAGAGTGAACGGTATGTAGAAGAGATTTATAATGCAGCTGTGGAACAAGGGAAAATGCCGAAGGAGGTGCGCGACAAGCAGGTAACACAAATATTAAGTATGTTTCCTCTACTACCTCGAGAAGTAAAGATTGAGGTGGCCAAAATCGATGCAAGTTTATTTGCCATGCAACTTATGCTGGTAGCCCGCGCGCATGGGTATGACACCAATCCTATGGCAGGTTTTGAACGTGATAAGGTTGTTAACACATTTGATCTGGACGACGAACGGTATGTTCCGGTCATGATCCTTTCAATCGGCAAGGCTCAAGAAGAAGGACATGAATCGGTGCGTTTGCCTAGTGAGAAAATTACCTTTTGGCGCTGATATCCATTTATTTTGGGAATTCTATGATAGATATATTCCTTAGCCCATTAATGTCGATATGTTGACTGATATGCAGTATAGGTATTAGGAACATTGCAAATCCTTATGGTTACAGGTATTTAAAACGGCTTCGACATTCAAAAGAACATAACAATACAAGGTATGTCCGGATATGACTTCATAGTCACCTTCGGGATGGGGGCGTCTGGGCGGGCTGGTTCAAGCTGCCCGCCCAAACGCTCTCTTTTATGCACACTACCCTTACCCTTGCCTGTTAGCTTAACGAGCATACTTTGAACGCTAAGCCGTTGTTTTGGCAAATACGATAAAAAACAGCACTAGCTCCAGAAGCACGACCGTCGGCGGCACTACAACGAGCAAGTTCACGCTGAATAAAACAAGCAGCAGCAGCAACAGCAGCGAAATATGCTTCACGGTCGGGCGCAAATGCTCAAAGCGGTAGCTGTATAACACGCACATAACCGACAGAAAATAAATGAACACAGAGCCAAAAACAAATCCGAGCATAAAACCATATTCCAGTTTGTTCAAAAATACCAGCTGAATCGAAGCAGCGATCATGCAAAGCGACAAATAGATAAACAAGTGGCCGTAAATAATCGTCTGCCCTGCCGTTCGCTTCGTTTTGTCCACATTTTTCTCCATGTTCTCAAAATATTGCCACCAAATCGCAATGACGAGTATAAAGGAGAGCGCAACGAATGCAATAGAAGTAAAGCTCATATCTCCGGCATCCAATATCGAAAGCAGGCTAACGACCGATTCACCGAGCAAAATTAGCGTAAACAGCGAAAAACGCTCCAGTAAATGCGGGGTATGGATTGGCGTGACAACGAGATGCTTGCGGCCAATTAACGGAACAATAATGTCCAAAATTATGCCCGCATACAAAATAGCGTAACGCAGCCACGAGTCAAAAAACAAGGAACAAGACGATATTGCTATCCCCAGCCAAAAATAGGTGCCGAAAAATCGAGCGGTTTGCAGCTTATGCAGCACCTCTGAACGCGCCGTCAGCAAATATTGCACGGCCGTTATAATCCGAAGCCCTATATATCCAATAAAAAAGGGCACATAATACGCGTCAAAATCAACATTCAAGCTTGCCGTCATAATCAGGACGAAGAACATTTGTACTACGATAAATAATCGGTGCTTGGGCGTATCCTGGCCAAAACGATTGTTGTACATCGTCTGTCCAACCCATGCCCACCAAATCGGCACAAAAATCAAGATGAATTTGGACAAATGCTCCCAGGTAATGCTGCTATGCTCCACATGAAGCAGCACATGAGTAGCCTTGGAAACGGCCGCGACAAACAATAAATCATAAAACAGCTCCAGCCACGTTACTTTTTTCTCTGGCATCATCGCTATGATGTGCTCCTCTCTTGGCATTCATTCAATTTCACTCTCTATCTCTACTTCGACTCAATTATTATAAACATCCAGCCGCTCATTAGGCAATAAGCGAAATAAGGCCTGGAGCAAATGCCCCAGACCTTATTTCCTATCTATCGTTTTGAGAAAAAGCAAGCGCCTTTAATCGTGGAAATTGAGCCCTGACGTCGTCGCCTTCACATAGCCATTGCGAATGACGAAATCGCCGAAATGCTCGCCCTGCTCGCGCTCTTTCGCGAAGCGGTTAATAATAGGCGTCAGCGTGCTGATGATTTCCGTTTCATCAATGTTTTCTTTGTACATCTTATTCAAACGGTCGCCGTTGAAGCTTGCTCCCAAGTACATATTGTATTTCCCCGGCGATTTTCCAATAAATGAAATTTCCCCAAGCGCAGGACGTCCGCAGCCATTCGGGCAGCCCGTCATCCGAATTACGATGGATTCGTCGCGCAGACCCGCTTCATCCATGACCACATCGAGCTTGTCGATCAAAGTCGGCAAGTACCGTTCCGCTTCCGCCATGGCAAGGCCACAGGTCGGCAGCGCTACGCAGGAAATCGAGCTGCGGCGCAAAGCCGAATAATGCAAGCCATCTGTGAGCTTGTATTGCTCGATGAGCTCTAGGATTTTGCGTTTTTTCTGCGTCGTAATATTGGCAATAACAAGATTCTGGTTCGGCGAAAGGCGGAAGTCTCCCGTATGGATCTTCGCAATTTCACGCAGGCCCGTCATTAGCTTGTAGTCGCCATCATCTTGAATCCGTCCGCTTTGAATGTAAAGCGTCAGATTCCATTTGCCGTTGGTGCCTTTAATCCAGCCGTAACGGTCGCCATTGCTGTCGAAGTGGAATTCGCGCGGCGCTTCCAGCTTCCAGCCCATTCTATTATGCAGCTCGTTAACAAACCAGTCCAGACCGTGGCGGTCAATCGTGTATTTGAAACGGGCATTTTTACGAACGGAGCGATTGCCGTAATCGCGTTGAATCATAACGGTCTTCTCGGCAATGTCAATCGTTTGCTCAGGCGTACAGAAGCCAATGACGCGGCCAAGCTGCGGGTAAGTCGCCGTATCACCATGCGTCATGCCCATACCGCCACCGACGGTTACGTTAAAGCCGACAAGCTTGCCATTTTCCAAAATCGCAATATAACCAAGATCCTGGGAATAAACATCTACATCATTGGACGGCGGAACCGCCATCCCGATTTTGAATTTACGCGGCAAGTAAACCGGTCCATAAATCGGTTCCACTTCGCCAGCAGCTTCCGAGCTTTCTACCTTCTCGCCATCCAGCCAAATTTCATGATACGCAGGCGTGCGTGGCGCGAGGTGATTGTTAATGCGTCTCGCCCATTCATTCACCTGTTCATGTGCTTCGGACAGATGCGGATTCGGATTGCTCATCACGTTGCGGTTAACGTCGCCGCAAGCAGCAAGCGTCGTCAACAGCTTGTCGTTGATCGTACGGATCGTCTTTTTCAAATTCCATTTCAGCACGCCGTGCATTTGGAAAGCCTGGCGCGTCGTCAGACGCAGCGTCCCATTGCCGTACTTGTGCGCCAATTCATCCATAACCAGCCATTGCTCTGGTGTGGCTACGCCGCCGGGCGCAACTACACGAAGCATGAACTGATAGGCAGCCTCAAGCTTTTGCTTCTCACGTTCATTACGCAAATCCCGGTCGTCCTGCATGTAGCTGCCGTGGAATTTCATCAACCGGTTTTCGTCTTCTGGCAGGCTGCCCGTAATTGGATTGCGCAAATTCTCTACGAGCGCTCCCCGCAAGTAATTGCTCTCAATTTTGATAATTTCAACGTCGCTCGGCGGGCCGCCGATCGGCTTTACGATTTGATCATTTGCCATTGCTGCTTTCTCCTCTCGCACTCGCTTTGGTCCGTTTAGTACACGTCGCGCTGGTAGCGCTGCTGCTGCTGCATATCGGCGAGATAAGCTTCCGCCTTCTCACGGCTGATGCCGCCTTCCTGTTCAATAACCGTGATAAGCGCGGAATGCACATCATGTGCCATATGCTTCTCGTCGCCGCATACATAAACATGGGCACCGGCTTGCAGCCACTCATACAGCTCCGCTGCTTGCTCCAAAATGCGGTGCTGCACGTAAACTTTTTCTTCTGAATCGCGCGAGAACGCGAGGTCCAGCTTCGTCAGAACGCCGTCCTTCAGCATGCGCTGCCAGTCCGTTTGATACAGGAAGTCCGTCACGAAATGGCGGTCACCGTAAAACAACCACGATTTTCCTTCCGCTCCCGTTTCCTCGCGCTCCTCCATGAATGCCCGGAAAGGGGCTACGCCTGTGCCTGGACCGATCATAACAATCGGCGTTTCGGCGCTTGCCGGCAGCTTGAAATTCGGGTTGTTTTGAATATAGATCGGCACCGTATCACCTGGCTCCAAACGCTCTGCCGTATGAATCGAGCATACGCCGTAACGCTCACGGCCATTTGCCTCGTAACGCACAGCGCGAATCGTCAAATGCACCTCGTCCGGATTAGCCTGGAAGCTGCTTGCAATGGAATAAAGACGTGCGGGCAGCTTGCGCAACATGCCGACGAATGCAGCTGGCGTGAAGTTCCAAGGCGCAAAATCCTGCACCAGATCAAGCAAATCGCGGCCGTTGATATATTCCTTCAGCACTTTCTCTTTGCCTGGCGCTGCAAGCTCCTGCAGTCCGCTGTTAGCCGAAAGCTTCGCAGCCTGCTCCAGCAGCGGCTTCGTCAATACTGTAATTTCATAATGCTTCAGAAGCGCTTCGCGCAGCGAGCCTTCTTCGCCTTTTTTATTAAATGGAACCTTCTCGTCCGCGCTCCAGCCTAATGCCTGAATGAGCTCATCGACTAGCTTCGGATGATTTTCCGGAAAAAGACCTATGCAATCGCCGGGCTCATATTGCAAGCTTGATCCGTCAAGCGACAGCTCGAGATGGCGCGTCTCGCGGTCTGAACCGCGTCCGTTCAAGTTAATGTTCGCGAGCACTTCCGCTTGAAACGGATTCGTACGCGAATATTCGGATTCAGCCATGCCAATCGAGGCAGTTGTGGATACAGCTGCTGGCTGAGCAGATGCCGATCCATTCACACGCTCGCTTAACGCAGCGGCAACCTGATTGAACCACTCTGCTGCCAGCTCATCATAATCGAGATCGCAGTCCACACGCGGCGTCAGGCGCTTGCCGCCCAGTTCTTCAAGACGAACGTCGAAATCTTTACCCGTCTGGCAAAAGAATTCATAAGACGTATCGCCGAGCGACAGAACGGAGAAATACAATTCATCCAGCTGCGGCGCTCTTTTGCTATATAGGAACTCATGGAACGATATTGCATTATCCGGCGGTTCGCCTTCTCCATGGGTACTTGCAATAATCAATAAATTTTCAACCTTCTTCAAGCCATTTGGCTTGAATTTGTTCATGGCGGACAAGGTAACCTGAAAGCCGTTTGCCTCCAGCTTGCTTGCAAGCTTGCCAGACAGACGCTGGCTGTTGCCTGTCTGTGATCCGAATAAAATCGTCACTTCGCGCGAGCCTGCCGGCTGAGCGGGTGCTGACAGCGCTTCCTCTGCTACAGCAAGCGCCGCGCTTAATTGCGGCTCTGCACTAATAGGGGCAAAAGCTGCTGTGCTCTGAACTGCGGACAAATATCCGCATAACCATATATGCTGCGATTCCGTCAAAGTTGGCAGAAGGCGGTTAAGAAGCTCAACCTGCTCCTGATTAAAAGGACTGTTCGTCACCTGAAGTTGCAACAAAATCCACCTCTCATAAACATGAAATCATACTGTTTTTAAAATATAGGAAAGGATATGATTTTCTCATCCTTTCTCTATATTTCTCGGACTGAAACGCGCCGCACCGCCAAAGGACGGCTTTCGACCGTTTCACCTTGTAATCTGCGTTTACACACTTTAGTCCATCATTAATATTCAAACTAACATATTAAGTGCAATCGGGCAATGCACACATGATGACCTAATTTTTACCAATTCATCGTTTCGGAAGCAAAATACAGCTAAATCCGAGTAAAATGGGGGTAATTCACCCTGTTTTAGCTGTATAAATTAAGAATTATGATGATTTCTATTAGAAAAAGTGATAGACGATTATGATGTTTTTTTGCAAGGTGAAACGGCTGCCGCCATCCTTTGGTGGCGCGGCGCGTTTCATTCCAAGAAATATAGAGAAAGGATTACATTAGGATATCCTTTCCTATATTTCAAGCGTAAACGGCTGTTGCTGTCCTGTAGAGGCAAAGCCACCGTTTCGCGATGAAATATAAGCCCATTATATGGGGTAACTTATACATGCTTATATTTCAAAAAAAACCACGCTTCTGGAGGAAGCGTGGTTGGATGGCCTAGGCCGGGTACTTTATGAAATCAGCCGCCGATATGGGACATCTCGATTTTAGCTGGCGACTGGGTACGGGTAGCCCGTTCCTCCGAATAACGATCATTGCGATTTGTCCAAATGCGGGCGATGGATTCACGAACCGACTCATCCGTTTCATCAGCTCGCAGCAGCTCCATTAAATCGTAGCCCTTCGAGGCAAACAGGCAGGTGTACAGCTTGCCCTCAGCGGATATGCGCGCCCGTGTGCAGGTGCTGCAAAAAGCGTCGCTTACGGAGGAAATAAAACCGATCTCACCCGATCCATCCTGATAGCGATAGCGGGAAGCAACCTCGCCGGCATAATGGGCTTCCACTGGCACAAGCGGCAGGTGTTCTTCTAGAAGCTGCAAAATCTGCTTGCTAGAAAAAACGTGATCCCACTTCCAGCCATTTGAATTGCCGACATCCATATATTCAATAAACCGCAAAATATGCCCCTTCTCGCGAAAATAAGCAGCCATCGGCCATATGTCCTGATCATTGGCACCCTTCTGGACAACCATATTGATTTTGACTGGCATCCCTGCCGCAGCTGCCGCATCAATACCAGCCAGCACGGCCTGCACGCCGCTGCGGTTTCCGTTCATTAATCGGAACCGCTCGTCATTTAGCGAATCCAGACTGACCGTTACCCGACGCAATCCAGCTTCCGCAAGCGCAGCAGCCGATTTGGGCAGCAGAACCCCATTGGTCGTCAGTGCAATATCTTCAACACCAGCGATTGCATTCAAACGCTTGATCAGCGTCGGCAAATCTTTTCTAAGCAGCGGCTCTCCGCCGGTAATTCTAAGCTTCTTGACGCCCAATGATACAAATATCTTTACGAGCCGTTCTATCTCATTAAAGCTAAGCACCTTGTCTTCAGCCAAAAAGGGATAGTCCTTGCCAAAAATTTCGGCCGGCATACAATAACGGCAGCGGAAATTACAACGGTCGGTAACAGATAGGCGCAGGTCCCGCAAACCACGGTTCAATTGATCCTTTATTGAATGCTCCAAGCTCCTCACCTCAGGTTATGCAAAAGAGAATGTTGTTAAATGATAGCTTCATACTTTACACTATGGTAAATAGCGAACAAGTTCCTTACATTATGAACAGAGGTCAAGTGTTTGTCAATGTTCCTGACATCAATGATTATGGAAAGCAAGGTGACGAAGGATGAACCTGGAAGCTATCGTGCTTGCCGGAGGAGAAAGCCGCCGTATGCAGCAGCGTAAAGAGTTGCTCCTTATTAATGGCAAGCCCGTTATTCAAATGATAACCGAGCAGCTTGCTGTTCTAACAGACCGCATTTCTATCATTACGAATGAGCCTGAATTATATCCCTTCCTTGCTCCCTCTATTACGATTAAACCCGATATTTTTCCTAGCCTTGGCCCGATTGCCGGTCTGCATGCCGGAATGAGCGACCAAGAACCGGACACGATTTACATAGTGGCAGCCTGTGACTATCCGCTGCTTACCGCTTTGCCTTTTATTGAAATGCTGGCCCTGCTTGGCAGTCATCCGACCAAAGATGCTGTCGTCCCGATTATCGACGAGCGAAGCCACCCTTTGTTTGCCGTCTTTCATGGACGAACGCTGGGCAAATGGGCAGCCGCGCTCTACAGCCGAAATCTGAAGGTCATGGATGTGCTTCCTCAATTGTCCATCATTCATTACCTGCCCAATAATCCGGCGATTGCTGAGCAATTCATTAATATGAATACGCCGGAGGATTACCAGGCCATTCTAATGAAAAAACAGCTTTCGCCGTAATGGCTACACCGTGCTGTATTGCGCTTGATGCAGTTTGCTGTAAATGCCGCCGGCCGCAACCAGCTCTTGATGTCTTCCTTGCTCAGCAATGCCGCTCTCGTCGACGACAATGATGCGATCCGCATTTTTGATCGTCGTCAGGCGGTGGGCAATGACCAGCGTCGTTCTGCCGACGGACAGGTCGGACAGCGATTTCTGAATCGCGACTTCCGTCTCCGTATCCAGTGCCGACGTCGCTTCATCGAGGATGAGGATCGGCGGGTTTTTCAAAAACATGCGAGCAATCGACAGGCGCTGCTTCTGGCCGCCCGACAGTTTGACTCCGCGCTCTCCAATAATCGTATCCAGCCCTTCGGGCATTTTTTTGATCAAATCTTCAAGCGATGCCCGGCGCGCCGCTTCCCAAATTTCTTCCTCCGTCGCCAACAAATTGCCATAAGCGATGTTTTCGCGAATGGAGCCCGAGAACAGGAACACGTCCTGCTGCACGATTCCAATATTTTTGCGCAGCGATTCCAGCTTAATATCTCGAATATCTTTGCCGTCCACCGTAATGCTGCCTGCGAGCACATCATAAAACCTTGGCAACAGGCTGCAAATTGTCGTTTTCCCCGCTCCAGATGGGCCTACGAATGCCACAGTCTCTCCAGCATTAATATCCAAATTAATTTTCTGCAAAATCATATTGTTTGTTTCATAACCAAAGCTCACGTCATGAAAACGAACATTGCCGACGACTTTTTTGAGTTCCGTTGCATATGGCCGATCTTCAATGTCAGGCTCTGTATCAATGATCTCCGTGTAACGTCTGAAGCCGGCGATGCCTTTTGGATAGCTTTCGATAACTGCGTTGATTTTCTCAATCGGGCGGAAGAAAATGTTCGAAAGCAAAATGAACGCCATAAATTCACCCATATCCAGCTTGCCCTGAATAAAGAAATAAGCGCCGCAAATCATCACAAAAATCGTAACGAGCCGCATCATCATATAGCTGACGGAAATGCTTTTCGCCATCGTTTTGTAAGCGAGCAGCTTCGTCAGGCGGAAGTTTTGGTTGTCTACGGAAAACAGTTTTTTCTCATGCTCTTCGTTTGCGAACGATTGAACGACACGAATGCCGCCGACGTTGTCTTCAATACGGGCATTAAAGTTGCCGACATCGCCGAACAAACGACGGTACGTTTTGCTCATTTTGCCGCCGAAGACGATAATAAGCCAAGCCATAACCGGAATAATGATGAAGGTTATAAGAGCAAGCTCCAAGTTAATGTAGGCCATTAGCGAGAAGGAGCCGATAAGCGTCATAACCGCAATAAATACATCCTCCGGCCCATGATGCGCTACTTCGCCAATATCGTTCAGGTCATTCGTGATACGGCCGATCAAATGCCCCGTCTTGTGATTGTCGAAGAAGCGGAAGCTAAGCTTCTGGATATGGTCGAACATTTTGCGCCGCATATCCGTCTCGATGTTAATGCCTAGCATATGCCCCCAGTAGGTAACTACATAATTAAGCGCCGTATTGAGCGCATAAACAGCAAGCAGCCCCGCACAAGCAGCAACGATCAGCGTCCAGTTCTGGCTGGGAAGCAAATCGTTAATAAATTGGCTGACCGCAAGCGGGAAAGCCAGCTCCAGCAATCCGGCAAGAATGGCGCAGCCGAAATCAAGAAAGAACAGTCCCTTATAGGGACGATAATACGAAAAAAATCGACGCAGCATTTCAAAATCACTCTCTCATCTCTAGATTAGGTTCACAAGCGTATTCCTGCTAATCCGAATCATCCCCATCAACCCATGACCCAATTATAACATGATTGCAGTGGACTGGCGTGTGAATCTCCCTATAGATTTCCAAAATGACCGTGCGCATCGCCCACCTTCCTGCCTTGTCCTTTGCTTAAACGATGAGATATCCCTGACGATCTGCTGGCCCAATTGTCGCCTCAAGCCCGGAATGAAAGTTAAGGAAATCACTCTCTACCCCATTGCTGAAAATAACACCATCTTCCGGCATTTGCGACATGATCCGCAGCTTGCGCTGCTCGTTGATTTGCCCGAAAACGATCGAGGCTGCGGTCGTCCGGCTTGGAAATGGCTCTCTGACCGTAAAATAAAGCGAATCCGCCGACCAATCCAGCCGACCTTTCTCCTGTTCCTCAGCCGCGTCTAGATCTTCAGGCATGAGCGTCAGCGGCTGACGCGTCGCGCTGCTCACAATGCCGGCTGCCCCGGCAAGCACGCTTCGCAGCCAGCCGCTTGCGCCGAGGCCGGTCGATACAATAATGCCACTGGAGGACTGCTGCTCGGCATGCTCCTCCAGCTTAATTTCATACCGCGCCGACACATGGGTTTTGCGCCCGATAAACAAATCGTTAACGCCGTAGAGGCACTGGCCATTGTTGATCTGCGCCATTGCCAGTGTAACCGGCTGAACCCGGCGCTTCCCACGCAGCACCTCGGGAATAAGCAGGCGCAAATCTCCAACCGTGAAGGGCAGCAGCACGCCATCCCAGCGCTGCGGCTCCGGATTGACGCCAATGAGCGGCTGGCGGTCCAAATATTTGAGCGTACCCGCGACTAGCCCATCCGGGCCAATTGCGACAACGATATCGTGGTCGCCGAATAGGAAGCTGGGCACATGCTCGCGATCCAGCACTTGGACTCTGCCCTGCTGCTCCAGCTCGCTTACCGCCAATGAGACAGCATTTTGATACACTTCATTTTCCAGCCAATAGTCGCCAAAGTCCGCGCCAAGCCGTTCAATGTAAAAATTCGCCTGCTGCACCGTATTGTAGCGAACGAGCAGCTCCTCCAGCCTCGTCTTCCGCTTCACGACGATAAATTTTGCATCTGCACCCGCTGCCCGGCTCATCGTCCTGTCCCTCCTCTGGCTTCCGACTTGCCCAAGCTCGCCCCGTTCCCAGTCCCAGGAATCAGGCTTTGCAGCAGATCCGGCGAAATATTCAGCTGTCCAATCCGCTCCGCTTTTTCCGCCATCTCCTGAAATGCAATCGCAATAAGTTTATTCGAATCCATGCCCATATTTGTCATCGCTTGCAGCACATATGGCTGGGTATCATGTAGTGATTTCATAACAGCAGCGAGCTCATACGCCTTGGCATCCGCCTCAGACCGCCTGTTCGCAGCAGCGAGCTCAATCATCGCTTGCTTCTTCTCCTCAAGCTGCGTATCAAATTGCAGCTGCACCTCTTTAAGCTCGTTTTGCTTCTGGCGCACCGAGCGCTCCGCATCAAGCTGCGCTTCGCGAATTTGCCTCTTCTTCTGCTCAACCGCAATATCCGTGTTCAGCTCGTTTTCCTTCACGCGCCGCTCCTGCTCAATGGAGGAATTACGACGCACGTACAGCGCCTCATCCGCATCCTGAAGCATTTGCTCACGCGACTGCGCTTCAAGTGCCCGCATCGTCTCCTTGTTCGGCAGTACCGCCAAAATGGACAAGCCCATCAGCTCGATGCCCAGCTTAGCCAGCTCCTCATGCTGGCTGATCTCCTGTCTAATCATTTTCGCCAGCCGTTCGCTCGATTGGATCGCTTCCTTAAGCGGCAGCTGCGCCAGCTGTTTCTTCGTCAGCACCTTGGCAAGTTGAATCATGCGTTGGGACAGCTTGACCGGATCGTCGGAAATATAAGCTTTTTTCTTTATATTGTACGTATAATTCATAATTTCCATCATTTTGCGGTAGTCCACAATCCGGTAGGTCAGTTGTCCCTGCACCGTTACCGTCTGGTAATCGCGAGTAATCTCTTCAAACATAAACGGCACATCGATCGAGGAAATCGGAATGACGACCACCGAGGACGCCCGCTCATAATAATAGAAGGACAGACCAACGCCCTCTTTCACAACCTTCCCGTTCTTCACCTGAATAATATAATCGCTCGGTTGAAACTTAACGAATTCAAATCCAAACATGGCTCGTTCCCCGCTCTCATTTTTAATAATGTCGATTTGATAATATCTAAATGATAATTGATAAAATCCATACTGTCAAACCGACATTATAAAAACAAGCCCCGCCGTCACAACCCAAGCGACGTTGGAGCTCTATAGCGAAAAGGTAACGTCTCTATAAAAAATACACCCAATAATGCAGCTGCGACTGCTCATCATGCGAGACAAAGCGCGGCCCAGTCGGCGTCTGCTCTAGCAGCGTATTTGTCTCATCAAACACCGGAACCGACAGAAACTGCTCCTTGTTAAAATAAAACAACAGCTGTGCTCCATCGCTTGCCGCCGCCACCTTAAACAGCGTATATGGCTTCGGCAGTGTTTGCTGCTCGCCTGAGCGATCCTCCATCCACACCTTAATGCGGCTGCCCGCATACGGCATCAACTCATCAACCAAGCGCTGCATCGCCATCATGAGGCTGCTCCTGCTTCAGCATTTTTACGAGCCGCTTGCTCGCCGCAGTGCCGGCATTCCTCAGGACGCTTCAAATCCAGCTCCAGCCGATAGCCCTGAATCCAATCCCAAAATTCCGGTGGTGCCTGCTCCTCAATAAACAACAGCACCTCCTCATCCTTCTCCCAGTCGCTGTAGCCTTTCACCGCCGCATTGACGACCTGAAGCTCCCCCTCCTGCTTCTCTTCCAGAAACCAGGAGGATTTCTTAGCAAACAGCTGCTGGAGCAGCGCTTCAATTGATTTAGTAAATGAGCTTCCCTGCTCCTGCTTGCGGATGAAGCATAAATCCAGCATAAATTCCGATTTCATCGTCAATCCCTCCCTGAGCATCTATAAAATGAAGCCTGACCTGTAACCTTTAAGATTTGACCATATCGCCCGGCAGCCTATTTCTTGTGCTGTGAGCATTTTGAGCGTTTTGCTGAATCAAGCGCTCAGCCTGACCAAGCTTCTCTTGATAGAACAGCCAAATGACGAGTATTAGGCTCGCCAGCGCAACCTCGGACAGCGCCATAAATCCAATGGCGTAATGCCCCGTCCATTTGAACAGCACGGACAGCAGCAGCGGCGGAAAAAATCCGCCAAGCCCGCCCATAGCGGAGATCAGGCCGTTTGCAATGCCCGCCTGCTTGACGAAATACAGCGGTACCAGCTTGAAAATCGTCCCGTTGCCTGTACCGGCACAAAGCGCAATAATGAGGCAGCCGACCGTATACATGCCGATGGATGGTGCGAACGACAGGACAACCGCTGACAGCGTAAGTCCGCCAAACACGAACATCAAAATCACAAATGGATTGAAACGGTCACCGAGCCAGCCACCGACAGGCCGCATGATGGTCGCCAGTACGATGAAGCCAGCTGTGCGCAGCCCCGCATCCACCTTGCTCAGCTCAAAATGCGAGACGAGGAAGTTTGGCAAATAGACCGTAAAAGCGACGAAAGAGCCGAAGGTAATAAAATAAAACAAACAAAGTGCCCACAGCTTTTCATTGCGGTATACCCCTTTGATCTGCTCCGACAAAGAAGCCATCACCTTCGGCTCATTGCGGTCTCCCAGCATAAAATTAATCAAGATGAATATGGCCAGCAGCACCAGATACAGCAGCACTGTTTTGCTCCACCCCAGATAGTTAGCCGCTACGGGAGCGGTAAAAGCCGTAATCGCCGTACCCAAATTTCCGATGCCATAAATGCCGTTCACAAAGCCATGCCGTTCCTTCGGGTAATATTTCGGCAGAGAAGTGACGCCAACCGAAAACACCGCGCCCCCGATGCCAAGGAAAATCCCGCCGATAATCAGATCGGCAAAGCTATCTGCCAGGCTGACCCAATAGACGGGTGCAAGCAAAATGAGAAAACTAAACCCAAACAGCTTGCGCGCGCCGTAGCGATTTGTCCAATAGCCGACCGGAATCCGAAGCACTGAGCCGAACAGCACCGGAATGGCCGTCACCCAGGCAAGCTGGCCTGACGTCAGCTGGATATCCTCCTTAATAAACGGAATGAGCGATGAAAGAATTACCCAAACCATAAACCCAAGAATCAGGCTTCCCGTCTGAATGGATAGCTGCGTTTTATTTCCGTTCATCTGCGTACCTCCTTCTTATAAATCCATAGTGCAAGCGGGAATAGCAGCACATTCAGCAAAGCAAATACGAGGACAAGCTCATATTTTTCATGAAAATAATGATTAACGACATACTGCGTACAGACGATATTCAGAAAAAGCACGACGCTCAGCAAAATGACGCCTCTGTAGCTACGTTTCATACCGCTTCACCCCTGTCGCATAAATCGCTCCGCCTTCGATTTCAACCAATACCTCAGGCAGCGCTCTCCTCGGCGGTCCTGCTGTCGGCTTGCCCGATTGGGGGTCGAAAAAGCCATGATGGCAAGGGCAGACGAGCTGATCCTCCTCCCGGCTCCAGAACACCGGGCATTTCAAGTGCGTACAAGCATTTTGATAAGCCTTGTATTTATTGTCGCCCAGACGGATCAGCAGTGCTGATTCATGGTCGCCGGGGTAGTGGAATTCCACCGCCTCTCCTACTTTGAGCGCCTGCACATCGGCGATTTTCTTCTTCGGATGGCTGCTTTTTCCAAAGCCCATCAGCTCCTTTGCGGCAAGTCCGCCCCACGGAAGCGTGGACACGGCGAACACACCGGCTGCGCCAACCATCGTTTTCAGAAAGCCCCTGCGGTCCAGCTGGCGTTCATTGTTTTTGTGGATGTTATGCGTGTAATTATCCTCTTCAAATGGCACTTTATTGTTTTTGCCTGCCTCATTGTCCATTGCATCTGAGCCTCCTTCTACTAGCTAACCTTCTAAACAGCATGACAAGGTGAAACGGCTTTCGCCGTCCTCTGGCGGCGCGCGGCGTTTCAGTCCAAGAAATATAGAGAAAGTATGGCGAAAGCATATACTTTCCTATATTTTAAAAAATTCGATCCAGCTCTATCGTTTAAAATAGTTTTTGGACGCCCTGCAAAATGCCGGGAAGGCTGATCTTCACATTCGTCTCGCCTTCAAGCGGCTCGAACGGCTGGTGGCTGGAAACCCATTTGCCAAGTCTGTGGCGTTCCTGCTTCTCTGCCAGCTCCTCCTCGGTAATCCATTGCAGCGTATTGGTTGGGCAGACGGAAGCGCACATCGGCGGGATGCCTTCCTTCGTCCGGTCGTAACAGAGGTCACATTTATACATTAAATTTTGCTCTTCATCAAATTTCGGAATGCCGTAAGGGCAAGCAATCGTGCAGTTCTGGCAGCCGATGCATTTCTCGACAAGCGCGGACAGCACTGCGCCTTCCTCGGTAATTTGAATCGCTTGCGCCGGACAGCTTCTCGCACATGCCGGATTGACACAGTGCAGGCACATGAGCGGGATCGTCTGCCGATCCACCAGCGGGTTGACGTCATACACATAGTTGCGGTTGCGCTCGTCGTGTCCGCCGCATTGCGTACAAGCGGCGAGGCAGCTGCGGCAGCCGATGCAGTTGTCCATTTCGATATACAGCAGCTTCTTCATCGTACCGCCTCCTTTGCAGCGTCAGGCAACTTCGTGATTTGTGCGGCACAGACTTTAAATTCCGGCATACGCGACATCGGATCAAGCGCAGCAATCGTCAGCAAATTGACCGACTGCTCATAGCCATAGTGATAGGGCACGAATACGGTATCCTTACGAATCGCTTCAATCACCTTCACTTTATAAAAGCATTCGCCGCGGCGGGTGAACAGTCTGACAACCTCGTCATGTGCAATGCCATACTGCTGCGCCGTCTCGGGATGAACCTCGACGTACGGCTCTGGGCACATATCCCGCAAAAACGGAATCCGCCGTGTCTGATTGCCGGATAAATAATGATAGACGACCCGGCCTGTCGTCAGGCGGAGCGGATATTCCTCGCATGGCTCCTCCGCTGAAGGGCGGTATGGCAGCGCGCAAATTTTCGCCCGTCCATCGGGATGAAAATATTTGTGATCCTCGAACATATAAGGCGTTCCGGTATCCGCTTCGTCCTTGCAGGGCCAGAACACGCCATCCTGCCGGTCGATTTTGTCCCAAGTGGCGCCGTAATAGTCGGCGTAGCCGCCCTTGGAAGCGAGGCGGAACTCATCTGCAACCTGGCTTGCCGTCTGCAAATGGCGGAAATAGTCACCGCGTCCAAGCCGCTCTGCCAGCTCTACATGAATGAGCCAATCCGGCTTCGATTCGCCCAGCGGCTCCTGCGCCTTGTTGATTTTAATAATGCGGCCCTCCAAATTCGTCACCGTGCCTTCATCCTCTGACCATGTAACAGACGGCAGCACAACATCGGCAAATTCCGCTGATTCCGACAGGAAGAAGTCGGCGCACACCATGAAGTCCAGATCCTTCAATACCGAGCGCACATAATTGAGATGCGGTGCTGACACGGCGGGGTTCGAGCACAACAGATACAAGCCGCGAATCGTCTTCTGCTCCATCAACTCAAACATTTCAAAAGCCGATACACCCGGCAGCGGCATTTCCTCCGGCGTGATGCCCCACACCTCGCATACCTCCTGCACATGCTTCGGATTCGTCAGCTTGCGATAGCCCGGCAGCAGATCGGATTTTTGCCCATGCTCGCGTCCGCCTTGACCGTTGCCCTGTCCCGTAAGCGTCGCTACACCCGATTTCGGCCGTCCGATTTTTCCAGTAACGAGGCACATATTCGTGTAGGCCGAGACGTTGTCCGCGCCTTTAACTTGCTGCTCAATGCCTCTGGCGAACATGACGATCGCATTCGGCGCCTTGCCGAAAATTTCCGCTGCCCGTATCAGCTTCTCCGGCGCTACCCCCGTAATTTCACTCGTATATTCTGGTGTGAAAGTCTTCACAATCTCAAGCGTCTCCTCAAAGCCGCTCGTGTAATTAGCGATATATTCATGATCGGCATGGCCGTTTTGAATGAGCAAATTCACCATGCAGTTGGCAAGCGCCAAATCCGTCCCCGGCCTTAGATCGAGATGGACATCCGCCCTTCTTGCAATCGGCGTTTCCCTTGGATCGACGACGATAAGATAGCCGCCGCGGTTTTGAACCTCCCAGACACGGAACATGGAGGTTGGATGGCATTCCGCCGTATTGCTGCCCGCGATGAACAAGCAATCCGTCTGATGAATATCCGTCCACGGCAGCGTTGAGCCGCGATCAATCCCAAAACTCCGAAGGAAGCCCGCTGCTGCGCTTGCCATACAAAATCTTCCATTGTAATCGATGTATCTCGTTTGCAGCCCGACTCGGGCGAATTTCCCGGTCAAATAACATTTTTCATTCGTCATCGAAACGCCGCTGAATACGGACAGCGTGTCCTTCCCATATTCGGATTGTAGCTCCTTGAAGCGGCGGGCGATTAAATCATAGGCTTCGTCCCAGCTGGCTTCGCGGAAGCCTTCCTTCGTCCCTTTTTTCGAAGCGTCGTCCCGAATGAGCGGCTTCAGCAGCCGGTCCTGATGGTTCGTCTGCTGATAGGCGGTCACGCCTTTCGGGCACATTTTGCCGCGTGTGACGGGCCAGTCGTACCTTGGCTCCACGCCGATAATCGTATTTTTGTCGGTATCGACCCGCAAATTCATTCCGCACTGCATGCCGCAGTAGGAGCAGTGGGTTTTAACCAGCTTTTCCTTCGGATGATGCTTGTTCGCAATATTTTGCTGAAACTTATCCTTTAGCATGCTGGTTCGCCTCCTTGACCTTGATTTCATGTGTCGGAATGCCCGTAAAACGGGACATCCGGTATTTGCGCCTGCAAGGCAGACAAAGCTCGGCCAGATGGAAGCCTTCCTTCATCTCGAAGGAAATATCGTTTTGAGCCAGCACGTGAATGACATCGCTGGATTGCTCCGTCGATACGAAGCTGCTGCCGCATACTTTGCAGGCTTTCATTTGCTGCTCGCCGAAAGCTTCACGATAGTTTTTGGCGAGTACGCTCATCGGACGGAATGGAATATGCGCCAGCTTGCCAAAAGGCAAATAAATCAGCGTAAGGATGACCGACCATTGGTGGATTAGCGAGATAACCGGATGGCCCCAGCCATGCAGGAATATGTTGCTGAACGTCAGCAGCAGCCCCGTAATGCTAATGAAGAGCAGCAAATACAGCGGCAGAAAATCATAGGTAAACGTCTGCTCAGCCTTCGCTTGCATATTGTTAAGCCTGCGATACAGCGCCATGCACACCCCGGCAATAACCATAAAGGCGGTAATATTCAGCGCGTTGTAGAACAGAAAGGCGATCCAGCCGTCCGCCTTCACCTGCATCACATCAATACCGAAGGCGACGACGGTGTACAGGCCATTTTCCCCCATCGTAAAATACATCCATCCAAACACGAGCGGGAATGTGACGCAGCAGGATAGAATACAGCCCCAGCCGAGCAGCACATGCTGTGTCCAGCGGTAAACGCCGCGTTTGAAAATGAAACGGTAAGTTGCGAGATGCTCAACGGACGTTTGGGGCGTGCTTTTGCGAAACAGCAGCTTAAGCCCCTTCTTCATAATCAGCTTCGTTGGCGGACGCTCGGCCCAGGCGATAAAGCGGTAAAAAAATCCCCCGATAAAAACGAACGTGCCCACCATATAGCCATAAAGAGCAAGGTCGATATGGGTGAAAAATCGGGTGCCGACGTACACAAGAATCAGCAGCGCTACTACGGTCATGAAATACATTTTCGCAAATTTGGAAGCAAAGGCTCGATCCATGGCAAATTCTCCTTCTTCGATGTTTTCTGCCCTCATTAAATCATTCCGGCATGGTACATCGCTGTGATTGCCATCACAATAGCTCCTCTGTCACCTTTTGTTCAAAAAAAAAAACAATTTCCCTCAGCTCTTCGCAGCGTTAAGGAAAATTGAATTCAAAGTGGCTGCCGATGGCAGGCCTTTTAAGTTTGAGAGGCTGAGGCGGCGTCATACAAGCTGAGGATGCGCTCATATTCCTCAGGCGTGTTCACATTCGTCACACAACTGAGCTGTTCATCCGTCTGTTCGAGCTGCTGCGTATCTACACCATAATAGCAAATCCGATTCAAAAACGTCATCACTCGGTATTCTTTTATATCGAGCAGCTTCTCAATTTCACCAGCGCTTTGCTTATCATAGACGCCATGCAGCGGATGCAGCTTGCCAGCCGCAGATGGAATCGCCGCCGCAGAGCGACGCTCCCGCTTCACCTTCCACAGCTGCTCGGCCACCGTACTTGAAATAAGCGGCATGTCGCAGCCCACGACCCAGATGTCCGAATGCGTCGCTAAGGTTAAGGCGGCATGCATGCCGCTAAGCGGACCTTTGCCTGGAATATAATCCGTAATGATGCGAATGCTGCTGCCTAGAATAGGCAAAAAGCTTCGCGGGTCATTCGTTACCAAAATGACTTCAGCGCAAAGCTGCTTCATCGTACGGATCTGCCGCTCAACAATGCTTTCGTTTACAAAAGGAAGCAGACCTTTATGGCGACCGCCCATTCTGCGGCTTTGCCCGCCGGCTAATATGGCTCCCGTCAGCATATATGTCCCTCCGTTCTGTAGTGGACACCCTTTTCTGGCTACATTATAGAAGTTTTTATAAGGCGATACTGTTACAAATATCACTCTCTTAGGCCTTATTTACAATTTTTATGGCCAAAGTGTGATTTTAGTCACTCTGACAGTGATGGACTTCTGTTACATTGGGAGTAAGCTATTTCAAGCGGATAGTCCCGCTATACTAGCAGCAAAGGCGGTAATTGGGGATGAAACCAATGACAGTTGCGAGACCTTACACACAAACGGTATACAATACGTTTTGTTTTTCAGAGACCAGTTTTGAGAAACTCAATGAAATTATGTATACACACCATATTCCGGCAGGCAGCCATATTTTCTGGGAGGGCGATGCCGACGACAAGCTCTATTACATAATGGAAGGCCGCGTTAAGCTGATCAAACACAATACCGCCGGCAAGGAATTTGTCTTCTCGCAATATCAAACAGGTGATATTCTGGGTCAGTTCGATCCTTTCAAGCCTACTTGCCACAGCTCAAGCGCAAAGGCCGTGCTGGACTGCACCATTGGGGTTATTCAAAAAAGCGATTTGGAAATATTATTGTGGCAGCATGGCGATTTGGCGATTGAATTCATGAAGTGGATGGGACTTATGCATCGCCTGACCCAGACCAAATTCCGCGACCTCGTCATTTATGGGAAGCAGGGAGCTTTAGCCTCGACGCTTATTCGGCTGGCGAACTCTTTCGGGAAGCAAACGGAGGATGGCGTGCTGATTTCTGAAAAAATAACGAATACCGAGCTTTCGGACTATATCGGCGCTGCTAGGGAAAGCGTCAACCGTATGCTCGGCGAGCTAAAAAAACAAGAGGTACTGTCATTCGATCACGGTTATATCGTGCTGAAAGACATTGATCATCTGAAATCGATTTGCAATTGCGAGCAATGTCCGAAGGAAGTTTGCCGCATATAATAAAGCCTTCCTGCAATGGTTCAACCTGTAGGAAGGCTTTTTTTCTATTTTATTCAAATGCAGTTATGCAATCTGAAGAACGCGCGGGAACAAAATATTATTTTCCAAGTGAATGTGCTGGAATAGATCGGTTTCTAGTTCCTCCAGCTTCTGAAAGGTTAGCGTATACGTGCGGCACGCCCCTTCAGGAAGCTCGTAATGATGCGTAACCGCACGCATTTCCTTGAGCAGATCGCCGACCTGGCTGTGCTCGGACTCAAGCTCCGTTATCGCCACTGTCAGCTTCTGATGCAGCTCGGGGGATGGCTCCTGTTCATATTGGCGGATGAGTGGAAAGATTTGCTCTTCTTCGTCGATTAAATGCTGCTCCAGCTCCAGCTTCATTTCGTGGAACAGTCGGTGCAGCCGGGGCAGCACATCAGCCTGCTTGTGTCCATGCACCCGCAAAATTTTCGTCGTAAACTCGCTAAGCAGCGGAAGCTCCTGCTGGACATAGACATGATGCGTCTGAATCACATGCTCGATCAGCTCCGTATAAGATCTGCTGCTCCAGTCAATATCCTCGCCCTTATGCTTGCTGGCCTCGGCATAATTTTCATTGAGTGCGGATAAAAATAAAGCTGCATCCGTTCCCTGCTGCCGCAGCACCGTATGCAGCGAGCGATTGCCCCCGCAGCAAAAATCAATGTTATAGGCTCGCAGCAAGTTGCTTGCCCCCGGATAACGCGTCACTATTTCACCAATTTTCTCTGTACCGTTAAATATGGTCATTTGTCGCACCTCCATAAAATAATGTTGCAGCTCCTGCCTTTTAAGATGATGAAGCTTGAGCTGCTGTTAGTATAGCGCAGGCTGGCTAGCGTGTTTGTGATGAGGATCACTGCTTGAAAAATGGCAGCAGCGCTTCAGCCGCTCGCCTTCCCTGTCCGATACAATCCGGCAGCCCGACTCCCTCATAGCCGGAGCCGCATAATAATAAGCCGGGATGGCTAAGCGCCAGCCCCTCGCGCTGCTTGGCC
Organism: Paenibacillus sp. JT22N15; assembly: GCF_059383755.1. Taxonomy (NCBI): domain Bacteria; kingdom Bacillati; phylum Bacillota; class Bacilli; order Caryophanales; family Paenibacillaceae; genus Paenibacillus; species Paenibacillus sp. JT22N15. Next base: position 289,483 of record NZ_JBXENV010000007.1, on the reverse strand, counting down.
AGCTGCTCCAGATGCCCCACCGGATACTGCGGCATCGACCGTTCCCACCTGGTCAGCTCCGTAAAAAGCGGCTCAGCTGCAATGCCCATTATCGCCTGCAAATCTTGGCGGACGGCGTCCAGCACTTGACGATCCGTGAGCTTCGTCCAGGCTTGCGCCCCCGCATGTCCGATATAAGCCCGCAATAAAATATGACCATTCGGTGCCGTATGCAGCCATTTCGACGACGTCCAGGTGCATGCGGTTATCATTCGTCCCTCGCTTCGCGGCACTACAAATCCGGAGCCGTTCAGCGGAAGCTTAATGTCCTGCGGCTTGTAGGCTAACGCGATATTGGCAACCGATACATAGGGAATGTCGCGCAGTGCCTGTAATTGTCCCGGCATCTTCGCTGGCATTCCCGCACTTCCTTCCAGCAAAATGGCCGCCTCGTAAGCAGGCAGCGCCATAATAACGCCATCCGCCGGCAGCTCCTCTCCGTGCTCAAGCCGAACCTGATAACCCCGCCCTTCCCTCTTCACTTCCGTGACCGCCTGTCCTGTCAGCCGGCGGATCGAGCTCAGTTGCTCGTCCAGACGCTCAACCAGGCTTCCAAGCCCGCCTTTAAACGTGAGAAATAGGCTGCGGCGGGCTATCTCCGGCAGCTCCTTCGGCATTTCACGCGCCTGCTTCTTGCTCGCGAGCATGCCTAAAATCAAGCTGCGATGCCGCTGCTCCAGCTGTCGAAATTGCGGGAAGGTCGCTTGCAGGCTGAGCGCTTTGGCATCTCCAGCATAAATGCCTGCCAGCAGCGGCTCCGTAACCTGCTCCAGCACCTCCCGTCCAAGCCGCCGCTCAATGAAGCCGCCCAAGGATTCATCCCCTGTCGCCTCCCGCTTCGGCAGCCATAAATCAAAGGCTGCACGCAGCTTGCCCAGCGGCGACAACAGCCCGGTTTTCATAAACGGAGTCACTTCCGTCGGAATGCCGAGCATAAGGCCCATGGGCATTTGATGCAGCCTGCCCTTATGCAAAATATAGTTCGCCCTCGCTTTCGGATTCGCCGCAACCAGCTCCGATTCAAGGCCAAGCTCCCTCGTCAAATCCAGTATGGGCTGCTTGCGCGCCATAAACGAATCCGGCCCCTGCTCGATGAGGAAGCCATCCCGGCGCAGCGTTTTTATTTTTCCGCCAAGGCTGCCGCTTTTTTCAATAAGGGTTATTTCTGCCGATATTTGCTGCCCATCCAGCAGCTTTCGCATGTAGAAGGCGGCGCTGAGGCCTGTTATGCCGCCCCCAATTATGATGATTTGCTTAGGTGCTTCTCCCACTTCTGCCATCCCCCTTCTTCCGTCCAGCTTACGATACCATGCGGGAAACGGAGCGGATGTGATATGCGTCATAGCTTGATAAATGGAATCGATGATCGACTAGACCTGTGACTAGCGTCACATAACGTCTAAATCGTCTAAGGTATAATGGAAAAAACGGAGGTGTACGGCGATGCAGCAGCAAATGGAGCTTTTGCGCCAAATTTCTTTATTTCGCGATTTGACGCCGGATGAGCTGGCCCGGATATGGGCCATCGTCATTCCTCGGTCATACCGCAAGCGGACCGCTATTTTTACGGAGGGCAGCCATAAAGAAGCCGTGTTTTTCGTCCAGAACGGGCTGATCAAAACATATAAAACCGATGAAAACGGCAATGAGCATATTATGTCCTTCCTCAAAACAGGGGATATGTTCCCTCATACCGGCTTTTTCAACCAGCACCCTTACCCGGCAACGGCCGAGGCGATTATGGAGACGCAGCTGCTCGCCATTCCTATTCATGCATTCGAGCAGCTCATGATGAATACGCCGGCGATTGCGATTAAAGTGATGCGGGTGCTCAGTGGTAAAATTATAGAGCTTCAGGAAAAATTGCAGGAGCTAACTGGTCAAGATGTGCAAGACCGCGGCGTATCTTTCCTGCTCAAGCTTGCAGAAAATTATGGAACGGATCACGGCGGCATCGTCCATGTCGAGGTGCCGATGACCAATCAGGAGTTTGCCAATACGATTGGCACGACGAGGGAAACGGTCAACCGGCTCATTAACCAGCTGCGTAAGGAAGGGATTTTGGAGCCGCAGCGGAGCGGCTACCTGATTCATGACTATGAAGCATTAAAAACCTGGTCGCACAAGTGAAGGCGGTTAGCCTTACACTTGCGCGGCCTTTCTTTTTCCCCAGAATAAGGCGATGCCCGTCACCATAATCAGGCTTGCCGCCCAGACGGCTTCCTGTACGAATACAAGCGCCCCATGCCCCGTCCAATCGAATAAGCCTTGTAAAAATAACGTCAGCTCGTTCAGCATAAAACCAGCAATAAAGCTCATATAGCCAATATACGCTATCCTCCCCCTCCCATTCAGCCAGCCCTGCTGGAGAAAAAGCGCTAGGCAGAGGCAGCTTACAAAACCGAGCAGCGTCAGATGCAAATAGCCGATGACGATGCTGCGCGACTGATAAATCGCCTCCGCCAGCTGCGGTACGATAAGGCCCAGCTCAAGCGTCGCCTTAATCGCCGCGAGCAGCAGCGCAAGCACGAGCAAACGTGCCGCCCAGCCTGTGAATACGGCGGATAAGGCGAAGCGGGCTTTGAGCAGGACGGCGCAGAAAAGCAAAATAGCCGCCCACTGAATGACGGCAGCGAGCGCTGCGGCGAGCTGGGCGGCCAGCCCTATTTTCAGCCAGAGCACCGATAATAGAAATGCAGGCGGCATTGCCAGCGCGTACATCCAAAAAAGCAGCCTGACGATTTTCACAGAATAAGTGATTTGCCGCTGTTCCATCAGCCGCAGCAGCACCGCGAACAAGCCGAGCGTAAACCAACCGTTATATTGAAAATGCAAATAAAAATAAATCGCCGCTTCATACAGCGGACTGCCCTTCAATCCATTGGCACTCAGCAGGGCAAGCCCCCAGGGGCCAAGCGAGGAAATGACGAGACAAAGCAGACTGCCTTTGACGAACAGAAAGGAGAGCGGCTGTCTTGTGCTTGGATGCGAGCCTGTTCCTTGTACTTGCTGCAATTCCGAATGCACTCCTCGTTCCGGTTTTGCTCCTTCTCTTGCAATTACTGCTAAGCGTCTCCATGCCCATCCGGCGAACCAGTAGGACAGCAAAATTTGCAGCGTCGAAAAGCTGATCGATACGGCGGCATATCCTTGGATACAGAACGCAAAAAACATTCCGGCTAGTGTCAGCTGTGTTATCACCAGCATCACGCGGATTTTCTTTTCCTTGAAGACGCCCCCTGCCCTGCCACTGGCTGAGTTAAAAAAGACAGCGAGAAACAATAAAAACAGCGCCATATATCCCCAGCCGAGCAGTGCCAAATGGGAATGGGCATGCAGCAAATAATCGTAACGCAGTCCAGGCAGCGAGACATATGCCATACTGCGCATCAGCAGGCCGGTTACCGCCGTTACGAGGAAATAACCAATCGTTAGATGAATCCAGCTTTTGGGCAAGCTTTCCCCCTCCTTCGTTTAAAATGGGCCGGCAAGCAGCGATTCGCCCGCTGCTTGCCAGCAAACCAGCATTCCACTTTCCAGCATTAGCGAAAGTCTAGCTTACGTCCGACTTATAGGATCGGCCCGTCGCCAAACCGATGACAAAAATAACAATGCCTACTACACCAAGCGCAAAAATCGTATCGCCGACAGCCCTCAGCCAGACGAGATTTTGCATCGTGCGGGTATGAAGGAATTCGGCAGAGCGCGCATACCACATCCCATGCTCCATGCTCGCCAGCGTTTGGAGTATTCCTACGGGCAGCAGGCTTGCCAGACCCATCATCATCAAGCCGATATTAAACGACCAGAAGGAAAACCTCAGCAGCTTCGTCCGCCATTCCTTCTCTCCGGTGAGCCCGCGCATACAGAACAGCATAAGCCCGATTCCAAGCATGCCATAAACGCCGAACAGAGCGGTATGTGCATGAAGCGCCGTCGTATTAAGCCCCTGCATATAATATAGCGCAATGGGCGGATTGATAAGGAAGCCAAAGAGACCCGCTCCGACCAAATTCCAGAATGATACGGCGACGAAGAAAAAGATCGGCCATTTATAGCGCTTTACCCACGGTTTTGCCCGGCCATGACGCAAATTTTCATAAGCCTCAAACCCAATCAATAGCAGCGGCACAACCTCTAGCGCACTGAACGATGCGCCGAAAGCGAGCACTCCAATCGGCGTCCCGGCAAAATATAAATGATGAAACGTGCCAATAATGCCGCCCGCGAGAAAAATAACGGTCGAGAACAGCACCGTTGCCGTCGCGGTTGCCGTGCGTATAAGCCCCATGCGAGAAAACAGAAATGCGATAACGACCGCAGCGAACACCTCGAAAAAGCCCTCCACCCATAAATGAACGACCCACCAGCGCCAGTAGGTCACAATGGTCAAGTGCGCCTGAGGCCCCCACATTAAGCCCGGAATGTAAAACGTCGGAATCGCAACCGAAGCGATTAGAAACAGCGTCAGCAGATGGCGGCTTTCCCCCTTCTTCTTCAGAGCCGGCCAGATTGCCCGCGCCATGAGGAAAAACCAAATAAATAAGCCGGCCGTCAGAAAAACTTGCCATGCCCGGCCCAAATCGACATATTCATAGCCCTGATGTCCAAAATAAAAATTATGCGTCGCGCTTGTAATATAGCCTTTGACCGCAAGCCATTCGCCCGCCATTGAACCGGCAACGATCAGCAGCAGGCAGCAAAACAGCACGTTCACCCCTAAACGCTGGAATTTGGGCTCATGCCCAGAAATCGCTGGTCCGATATATAGGCCGGTTGCGAGCCATGCGGTCGCAATCCAAAATACCGCGAGCTGCTGATGCCAGGTGCGCGTGACGCTATAAGGAAACCATTCCGCGATCGGGATGCCGTAAAAGCCATTCCCCTCCACCGCATAATGGGCGGTAATCGCGCCGAGACCTGCCTGGACGGCGATCAGCGTCGTCACTATCCAGAAATATTTCATCGTCGCCCGCATGGAAGGCGTCGATTTCACTTGCAGGAGCGGATCTTTCTCCGGTATATGCCCGCTCTCATCCTGCTCCTTGCTCCGCTGTACGGCGTAATACCAAGCAAGCGCCCCTACTCCGGCAAGCAGCAAAACCACGCTCACAATGGACCAAAGCAGCGACGCGCTGGTCGGTTCATTATCAATGAGCGGCTCGCCCGGCCAGTTATTCGTATACGTAATGTCTGAGCCTAACCGATTCGTCGAGGTTGACCAAGTCGCCCACCAGAAAAAGGCATTCAGCTTCTCGCGATCGTCCAGTGAGCCTACCGTATTGGCTGGCAGAGCGATTTGCTCGCGATACGCGGCCCATTCAGGTGCATCTCCGAATACACCTGAATAATAGTCGCCCAGTTCAGAAGCCGTCAACGCCCGCAATGAAGTAATCACAATGTCACCCGTCTCCGGATCATACGTATTCGTGCGGATTTCACGCTTGAGCGTGGCTTTAAGCTCAGCCTGCTGCTCCTCTGTCAGGTGGTCATAAGGCAGCTGGTATTTTTGCTGCGCGTTATAATCATTCATAAACACAAGCTGCCGATGCAAATAGTCGGCCGTCCAATCCGGCGCTACATAGGAGCCATGGCCCCAGATGCTGCCCAGCTCCTGACCGCCCATTCGCTGCCAGACCTGCTGGCCCTCCATAATATCGGCTTTTGTAAAAATCGCATCTCCCTGCTCCGTGACCACCCGCTCCGGAATCGGCGGCTTCTCCTGAATAATCTCTCCGCCATAATAGAGCAATACGCCAAAGGATAAAACAAATACGAGCGCCAATGCCGCCCATAGCTTTTTATAAGGCATGAACTCCCCGCCTTTACCTATTTATTTTAACTCGGTATATAAGCACAATAAGGATCACTCTCCAAATAATCGCCGGTGAGGGCATAGGCCCTCGCCCTTGAGCCGCCGCATATTTGCTTGAAGGGGCAGATTCCACATTTACCCTTTAAAAGCGATTTATCCCTCAGCTGCTTCATAATGGGCGAATGCCGGTAAATTTCCGCGAGCGGCCGCTCGCGTACGTTGCCGCATACGATTGGCAGAAAACCGCTCGGATAAACATCCCCCGTATGGCTAATAAAAACAAAGCCGTCCCCATCATTAACGCCTTTGGGAGCACGTCCCAGCATGTCGGCATGTTTGCCCATGCCCCCGCCCGCACCTGCGCTTCCGCTTCGACTACCGCTTGCGCTTGTGTCATGTTCCTCCACTTCCTCACCGGCGTGCTTTCGCTGTTCCAGCTGGTCCTGTTTTTGCTGCTTTTGCTGTTGCAAAAAAACTCTGCGATAATGCGGTGCCTCCGTCGCTTTCACCCCGTAAGGCATCATTCGCTGAGTCTGGCACAGCCACATCATCACAGCCTCATGCTGCTCCGGCGAAATCATGTCTGCCTCCATTCCGCGTCCCGTCGGTACGAGAAAAAACACGCTCCACAGGACGGCGCCCATTTCCTTCACCTTCTCGGCGATTGCAGGCAAATCACCAACATTGTAGCGCGACACGGTCGTGTTCACCTGCAGTGGAATTTGCTGCTCCTGCAAATACGCGATTCCTTTCATCGTCTGGTCAAATGAGCCCCTCGTTCCGCGAAAATGATCATGAATCGCCGCTGTCGAGCCATCCAGACTGAACGCCCAGCGCGACAATCCCGCCTCCTTCGCCTTGCAAATCGCCTCATACGTAACCTTAGGCGTAGCGCTAGGTGTCATCGAAACCGGCAGTCCCTGCTCCTCGGACGCATACTTCGCAAGCTCGAACAAGTCCTGCCGCATTAGCGGATCACCGCCTGTAAAAACAAATAACGGCCGTTCCATCGCCGCGATCTCATCAATCAGCCGCTTGCCTTCAGCAAGTGTTAGCTGACGGGGATCTGCCTTGTACTGCGCCTCCGCTCGGCAATGCAGGCATTTGAGCGCACAGGCGCGGGTCACCTCCCAAATGACGATAAATGGATTAACCTTATAATCGCGCTCCTGCTTGGTTAATTTCGTGCTCATGCTTCTCCCTCCTTTCCTTAGCAAATTAGAAACTGTCCTTATTTTAGAAAACATTCTGGAGCACAACTGTGCGTCCCGTCACATTCGCACGCGGCACCTTGCTTTATTGTTGAGGTATACCGGAGCACTTTAGGCATCTACTGGATTGAAAGGAAGGATGACCATGCTGAATGTGAGGCATATGATTATTGTGATCGCAATTCTGGGAGCAATCGCTGTTTTCTGCGCGTACATCCCTGCGGAGGAAAATGATGCGGCGGCAATCGCGGAAGCGGCGGAAACGTTGAATCAACCACCTATAGCACCGAGTATTCACCGGAAGGGAAGCACAGTGACGATTGAAATGACCGCTCAGGTAACCGACGTGGAAATTTCCAAAGGCGTCTATTACAATGCATGGACGTTCAATGGGACGGTACCCGGCCCGGTGCTGCGCGTGAACGAAGGTGACACGATTGATTTTACGCTAAAAAATATGGACCCGAATGTGCCCCATTCGATGGATTTTCACGCCGTTCATGCTGCGCCAAGCAAAAAATTCATCGATGTGATGCCGAATGAAGCGGGCCATTTCAGTTATAAAGCGGAGTCGCCAGGCGTGTTTATGTATCATTGCGGGACAAGCCCAGCGCTCGCCCATATCGCCAACGGCATGTACGGCATGATTATTGTGGCGCCTGCGGATGGTTATCCCAGCGATGCAGACATTGACCGGGAATATACGATTGTGCAAAGCGAGTGGTATAAGGAGCATGACTATCAAGCCTTTTTAAATGATGAGCCCACCTATGTCGTATTTAATGGCAATGACTTTGGACTTAAAGAACAGCCTTTCCTTGCCAAAGTCGGAGATAAGGTGCGGTTTTATGTCAATAACGCCGGTCCCAACGAGGTCAGCTCGTTTCATATTGTAGGCACCCTGCTGGACCGGGTTTATATCGACGGCAATCCGCGAAATGTGCTGTACGGCCTGCAAACCTATTTGCTTCCGGCAAGCGGTGGTGCTGTTGTCGAGGTGACTGTAACTGAGGAAGGCGACTATCCGATTGTGACTCATCAGTTTAATGATGCCGCTAAGGGAGCTACCGCGATTTTACGCGTAACAAAAGATGGCAAGGATACGCATGAGCCAGCGATGAAGCATTAGCGCAGAAGCGCAATTTTCTGCTTCATGCCCTCTCTCGTTCGATTGACGATATTCGTAATCTCGCTGCGAGTCGGCTGCTCCAGATGAATGCCCACGACCACTGTAGCGGTTACGCCGAGAGTGCTTGCCGCCAGCATCGCCAGTTCCGCTGCCAGCTCTCCTTCCCGATGCCCTGGCAGTGTAATCGTTTCGCATTTGGGTGCAGCTAAATGAGCGCCCCATGCTGTCCAATATGCGGTAGCTGACGCTCCGATATGGGCGGCTCCCCCGGTGATGAGAAAGACTAGATCGCTGCCCATTGGCAGCACCCGAATGTCCACCTGCTGCTTGATTTGATGCTCCATTTGAGAATCCATATTCCCCTCCGGCTTGGCCGCGTGCAATTAGCGCGGCCTTTTTTATTTGTATAAGGCGAGTCTACAGCAAACCAGGCAGGATGGCTGTGACAGCCATCACCTGCAGCATCTCCGCCCTTCACGCACTTTTTCACAAAAAAACGCCCCTGCTTCACACAATGTGATGCTCGTCACAAAGCCGCCTCCCGCTTTCGATTATGCTTTAGACATAGCCAAAACCAATCTTTTCGAGGAGGAATGTTTTATGCAAGCTTTCACTGCAACTGTCAACGCTACGGAATATCCGCCGCAATTAAAGCACAAAGTTATTTTTCAAACGTTTCAGGAGCTAAAGCCTTCCGAAGCGATGCTGCTCATTAACGATCATGATCCCGTGCCGCTCCGCTTCCAATTCGAATCGATGTACAAGAACCAGTTTGATTGGGAATATATCGAGCAGGGTCCTGAACTATTTCGCGTCAAAATCGGGAAGCTTGCGCTGTAACAGCAAAAGCTTCGTAGAATAGCTTCGATAAGGAGGCAAGCACATGGCCGAAGTGACTATCGTCAATGAAAAAACGATTAAAATTGCGGTCCAGCTGGAGGATGCGCTGACCATGATCCGCGATGCCCAGACCCATATTACGGAATATGCGTTTGACATCGTCACCATGGTGGAAAAAATGCCGCAGTTCAACTATACGTATTTTTGCTTCTATGCTTACGACAGCGCCGCGCTTTTCGAGCGGATGCTGGATACGGATCCCAAGCAGTACACTTCCTTTTCACTCGATGCGCCGGATTCCTTTTTCTATGCTTTGTATGGAGGTATGACAGGACTTTACGAGGAAGCGAGGCTTTACCTTTAACGACTGGAGGAGGAGAGCAGCCATGCTAGCTAAGCAAACCCGAATTGTGGAGCTTGATGTTAGGCCTTATTTACGCCAAAAGCTGGAGCCCTTCCAGCTTATTATGGATCAGGTGAAGGAGCTGGAAACTCATGATGTGCTTGTGCTCCATGCTACCTTCAAGCCTACCCCGCTGCTTGGTTTGATGAAGGTAAAAGGCTACGCTAATAAAGTTCAGCAGGTAGGCCCTGAGCACTGGAGCGTCACTTTCGTCAACAAGAAAAATAAAAGCTTCCTGCAGGCATGGGACGCAGAGCCCGATGCGGCGATGGAGGAGGCTGTACGGGAAGAGGCAGCCTCCCCAGCTTCTTCAGAGCATTCCGGCAAAAAAATCATTCGGCTGGACAACCGCGGACTGGAGCCGCCTCAGCCGATGATTCGCACCTTGAATGCGCTGGAGAAGCTGGGCACCTGCGATGAAGTCATCATTCATAATGATAGAGTTCCCGTCTTCCTCATTGAGGAACTAAACTCGCTTGGATATGCCTTTACAATTGAAGAGCAGGAAGATGGCTCTGCACAAGTTTTCATTCAAAAAAGCTAGGAGGCCTCAGCTTATGTTGCGTCTCCCTTTTCTCTTTATCGCAACAGGCATCGCCGGGTTCACCTTGTTCCACCTCACCTCCCTGCTGTCGCTTGCCGACTGGACCCTAGATCCTGTTCGCGGGCCCACAGGATGGTTCAACATCCATCTCATCATCCTTGGCTGGGCAACGATGATTGCCATGGGCGCCGTGTATCAGCTCATTCATGTTATTTTACAATCAAAAATTTATAGCGAACGGCTCGCTTACGTCCATTACGGCTGCTTCACCGCCGGGGTATGCGGACTGCTTTACGGGTTCATTAAAGGCGAGGTTGCCTGGATTGCCGGCTTTGCGGTACTCGCTCTAATCGGTCTGCTGCTGTTCGCCTTTAATGTCACCTATACCCTATGGCGCGCCGCACAGTGGAATGCCATTACGCTCAGCACTGCTTGCGCCGTTTTGTATTTGACGCTGACGGGGCTGTCCGGCATGGGCATGGGACTGAACTTCGCCCTAAACGCCTGGAGCGGACTGCATGAACGTTTGTTCGGCGCCCATATTTGGCTCGGCACCTTAGGCTGGTTCGGGCTGCTCATTACCGGCTTCAGCTATAAAATGCTGCCGATGTTTTATTTGGCGCACAGCTTTCCCGCCCGCCTGTCCTATGTCACGCTCGGCTTATGGAATGCTGGCGTGCTGATGGGTGCTGCCTCCTTCCTGTTTGGCTGGGGCTTCTGGGCAAAATGGACTGCGCTGCTCTTTCTCGTGCTTGCGCTGCTTGCATACAATGTTCACCTTGCGCAAATTCGCAAGCATAGGCACAAGCGCCATCCGGGTGCAGGCATCGTATGGTCGGTGAACAGCTGCCGAGCTATCGCTCTGTTTGCCATCGGTGCGCTCATCTATACGGCGTTTTATCCACAGGCGTTCGAGTCTGCTGCGCTGGCAACAGCTGCGGGCTGGATTTATTTAGGCGGCTGGGTCGCTTTTATGATTTTATGCTACTTGTCCAAAATCGTCCCCTTTCTATGGTGGACGCAAAAATACGGCCCGCAGGTCGGCAAAACAGGCATACCTACCATGGCTGCTTTGCTGGGTGATAACGGCGTCAATCTTGGGCTTACCGGCATCGCTTTTTCCCTGCTGCTGCTGTTTGCGGGGCTGCTGCTTGGCCTGCCGTTTCTAGCGCTTGTAGGCGGGCTTGGCTTTTCTTTATTTTCACTCGGTTACATTTCATTAATCGCCTTGGTTTTTACACGGTAATGAACGGCACTTTGGAGAGGAGAGGAGCAGAATGGAAGAACGTACGAAGGAGCAAATATGGGAATTGCTGCGCAAGGTGCATGATCCCGAGCTGGGCGTTAATATTGTCGATCTTGGCCTCGTATACGACCTGAATTGGAAAGATGAGCATATTACAGTGGAAATGACGCTGACAACGCCAGGCTGCCCGATGCATGATATGATCGCTGGCGGCGTCCGGCATGTGCTGCTGGGGGAGCTGGGCTTCACCTCCGTCGACGTTAATGTCGTCTGGGAGCCTGCATGGCAGCCTGCCATGATGTCAGAAGAGGCGAAGGAATTTTTAGGCTATTGCTAGGCGCAAGCGTAAACGGCTGTCGCCGTCCTTTGGCGGCAAAGCTACCGTTTCGCGATGAAATATAAGCCCATTATAAGGGTGATACTTATAAATGCTTATATTTCAAGCGTAAACGGCTGTCGCCGTCCTCTGGCGGCGCCGCGCGTTTCAGTCCGAGAAATAGAAGCACAGTATGGCAAAAACTTATACTTTCTTATATTTAAATAAATAGGCAAGCTGCTGATGACTCTCATCGCGGCTTGCCTATTCGTGCTGTTGTCCATTGTTCGTAGCACCACGAGCGTCTCACGGAGCGATACGAACTCTAGCGGGCATTTGCTTTAATTTACCTTTCCCCGCTTATACGCTTACGTCGGTTCCTCCAGCACGAATGCTCCCTTGCCGCGTTCCTCCCGTATCCAAGCTGCCATACCCGCGCTGTCCTCAACAGTGAATACCGGAAGCCCATCGAAACTCACCGGATACCATGATGCAACCGCAACGACCTGCTCTAATTGCATAACGAGCGCCTCATCCTCCTCCTTGCGGATCAAGACAATTTTTGGATAGCGCTCTTGTTTAAAGCCTTCGACAATGACCCAGTCCATTTCACGGAACTGCTGAAGCAGCTCATTCAGCGGCGTTGGCCTTTGCTCCATAATTGCCGTGCGATGCGGCGAGGTGATGGCGATTTTATGCGCACCCGCCTCGCGATGCTGCCATGTATCGGTACCCGGATGATCAATGTCAAAATCATGTCCGTCATGCTTAACCGTGCCGACGCGGCAGCCGGCTTCGGCAAGCCGCTTGACCAGCGCTGCGGTCAGCGTCGTTTTCCCGGTATTTTTAAAGCCGACAATTTGAATAATGGAAGTTGGCAATGGTCCCTCTCCTTCTTTTTCTCACGCTGCTGTGATCCCTATCACTTCACGACTACCATATGTTGTATTACTATTAACTCCTGAAACTAAATGTAGTTATTCCAGTGGGAAGGAGAATATGATGCTGACCTTCTACCCCCGGTTCATCCGTACCTTTACAGATTTGCCCGGGCATCTCTCCCTGCTGATCCACGCCTGGAACGGCTGTAATATGCGCTGCTACGGCTGCCATAATGATGCGGAATTAATCGCGCAGAAGCCGATTCCGCACTTGTTATTAACCGCAGAGGAGACGCTTGATCGGCTGAGCGGCAGCGACGGGCTGTTCGACGCCGTGCTGTTCAGCGGGGGCGAATTTTTAATCGGCAGCGCGGCGGAGCTGGAAAGCTTCCTGCGGCGTGTACGCCTTATTTTCAGAGGGAAAATCATTATTATGACTAATGGCACGTTCCCAGGCAAACTGAAGCGTCTGCTGGAACTGGCGCTGATCGACGGCGTTCATATCGATATGAAGCTGCCCTTTCACCTGTTGGACCCTGCGGAGGATGCCGAGGTGTTCGAGGCGATTATCGGCGCCCAGCCTTCCGTCCGCTTCTGTCAGGACATCCTCGACTCCGTCGATCTCGTCATTCGCCACAACAGCAGGCTGAGCCAAGTAAGGACCGTTCGTTACCCGCTGCTGAGCGAGGAGTTTTTCGTCCAGATTGCCTCCTATGTTGAGCATTTGAAAGACAAGTATGACAGTATTGTACCTTATTCCCTGAATCCCTACCATCCACCGCAAAAATAGAACGGAGGCCGATGATGTTTAGCCAATCTACCGATATTATCCGCACGTTTACTTCCGGGTCCGAAACGAAGCAAGCCGACTATTTGAAAAGAGAGAACAGCAACTTCGTCTACTCGCTGCCGCTGCTGCGCCATAATCTGAACAATTTTGCCGAGGAGGAGTACTTGCTGAAGCATATTTTGCCGCCTGCTCTTACCGAGCTATATTGGGACGGAGTTGTGTACATTCACGACAAGCAGCTTAGCCCTTATTGCCTAAGTGTAGGCTGCAAAGATATTGCAACAAGCGGCATCCCTACACTGGCAAAAAATATGATGTCCTCGCACCCGACGAAAAAGCTGGAAACGCTGCTGCGTCATTTCAGCAATCTCGTCGTCCTGATGTCGCAGCAGGTGTCCGGCGCCGTCATGCTCTCGCAGATGACGACAGTGTCTGCCTCCTATCTCTATTATGAGGAGACGGTCAAGGGGCACATCTTTAAGGCAGAGGAGCTTCAGCAGCTGTTCCAAAGCTTGATCTGGGAAATGAACATGCCGCTGCGCGGCGGCTCGCAATCTGCCTTCACCAATATAACGCTGGAATTTGGCAAGCCTTCTGATGAAATCAAGGATGATTTTGTAGTCATTGGCGGCTCGCCGCTGGACATGCGCTACAAGGAAATTCCATCCGCCTACTTTGACCGGATTAATGAGGCGGTGATTGCGGTGATGAAGCAGGGTACAGGCAGTGGCATCCCGTTCACCTTTCCGCTCTTGACAGTGCCGATTGACGATCATTTTGACTACAGCAACCCGTTGTTTCTGGAGCTGCTGGACGGCATGTACCAATGGGGCGGCGTTTATTTCGAAAACTTCCGCAGCAAGCCGTTCGAAAGCGAGCATTATCGCCGTCTGAACCCTTATATTAAGCCGCGTGATCCAGAGGTCAGCCGCAGCCTATGCTGCCGACTGCAAATTGATTTAACGGTATTGTCACGTCTCGGAAGCGGGATTTTTGGCAGCTCCACTGGCTCTACCGGTGCCGTACAAGTTCTTAATCTAAACATGAACCGCGTCCTGATGGAATACGGCGGAAATGAAGATACGCTGCTTGCGAAAATGGGCGAGCTGCTGAACATTATGCAGGAAGGCCATATGGCCAAGCGGCAGTGGATTGAGCAAAACAAAGAGCTGTATCCGACCTTTTTCGCTTTAAACCGTGACTTGTCCAATTATTTCAATGTGTTCGCCGTTACCGGGATGCATGAGGGGCTAATCAATATCGGCTATGAGGGCGGGATGAACAATGAGGCAGGCAAGCAGCTCGCCCACCGGATTATGCAGTTTATGACAGAAACGATCAATACTTTTATCGTCCGCGATCAGGTCGCCTGCGGCATCGAATATGCACCGGGTGAAAATGCTGCCATCAAGCTGGCCCGCCATGATGTCAAATGGGCGAAAAACCATGACCGCACTATTTTTGTACAGGGCACTGGGGAAAACGTTTATTTGACCTCAGGCTGCATGCTGCCGTTCAGCGAGGATGACTTTCTGCGCCAGGTGGAGAACAGCGCCGAATTCCAGGCTTATGCGACCTCCGGCAGCATTTTGCACCATTTCCTTGAAACGAAGCTGGCTCCGGAGAGGCTGGCCGATTATTTAAGGAAAATTTTTGAGAAGCCTATTCAATATATTACGCTTACTCCGACTCTGACTAGCTGTCTCGCTTGCAGCCAGCAAATCGTCGCCGAGGACGGAAAAAACATCCACACCTGTCCCGTTTGCGGCAGCGACGATATCGCCACCTTCAGCCGCGTCATTGGTTATGTCAAAATGATTGCCCGCAAAAAGCTGGAGGTAGATGAGCAGGGCTACTATACAGGAGAATATAATTTTTGGAGCAATGCGCGGCGTTTTGACTGGAATACGCGCAAACGCATGAAGGAAGAGGCTGTTAACAGCGTTAGCACAGCCGCTGCCGTCTCTGCAGCAGACTCTTGATTTAGAAGATAGGCGCGTTAGAAACGTTAATTAGAGCTATAAAGGCTATGTAGGCTTAGAAGCTTTGCAGACTTTGCAAAAATAATAACCGTGTGTATACCTGCTCGGCAAACCACGCCTTGTGCCGATTACAGCCTCCCTTTCCCCTTTCGATTGATAGCGCTGGAAGGGGGAAAGGGAGCTTTTTCATAGCAGGTTTCCCCCTGCCTTACAACTTAGCAGCAGCAAGAGGAATGACCGTAACAAGCGTCCCCGCCTTGATGCCTGTCTTCGTAGGCGGAATGACTATCAGGCAGTTTGCATCCTTTAACGTAACCAGCGCGCTCGACATATCCACGCCCTCCTGCTTCACGTACACCAGTCCGTTGTTGAAATAACGAATGCCCCGCACAAAACGGGGATAAGCATTTACCTTGTTATAATCGGCTGCAAGAAAAGCATCATGTGCTTGAACATCTGCCGCCTTGTGCTCCCCCTGCATCGCGAGCAAAACGGGACGCACCAATAATTCACAGCCGATAAAGCATGCTGCCGGATTGCCGGACAATCCAAAGAAAAGTTTGTTATTCCATACGCCAGCGCTCGTTGGGCTGCCTGGGCGCATCGCAATTTTATTAAACAGCGTTTCCCCTTCCCACTGCAGGAAAAAATCAGCGATAATATCATAATCTCCGACAGACACGCCTCCAGTTGCAATAACCATATCCACATCGCTTGCGAGCAGCTTGTACAGCATGTTTTCAGCGTTTGTATAATCATCAGCAATATGCTCCACAAAAAGCGGTTCAGCGCCGCATGCGCGCACTTGGGCCGCCAGCATATAAATGTTGCTGTTTCTGATTTTGGCGCCTTCCAGCGGATCATCAATGGACAACAGTTCGCTCCCTGTTGAAACGATGGCAACGAGCGGCTTGCGGTGCACGCGAACCTCCGCGCAGCCAAGTGCGCTCAGCAGCGCCATCTGCCCCGGTCCAATCGTCTCGCCCGCCTCCAGCAGCAGCTCCTGAGCGCGCGCTTCCTCGCCGATTGGCGAAATATTCGCGCCGATCGGCACCGCTTTGCGCAGCTTGACATAAGGCCGGCCGGCTTCTGTGGCCTCCTCGGTCATTTCCAGCATGATGACGGCATCGGCACCATCTGGCACCATCCCGCCTGTCATAATCCGCGATGCTGTACCGGATGTAACCGTTTTTGTCGGCACAATGCCGCATGGCAGCTGTTCTATGACTTCCAGCATAACAGGAAGCTGCTGCAAATCAGCCGTTCGAATCGCGTAACCATCCATGCCGGAACGGCGAAAATGCGGAATTGCTTCGCGCGCGCGAATATTCTCGGCCAAGCAATAGCCTGCTGCATCGGCCAGTGCTATTTTAACCGTACCCGATTGATGAACCCGTTCCAGCAAAGCCTGCTGCGCGTCGCCTAGCGTTACCGCTTTTCTCTGAAGTTTGCTATCGTTTGTTTCCTTGTGTATGTTCATTAGAAACCCGTCCTTTCAAAAGCTGTTCTCGTTTATTTGAATGTACCAGTATAATGCACCGAACCACTGTGAGATAGGTCACTAAAGAATAGCTTAGGAATGTCCAAATTGCAAAAAAAGACCAATCAGCCTGGCACTGATTGATCCCGTCTATAAAAAGCCGCTATAATTTACATATAAGAAATACAGTATGGAAAGGAAGTTGCTCTTTATGCTGCTTCATAAAGGAGAAACGCTATTCCGCCAAGGAGAACTTGGGCCCCTCTACCATATTAAAAGCGGCATGCTCAAAATTATTCGCCTGCATGAGGATGGCAGTCCGATTCTAATGAATATTATTACCGCTGGCGAAACGATTCCCCATCATTCTCTCATCACTCAGCAGGCGTATCACGGGACAGCTGTAGCGCTGGTTACCTGCGATATTGAGGTGCTGCCATCGCAGGAGTGGTACCAAGCGCTGGAGAGCGAGCCGGAAAAATGCCGCGATATTGCGCTGCTGCTGCAAAACAAGCTGCGCATGATGCAGCAGCGCATCGATCAATTGACACAGGCCGCTCCAATTGATAAGCTCCGCAAGCTGGAGCAGTGGTTCGATCAGCATATTTCACCGGCTACCCTTTGCGATGTATTGACGCAGGATGAAATTGGTCAGCTGATCGGGCTGCGCCGCGAAACGGTCAATCGTCTTCTGCGGGCAAAGGCCGCCGAGAGCGCACTGAAAGAAGCATCCGTCTAATTAAACGGTATCGGCTGTTTCCTGCTGCTCTCCCTGCCCGTCGTTCAAGCTTTCTGCCGGGCCAAAAAACTCAAAATGAATATCGGAAGCCTGAACTTCAAACACCCGCAAAGCGCGATTGATCATTTTCATAAACGGCTGCGGTCCGCAAAAATAGAAGCTGGCATCCGTCGTCGGAATAACTGTACGCAGCCATGGGAAATTGATCAGACCTTCCTTGTGGTAATCTTTAAGCGCCTTGTCATGCGCCGTCGGCTGCGTATAACAATAGAAGACGGACAGCTGCGGATGACGGCCGGCAAGCGCCGATACCTGCTCCTTCATCGCATGCGTGTCACCATTCGTGGTCGCATGGATAAAGGTAACCGGGCGCTCTGGACTGGCTTCCAATACAGCATGCAGCATACTCATCATCGGTGTCAGCCCAACGCCGCCGCTAATGAGCACGACAGGCCGCGTATCCTCCAAATCAACGGTAAAATCGCCCGCCGGTGCTGACAAATGAACGATATCTCCCTCGCGCAAATGCTCATGCAGAGACACAGACACTTTGCCAGCAGGCCGGTCATCCTGCCCATCCTCGCGTTTGACCGAAATGCGGTAATAAGGCTTGCTTGGCGAATCCGATAAACTATATTGGCGAATATGGGTAAAAGCATCATTCGGCAGTTCCCTTTTCATACTCACATATTGCCCAGCTTTAAAGCTTGCAATCGCACCGCCGTCCTCCGGAACGAGGTAGAAGGATGTAATGTTGTCGCTCTCCTGAACCTTTTTATTGACCACAAAAGCCCGGAACCCTTCCCAGCCGCCATGCTGCTGCTCCGCCTGCTTATACATCTCTTTCTCCACACCTATAAACGCATCGGCAATAAGACCATATGCTTCTGCCCACGCCTGCAAAATATCATCAGTAGCCGCATCGCCCAGCACATCCTTGATGGCAGCAAGCAAATATTTTCCGACGATCGGATAATGCTCTGGCAAAATCCCCAAGCTTCTATGCTTATGGGCAATTTGCTTCACAACTGGCAAAATAGCAGCCAAATTATCAATATGAAGAGCGGCAGCGTAAACCGCATTTGCGAGCGCCGCTTGCTGCTTGCCTTGTTTTTGATTGGCATGGTTGAAAATATGAAGCAGCTCCGGATGAGCCGCAAACATCGTCTCATAGAAACGCTTCGTAATTGTCGTGCCGTGGACTTCCAATACAGGAACGGTAGATTTAATTGTGGCAATGGTTTTCTCACTCAGCATCATCGCACTCTCCTCACGGGTCTAAGTATCCTTCAAACTTGATCTTCACCAGTATAAACAAGGAATACGTTTTTGATTGTGATTGAAATCACAATAAAAGATGCTGAATTGTGACAGTTGCCCAGGGATTAATCGACAAAAGCGAAAAACTAAGAAAAACGCCTGGCGGCAAAGCTACCGTTTCGCGGGTGAAATATAAGCCCATTATAAGGGTGAAACTGATAATAGTATTATATTTCAAAAAAATCCAGATAAAGCAAGAGCTTCAGCTGAATTTGAGCTTTTTTTCAACCTTATAGCGCCTTTTGTCACATTTGACGTCAATCATTCACGTTTTAGACAATCGTTAGACAAAGTTCTTTAAGGTTCGACTAAGGTTTTGTTTATATAATAATAACTATCAACCCCACAGTTGATCATATAACTAGGACAGGCCCACAGAGATGTGGGCCACTTTTTTTATTTAACCTTTACTCCAGATATTAAAATCAGGTCTGCCATCCTTCGACCAATGCAGCTGCTTGACGAATGTATGACGATTCGGATCATTTAGCGGGTCGCCCTCAATCTCCTTATAGGTGCGGGCATGGTACACGAATACATCCGTCTCGCCATCCTCCGCTACCGTGAAGCCGTTATGCCCCGGGCCATACTGCCCGCGTTCCCCATCAGTCTTAAATACCGGCATTGGCGATTTCGTCCATGAAGCCGCATCGAGCAGATCGCTATCCTCAGATGCCGTCAGCAAACCGACGCAATAATTAAAATCGGTAGCGCTTGCAGAATAGCTGATGAAAATGCTGCCGCCCCGTTTAATGATCGCGGGCCCCTCATTAACCAAATAGCCGATTTTTTCCCAATCGTATTCAGGGGTTGCGATCATAATCTGAGTCCCGCGAATCGTCCAAGGGTTTTCCATCGCCGCGATGTACAGGTTTGTATTTCCTTTGATCGCTGGATCATTTTGCGCCCAAACCAGATAGCGCTCTCCCTTATGCTCAAACGTCGTAGCATCCAGATTGAAGGACTCCCAGTTCATTATGATTTTGCCCTTCTCCGTCCATGCGCCCTCCAGCGGATTAGCGCTTTCATTTTCAAGCACATAGGTGCGGTGGGCAAAGCCTGCATCCGTCCGCCCCGAAGCAAAATAAATGTACCAACGGCCATTGATAAAATGAATTTCCGGGGCCCAAATTTTCTCGCTCATCTCGCCGCTTTCATGCTTGTGCCAAATTGCAGCTGGCTCCGCATCAGCAAGCCCCGCAATCGTCTGCGAGCGGCGCAGCTCGATATAATTATAATCCGGCTCTGTCGCCGTGAAATAATACCAGCCGTCTACATGCTTATAAATCCAAGGGTCTGCGCGCTGCAAGATAATCGCTTTCCCCTCATTTTGCGTGATTTGCTTTGTAATCGGCTGTAAACTCTTCGATGATTTTGTCTCCGCCATCTTTTCTCCATTTTGCAACTGCATCATTCCAACCTTTCTCGTCAAGCTCACCCATTACGTATTTGGTCTGTGCATCGGTTATTGCTGTTTTGAGCTCATTGCCCTTCTGCACATTGGTGTCGGACAACAACGATGCGCGTAAATCAACCACAGCAAGCTCCAAATTATCCTCATAATAGCTTCTCCAGCTTGACGTCCAACTCCTTCTTTTCACCCTGCATCGCAATGGTGGCCAACATCTCCCGAATGCTACTCCGCTTGCCAACCAAAAGGTAAATGATGGCGGCTAAGATATTGAACAAACCGTCATACAATTGGAAAAGATAAAACAATAGGCCGAGGGGACGTTTGCGGTTATTGCTGAAACATTTGAATAAAATGACGGGCAGCATTGGACAGATAACGATTCCTGAGCCATACGATGCCGACATCCGATTGAAAATCCGTGTCCGTGATGGCCAGCATGCGAATCGTTGGAAGCGGAAAAGAAGCCATAACCGATTTAGGAAAGACAGTTACGCCGATTCCTGCTGCCACTAGCGCCATTATTATGGCGACGCTCGAGCATTCGCAGATGATTTTCGGCTCAAAGCCGTGGGCGCGGCACTCAATCATTACCTTCTCATGCATGGCCGTTGTCCGCTCTGTCTTAAGGGCAAGAAACGGCAAATCCTTAAGCTCGCTCATCTGCATCGATTGCTTTTGCGGATCTGTGCTCCACTTTGAAGGCAGCACCGCAACGAATGGGTCGGATGGCAGCGGCAATATCGAATAAGGCTGCGAATCAGAAGCTGATTCAAACGGCAGCCTGGCAACAACAAGCTCAATGCTGCGCTTTTCCAGCTGGCTGCCCAGCATATAATGATCGCCTTCCCAAATTTTGAACGTCACCTCGGGATGCTTGTCCCGAAACCGCTCAATGACAGGCGGCAGCAGCGAAATGCAGGACACGACCGAGCCAATCGGCAGTACGCCCTGAATGCCCGCATCGAGCTCGCGTACCTCCTGCATCGTTTCATTAAATTGATTGACCAAGCTTTCGGCCTTATCGCGCAGCAGCTCTCCCGCATGAGTCAGCACAAGGCTTTTGCCATTGCGGTCAAATAAAGTGACGTTCAGCTCCTGCTCCATTTGCTTTAATTGGCGGCTCAGTGGGGGCTGCTCCATATTCAACAGCTTGGCGGCGCGCGTAATTTGCCCCTCCTTGGCGATAGCCAGGAAGTATTTAAGCTGACGTATATCCATATGCATTCTCCTATACCTAAAAAGTATGATGATCCGATAAAACAGATATTATCAATATACTTCGTTAAGTGGTACGATTCAACTAAACGAATATTACGAATATATGTGGGAGGATTCTGAAATGAGCCAACCGATTGCCATTGAATTAGCTGCTACCAAAAAAACAAAGCCCCAATCCGATCAATTAGGGTTTGGAAAATATTATACCGATCATATGTTTATTATGGACTATGAAACATCGAAAGGCTGGCATAGCCCAAGAATCGTTCCTTACCAACCAATTACGCTCGACCCTGCCTCCAAGGTATTCCACTACGGACAAACGGTGTTCGAAGGGTTGAAAGCGTATCGCACGGATAACGGCAGCATTTTGCTGTTCCGTCCAGAGGAAAATTTTAAACGGCTAAACCGTTCTAACGAGCGTCTGAGCATTCCGCATCTTGATGAGGAAATTGCGCTGGAAGCTTTGAAGCAGCTCATTGCTGTTGATCAGGACTGGATTCCTGATGAGGATAAAACGTCCCTTTACGTCCGTCCGTTCATAATTGCGAACGAATCATCACTTGGTGTAGCGCCTTCTCAAAACTATATGTTTATGATTATCCTTTCGCCGGTCGGCTCGTATTACGCAGAGGGTATTCATCCGGTGAAAATTTTTGTAGAATCCGAATATGTACGTGCGGTTAAAGGTGGCGTCGGCAATGCCAAGACAGCTGGCAACTATGCTGCTGGCTTGAAAGCCCAGGAAGAAGCATCAGCCAAAGGCTGCACGCAAGTATTGTGGCTGGATGGTGTTGAGCGCAAATACATCGAGGAAGTCGGCAGCATGAACGTCTTTTTCAGCATCAACGGCACGATTGTCACTCCGGCGCTGAATGGCAGCATTCTTGACGGCATTACGCGCAAATCGATTATTGAGCTGCTTAAATCGTGGAACATTCCTGTTGAGGAGCGCAAGCTGTCCATTGACGAGCTCGTGGAAGCTTATCATAATGATACGCTGGAGGAAGCTTTCGGAACAGGTACGGCAGCGGTTATTTCGCCAATTGGAGAGCTGCATTACCTTGATGAGCAGCTGCTGCTTCGCGGTGGCGAGACAGGCCCGCTGTCGCGCAAGCTGTATGAGACGTTAACAGGCATCCAAACGGGCGTCATTGCCGATCCATTCGGCTGGACCGTTGAACTGCCAAGTGCCCAATATACCGCTGGAACAAAATAAAACATAGCGGCGCTCATTTGGCGCACAGCATGCCCCCTATACACATAAAACGAACCCCGTGCATTCTTAACAAGATCACGGGGTTCGTTTTATTTTTTATATTTCCGTTTTATTTCTTATCGTATTCAGCGTATGTGGCGATTAACTTTCTCCTGACGAAGCAGCAAATACCTATCAATAGCTGCGATTCGTCAGCTGATCCAAGCTTTTGAATGTATAGCCTTGCGCCCTCGCGCCATCTATAATCGCCCCTAAAGCTTGGGCATTGTCGCTTGAAACCGAATGCAGCAATATTACAGCTCCCGGATGGAGCTGGCGCATCACTTGATCTAGGGCATATGCAGCGCCCTTCTGGCTCTTAATGTCCCAATCCTTGTAGGCAACCGACCAAAAAACGCTTGTATATCCCGCCTGCTTGCTGACAGCAAGCACCTGATTGCTGAAAATCCCCCTCGGCGGCCGCAAATACGCCATTTGCTGCTGGCCGGTCAGCAGTGCCGACTGCTCCTCCACCTTTTTGAGCTCGGTCTGAATTTGTCCTGAGCTGAGCTGTGTCATATCCGGATGGCTCCATGAATGGTTGCCAACGATATGTCCTTCTGACGCCATACGCTTCACCAGCTCCGGCTGATCCTTAATAAAATGGCCTGTTACAAAAAAAGCAGCAGGCACACCCTTCGCTTTTAGCGTATCCAGCACCTTAGCTGTATAGCCGTTTTCATAGCCATTATCGAAGGTCAAATACAGCTCCTTTTGCTTCGTATCGCCGAGGAAAATCGCCCCATTTTGCTGGACGATGCCTTTGAAACCTTCCTCATTTATCGAAGGCAGCTGTCCTCCAGCGCTTTTCTTAAACCCAAAATGATACACGCCCGGCTGCGCCATTACGCTGTCCATCCCCAGGCAGCCTAGCCATACAGCCAGACACAGGCTCAGCAGCCGGAGTGCTATTCGCTTCATCATGCTGTTCCCCCTCATTCATATGCTGCTTACTCGCCCTTATGTTCTGCATCCAGCAAGCAAATTATGAGTGGAACCTTACATTAAATAAACGATAGCTTATCCGGGTTATACATCGCATAAATTCGCTTTATACGGCTGCCTTCCTCCGTTTGCACCCATTCTAGGCACATGACCGCCTGAACCTCTTTTCCCCGGCGGAAAATGAGCGCTGGCTGTCCGTTCAACATAGAAATGGATATGTTCGTACCGTGCAGGCTGTGCGTGGACATTCTCCGCAGCAGTATTACAGCGCGGCGTGCGCTAATAACGGGCCGTCTCACTGCAGTAACTTTGCCGCCGCCGTCGGTGATAAACACAGCATCTTGACGCATCAGAGCAAGCAGCTTCCCAATATCGGCCTGTTCAAATGCCGCAACAAATGGCTCCAATGCTGCTGCGTCCACTGTTAGCTCTTGTTCCTCAGCATCCGATTGTGGAAGCAGGCGGTACTGGTCAAGCGCCAGCTTGGCACGACTTAAAATTTTGCGGCAGTTTGACTCAGACTTGCCTACCAGCTCAGCAAGCTCATCGTAGCCATAGCCATAGCCTTCACGCAGCACAAATACCGCACGCTCTAATGGGGATAAATGCTCCAGCATGACGAGCATGGCATAGCTGATCGTTTCCCTGCGCGCGAGCTGCTCCAAAGGCTCATCGCCATAATCGCCGCTCCATGGCTCCGGCAGCCATTCGCCGACATAAGCTTCTCGCTTGTGGCGGGCAGATTGCAGCACATTCATGCAGCGGTTGACCGTCATTTTGCACAGATAGGCTTTGACATTGCGCAGCGGAGAAGGCTCTGCCGACTGAAGCGTCACAAAAACATCCTGGACGACATCGTCCGCCTCCTGCCGTGATCCAAGCAGCTTGTATGCAAGCGAGCTAAGCAGCGACTTATAATCCGCATACCACTCTGCTACTTTCCACAACACCTGAGTATCCGCCATCTCGCTTCCAAAACTTCCTTTCCCGTAAACAAATAACCAAATTTATAATTTCCTATAACGTCCTTTTAGTCGAAGCAGCCGGGGAACATGCTAGTTGAAATGGCAATCCGATTCCAGCTGTTGATCGTAATAATCGCCAAAATTAATGCTGCATATTCCGCTTCATCATAATAGTCTCTCACGCGATTGTACAGCTCATCCGGCACTCCCGCTGCAGAAACCTGAGTCACGTGCTCGGTCAATTCCAAAACGGCACATTCCTTTTCCGTATAAATAGGCGCTTCTCGCCATACGCTTAGCAGCATAATTCGCTGCAAACTTTCGCCTTTGTTCATCAAATCCTCACTATGCATATCCAGACAAAAAGCACAGCCATTGATTTGCGACGCCCGCAGCTTAATAAGCTCATAGGTGATAGGATCAATGCCGGAGCTTGACGCTGCTTTCTCCAATTCCATCAACGCTTTAAATACTGCAGGGTTCGCCGTGCGATAGTTTACTCTTAATTTCATTTTAAATTCCTCCCAGTAGGTTGGTGTTTTTCGGTTCTCATAAGATAAGACAAAGAAGCCGCCCCTTTTGTGACAAGCATAAGCAAAAAAAGCCAAACTCTACGCATAAAGCGTAAAATCCAGCTTTTTTACTCTTATTTCCATACTCTGAAACAACATCGTTTGCAATGCTTGATTGCACAGAGGCCCGTTCGGTGCCCTTTCTTGCAAGCTATTGCTTCTCTAATCGGTAAGTATGGCCGCAGAAAGAGCATTTGAACAACATCCCAGTATCGCCCATGATCCAGCTGATGCGATCATCGTCCTCTGCTTCTAAATATTCGCGCCCCTGTTCGTCTCGATCTCCGGTTGCGAACAATCCGGTTTGATTGCCGCAAACACATTCAAAGGTTAGTACCACGGTTTGTTTCCCCTCCCCTAAACACAGTTGTTTCCTGCTATTTTCGCCAAAACTATTGACAATGATACATTTTGTATCATAAATTAATAGTTAAGCTTGTATTATTATTTCAGCTTTTTTGAAGGAGCCACTAAAAATGACGATGGGAGACCGCTTGAAGGAACTCCGCTTACAAAAAAATCTTTCGCAAGAAGCCGTTGCCCGTGCGATCGGGATCACCCGCTCCGCTTACAGTCATTACGAGATTAACAATCGCCAGCCGGTATATGAAACGCTGATTAAGCTCGCCTTCTTTTTTCATGTGACGACGGATTATATTATTGAAGGTGAGACCCGCCAGCAAGTGGCTGGGCTCGCCAGGGAAGAAACGCACGAGCTGCTGCAGCTGCTGAATCATATGGATGAAGACAAACGAAAAGCATCGATTCATAAATTGCTTAATGTCATTCGCGAGTCGGAGTAATCCTTTGCCGGCTTGCTGCCCTGCTGCTTTCTTTAGCGGCGAGCCGTCAGAACGGTCATCATCAGTGCAAGGATGGCAAAGCTCGCTGCATACCCGCCAATAATGTCCGTTGCGTAGTGGACGCTGAAATACAGTCTTGAAGCGCCCATTAATACAATAAGCAATCCGGCGAGTACATAGCTGGCCCGCTTCATCGTTTGACTAAACCAGGCATCCCTTCCAATCCATATAGCTGCAAGCCCATAAAGCGCCATCGCCATCATGGCATTTCCGCTTGGAAAGCTTGCGCCAGCTGCCTCTAATCCCCAAGCCTCCTCTGGCCGGCCCCGGTCAAAGGCCATTTTGGCCAACGTATTCGTTATGTATACAAGTCCAGTACCTACTATAATCGGAGCTGCTTTCAGCCAGCCGCTGCGCCAGCCGAACCATAGAAAAAGCGCAAAAGTCGCTGCGATAATAAATAGAGAAGAACCCATATAAGACATCGCCTTGAAAAAAGCCGTCCATCCTTCTCCCCGCATTTGCTCAGCGAATGCGGCTGTTTCTTTGTCGAGCTGTGACAGCTCTGGACGTGCTGCAATCGCTGTAGTTAACGCAAATAATACCAGGCTTGCGGCAAGCCCGGCGACCCATCCCCAAAATACCTTTCGAATAAATATCCTCTCCCAATTGCTTCAACTTGTTTGCTTCGCTATAATTAGCGTTGACCTTAATATTATAATACAAATTTTGAAATTGGGAAGGAACGCTAAAATCATGTACGTATCAGATAAATGGAGAGATTACGAGGTAATAGATACAGGGAATGGAGATAAGCTGGAGCGTTGGGGCTCTTATATTCTTCGCAGGCCGGACCCGCAAATTATTTGGCCAATAGCGAAGGAAGACGGCTTGTGGAAAAAAACAGACGGCCACTACCACCGCAGCTCCTCTGGCGGCGGCGAATGGCAGTTCAATTCCCAGCTGCCGGAGCGCTGGACCATATCCTATGGAGAGCTGTCCTTCCATATTAAGCCGACCAGTTTCAAGCATACGGGGCTCTTTCCTGAGCAAGCGGTGAACTGGAGCTGGATGATGGATAAAATCCGCACGGCGGACCGTCCGATTCGCGTACTCAATCTTTTCGCCTATTCCGGTGGAGCTACGGTTGCGGCTGCCGCAGCAGGCGCAGAGGTTGTTCACGTGGATGCTTCCAAAGGCATGGTGCAGTGGGCGAAAGAAAATGCCCAGCTTTCCGGGCTGTCCGACAAGCCGATCCGCTTCATTACCGACGATGTATTCAAGTTTGTTCAACGCGAGCAGCGCCGGGGCCGTCAATATGACGCTATTATTATGGACCCGCCGTCCTACGGACGCGGACCGAACGGCGAGACGTGGAAGCTGGAAGAGAACCTGTTCCCGTTCCTTGAGTTCTGCACGACGATTTTATCCGATAATCCATTGTTTATGCTAATTAATTCGTACACGACAGGTCTATCCCCATCCGTGCTGCATAATCTGCTTCATATGACGATGGCGAAGCGCTTCGGCGGTGCGATACATTGCGGCGAAATCGGTCTGCCTATTACTGCATCCGGACTGAACCTGCCTTGCGGCATATTGGGCCGCTGGGAGTCTGTCTAATGGCTGGCTACTCTCTAGATGGCATCGGCGAAATTCCGGTGCTGTTTGAAGACAATCATATTTTGGCAGTTGTGAAGCAGCCGGGCATTCCCTCCCAAGAGGATCACACGGGTACGCCGGATATGCTGACACTGCTCAAACGCGATTTAAAAAAACGCCACGATAAGCCGGGAAATGTGTTTCTCGGCCTTATTCACCGACTGGATCAGCCTGTGGGCGGCGCCATGCTGTTCGCCAAAACCTCGAAAGCGGCCTCACGGCTCTCCGAGGCAGTCCGCAGCAGAAATTTTGGCAAAACCTATGTGTGCGTCGTACATGGCAAGCCTCATGCGGCAAGCGGCAAGCTTCGCCACTTTATCCGCAAGGATGCGAAGCTTAATCAGGTGACCGTATTCAAGCAGGAAGCACCGGAAGCGAAGGAGGCTGTGCTCGAATATACGGTTATAGCCAGTACAGACCGTTATGCTCTCATAGCTGTCATGCTGCATACGGGACGGCCCCATCAAATTCGGGCGCAAATGGCCTTTATCGGCTGCCCGCTGGTGGCCGACCGCAAATATGGAGCGCCGCAAACGGGCGGTGTTAACGATATCGCTCTTTGGTCTACTTCCGTTTCGGTTTCCCATCCCATAACGAAGGAACACGTCTGCTTCCGCTCCATCCCTTATGGGTCGAAAGCTTGGGGCTGGTGGCCGCAAGCCGAGCTGGAAGCCGCAGCAGACGTCTACCTGGCTGAAGGAGAATCCGTCCATGCGCCGAAGGACTAAAATTCATCTCGCCGTCAATATGATCCTGCTGCTGCTGGCAGCAGCAGGACTCCTTATTATTTTTTTCCCGCCGCTAGCAGGCTCATTACCGTTTACCGCTAACAGCGTCGATTCCACGATGCAAGTGGAGTCGGAATCGAGCGCCAGCGCACAATCGGCTACAGCTCCTAGTGCAACGACCTCCCCTGTGCTATCATCTGAGCCATCACCCGAGCCCACTACAACGCAGGAAGCCAGTGTTCCCCCATCCAGCCCTTCTAACAGCTATCAGGAAGCGCTATGGGTCGCCGTTGGCGATATTATGATGCATTCCCCGGAGCTGCCGGGTGCTTATAACAAAAAGACGAAAAGCTATAACTTCGATCCTTTCTTTCAAGATGTAGCGTCGATATTGAAAGAAGGCGACTGGGTTTTGGCGAATTTAGAAACGCCTGTAGCCGGATCCGCGTTCGCTTATACGGGTTACCCGACGTTTAATGCGCCCGTTGCCCTGCTCGATGCGCTGCAAAACGCCGGCTTCAACATATTGACCAATGCCAACAATCATATGCTCGACAAAGGCGAGAAAGGGCTGCTGCTGACGCTGAAGCATATGAAAGAGAAAGAGTTTATAATAAAAGGCTCCGCCGCCACACAAAAGGAAGCGGATACAAACATCATCGTCGAAAAAAACGGGATTCGCATGGGGCTGCTCGCTTACACGTATGGTACGAACGGCATCGCTATTCCTAAAGGAAAGCCATATATGGTTCCGCTAATTGATGAGCAAAAAATGATTGCCGATATTAAGAAGCTTAAGAAAGCAGGCGCCGATTTTGTTACGGTAGCGCTCCATTTTGGAACGGAGTACCAGACGAAGCCCAATGAGGAGCAGAAGACGCTTGCCCGCAAGCTGATTGCGGAAGGCGCCGACATTATCGCAGGCTCGCATACGCATGTCATTCAGCCCTATGAGGTGCTGGAGGCAACGGATGACGACGGCCGCGAGCGCCAAGGACTTATCATTTATTCGATGGGCAATTTTATTTCCAACCAGCGTGGAGACACGAAGGATTATGGCGTCATTTATCAAGTGCTTATTCGCAAAAATAACGGGGACGGCAGCATCCAGCTTGCCGATATTGAAGCCATTCCGACTTGGGTTTACCGCTACAAACCGGATCATAATTATCGCTATCGCATATTGCCTGTTGAGCAAACGCTTGCGGAGCAGTCGAGCAAGCTGCTTACACCAGATCTATATGCCTCTCTGAAAAAAAATCTCAGCCTGCTGCGCACCCGGCTCGAATCGATGTCCTAATCGCGGCTGTTCAGGGCAGAATGGGTAACAGGATAAGCAAACATAAAAGGGCGTTGCCGTCTTAGGACAGCAACGCCCTTTTTGTGCAGAATATAGCGGCGTCTTGCCTTAAGCCGCCTGTTCCACCTGCACCCTGCATTAGCGGAACTATCTATTGGCTACCTTGCCTAATAAGTAAACAAGCAGCTGCTGATTATGGGAGGAAATCCGGTCTAGCGCTTCAGAAATAAGCTTCGTTCGTACTTCCTTGCCACGCTGTGCCTCTGATTTCCCTTTGCCTGATACGGATACCCATACAATTCGTCTATCGGCTGTATCTCTTGTACGTACAATTAGTTCATTGCGCTCCATACGATCGAGCAAAGTAGTAATCGCTGCTGGAGTCGTTGCCAAATGCTGCAGCAGATCGGATGGCTTCATCGGTTGGTGTTGCAGCAATAAATCCAGCACATTCAGCTGGCCTTCCGTGAGCGGCGCCAGTCCCTCTTCCAGACCTGTCCTCCATTCTCTGCTTAGCTTCGTCCACAATCGAGTAAATTCATCAGAAACCATTCATACACCCGCTTCCTGTCCAATTTCTCTTTAATTCCAATTATACCATCCGAGATTGTCGAATAAAAGGTTAACCCGATTAATAATTTCCCTCACAAACTGCGATATACCCGAACGTTTTGACAAGAGTAGACATACAATGAATCTGGGCGCTTTCCCTATTTCGCCATCCTCACCTCATAAGGAGTGAACCTCAATGGATAACGAGAAAGCCGAAATTATTCGCAAAATTAAAGCTTATGGCATCATAAAAAACCCACAATGGCTCGATCGCCCGGATGAGCTCGTACCATTGTGGGTTATGTTGGATGCGATGATCCAGTTAATTGAACGCTTTGATCCGCCTAATCGCCCTTATGATTGAAGGACATCAGACGGACGGACAATGACTGCCGTTAAAACATCATTTTTTTCGAGCGGAACGATAGTCCGCCCTATCGATCTGCGATCATCTATCGGTGATTTCTCCGTCGTCATCGGCAGCTTAGCCCCAGATGAAGCTAGCGCGATGAGATCAATCGCATCCTTGCAATAAACGGCATAAACAAGTGCTGAGCCATTCGGCTTCACACGCTTGCCTTCTTTAAATTCGAACGTCTGAACCCCTTTGCCGCCTCTGCCCTGAACAGGGTAATCCAGCAGCAGCGAGCGTTTGGCATAGCCAAGGTCAGAGATGACGAACAATTCTCCTTCATCCTCGCCTACCCAGTCTGCCGCAATCAGTTCGTCGTCTTCCTTCAGCTGCATGCCGCGCACGCCTCCAGCGACACGCCCCATAGGGTTTACTTCGCTTTCGGAGAACCGGATGCTCCAGCCTTGCTTGCTCACGAGCATCAGCTGCTTCGTACCGTCGCTTGGCAAAATTTTAATAACCTCGTCGCCTTCAGCTACTTTGCAGGCTGCAATCGCTGTCGAGCGCGTTGACATATAGTCCTTCAGCTCAGTCCGCTTCACCTGTCCGCGTTTGGTAACAAAGACGAGCGAAGCGCCTGGAACATTAAAGTCCTTCACTGGGATGACGCTAATGATCGCATCATCCTTCGGAATCGGAACGATATTGACGACTGCGGTCCCCGTATCCTTCCATTTGAACTCGGGAATTTGATGGACGGGCAGCGTGTAATATTGTCCCTTTTTCGTGAAGAGCAGCAAATTATCAATCGTGTTGACCGCGTACAAGCCGCGAATGATATCGCCATCCTTCACGCCCGCGTTGCCAACTTCACCGCCGGAGCGCGTAAACGAAAGCATGCTTGTCCGCTTCATGTAACCTTCATTGCTCAGTGTAACGAGCACTTCCTCAGGCGTTACCATTACTTCAAGGTTAACCTTAAGCTCTTCTACTTCTCCCTGGATGTCTGAACGGCGGTCAATGCCGAACTTCGCATGAATTTCCATCAGCTCATCACGAATGACACCGATCAGCTTCTTATTGCTGTTCAAGATGCTGCTCAAATAAGCGATGCGCTTCATCACTTCTTTATGCTCTTTCTCCAGCGACGTAATTTCCAAATTCGTCAGACGATACAGCTGCAACGTTAAAATCGCATCCGCCTGGCGCTCGCTGAACGCGAACTTCTGGACGAGATTTTGCTGCGCATCGGCACGGTTTTTGGAAGCTTTAATCGCCGCAATCACTTCATCAAGCAAATTCAGTGCCTTAACGAGACCTTCCAGCACATGGGCACGATCTTCCGCTTTTTCCAGATCATATTGCGTACGGAATGTGACAACTTCCTTCTGATGTGCAATATACGCATTCAGCATTTGGCGAATGCCGAGCTGCTGCGGCGTTTTATTAACGATAGCCACCATATTAAAGCTGTAGGCCACCTGCAAATCCGTCTTTTTGAGCAAATAAGCCAAAATGCCGTTTGCATCTGTTTCCTTCTTCAGCTCGATCACGATCCGAAGGCCGTTTCGTCCACTCTCATCGCGCACCTCGGCGATACCTTCGACCTTTTTCTCCAGTCGAATATTTTCCATCGCCGTCACAAGGCGTGATTTGACAACCTGATAAGGAATTTCGGTTATGACAATTTGCTGGCGTCCGCCGCGCATGTCCTCGATTGCTGTCTTGGCGCGCAAATAAATGCGGCCTTTGCCGGTCGCATAAGCATCGCGTATGCCTTCCTCACCCATGATGAGGCCGCCCGTCGGAAAATCAGGCCCTTTAATAATTTGCATCAGCTCTTCGAGCGTCGTCTCTGGGCGGTTCATAACGGTGATACAGCCATCAATAACTTCACGCAAGTTATGGGGCGGTATTTCAGTCGCAAAGCCGGCAGAGATGCCGCTGGCCCCATTTACGAGTAAATTGGGGTAGCGAGACGGCAGCACAACCGGCTCTTTCGTCGTATTATCGAAATTATCCTTGAACATGACCGTACGCTTATCAATATCTCTCAGCAGCTCAATGGCTAGCGGAGATAATCTAGCTTCCGTATAACGCATGGCCGCAGCGGGATCATCATCCATCGAGCCCCAGTTGCCGTGGCCGTCAACGAGGATATGCCCCATTTTCCAAGGCTGCGCCATCCGCACCATGCCCTCGTATATCGAAGAATCGCCATGTGGATGATAATTGCCCATTACATCGCCGACCGTCTTCGCAGATTTGCGATATGGCTTGTCCGGCGTATTGCCGGAATCGTACATCGCGTACAATATACGTCGTTGTACCGGCTTCAAGCCATCCCGTACATCGGGTATGGCACGGTCCTGAATAATATATTTAGAGTAGCGGCCGAAGCGGTCGCCCACGATTTCTTCAAGAAATGCTGGAAGAAACTGTTCCAAAATGCTCATGCTGCTTGCCTCCTATTCCTCATATTCCGCAAAATCAACATTTTCCAAAATCCAGCGCTTGCGTGGATCAACTTTGTCGCCCATAAGCGCAGACACTCGGCGCTCCGCCTTCGCAGCATCCTCGATCTGCACCTGCAGCATCGTCCGCGTCTCCGGATTCATCGTCGTTTCCCACAGCTGGTCGGGATTCATCTCGCCAAGTCCTTTATAGCGCTGAAGCTCAAAGTTTTTGCCGAATTCCTTTAAATAATTTTGCAGCTGCTCATCCGTCCATGCATAACGTACCGTCTCCAGCTTGCCGGATTTTCGCGTCAGCTTGTAAAGCGGCGGTTGAGCAATATATACGCGTCCGCTGTCTATAAGCGGCTTCATATAGCGATAGAAGAACGTTAGAAGCAGCACCTGGATATGGGCTCCGTCCGTATCGGCATCCGTCATAATAATGATTTTGTGATAGTTGCATTCCTCGGATTCAAATTCCGGGCCTACGCCTGCGCCAATAGCGGCGATAATCATTTTGTACTCGTCGTTTTTCAAAATATCATG
Source organism: Paenibacillus sp. JT22N15 (assembly GCF_059383755.1). Taxonomy (NCBI): domain Bacteria; kingdom Bacillati; phylum Bacillota; class Bacilli; order Caryophanales; family Paenibacillaceae; genus Paenibacillus; species Paenibacillus sp. JT22N15. Next base: position 255,977 of record NZ_JBXENV010000007.1, on the reverse strand, counting down.
CAGCTTGGCTTTCTCCGGATTCATCGGCTTGCCCTTGAGCGGCAAAATCGCCTGATGCTTCGAATCACGCCCCTGCTTGGCCGAGCCGCCCGCCGAATCGCCTTCGACGATAAACAGTTCATTGCGCGTAACATCCTTCGATTGCGCTGGCGTCAGCTTGCCGCCAAGATTGGAGCTTTCGCTCTTCTTCTTGCCGCTGCGCATATCTTCCCGCGCCTTGCGCGCCGCTTCCCGCGCCCTTGAAGCCTGAACAGCCTTCTTGAGCAGCAGCTGGGCAACCTGCGGATTTTCTTCGAGAAACACTTGCATTTTCTCCGTCACAATCGCATCAACGACGCCGCGTGCAGAAGCGCTGCCGAGTTGGTCCTTCGTCTGGCCGACGAACTCCACCTCAGACATCTTAATGTTGATGACCGCCATCATGCCTTCGCGGAGATCATTGCCTTCCAGATTTTTGTCCTTTTCCTTCAGCATCGCGGCTTTGCGGGCATAATCGTTCATGACGCGCGTATATGCGGTTTTGAAGCCCGTTTCATGCGTACCGCCGCCCCGTGTAGGAATGGCATTAACGAATGAAGCCAGTGTTTCCGTGTAGCCGTCATTGTACTGAAGCGCCACTTCAACCTCAATATCCTCACGCTCGCCAGTAAAATGAATGACGTCATGCAGCACCGACTTGTCCTCATTGAGAAACTCGACGAACTGGCGCGCTCCGCCTTCATAATGGAACACATCGAGCTTGCCGCTGCGATCATCCTTGATCGTCACTTTCAGCCCCGAGTTGAGAAAAGCGATTTCCTGCAGCCGTTCTGCCAGCGTATCGTAATTCAGCGTAGTTCCCGTCTGAAACACGCGTCCATCCGGCTTAAATGTAACCTTCGTGCCTGTCCGCGACGTCGTTCCCGTTACTTCAAGTCCCGTTGTCGGCTCGCCGACATGCTCCTTGCCATCCGCATCTACCCAATATTCGAACCGAAGCTTATGTATTTTTCCATCACGGAAAATTTCCACTTCCAGCCATTCGGATAGCGCATTCGTTACCGAAGCGCCGACGCCGTGCAGGCCGCCTGATTTTTTATATCCCCCGCCGCCGAACTTTCCCCCAGCGTGAAGGATCGTAAATACGACTTGCGGCGTTGGAATTCCGCTTTTATGCATCCCTGTCGGAATGCCTCGTCCATTGTCATAGACCGTAATGGAACCGTTTTTGTGCAAAGTTACCTCAATGGCGGAACAAAATTTCGCCAAATGCTCATCGACAGCATTGTCGACGATTTCCCAAACGAGATGATGCAGCCCTGAGCTGCTCGTAGAGCCTATATACATTCCCGGACGTTTCCGTACGGCTGTCAAGCCTTCAAGAATCTGTATATCATCGGCCTCATAATTCCGATCCGCGGCCGGTGCTTGTGTAAAAACATCTGCATGCTCTGCCATATGCGCCCCCCTTATCTGCAGCACTTGTTACAATGTTACCGTATCTTCAAGCTATTTTAATTCAAGATGTCCTGTTTAGTAAAGACGCTGAACGAGACAATAAGCCCCGCAATCGCCCAAATCGCAAGCACGATAAGGGAAAAAGAAAATGACATGCCCTCAATCGGCGGCGGCGAACCTTCCAAATATGTCGGCAAATTGAGGTTCACGGCGAATAAATATTTGGCATTTTCCCACGAGGAGGACATGCTCGAAAGAATTGTTCCGGCAATGACAGAAGCCATCATGATCACCATGCTTGCCGCCGTGCTTCTGACAAGAACCGATACCATCAAAGCGAGAATTGCTACCGTCATGGCGGACAGCCATACGAGTCCCGTCTGCATGAGCATGTATAGCCACTGAGGAACAATGTGCACAAAGCTCGTGTCGACCTCGCTGCCGTTGATCGTAAAACCGGTAAAGATCGGCAAGCCCCAGCCTCCATAGCCGAAGAACATGCCCGATATTAAATAACACAGCAGCACCATCACCCCGACAAGCAGCGATACATAAAGAGTAAGCGCCGCGAGCTTGCTGAACAGCACCTTCCATCTGCGGACCGGCTTGGTAAGCAGCATTTTGATCGTTCCGGTGCCGCGCTCGCCAGATACGAGATCAGAACCAATGGTCAAAACGAGCAGCGGAATAAACAACCCTACCGCATTATTCATAAATTCCCGAGTAAAAGTGACGCCATTCGGGCTGCTAGGATTGACATCATGATCCAAATAATATTGAAGCTGCTGTACCGCAATGCGCTGCTGCTTCTTCCATTCCTCAGGAATCCGATTGCTGGACAGCCTGTTTTGCATATCCGTAATTTGCTGCAGCACCTCGTTGCGCCAGTCGGCAAATTTGTCTTTATTGTTCTGTGCTACGGTTAACTGAGCATACGTGAACATTGGAATAATAACAAGGAGAACAAGGACAATGACGAGAAACCTTCTTTTTTTCCACATTTTCAAGGTTTCATTTTCAATAAGGAGCAGTAGTTTATGCAAGGCTTTTCCCCTCCGTCATGTTCAGAAACAATTCTTCCAGTGTAGGAGCCGCTTTGTGCACCCCTTCAACGCTTATACCTTCCGCTACCAGCCGGCTGACGGTACCTGCAATATCCTCTAGCGGCATCGTTGTGACGACGGCGCCCGGCATGCTCGCAAGCACGCTCTCATCAATACGGTGCTCCTCTTCCGAAACGATTGCGGCCTTGCCGTCTTGCAGCAGCAAAGCAATGCCTTTCTCCCGAGGCTCCAGCTGCCATAATACATACGTTCCAGCCTGCTGAACCAGCTCGTCCACCGAACCGACGGCCAACACTCTGCCCTTGTCAATAATGGCCACTCTATCGCACATCAATTGAATTTCACTGAGCAAATGGCTCGATATGAACAGGCTGATGCCTTCTCCGGCAAGCATCCGCACAAACGCCCTCAGCTCCTTGATCCCAAGCGGATCAAGCCCATTCGTTGGTTCATCAAGAATAAGCAGCTTCGGACGTCCAAGCAAAGCTTGGGCAATGCCTAAACGCTGCTTCATGCCAAGCGAATATGTTTTGACTTTCTCATGAATGCGCTGCGTCAGGCTGACGATTTCGACGACCTCGCTAATTCTGGCCTCATCCACATCATCAAGCATATTGGCAAAATATTGCAAATTATCCCAGCCCGTCATATAGCCATACATTTCAGGGTTTTCTACAATGCTCCCGATATAACGGAGCGCCTGCTCCGGCTGCTTCTGGACATCATGTCCGCAAATCCGGATTTGCCCAGAGGTTGGCTTAATAAGATCGACCAGCATGCGAATCGTCGTCGTTTTGCCAGAGCCATTGGGTCCAAGAAAACCAAAAATTTCACCTGCCCGCACCTCAAAGCTGACATCGTGAATAATTTGCTTGCCGCGAATTTTTTTGCTTAAATTTGTCACTTGCAGCACTACATTCGACTGTTCCATAGCGCCTCCTTCTGCTACAACGCCTGCACGACCCGCTGCGCAATTTGTTTGTAACCTTCATGATTCGGGTGAAAATGGTCTGATGACAAGTAGCTGCCAATCCGTTCCTCAAACAAATCGAATGTCGGTACCATCGTCATATTTGAGTATTCATGAAGCATGTCATAGGCTTTCTCGTTCCACTTCTGAACCTCCAAGCTGCCATCCCGCAGCTCTTTTACATCAAAAAACGGATTATAGAGGCCAATATAAATGATGCGGGCATCCGGATTAATCCGGTGCAGCTCCGAAAGCACATTATCCAGCCGCTTCAAGCCTTCCTCAAGTCCCTTCTCCACCTGCGCGAGCGACATGTTTGGTTCAGCTGCTGCAGTTCCATTGGAATCCTGAGCGCCTTGCAGCGATTGAAACAGGTCGTTGCCGCCAATCGTCAGCAAAATGACATTTGCCTGCTGCAGCGCATAAGCCATGCCTTTATCCGTCTTTAAATTTTCCGCAAGCTGGTCGGCGCGCAGCCCGCTAATGCCCAAATTATTGACGAGCTCCGCCTGCTTGTCCGGATCAGCAGCCAAGCTGTCTACGACCTGCTTGACATAACCCCCGCCTGCCGAATCGCCAACTCCCTTGGTCAGAGAATCGCCTATTGCGACAATGCGAAGCTGATTTTTCTCAGCCGTCTGCTCTGGCAATGCCGTAACCTGCGGCTGTACGGATACAGAGGGAAACAGCTGATCCTTAATGGCATAGCCAATACCAACGAGCATCAATATCGTGATCAATAGGGAGCAGGCGCCAATCATAATGCCTAATCTTTTGGATGAACGCATCGCTTGTCTCTCTCCTTTTTCACAATCATTTACAAATTACAGGCAATGTATAAGTTTTTCGCTCCAATTGCCGTACACACAAGCCATTTTCAAACTTGTTTCATGTTCATACGTTAACCATAAAAAAGAAAAGGACTGTGATTATGAGCAATAATACACCAAAAGAGATGTATTTGGAAATGTTGAAAAAAGCAATATTATTTGAAATTTGGCTGGAGCGTGAGCCTGGCGCTACGAAGGAAAACCGCTTTTAAGGCCTCGATTGGCCCCTCATTGCACATAGTATGATTGGGCGTATTCGCATGAACCATCTGCATCAGCTTATGAATGCCGTCGTTAGCAACAACATCGAGGGCGATTTCATTGAAACTGGCGTATGGCGCGGCGGAACTTGCATTTTCATGCGCGGCTTTCTGAAAGTACATGGCATAACGAACCGGAAAGTGATCGTCGCCGATTCCTTTGAAGGGCTGCCAGCGCCGGAGGCCCGCTGTCCGATCGACGAAACCTCGAAATTTCACGAGCAGGACTTTTTGCGCGTTTCCTTGCCTGAGGTCGTCAGCAATTTTCAAAAATATGATCTATATGACGATGGCATTATCTTTCTTAAAGGCTGGTTCAAGGATACGCTGCCGGCGGCGCCAACGAATAAAATAGCGATAGCCCGCCTCGATGGCGACATGTATTCCTCGACGATGGATGCGCTGACTCATCTATATCCTAAAGTATCCATTGGCGGCTTTATCGTCATTGACGATTACTCCATTGGCTATTGCGCCGCAGCTGTTACCGACTTCCGCAATGCCTATCACATTACCGATCCGCTCGTGACGATAGATTCAACGGGCGTGTACTGGAAAAAAACAAAATAGGCAAGGTGAAACGGCTATCGCCGTCCTTTGGCGGCAAGGCGCGTTTCACTCCGAGAAATATAAGCCTAATGATAAGTGGGAAACTTATAAATTCTTATATTTCGAGAAGGAAGGGCTGCTGCGCCCATGCGATAACTGGACGCGGCAGCCCTTCTGCAGCCTATTCTCCGTATGTAATATGCAGCAGCTCCGCCGCTTGGCGCGCCGTTTCCCGTGCCTGCTCTACATCTGCAGCCGTACTGAGCGCAACAGCCATCCGGCGTCCGACTTTCGTCTCCGGCTTGCCGAATACCCGCACCTGCGTATGCGGCAGCGCCAGCGCTTCCTGCACGCCGCCAATACGGAACTGATTGCTTTCACGATCCGCTTTGAGCGTATGCGAGGCACCTGGCGACAGCAGCCTGATCGTTGGAATCGGGAACCCCAATACAGCGCGAACATGCAGTGCAAACTCTGACAAATCCTGCGTCGCCATCGTAACCATGCCTGTATCATGCGGACGTGGAGAAACCTCGCTAAACAGCACGCCATCCTGCGTAAGGAACAATTCGACGCCATAGAGGCCATAACCGCCCAGCTCTTCGGTCACTTTGCGGGCAATGTCCTCCGCCTGCTCGATTTGCTCAGTGCTCATCGCATGCGGCTGCCACGATTCGATGTAATCGCCATCCTTCTGTACGTGGCCAATAGGTGCGCAGAAGCTCGTGCCTGATACGGAGCGAATCGTAAGCAGCGTAATTTCCGATTCAAACGTAATAAAGCCTTCGACGATAATCCGCTGCTTCTTCGCGCGACCGCCCTCCATAGCGTAGCTCCAGCAAGCTTCAATTTCCGCTTCACTGCGGCAGACGCTTTGCCCTTTGCCAGACGAGCTCATGATCGGCTTAATGACACATGGGAAACCTAGCGCTGCTGTCGCTTCACGCAGCTCCTCCAGCGTATCGGCAAAACGGTAGGCGGCCGTCGGCAAGCCAAGCTGCTCGGCAGCAAGGCGGCGAATGCCTTCCCGGTCCATTGTCAGCCAAGCAGCGCGAGCCGTTGGAATGACGCGGAAGCCCTCCTGTTCAAGCTCCAGCAGCGTTTCGGTTGCAATCGCTTCAATTTCCGGCACGATATAGTCCGGGCGCTCCTGTTCAATGATTCGTCTTAGAGCCGCTCCATCCAGCATATCAGCTACATAAGAGCGATGAGCGACCTGCATCGCCGGCGCGTTCTCATAGCGATCTACCGCAATCGTCTCAGCGCCGAGACGCTGCGCTTCAAGCGCTACCTCCTTGCCAAGCTCTCCTGATCCGAGCAGCATAAGCTTGCGCGACGCTCCGGACAATGGTGATCCATACATAATAAAAAGAACCTCCTGGAAGCAAACCGGATAATTGTCGGCGGCTGCCTTAAGGGACAGCGATACCGATTCCGAATTGTTTTTTCTTCCATTGTGGAGGTTCCTGCACTAAAAATCAAGACCTTAACCGCTTTGATTCGACTTAAGCTGACAAGAAACGATATTGGGCTTCAATCAGCCCATTGTATATGCCCTTTTGCGCAATAAGCGCTTCGTGCTTGCCCCGCTCGACGATGCGGCCATGGTCCAGCACGATAATTTCATCGGCATTGCGAATCGTTGACAGGCGATGGGCAATCATGAAGGAGGTCCGTCCAGCAAGCAGCGCCTTTAGCGCCTCCTGGATTTTCAGCTCCGTATCGGTATCAATGCTTGCCGTCGCTTCATCGAGAATGAGAATGCGCGGATTCGCAAGCAATGCTCTGGCGAAGGAAAGCAGCTGGCGCTGGCCCATCGACAAAATGTTGCCGCGCTCCTCTACTTCCGTATCGTAGCCATCCGGCAAATTCATAATGAAATCATGGGCATGAACCGCTTTAGCCGCTTCCACAATATCCGCATCCGATGCATCAAGTCTGCCGTAACGAATATTGTCGCGAATCGTTCCCGAGAATATAAACGTATCCTGCATTACGATGCCGACTTGGGAGCGCAAGCTTTCAATCGTTACGTCGCGAATATCCTTCCCGTCGATCTTCACGCTGCCGCTAACGGGATCATAGAACCGGCAAAGCAGGTTGATGATCGTACTTTTGCCTGAGCCCGTATGCCCAACGAGAGCGATCGATTGGCCTGCTTTGGCTTCCAGGCTAATGCCTTTAAGTGCTTGGCGCCCTTTTTCATATTCAAAAATAATGTTGTCAAATACGACGTCGCCGCGAATATTCGGCAGTGCCTTCGCTGCGCCCTTCTCGTGTACCGTTGGCTCTTCATCGATAAATTCAAAAATGCGCTCGGAAGATGCCATTGCAATAAGCAGCTGGGAATACATTTGGCCAAGCCGGTTAATCGGGTCCCAGAAGTTGCCGATATAGTTGGCGAAGCCGACGAGCAAGCCGATTGTAATCGCACCTTGCTGAATCAAATGGGCGCCGTACCAGAACAAAATAAATGTCCCGATAGCTGACGTAATTTCAATAACCGGACCAAACGCTTGGTTGAGCGCCGAGGCCTTATTCCATGATTTCACATTGACCGTATTCATGTAGTCAAAGAAACGCATATTGTCTTTTTCCTGAACGTAGGCTTGCGTTACTTTCATCCCCTGGATGCTTTCGTTCAAGTGGGCATTAATTCGCGACTGCTTCATCCGAACGTCCTGCCAAGCAAAACGAATCCGCTTGCGCAGCGCAGTCGAAACGATAAACATGAGCGGTACCGTCACCATGATTGCAAGCCCCAGCTTGAAATTCCAGATCAGCAAAATGACAACAATCCCCAGCAGCTGCACGCAGTCCATCAGCAAGTTGACGACACCGTTCGTAAACAAGTCCTGAAGGGCGTTAACGTCATTCGTAATCCGCACAAGCACGGAGCCTGCCGGACGCTTGTCGAAGAAGCGGAAGCTAAGCTTCTGGATATGCTTGAACAGATCATGCCGCAGGTCATAAATGACCTTTTGCCCAATAATATTCGTGTATTTGATCCGGTAGCTGTTGGCAGCCCATTGCACCACATACAGCAAGAGCATTAAGCCGGCATACAAGTACAGCTTTGGCAAGCTTGCCGCGCCATCAGCTGGCTGAATGGCTTCGTCAATCGCGAGGATGACGAGTGCGGGAGTCGCGAGCCGCGTAAGCGTGCCAATAATCATCATGAAGATGGCCGGGATCAGCTGGCGCTTATAGGGCTTCATGTAAACGAACAATCTGCCCACCTGCGCCCAGTTAAACGGCTTCTCGATCGCATCATCATCTTTGTAAATAAAACGTTCTTTTTTATCGTATTTATCCGTGCCGGAAGTGCTGCTCATTATAGCGCCCCCTCCTTCCGCTGCGAACCCGCCTGCTCAAGCTCTTCGAGCGGAAAGTCGGCGTATTGAATTTTGTAAGTATCACGATAAGGGCCAGGCTGCGCAAGCAATTGCTGATGCGTGCCGCGCTGCACAATTATGCCTTGATCCAAAACGATAATTTCATCCGCATGGCGCAGCGAGGAGATGCGGTGGGCAATAATGAATGTCGTGCGACCCGCCATAAGCTCCTTGAAGCCCGCCTGAATTTCATGCTCCGTTTCCATATCTACAGCGCTCGTAGCGTCGTCCAGAATGAGAATATGCGGATTTTTAATAAGGGCGCGGGCAATCGCAATCCGCTGCTTCTGTCCGCCGGACAATCCCATTCCTCTTTCACCTACAATCGTATCGTAGCCTTCCGGCATTTCCATAATAAAATCATGTGCCTTCGCCAGCTTCGCTGCACGTTCAATTTGCTCATCCGTTACATCCTGCATGCCATATGCCAAATTCGTGCGGATAGAGGCGGAGAACAGGAACGTTTCCTGAAAAACAGGAGCCATCTGTCTGCGCAGGCTGTTCACGTCAATGTCGCGAATGTCCATGCCATCCAGCGTAATGCTGCCCTCTTTCACATTATAGGCGCGCATGAGCAGCTGGATAACCGTCGATTTTCCTGAGCCTGTAGCTCCTAGGAAACCGATTACGGAGCCCGCCGGGGCATCAATCGAAATATTCGTTAATGCCGGAGCATTGTCAGGATAATTAAACGTTACGTTGTTGAAACGGACATGCCCTTTAACCAATTGCTCGTCAAGCACGATGGCATGTTCGAGGTTTTTCACATGGACATGCTCGTTCAATAGATTCAGCACCCGTTCGCCGGAAGCTTTGGATTGCGTGTAGTTGTTAATATGGAACCCAATCCCCCACATCGGGCCGATAATGTACCAAGTTAAGCTGAAAAAGGCAACCAGCTCGCCTAGCTTGAGCTCTCCTCTAATGACGAGCATTCCACCTGCTAGAAGCAGAATAACTGCGCTTATGTTGGCGCATAATTCCATAATAGGGAAATAACGAGCCCATATTATTGCAGCACCGATCTGATTCGTCTGATAAGCTTCATTTTTCACTGAAAATTTGTTCACTTCATGCGGCTCGCGGGCAAAGGATTTCACCGTGCGAACACCCGTAATGTTTTCTTGAACAGCCGTCGTCAGGCTGCTGAGCGCGCGGCGCATTTCTTGAAAGGCCGGGTGGATTTTGCGCTCGAAGCGCAAAGCCGTAAACACGAGCAGCGGGATGGTAACCAAAGTAATAAGCGTCAGCTGCCAGTGGATGGACAGCATCATCGCTCCGCCGAATACGACCATCAGCACCACGTTCAAAATTTGGGCAAAGCCAAAGCCGATAAAGTTGCGAATCGCTTCCAAATCCGCAGTCAAACGCGACATGAGATCGCCTGTTTTCGCTTTGTCATAATATTGAAAAGATAGCGATTGCAACTTGTCATAACAAGCATTGCGAAGCCTAAAAGCTACTCGGTTGCCGAGCCTTCCTCCGAAAAAACCATGCAAAAATTGCATCAATCCCTTTAACGTCACAACCCCCACAACAGTTAGCGCTAACGCAGGCACCTTGCCATACTGCTCTTCTTTAATAACATCGTCGATTAAGATGCGAAGCAAATTCGGATATACGAGCCCGAGCGCTGTCGCAAACATCAGGCAGACGATGGAGGTCAAAAGAAATTTTCGTTCGACCCAGTAAAATCGTTTGAGTTGCCTAAAGACGTCCAAGCAAATCCCACTCCCTGTTCTTTTTTGTAAGCATGAATGAATATTATCAGCATCCTATGACAGGAGCAATCTGAGTAAATTTCCGTATATTACATTGAAACAGCCGATTAAGGCAATTTGGAAACACTAACTAACCTATGCTCAAGTATCGTCTTAAATCATCCCTAAAGTGTGCGTCTTACGCCATTTTTGCACAGAAACACACAAAACAAGCCTAAACAATTTTTCATAAATACTTATATTAAAAAAAATGCTTTCAAAGGCTCATACCCGCCCTTGAAAGCATTCAGATTATTATTAGATGAAAGCTTATGCAATTGTTGCGCTATGCAGATGAATCAATTGCTCATGCAGCTCGCGCAATTGCCCCACATCAGCATTGTCCGCTAGCGAGATGCGCTTGCCCTCTACATAGTTTACAACGTCTTGCTGAAGCTGCTCGCCTGACTGCTCGGCGTACTTTTTCCAAAGCGCGCTGTAGCGTTCGGTCCACTGTCCATTTAGGACAGCCATCCACTGCTGGAGCGATGGAATGAGCAGCGCCTCAAGCTCCTTGCGCAGCTGGCCTTTGCCGTCGCCTTCGAAAAATTGCCGCGGCGATTTAAAGCGGCTCCACAGCCATTTGCCGGTAATATCCGTCGTCGTCCAATCGACATCGATTTCCGGAGTAGGAATGGCCGCTGTCTCATACGGGATCGATTGATAACCCGCCAGCAGAGCGGCAAGCTCCGACGCGCAGCTGTCAAATTGCTTGCGCAAAAGGCCGTTCAAAATTCGCTCCAGACGCAGCGAAGTCGCTTGCAGCTCCTGCGCCAGCTCCATCTGAATTTGCCGCTGCAAATCAAGCCAAGCCGTCCAAATCATCTTCTTCAAATCGCGACCATCATCCTGCAAGACAGAAGGATTAAAGGCGTAGTTGTAAAATTCTCCGAATCGAAGCTGCTGGCGCTGTACGACATAATAGAGCAGCTCGCTTAGCTCCTGTGCCTGCTGAGGCGGCGCCTCGCTGGACCGGTAGGACGCAAGCAGCAGCTGTGCCTGCTCTTGCAGCGCAGCCAGCTGGCTGCGCTCCTGCTCTCTCGTAGCCGCATCGCCTGTAGCACTGTTCAGCCAGCCATTTACGGTAGCCGCCGCCCTGACAATTTCCTGCTCCGCTGCGTCGATCGCAAGCCGCCCTAAATCCTCGCTCACAAAATGCAGGAAGGAGCGCTCGAACGCGTCAATGCCTGAGCGCGCTAACAGTTCGCCATCGCCGCTTTGCTTCGCGTCGAGACCATCCAAGCTTGAAACCGGATAAAGACGCGGCGAACGAATGCCGTGCTGAAGCAAATTATGCTCCACATGCTTCAGGACGCCCGCAAGCTCCTCTTGATCGGCTGCCAAATCAGCCGCATTGACGAGGAAAAACATTTTATCGAGCTCGAACTGGTCCTTGACCCGCCCCAGCTGCATAAGAAACTGACGGTCTGCCTGTGAAAAAGCATGGTTGTAATAAGTGACGAACAGGACAGCGTCGGCATTTTTAATGTAATTGAACGCTACGCCCGTATGCCGGGCGTTCACGGAATCGGCTCCCGGCGTATCGACGAGGACGATGCCCTGCCGCGTCAGCTCGCAATCGTAATAAAGCTCGATTTCGCTGACGTAGCAGGAGCGAGATTCCTCCGCTACGAAGCGCTCGTATTCCGCTTGGGAGACGGTGAGGCGCTGGCCAAGCAGCGACTCATGCGCTTCCCAGCCTGCGCGTGCAGCACGCAGGAAGCTGTAGTGCGGCCGTCCGCCGGCGTGAATCGCATCCGGCGACAGGCGGTCGATCGCGCGCATAAGAGCGGCAGCGTCCGGCAGCGCAGCGTCAGTAGCGTCTTCGCCGAGCAAAGCGAGCGAATAGCGCAGGTCTTCCAGGACGGCGTCACGGGATTTCATGACGACGCCTGCCGTTCCATGCTCGCGTTCGCCCGATGGCGGCACGAGACGGTTGATCGCCGCCGTCGTCGGATTCGGCGACACCGGCAGTACCGGCTCGCCAATAAGCGCATTGGCGAGCGAGGATTTGCCCGCGCTGAACGCTCCGAACAGCGCGATTGTGAACCGGCTGCTGCGGAGCCGGTTCGCCTTGTCCTGCATCGCCTGCGCGGCCGCGGCTAGCGGCGCGTGCGGCGTCAGCAGCGCGGCTGCGCTGAGCAAGCGCGCTGCTGCGCCATGCTGCTGCGACAGCGCTTCGCCGCTGCCGAGCGCAGCTTGCGCTCGTGGCGCGTGCTGCGGCGCGCCACTGGCACTTGCGGCAGCAGCGTCGCCCGCTGCCGCCCTATCGCCGCGCTGCGCAGCTTCGCTCGCGCGGCGAGGCCCGGCGGCGGCATCTGCCGCGCCGCCGTCCACACCTGCGCGCGCGCTGGCATCCGCCGCTGCGCGCTTCGGCGCCGGCAGCGCCGGCCGCGCCACTGGCTGCGGCAGCGCCCTTACGACCTGCGCCGCATGCTGCGCGGCGCGCTCCGCCAGCGCCGCAAGCAGCCCTAGCGCCCCGGCTTGCGCATCAAGCGCCGCAAGCCGGCCTCTCACGTCTGCAGCGGCTGCCTCGCTCGCCGCTGCCACATGCGCCGTCAGCGCGTCAATCAGCTCATTGCCGCGCTTCCGGTAAAGCTCCTTCACCTCCGCGGCTAATTCGCGCGTATACGTCATCGTATATTCGTTGCCGAATACGGCTCCCGTATTTACGCGCTGAATGAGCCAGGAAGCATCCGGCTTCCAGCTAAACTGCTCGGCAAGCTGCTGCTCCAGCGTTTCCGCTGCGTAGCCGACTCGCTCAGCGGCACGGCGAAGCAAATCCTTTACATGCCAATCGACAGCCGCGCCCACTTGGCCAGCAAAATCATGGCAGAACAGCTCGGCACGCCGCTCCTGCTCAGCCGCCGTCTTTGCGCCCGCGAACAATAGCCCCGTCTTGAAGCCCGGCTTTCTGCTTTCCAGAAACGAATGCGCCAAATCACGCACCGGAGCTGGCGTAATGATCGCATTGTCTACCAGCGCCTGCATTTCACGGCGCAGCTCCAGACGCAGCCGTTCCGGTTCAGCCTTGAGCTGCTCCACCTGAACAGTCAGCTCGCCTTGCTCCGCCTTCACCCGCTGTGCTTCCTCTTCTCCGCCTGCCTCGGCAAGCAGCCGTTCCTTCTCCGGCTCATCCTGCATCTCGCACCATTTCAAATGCTCTGCTGCAAGATGGCGCAGCGAAGCGTCGACGCTGTAAGCAGCGAGCGGCTCACGCAATTCCTTCAGCTCGTCAAGCAGCTGCGTAAGCGCCTCCCATTCCTGATGCGGATGATCCGGCTGGCGCAACGACAAATAAACGATTCCCGCTGGCTCCAAATGCCATGCTTGAAACGCCTCTTCTACGCTTTTGCGGTAATCGGCAAACGTTAGCTCGCGTTCCCTGTGTTTATCAATCTGATTAACGATAAAATATAACGGCTTGCCCCAATCCTTAAGCTGCTTCGCAAACGCAAAATTAATTTCCGATTGCACATGATTGTAATCCATCACATAAAACACGACATCCGCCAAATGCAGCGCTGACTCCGTTGCCATCCGGTGTGCATCATCCGTAGAATCAATGCCCGGCGTATCCAGAAGTACCGTATGATTGCCTAATCTTTCTGTTGGATACGTAATCGAGACCGATTGGAACTGCTCCCCGTCTACGCAATAGCGATCCAGATCCTCCAAAGGCACACTAAGACTAGAGGCCTCCCCGTCCCTCTCCGTGATGATGCTTGCCAGCGCCTCTGCTCCGCCTCTTATGGACACTACGTTCGCGCTGGTCGGAATCGGACTGGAAGGCAGAAGCTGAGCCCCGCACAGCCGATTGATCAGCGTGGACTTGCCTGCGGAAAAATGACCGCAAAAAGCAACAGTAAGCCGACCTTCGGCCAGCTTACTGTTTACTTCCATAACTTGTTTGGCGTGCAGCGCATCACCTGCGTCCGCCATTTCGCGGGCCGCCAGGATTGTTGCTTCTTCAATGCGTTGTACCGTCATTTCAGCCATAACCTATGCAATTTCCTCGTCATCGGAAGGCAGGCAAATTTCGAATACATTGCCATGCTGCAAAATCATAATGTTACGCTCTTTTTCACGCATAACAACGACTTCCGGTTTTTGGCGCATACGCTCGATGTATTGGTCAGGCACGTCGCCGGAGCCGCTAACGGTTACGCCTTCCACTACGATATCTTCGTTTTCTTCTGGCGGGGAGCTAAGCACTTGCTCATAAATATCGGAGAAAAGCTCAAAACTATTTGTATACACAGAAATACACTTCACTGTCATCATCCTTCATTTTAAAAGTATTTGTCTCTCAGCCAACCTTATTTAGCCACTCTCTTAACAGTCTTCTTGTTTAAGCCTGGCTTCATACGTTGTTTTCCTTCTTTGCACATATCCAGCAGCGGACATACCTCGCATTGCGGGTTTTGCGCCTTGCAATGATAGCGGCCGAAAAAAATGAGCCGATGATGGGTAAGGGTCCATTCCTCTTTGGGAACAAGCTTCATGAGCCTCTTCTCAACTTCCAGCACAGAATCATCAGGCTTCGCTACCCTAAGGCGCTTGGATACACGCTCGACGTGAGTATCGACGGCAATTGCCGGCACATTAAACGCATTAGACATGACAACATTCGCCGTCTTGCGTCCAACGCCCGGCAGCTCGACCAGCTGCTCATGCGTGGAAGGAGTTTCTCCATCATATTTATCAATGAGAATACGGCACAATTTTTGAATATTGGAAGCTTTGCTTCGGAATAGACCGATTCTTCGAATATCCTGCTCCAGCTCCTCCAGCGGAACCGCCACATAGTCCTCTGGCTGCTTATACTTCTGAAATAAGTTAGCGGTTACTTTGTTCACCATTTCATCGGTGCATTGTGCAGACATTAGAACGGCAATCGTCAGCTCAAACGGATTAGAATGGTTCAGCTCGCAGTGTGCGTCCGGAAACATCTCCGCAAGAGTATCCAATATGTGTCGCATCTTCTGCTTCGCATTCATCGTCCTCTCTCCCATTCCAAACACTATCGTTCAAAGTGTAGCGAAAAACGTCCCGCCATGCAACTATAATCCACCATAAATATTGAAAAAAGCATAAAAAAACTGCCCCGTAGGGCAGTTTGTCACATAACCTTACCAATTTACACTTTTACAATTTCCACGGCTTTATTTTTGAAAGCATAAACGATGATCTGATCGCCGTATTTAATATCCTGCAGCGAAATCGTTTTTCCATCTTTTAGCAGCTTTGTTGAACCTGTCACGTAAAAATAATTGGCATTGTCGGCATCGGTCGTTTTGAGCGTCCACAGCTGTCCAGCCGTAGCGTCATACTGCCAAAATGTTCTTGTCTGGCCAACAGCAACAGTAACCAGCACGACATCATTTTCATTTTTGCTCAGTTGGATCCGGTCTCCCGTTACAAGCGTCGACGTAGTAGCAGAAGTCGATGTGCCCTTCGTAATTAGGAAGGATTGGCCAAGTGCAGCCGTTGTTGTCTGGCCATTCTCATTGGTCAGCGTAATGCTGTTCGTGCCTACCGATTGAACGGTTCCATAAGAAACGACGATGGATTTCACGGCAGTTATTTGCTTGCCAATGTAGCTGACATTAATGAAAGTGCCCGGAACAAGTGTATCGATCGCCACTTTGCTTCCTGTCTCATTCGTAATGTCGATTCCCGACAGCACTAGATCTGTCTGGACATTTTGCGCATTAACGACCGTAACCTTTTTGGTTCCAGTGTTGACAGCACGTACTTCATATTGGATAGGACGATGAACTTGAATGAGCGTTGCCCGATCCTGATTCACATTCATCACCGTTGTAATCGTATCGCCAACTTTAAGATCAGTCAGAGATGCCGCTGCAATGCCCGGAACTTCTACCGTTGGCGCCGAATAAGTAACTGTAACATCTACGCCGCCAGGCACGCTCAGCGTAACGGAATTGCTCGAAGCATTAATAGAGACGAGCTTGCCTGTATATTTACTTGCAATCGACAAGGACACAACCTTATCGCCGCTGTAAGTAATCGTCAGTTTGCGGTTTTTAGTCAGCCAAGTGCCGATGTCCTCCAGCTTGATTGCATTGCCGTTGTTGTCAATTCTCGTTTTGTCAGTCAAATAAAGCGGATAGGCTTTTGACCCTGCAGAGTCAAAAACGACAAGGAATTTTTTGTCCGCATTATAGCTTTCCACCTGAGCACCAACGAGCGTCTGAACGTTGCGGTTTACGACCTCGATTTTTGTAATCTGGTCCTGGTCATTCGTTGTAATTTGCAGTTGATCCACATCTTTAATCAAATCGCCAATCGTTGGCCCAACGATGCCTTCGATTATAATTTCAACCGTGCTGCTCAAAAATTTGGAATTGAGCTTGCCAGCGCTGTCTTCATAAGTAAGGACGCTTGCATCGCCGGAAATAAACGTGCCTTTGAGCACAGCCGCTCCTGTTTGTTGGTCAACTGTAATTTTCAGCGCTTTAGGAGATGTACGGAACGTATCCTGCGTCACTGTAATTGCGCTGTTTTCTTTCAAGTCGCTAATGGCAATCGTCTTGCCAGACGTTTCGGTTAAGATAAGCGAGTCGTCATAATAAACCTCTACCGGCTTATTATCTATCCACACATACAGCATCTTCTGATCCGGCAGCACGCGGCCAACCGTACCTGTTATCGTTTTAATTTGCGGCTTGTCATCCTGGAGCTCCACGTAAGCAGCCCCGCCCGATTTCGTAATGACCGTTACATTTGCATATTGCACAAGATCTTTGGCTGCAATTGGCGTTTCTGAGTCATAACGATAGATGACCGTATCCGGGCTAAGCGTATATACAGCTGATTGAGACTTGCTATAAATCGTTATGCCCGTATCGCTAGATTGCAGCAGCACACCCGTTGCTTGGCCTGCGTATTCCACCGGATACAGCTTCTCAGCACGGCTGAACAGCGTTGCAAGGCTTGCACGGTTTACATTCGCTTTAGGGTCGAACTTGACTGCCGTTACCCCTTTAACCAAATCTAGTGAAACAGCCGCATTGACATAGCCACGGTAGCTGCTAGCAATTTGATCTGCATCATTAAACGATGAAACAGCGTTCTGCAGGCTGTCCGCTGTGCTCTTCTGGTTAATAGCACGAATGAGCAGCTTCGTCACCCATTCACGAGTGGCAGGGCGTTGTCCCCAGCCTACAGCTTGATCGCCGGAAGCGGCAAGCGCATATTCTTCGGCTTGATCCAGCAAGCCTTTATCAAAAGCAAGCTTCACTTCGCCTTTAAAGTCGCTCTTAACGACAAACGTTTCTGGAAAAGCAACAGTATCATCAGCCGGAGCTTCACTTGCTGCGCCTATAAAACGCAAAGCCATAAGAACGGCTTCCTGCTGCGTTACATTATCAGCCGGACGAAACAGGCCATTAGAGCCATTAATGATGCCTTGAAGCGACAGCTTCGTAATATGCTTTTGCGCCCAGTGATTCGATGCTACATCGCTAAACGGGTTGGAGCTGACAGACGCCGCATACGAAATAGGGGCGGGAACCGCAAAAGGCCCCGCCAAAATGGAAAATGCAATTGTACCTGCAATGATAGATTTAGATGATCGTGACAATGCCATAGTTATCGTTCCCCCCAAATAGTTTCAAAACGTATTAAATGGAATTTCTATTTTATTACACTCTTTTATTCATTATCTATCATTTTCTTTCTATCAAGCGTAAACGGCTGAAGACGTTCTCTGGCTGCTAAGCTACGGCTTTAGTGTTGGATGCTCAAGCTCAACATGGCCCATCAGCGTATCTGCGCTGTCTCCATCGATGAGCAAATCATAGGATTTTACAAATTCGAACTGGAACAATGTTTTTTGGAGCGTCTCCAGCACTAATACTTCGCCAGGCGAACCAAGCCGGGACTCGTCAGACAGATGAAGATCAATCGTCACCTGTCCATCGCTTCCCAGCAACACCGATTTAATTTCAATCAGCTTCCACAGCGATACAGCGCCATCGCCCTCCGCTTGCTGTAATGCTGTAATTGCGTTTTGAACTAACTCCAGATCTGAGCTGTATGCAACCTGAACCTGCTGCTCCACTATACCATCCAGCTCTTCATTTCCCGCATATACCTTTATTTCTGCTGTCTGTTTTGCTGGCTCAATTGACGGCTCGGCCGTCGGAGCAGCGGATGGCTGAATAGAAGGCGACGGGCTGCTGCCCGCGCCTGATTCAGCTGGCTTGTTAACCGCCGCACAGCCCGCAACGAGTCCAACTATACATAAAGTCAACATGAACTTGCTCACTGTTCGCAGCATCTGTTATCCCCCTGTCTCTACTATAGCTTCAAATAGTCCTTGATTCCTGCTACAATTCCGGCAGCGATTTTATTTTGCACGGATTCATCAAACAGCTTCTTGTAATCGTCTGCGTTAGACAAAAATCCTGCCTCAAGCAAAATGGCTGGCATTGTCGTTTCTCTCGTCACATGCAAGCTCTGCTGCTTGACACCGCGATCCTTAAGGCCTGTTGCTTTGGCAAACTGCTTGTGTACCGCATCGGCAAACGCTTTGCTGCTAGCTCTTGTGTAGTAGGTTTCCGTGCCCGTTGCGGCGCTGCTCGGATTGCTGTTGGCATGAATAGATAGGAATAGATTAGCTTTAAGATTTTCAGCAAACTTTACCCGATCCTCCAGCTTGACATAGTTGTCATCGGGACGGGATAAAGAAGCTTTTATTTTCGACTCCTTATCAAGCAGAGCCTTTACTTTCAAAGAAAGGCTGAGATTAAATTCTTTCTCCCATCTGCCATTAATTCCTTTTGCTCCTGGATCAGAGCCGCCATGTCCCGCGTCAATTACGATAGAATAAACACCGTTTGCTGGCAGTGTCGGACCTGCAGTTGGCGTTGGCGTCGCTGAAGGCGTCGGTGTTGGCGTAGGAGTAGCTTGCACTGGCAGCGGATCAATGACATTGATGCGAATTTCGCCTAGCGCACTGTTGATGACATCCACATCGGCATCTGCTTTCAGGTCAAGCACGATACGTACAGTTGCCGGGCTTGACGAGAACAAGGAATAGCGGATACCGCTCAAATAAGGATGCTCGCCTACCTCAAGATTGATCTGACCTGAGCCAAGCTGCGCTAAAAGCGTATCCGAATAGGACACCTTGGGAATGTCCATTACGATTCGTTTCGGGCTTTCGAGCTTGAAAGGCTGATTGTAGACAGCGCTTCCCTCGTAGTGAATAATAATCGCATTTTCATTGTCATACGAAATGTCCGTTACAACACCATCAGGCTGTGTGACAACCGGATCTGTTGATGGAGTTGGCGTAGGCGTTGGCTCCGCTTCTTTAAACAATTGGACGGATTTTGTCGTTTGGTCCCAATTGACCTGCATTCCGAGAGATTCCCCAACGAATCGCAGCGGAATAAGGGTTGTCCCTTTTTGCAGCAAAGCTGGCGTATCCAGCTTCACCTGCTCATTGTTAACAAAAGCGACATCCTGGTTAATAGTAAGTACAATTGAATCAGAGCCATTATGTACAGTAACTGTCTGTGTAGCTGACGACCAGCCTACTTTGTAGCCGATACTCTCCGACACGAGCCGAATCGGTACAAGCGTATACTTGTTGTCTACGATTTGCGGCGCTACCTTCGAATCCAGTAAAGCCCCATTCAAATAAAGCTTTGGCACAACCTCGGCAGCATGTCCTGCACTAGAAAACAGCGTGAACAAAAACGACATGAGCAACAAAATCGGTACAAATTTCTTCATTTTCCACCTCGATGACTGAAATTGCCCTCATCGAATGGGGTGCATTCGACTTAAACAGACTAAAATATTAGACGCATAGCGTCAGAAAAAGTTGCGTATAGAGGAAAAAAGAGGACAATTTTTCCGACAGGAAATTGCCCTCTTTTTAAAATATAGGAAAGTATATCGTTTTTCCATCCTTCTCTATATTTCTCGTAATGAAACGGCTGTCGCCGCCAGAAGGCGGCAACAGCCGTTTTTTCTTATTTACAGCTTATGCGTGCGATTCTGCAGCGCGTTTTTGCTCGTAAGCTGTAATTTTATCTTCATGCATCAGCGTAAGGCCGATATCATCAAGACCTTGCAGCAAAAACTGGCGACGGTGCTCATCCAGCTCAAAGTTGATTTCCAGACCATAATCATCAGTCAGACGATTGTTTTCCAGATCAACATTCAGCTTGTAGCCATCATGCTTCGCCGTGCGCTGGAACAGATCTTCAACCTGCTCTTCGCTCAGCTTAAGCGGCAAAATGCCGTTTTTGAAACAGTTATTGTAGAAAATATCTGCATAAGACGGTGCAATAACGACTTTGTAGCCATAGTCGAGAATGGCCCATGGCGCATGCTCACGCGAAGAGCCGCAGCCGAAGTTAGCACGAGATATAAGAACGGAAGCGCCTTGATAACGAGGCTTATTCGGTTCAAAATCAACGTTTACTTCACCGTTCTCATGAAAACGCCATTCGAAAAATAGAAATTGTCCAAAGCCGCTGCGCTCAATACGCTTCAAAAATTGCTTAGGAATAATCGCATCCGTATCTACGTTAACGCGATCGACTGGAGCAACAATGCCCGTAAACTGTTTAAATGGTTCCATATCGGTAATACCCCTCTCACACGTCCTGATTAGTTCAATACTTCTGTTTTGACATTCCAATCACGCACATCTGTAAAACGGCCCATAACAGCTGCAGCAACAGCCATTGCTGGAGATACGAGATGCGTACGGCCTCCGCGGCCTTGGCGGCCTTCGAAGTTACGGTTCGATGTCGAAGCACAGCGCTGTCCTGGCTGCAGAACGTCCGGATTCATTGCCAGACACATCGAGCAGCCTGCTTCACGCCATTCGAAACCTGCTTCGATAAATACTTTATCAAGGCCTTCTTTCTCAGCCTGAATTTTAACGCGGCCCGAGCCTGGAACGACGATTGCTGTCACTTTATCACTAACTTTGTAGCCGCGAGCGATTTCAGCAGCAGCACGAAGATCCTCAATACGTCCATTTGTACAAGAACCGATAAATACATAGTCGATCTCGATTTCATTCATAGGCGTACCTGGCTTCAGATCCATATATTCAAGTGCTTTCTCAGCAGCTTTACGCTCATTTTCCGTAGGGAGCTGTTCTGGGTAAGGAACGGAAGAAGTAATATCCGTACCCATGCCAGGGCTTGTACCCCAGGTTACTTGCGGAATCAGGGAATCCACATCAAAATCAACAATCGTATCATAAGTTGCGCCTTCGTCAGTGGACAGCAATTTCCACTCTTCTACAGCTGCATCATAATCTGCTGGAGCATATTCGCGTCCGCGAAGATAGTTGAAAGTCGTTTCGTCAGGAGCGATCAGACCTGCGCGAGCGCCGCCTTCGATCGACATGTTGCAAACCGTCATACGCTCTTCCATCGTCAGCGAGCGGATCGACTCACCTGTGTACTCGATAACGTAGCCGGTAGCGAAGTCCGTGCCGTATTTTGCGATAACGCCCAAAATCATATCTTTTGCCGTTACGCCCGGTTTGCGGTTGCCTGTGAAGCGAACTTCCATCGTTTTTGCTTTCGATTGCTGCAAGCATTGTGTTGCCATTACGTGCTCAACCTCGGAAGTACCGATACCAAATGCAAGCGCGCCGAACGCACCATGCGTGGACGTGTGGCTGTCGCCGCAAACGATCGTTTTGCCCGGATGCGTGAGGCCAATTTCAGGCCCCATAACGTGTACAACGCCTTGGTCAATATTGTCAAGATCAAACAGCTTTACGCCGAAATCCTTACAGTTTTGCGTCAGCGTATCGATTTGTTGCTTGGAAATAGGATCTTTAATATTAAAGCGGTCTTTCGTAGGAACGTTGTGATCCATCGTTGCAAATGTCAAATCCGGACGACGTACTTTACGACCCGACATGCGAAGGCCTTCGAAAGCTTGCGGCGAAGTTACTTCGTGAACCAGTTGAAGATCGATATAAATAATACTTGGTTTGCCTTCTTCTTGATTAATGACGTGATTATCCCAAATCTTCTCAAACATCGTTCTTTTAGCCATTAAATTCACCCCATCGTTCGACTTCTCTTCAAAAATGATGCTCTAAGCATAACATCTGGCACTTGATTGATCCAAGATATAATATCTATAATGTCTATAGGTAACAACTATAACGGTAAATGAAGAAGCTCTTCCCAGAAAAATAGAAAGCGAAGGATGCCCATGGAGCTCAGACAACTGCAGTATGTGCTGCAAATCGCAATTGAAAAAAACTTCTCCCGCGCAGCGGAAAAGCTGCATATCGCCCAGCCCTCGCTCAGCCAGCAGCTGTCTAAGCTGGAGCAGGAGCTTGGCGTGCTGCTGTTTCGGCGCACGACCAACTCGGTTGAGCTTACGCAGGCTGGTCAGGTATTTGTTGACAAGTCCCAAACGATTCTCGATGCGATTGAACAATTAAAGCAGGAAATGGATGATATGGCGCAAATGCGGCGCGGGCGGCTCGTCGTCGGAACGCTGCCGATTACAGGCTCGCATATTTTGCCGCTCGTCCTGCCGGTATTCGGCGCCCAGTATCCACAAATCGAGGTGGTGCTCGTAGAGGATACTTCGGCAAAGCTGGAGCAGCTTACGGCAAGCGGCGGCACTGACCTCAGCTTGCTGTCCCTTCCGCTTGCCGATACCTCGCTTGCATGGGAGCCTTTAATGGAAGAAGAAATTTGCCTGGCGATTCCGCCACAGCATCCGCTTGCGGAAAGCTCGGAGCCTGTACCGATAAGCATATTGCGCAATGAACCCTTTATCGGCTTAAAAAAAGGCCAGGGCTTCCGGCAAATTACGGTCGAGCTGTGCCAGGCTTCCGGCTTTACGCCGCAAATCGTATTTGAAAGCAGCAATATTGAAACCGTCCAATCGCTCGTCGCGGGCGGCATGGGCATCGCCTTCGTCCCGAAAATGCTGACACGGCAAAGAGGGAGCGAATTCGCCCCCATCTACTTGCCCCTGTCCCCCAAAGCGTCACGGACACTAGTCATCGCCAGCCGCAAGGGGCGCTACCTGTCCAAAGCTACGGAAGCCTTCATTCGAACGATGAACAAAACGATCGTCCATTATAAATAAATGATCCGCTAAAAAATGGTATTAAACAGAAACGGCTAGATGTAAAAAGGTTGGGCTGCCCGAGGGCTATTTAACCCCAACCTTTTCACTTCTCTTGACTTTTTATCCAAGCTTTTAATACAAATTTGGCCGACGATCTTCAAATACGGGGATTTTCCCGCGTACCGCATCAACGAGTGAAAGGTCGATTTCCGCATAAATAATCGCTTCGTCCTCTCCACCCTCAGCAATGGTTTCTCCCCACGGATCAAGGACGAGTGAATGCCCGAAAAAGCTCGTTTCGCCGCTTTGCCCTACCCGATTGCAGGCAATGACGAACATTTGATTTTCAATCGCTCTTGCGCTCAGCAGCGTTTTCCAGTGATGCAGGCGCGGATTCGGCCACTCAGCTGGAACGAACAGCAGCTTTGCGCCTCCAAGCGCCAGCTTGCGAGCAAGCTCAGGGAAGCGGATATCATAACAAATCATCATGCCGGCTTCCTGTCCGCCAAGCTGAAACAAACCAAGCTTATCGCCAGCTTGCAAATATTTTTCCTCATCCATTAAACGGAACAGATGGATTTTAGAATAATCCGCAATCGTTTCCCCCGCACGGTCGAAAGCAAAAATCGTATTGTAAACGCCATCCGCCTTGCTTTCCGCAATCGAGCCCGCAACAATATTTACTTGATGCTTAGCCGAAAAGGCTGACAAAAGCTGTTTCGTCCGCTCCCCATTCGCATCAGCCAGCGTTTCGATTTCCGTCAGCGCATAGCCTGTGTTCCACATTTCAGGAAACACGATGACATCAAGCTTGCGATCCCCGCTTACCGCTTGCTCCAGCATTTGCGCAAGCTTGGCAAAGTTCGCCTCCGGATTTCCTGCATTTATGTCCATTTGCAGCAGCGCAATGTTTAATTTTTCATTATTCATTTTCGTCAGGCCTCCTGTATGTTGCAACCATTCATTTTCCCTAATGATACCTTCACATGGTTCTGTGTCAAGATGGGGATGATAACTCAAGTACAATTACCAATCCATATACAGACAAGGAGCATGCATAACATGAAGCTGCAAAAATGGATAGCTGCCCTGTGCGCAGCTTGCTCATTATTTATTTTTGCCTCCACCGGATTTGCCCAGGAGACAGCAAAAGAGCAACATACGGTGGGACCCGTTCAAGTTTTTGATGTTAAAGCTGGCAAGGTCGTGCTGACTGTACCGAATGACAAGGACTATCAAAAGATGGCAAACAGCTGGCTTGGCTCCATTACAGGTCTTGCTCCCCAATTAACGAATGACAACACCTGTACCTATGTATATCGCGTTCCTCTAGCTAAACCTTACAAGCTGAGCACGAACAATATTTCGCTCAATGCAACCGAAGTATTTCTGTTCGTATGCGAAGGCAAAGCGCCGCAGCTGTTAGTTTTTGATGATCAGCGCAGGCCGCTGCTGCTGTTATTTACAGCTGATATCGCAGCTTTTGTTAAAAAAGTCGGCATTCCGGCCGCTTAAGAATCCATTCCAACTGAATCACTCGACATAAATGGTTTTTGCGTGCTACAGTAATGCTTAACGGCTTATTGTTCATGAGCAACTATTGGATGTGGAGTGTGAATAAAATGGAAACAAAGCTGGAACAGCATATCATTAAACCAGCAGATCGTATGACTGGCTTGCCTACGCAATTTTTTGCTAAATTGGTTGCTAAGGCTAATGCCCAAGTCGCGAAAGGCCGCGACGTTATTAACCTTGGACAAGGCAATCCCGATCAGCCGACTCCGCCGCACATTGTGGCCAAGCTACAGGAAGCAGCCGCAAACCCTATGTATCACCGTTATCCGCCTTTTAGCGGCTACCCTTTTCTCAAGGAAGCCGTCGCAAATCGTTATAAGGAAGATTATAACGTCGATATAGACCCAACAACAGAAGTTGCCATTTTGTTCGGCGGCAAAACAGGTCTGGTGGAACTTAGCCAGTGCCTGCTTAATCCAGGCGATGTCTGCCTCGTGCCTGACCCGGGCTATCCCGATTATTGGTCAGGCGTGGCGCTCGCTGGAGCGGATATGCATTTTATGCCGCTAACGGCGGAAAACCGCTTTTTGCCTGATTATAGCGCCATAGACGAAGCAGCGCTTAAGCGGGCGAAGCTCATGTTTATGAACTACCCTAACAATCCGACCGGAGCGGTAGCGAATGCTGAATTTTATGAACAGACGGTAGAATTCGCCCGCCGCACAGGCGTCGTTGTCGCAAGTGATTTTGCTTATGGCGCGATTGGCTTTGATGGCGAGCGTCCCGTCAGCTTCCTGCAAACGCCGGGAGCAAAGGAAGTAGGCATAGAGTTTTATACATTGTCCAAATCCTACAATATGGCGGGCTGGCGCGTAGGTTTTGCACTAGGCAACCCGCAGGTCATCTCTTTAATCAATCTTATGCAGGATCATTATTATTGCAGCCTGTTTGGCGGCATACAGGAAGCGGCTGCTGAGGCACTAACCGGACCTCAGCAATGCGTAACAGAGCTGAATGCCACCTATGAGCGCAGACGTGAAGCGTTGTTCGGCGCGCTGGATCGCATCGGCTGGAAAGCAGAGCGTCCAGGAGGCTCCTTCTTCTGCTGGCTGCCTGTTCCAGAAGGCTATACATCTGAATCGTTCGCGGATCTCGTATTGCAGGAAGCAGATGTCGTTGTCGCGCCTGGAGTCGGCTTCGGCACATTCGGCGAAGGCTATGTTCGGCTTGGATTGCTTACGAGCGAAGCACGGCTGGAGGAAGCGGTTGAACGTATTGGAAAGCTCGGCATTTTCAAAGCCTAACCGCCTGCAAATGCCTCTCTTTACAGCACCCGTCGATCATGATATGCTTACATCAACTGAACATGAAACGTTATGACGGGACCAGTAAGCTTGACTAGGTCGTGCCCAGAGAGTGAATTCCAGAGGCTGCAAGAATTTACCTCGACTGCTCGCTGAACCTGCCCCTGAACGGCCGATGATGAATCGGACAGCACCTCCTGTTACGAGGCCCAAGCAGGATTGTTTGCCTTAACCGGCCTACAGTCAATTAAGGTGGTACCGCGGAAGCATATAAGACTTTCGTCCTTTACGGACGGGAGTCTTTTTTATTTTGTCAGGAAATGGGATGATGGGAAAATGGCGGAACGAATCATTGTAAAAATCGGCAGCAGCTCGCTAACCTCCGAGGAAGGCGGACTGAACAAAGAACGCATCGCTTATTTTGTCTCCGAGCTTGCCGCGCTGCATGCAGCAGGCTGCTCGGTCATATTAGTCACCTCCGGTGCCGTTGCCGCAGGCTTTCGCCAAATTGGCTATGAGTCAAGGCCCAAAGCCGTACACGAGAAGCAAGCGGCCGCCGCAGTTGGGCAAGCGCTGCTCATGCAAGCTTATCAGGAGGCTTTTAGCCAGTTCAGTATTGGAGCAGCACAAATTTTGCTGACGCGGGCAGACTTCTCTAACCGCAAGCGAATTCAGAACGCTTTGATGACCATTGAAGAGCTGCTCAGGCTGCGCACGATACCGATTATTAACGAGAACGATACCGTCGCAACCGATGAGCTGAAATTTGGCGACAATGACAATTTGTCAGCACTGGTCGCAACAATGACGAAAGCCGGACAGCTCATTATTATTACGGATATGGACGGCTTGTATACGGAGGATCCACGGAAGAATCCGCAAGCAGTCAAAATCGAGCGAGTCGGCAGCATTTCCGCAGACATTATGAAATTCGCCGGCGGTGCCGGCTCGGCAGTTGGAACGGGCGGGATGCGCTCCAAAATTGAAGCAGCCCGAATTGCCATGCGCGGCGGCGTACCCGCTTTTATCGGGAAAGTGCAGCAGCCTGGCGATCTGTCGCTTGCGACAAGCGGCTCCGGCAAAGGCACGTATTTCGATACGGAGATGCATAGCCTGCCGATGAAGAAGCAATGGCTGGGCTTCCACTCTATGCCTCAAGGCACGATATCAGTCGATGCAGGAGCTGAGCTTGCGCTGCTTACAGGGGGCAAAAGCCTCCTCCCTGCCGGCATTACAGGCAGCAGCGGCGATTTCCATCCCGGCGATATCGTGGAGGTGCTTAGCGCCAGCGGCGAAACGATTGGGCGCGGCGTCGTCAATTACGCTGCATGGCAAGCTAAGGCAGCAGCCGGACTTGGCAGCGAAGAAGTGAAGCGCAGAATTGATGTGAGCCGGATTGAAGTCATCCACCGGGATGAATGGGTTTCATTAAAATAAGCCCTTGTCCATTAATAGGGCCAGTCGTTATTCATCACTTATTTTTAGGAGGAACAAACCTATGACAAGCGAAGTTGTCCAAAAAGCCACATTGGCAAAACGTGCTGCAAGTATTATGAACACCGTAACGACCGACCAGAAAAATGCCGCACTGCTTACGATCGCTGACGCTTTAATTAAGCATACAGCTGATATTATTGAAGCGAACAAGCTCGATTTGAAAAATGGAGAAGCAGCCGGCACTAGCCGCTCCCTGCTCGACCGTCTCGCTCTCGATGAGGCAAGAATTGAAGCAATTGCTCAAGCGCTCCGTGAAATCGCTGATCTGCCTGACCCAGTTGGCGAACTGCTGGAGCAGTTCGACCGTCCGAATGGACTGCATATTGAAAAATCACGTGTTCCGATCGGCGTTATTGGCATCATTTATGAAGCGCGTCCGAATGTGACGGTCGATGCGGCTGGATTATGTCTCAAAACTAGCAACTGCGTCGTGCTCCGCGGCGGCTCGGCAGCACTTGAATCGAATCGCAAAATTATCGAGGTGCTGCGCCAGGCGCTTGAGTCGACGGCATTGCCAGCCGATGCCCTCCAGCTCATTGAAGATTCCGATCGCGCGTCGGTCAATGAAATGCTCAAGCTGAACGGACTGCTCGATGTTATTATTCCACGCGGCGGGTCAACACTCATTCGCACCGTCGTTGAAAATGCTACCGTTCCGGTTATTGAAACCGGCGCAGGCATTTGCCATACTTATATTGATGCGAGTGCAAACGTGGAGATGGCGGCCAGCATTTCGCTCAATGCCAAAGCACAGCGTCCATCCGTCTGCAACTCCATGGAAACGCTGCTTGTACACGAAGCTTTTGCCAGCGAGTCGCTTCTCTCCATTGCTGAGCAGTTTACAGCAGCAAAGGTGGAGCTTCGCGGCTGCGAGCGCGTTATGAAGCTTATTCCGCACGCCAAGCAAGCGACGAATGAGGATTACGCGACAGAGTATAATGACTATATTCTGAACGTGAAAATCGTAGATAATCTGGATGAGGCCATCGCTCATATTAGCAACTACGGGACGCAGCATTCCGAATGCATCGTTACCGAGGACGCAGGCAATGCAGCCCGCTTTATGCAAGAAATTGATGCGGCTGCCGTCTATCACAATGCTTCCACTCGCTTCACGGATGGCTTTGAATTCGGCTTTGGCGCCGAAATTGGCATTAGTACGCAGAAGCTTCATGCACGCGGTCCTATGGGCTTGCCTGCACTCACATCAACCAAATACCGGATTACCGGCTCTGGACAAATTCGCGGCTAATTAAGCGTTCACTTTACGATTTCGAAAATATGGGAGGAAACCGTTATGCCAATAGATACAGACACCAAGACGATTGATCGCATTCAGTCGCTGCAAATCGCTTTCTACGGCGCAGGCTCCATGGCGGAAGCCATCGCCCGGGGCATGATTAATCAGAACCTGACGCAGCCGAAACGCATTGCAATGCTCAACCGGCAAAATGCCGATCGTTTGAACGAGCTTAACAGCCAGTATGGTGTTCAGACGATTTTGCAAGGCTCCTCGAACGAAGCTTTTCTGAAGGAAGCCGATATTATTTTTCTCGCCATGAAGCCAAAAGATGCAGCCGAAGCCATTGCAGGCATTAAGCCTTTTATTTCGGAGCATCAGCTTATTATTTCGGTCATTGCCGGACTATCGATTTCTTCGATTGAGCTGCTTCTTGGCCGCAAGCTGCCTATCGTACGCACGATGCCGAATACGTCCTGCACGATCGGGCTCGGTGTTACAGGCATCAGTTATTCCGAAGCGGTGACGAAGGAGCAGCAGCTGCTGGCGGAAGCTATTTTCCAATCCGTTGGCATCACCTCCGTCGTTGAGGAGAACTATCAAGACGCCATTACCGGCGTATCGGGCAGCGGCCCGGCTTACGTGTATTATTTTATGGAATCGATGATTGATGCGGCGAAGGCAATGGGCCTTAGCAAAACGGCTGCCAAGGAGCTTGTCACGCAGACGGTGCTTGGTGCAGCGGAAATGGTACGTGCAACTGGCGAGGAGCCTGCCGAATTGCGCCGCAAAGTGACATCCCCGAACGGGACGACACAAGCAGCGCTTGAGCTGATGAGCCAGCAAGGTTTGGCAGAGACAATTGCCAGCGGCATGAAGCGTTCCGCCGAACGCGCAGCCGAAATCGGAGCCGATATTGAAAGGAGCTTGAAAAAATGAGTGAATTTTGCATTGCTACCTACCGCAGCTTTGATGATAAAGCTGATTTTGATAAAAAAGCGTTATCCATTGCCGTCGGCCTGACGGTTGGAAGCTGGACCGATTTGCCGGAAGCGCGCAAATCCGAAATGGAGAAGCATCTCGGCAAAGTATTGTCCGTTGAGGTGCATGAAGGCGGAGAAGGCAATCGCTACGCTGATATTCGCATCGCCTATCCAGATATCAACTTCAGCCGCGATATCCCTGCCCTGCTCGTTACGATTTTCGGCAAGCTGTCGATGGACGGACGAATTAAGCTGATTGATATTGAAGTTTCACAGTCGTTCGGCTCTGCTTTTCCGGGTCCGAAGTTTGGCTTGCAAGGCGTTCGCGGCCTACTCGGCGTACAGGAGCGTCCGCTGCTGATGAGCATCTTCAAATCTGTTGTCGGCCATGATCTGGCGAACTTGCAGGAGCAGTTTTATAAGCAGGCGCTTGGCGGCGTTGATCTGATTAAAGACGATGAAATTTTGTTTGAAAATCCGCTGACCCCGCTGGAAAAACGCGTTGAGGCTTGTATGGAAGCTGCCGAGCGCGCCCAGCAGGAAACGGGCCAAAAGCTGCTGTATGCTGTCAATTTGACGGGCCCTACTTCGCAGCTTGCTTCTCAGGCGCGCAAAGCGATTGCTGCTGGAGCTAACGCCCTGCTCTTTAATGTGCTGGCTTACGGCTACGATGTGCTGCATGAGCTGAGCAAAGATCCGTCGATCAGCGTACCGATTGCTGCGCATCCGGCTATGGCAGGAGCGATGTATCCTTCGCCGCACTATGGCATTGGCGCTTCCGTGCTTCTGGGCAAGCTTATGCGCCTTGCGGGAGCTGATCTCGTGCTGTTCCCTTCTCCTTACGGCTCGGTCGTTATGCCGAAGGAAGAAAATCTCGCCGTCAAGGAAGCGCTGCTTGCCCCATCCAGCGAGCTGCTCACCAGCTTCCCTGTTCCATCCGCGGGCATTCATCCGGGCCTCGTGCCGCTTATTTTGCGCGACTTCGGCACCGATGTAGTCGTCAACGCTGGCGGAGGCATTCACGGCCATCCGATGGGCACCGCTGCTGGCGGACAAGCCTTCCGCCTCGCGATTGATGCAGCGATGAATGGCATTCATCTGCGCGATGCTGCCGCAGCTCCTGGCGGTGAAGCACTGCAAGCTGCTATTGACGCTTGGGGGATTAAAGAATGACAGCAGCAAAAAAACGCATCGTGTTCTGCGATTTCGACGGAACGATTACGGTAAACGATAATATTATTGCGATCATCCGCCATTTTAACCCGCCAGGCTGGGAGCCGATTGTGGAGCAGACGATTTCACAGCAAATATCCATTCGTGAAGGGGTAGGCAAGCTGTTCCGCCTCCTCCCTTCTTCTATGCAAAAAGAAGTTGTCCATTTCGGCATTACGAATGCGCGCATTCGCGAAGGGTTTGGCGAGTTCCTCTCCTACTGCCGGAAAAATGATATTGAATTTTACGTGACAAGCGGCGGTATAGACTTTTTCGTCTATCCGGTGCTTGAGCCATTCGATATTCCACAGGATCATATTTATTGCAATGGCCATGATTTTAGCGGTGCTAATATTGAAATTACATGGCCGCATCCGTGCGACGGACAATGCAGCAATGAATGCGGCATGTGCAAAACGACGATTATGCGCAGCTTCCCCGCTGAGCAATATGAACGTATTGTCATTGGCGACAGCGTGACGGACTTTGAAGGCGCAAAGCTGGCGGATGCTGTTTTTTCCCGCTCGCACCTGACGACGAAATGCCAGGAGCTTGGCCTGCCTCATTCCGAATATGAGACGTTCCATGATATTATTCGCGTGCTTGACAAGGGAAAGGATGAATCGTAATGACATTTGAGCAAATTACAACCGAGCAGAAGCAGAAGGCGCTCGCTGATCTGCGTGAAGTAAAGGAGCTGTTCGCCTCGCGCGGCTGGTTCCCTGGCACAAGCGGCAATCTGTCCGTGCGCGTAGGGGATTTCGACCCCGAGCAGTTCCATTTTGCCATTACGGCAAGTGGCAAGGATAAGACGGTTCATACACCAGAAGACTACCTATTCGTCGATAAAGAAGGCCAAGCTGTCGAAGCGACTAAGCTGAAGCCTTCGGCGGAAACGCTGATCCACTGCGAAATTTACCGCCAGACGGGCGCAGGTGCTATTTTTCATGTGCATACCGTCTTTAACAGCGTCATCTCGGAATGGTTCTGGGATCGCAAATCCGTGCCGGTTGACGGCGTAGAGTTAATTAAAGCTTTTAATATTTGGGACGAAGAAGCGCATATTGACATTCCAATTGTGTCCAACTTCGCCAACATTCCGCAAATCGTTCCTGAAGTAACGGAGCGCCTGCAGCCCGAAATTCCCGGCATTTTGCTGCGCAAGCACGGCATTTATGCTTGGGGTGCGAATCCGTTTGAAGCGAAGCGCCATTTGGAGGCGTTTGAGTTCATTTTTGAATACGTGTATCGCTGGGAGCTGTTGAACGGCCGCAAATAAAGCGCTGTTTCAACGGTAGGCTATATTAGGATCATACTAATAAATAAGACTAAGAGCTGTCTCGATGCACACCCGTGCAGAGGCGGCTCTTTTTTCAAGACGTAACCAGCTGTAGAATGAATGAGCAATTTTGAAAAAAGCTTGACCTTTACGTTAGGGAAAGGTTCATGCTTAGTAAAGGAGGGATGACGGTGAAAGTATTTGAAG
This sequence comes from Paenibacillus sp. JT22N15, assembly GCF_059383755.1. Lineage (NCBI taxonomy): Bacteria > Bacillati > Bacillota > Bacilli > Caryophanales > Paenibacillaceae > Paenibacillus > Paenibacillus sp. JT22N15. Next base: position 223,365 of record NZ_JBXENV010000007.1, on the reverse strand, counting down.
CTGCACGGCTGCTGGATACAACTCCGCGTACGCTGCGATTTTATGAGGAAAAAGGGCTCGTTACGCCCACGAAAGCGCGCGAAAACGGCTATCGCCTGTATAGCGAGGAAGATATAGAGCGGCTGCGATGGATTATTGCGCTCCGCGAGCTTGGCATGCCGCTGGCTGCCATTGGCGAGGTGCTGCAAACGGCACGCCAGCCTGATGATTTTCTGCGATTAGCCGATCGTGCGCGGGCTCTCCTCTATGAGGAATGGGTCGCAGCGGGGCAAAAGCTGCAGGCGCTTGATGATACGATAGCCAAATGGAGGAGCCAACCACAGCCTGAGCTTGGCGCCGCTGAGGATGCAGCGGAAAAGATGAAGCATTCCCGCTCCCAGCGAAGCAGCTGGAATGATCGCTGGGATTATGATCGTCTAGCGCTGGAGCATGGCGAGGCTGCCCCAATGGCTGCATTGGCAAAGGTGCTGACTCCCTTCAGCTATGAACAAGCGTTAATGAAGACGCTGGAATGGATTGATCCGATTGCAGGCGAGTACGGCGCCGAGCTTGGAGCGGGAACCGGCAATCTGTCTGTCAAGCTCGCAGAAGCAGGTGTACGCTTAACAGCAATTGAGCAATCGGTGCAAATGCTGAGCATTTTGCGCCGGCGTCTGCCGCATGTGGATGCAAAGCTCGGCAACCTGCTCACCATACCACTGCCGGATCGAGTATGCGCCTTCATTGCTTGCAGCTTTGCAATGCATCATTTGAATGATTCCCAGCAGCTGCTCGCTCTGGCTGAGATGGATCGAATTTTGCTGCCTGGAGGACGAATGGCCATTATCGATATTAGCAAGGATAGCGAAGCAGCAGCAGACTCAACTAAATTTGCCGCTGCCGGGCAGCCTCTTGCTGCAGCTATTGAGCCTTTCCGTTTGCATGAGCTTCAAAGCTGGCTCCAGTCGCGCCGCTACTCCATCTTCGTTGAGCGCTTGGAGAGCGCTGCGGTCATGCTTTTTGCGGTAAAATCGGAACAGTCATAATATACCGGCGTAGGCCCGTTATTTAAATCCATTCCTTTTGCTTTAGCAATTGCTGTGTCTCTTTCCACAGCCTAGACTGCATTGCCAGATCGCCGCCTGGGTGCACAGGAAGGATCGATTTCCCTGTCCCAACGTTATAATATCCGCCAGTAAAACCTTCGTATTGCGAATCAACTGCTAGGCGGGTAATAATCTCGGCACCTTTGCGCGGATCTCCAATTCGCAGCCATTTTAAAATTCGTTCAAGCAGCGGGGCAAACCAGAGCTCGCGGCCAAGTCCGGTTACATTAAATCCGGGATTGAGCGTATGAACAGCTACACTCGTGCCAGATAATTGACGGGAAAGCTCTCCTGCAAACATAATGTTCAACAGCTTCGTTTTTCCATAGATGGCTGACGAGCCCCTCGCTGTAAAATCAGCGGTATCCGTCAAATCTTCAGGCAGCGTCAGCACCCCATGATTGCGGGACGCTTCTGATGCCACATTGACAATTCTCGCTTTGTTTGAAGCCTTGAGCGACGGCAGCAAAATTTTCGACAATAGCCAGGGAGCCAAATAGTTGACGGCCATCATTTCCGAGAAGCCTTCGGAGGTGATCCGCTGTTTAAAAGCATGCAGACCCGCATTATTTACGAGCACATCGATTTTGGGATAGGTTGACTTGATTTCTTCCCCTATCCGTTTCACATCCGCCATAATAGATAAGTCACCGTAAAAAAAGACCATTTCTGAATGAGGCGCAACCTCATTAATCCTTCTGGCTGTTTCCTCCGCTCGTTCTCTGCTTCTGGCAGTTAATGCAAGCTTCATGCCGCGCTTGGCTAAATCCATGGCCGCAATCTGTCCAATGCCGCTGGTCGCTCCTGTTATGACAGCCACTGATTTCGTATCCATACGTTTCTCCTCCATCACGCTGAATTTATTTTGACACCTTCTAGGCAAAATCATATAATTGACATAAATCAACTATATGATTTTATTTGATATATGTCAATTATATTCAAGTATAAATCTATGGAGCCAACGGAGATGATTATTATGGACAATAACCCATCAGAGCAGCTTGCACCGAGAACACAGCTTGAGCTAAAGCTTGGTGAGCAGCTTAATGCGCTTATCAGCGCCTCCCACGCCTTGAATGTCAGAGCTGCTGCGCGGTTCGACTCTAGCTTGCAGCCCGCCGCTTTTTTAATTGTACGGTGGCTCCTCTCCTATGGGGCAACTAGCGCCACTGCTTTAGCCGAAGCAACAGCTATGGACCGCAGCTCCGTCAGCCGTCTGGTCAACCAGCTTAAGGGGCTGCACTATGTACAAAGTGAAACGGCTCCTGAGGATCGCCGCGGCGTACGCTTATCCTTAACCGAGCTTGGACGGGAACGAACTTTAGAAGCCTTGAAGGAAAAAGAATCCGCCTTCTATGCCAGCATTTCACAATGGGATGATGCCACGCTGCAGCATTTCACCGAAATGCTCCAAAATTTCAATAGCTACAATTTGAAATAGCACATGTACAATTGAAATAAACGATTAGACCAGCCTGACTATAAGAAAAATCGGTTGCCATGGACGAAAAAAATAGGCCAACCAGAAATCTGGTTGACCTATTAGAATAACAATACAGCTGGACCAACGCATTTTTATTGAAATAACGTTACTCGATAGCAGAAAATGTTTTGCCTAAACGAATTTAGTTCAACAAGCTATTCCCTTCATCCAATCCAAGCATGAGATTCATATTTTGCACTGCAGCCCCTGATGCACCTTTTCCTAAATTATCGTACCTTGAAATAATATTCACCTTGCCCTTTTGTCCAAAAACAAAAATTTCCAATCGGTTCGTGTTATTGCACTCCGAAATCATGAAGTGTCCTTCATCAAGGTTTGCTTCTGAATCGTATGGCATGACATGTACAAAACGCTCCGATTCAAAATACGCGGACAATGCTTCATGCACCTCTTTTGCAGAAGCGTTTTTGGACAAAATCCTGCTAATTAAGGGGACTGACATCGCGAGTCCTTGTGCATAATTAGCTTTTATGGGCGTGAATAATGGTTCATATAAAAGTCCTGAATACATCAACATCTCAGGTATATGCTTATGATTATGCTGCAGCGCATAATGCCTTGGAACATGGAGCTTTCTTTCAGCTGCTAATACTGAATTCTCATATTCCTCTATTCCGCTTTTGCCAGCTCCGGAATAGCCAGTCAAGGAATAACACGTTACAGGGTAATCTTCTGGAAGTATGCCTGCTTCAATTAGCGGTCTAATCGTAAGAATAAAACCAGTTGCATGACAGCCTGGAACGGATACTCTCGATGCGGACTGTATGAGTTCTCTTTGATTTTTCAACTCAGGCAGACCATATACCCAGCTTTTATCCGTTCTAAAGGCAGTGCTGGTATTAATGATTCTTGTTTTGTCATTTTTCACAAGCTCAATTGACTCTTTAGCAGCCGAATCGGGCAGACAAAGAAATACGATATCTGCACTATTAAGGAATTTACTTCGTTCTTCAGGATTTTTTCTTTTGTCAGAGTCAATTCTGAGAACTTCAATGTCCGACACCTTAGACAGATACTCAAAAATCTTTAAGCCCGTCGTGCCTTCTTGTCCGTCAACAAATACCTTATATGTCATAAAGCTCTCCCCTACCATGCATATATATTCTTTATAATGAATAATTATACACAACTATATTGCTTTAATCAACTTTCATTTGCAAAGTTTATGACACGTCTTCCCCGATCCATCAATATGCTGCTTCCTCATACAAATTCGCAGGCAATGACTGCATGAACGGCGACCAATTGCCCGTCGTATAAAGGTGAAGCCGATGCATGGCCCGCGTACATGCCGTATAAAGAAGCTTGCGTTCGTTTTCCTGTCCATAAGCTTCGGGCGAAGCATCATAGATCAAAACTGCATCGAACTCGACACCCTTGGCGAGATACACGGGAATGACCATCACTCCTTTTTCAAAGCCCAGCGTCTCCTTCGTAATGAGCTGCAGAGCTGCGCCTCCATATATCCGCAACGATTCATGAGCTTCCCGGCTTTCGGCAGCGGTCTTCGTAATGACGGCGATGGAATCGAAGCCTTCGGCCCTGAGCGCCGCGATGTCTGCCATTATTTGCGCATCACGCTTCTCCCCGCTGTCCATTCTCGTCAGAAGGGGCTTGTGGCCTCGCCTTTCAAAAGGTGCAATTTCTTCCCCGCCTGGAAGCATCGATCTCGTAAATTCAACTATCTCCCTGGTTGAACGATAACTGCGTACAAGGCATACTAGGCTCGTTTCGGCTTCGCCATAAAGGCGGACCAGCGGCGAGTCGGATGCGGACAAACTTGTAGCCTGCATGAAGATCGCTTGCCCAAAATCACCGAGCACCGTCATCCGAGCACGTGGAAACAGCTTTTTTAAATATTCATATTGAAACGGCGAATAATCCTGACCCTCGTCTACGAACACATACCGGATTTCCTTGTTCGTCCGGACGCCTTCGATCAGTTCTTTTACATACAAATAAGGAGTCGCATCCTCGTAGAATAGCTCATTGCGAAGCAGCGATTCCTTCGTTTGCCTGCATATTTCAGGCCACAGCGGTGGGATGACAGCCCCATTCGTTTTCTCTTGATAAGCGGCTTCGTCAACAAACAGTTGGCCATATATGCCTTTAATATCTACGAACGAGAGCTTCTTCACCATTTTCCTTAGCGGTTTAAAGCATTCTTTCACGATCCTGCGGCGGTGCAGCTCTTCCTCCCTTGTGGCGAAGTCAAAGTCGCCTTCATCTTCCCGAAGCTTGTTGCTTATTTTCTCGCGAACTACCGCGTATTGTTCCGCAATGTCGAATACTTCCTTATCTTTATGCAGCATTCCGAAAACTTCCGCGTACTGCTCGGCATCGAGATAATTCAGCTCTTCCTGCACCCAAGGCGCTTCCCGCTCCTTACGTTCCAGCAAAGCCAGTTCTTTCAGCAGCCATTCCTGTAAAAGTTCGATACGATTGAGCAACGGCTGAGAACGGTCATATTCGTAAAATTTCGCTTTTATTCGCTCTGCGGCAATCAGATCGCGTTCCCGAAACCGGATACCGTTGAATCGCATGCCTTTTTGTCCCAACCACACGCCATAGTCCTTCAGGGCTTGCAGGAAAACCTCGGAAGCTTTATATTCGATCCCCTGAAGTCGAGCCTCATACCCCGGCACCCCTTGTGCGGTCAGTACATATTCAATTTGATCAAAAGCATCCTCCGGCCGTAACGAAGAACCTAGCCAATAGTCGAGATATTCTTGAAAAGTCGTCTGCTGTATGTTCTCTTCACCAAGCTCCGGTAGGACGGTGGAGATATAACTGGTAAACATCGGATTCGGCGAAAAAAGAACGATTTGATCGGCCTTGATCGACTGGCGATGTTTGTACAGCAAATACGCCACTCGCTGCAATGCCGCTGAAGTTTTGCCACTGCCGGCCGCCCCCTGTACGATAAGCATCCGGCTTTTTTCATTGCGGATGATGATGTTTTGTTCCCTCTGTATGGTGGCCACGATACTCTTCATTTGCGAGTCCGCCCCTTTGCCGAGCACTTGCTGCAGCAATTCGTCTCCGATCGTCTCGCTCGCGTCAAACATGCTCTGGATTTGCCCGCTTTGAATCTGAAACTGGCGCTTGAGCTCCATCGTCCCTTCGATTTGTCCAGCTGGCGTGACATAAGACGCTAAGCCAGGGGAATAGTCGTAGTAAAGGCTCGCGATGGGCGTACGCCAGTCATAAATCAGAAAGCTCAAACCGTCATCGTCGATGAAGGAAGATACGCCAATATAGATTTGCTCGCTGAAGCCCAGACCATCCTCCTGAAAGTCGAGGCGTCCGAAATAAGGAGATGGATGCAGACGTTTCATGCTGTCCCATTGCTGCGCCAATAGCTTGCGGCCCCGCTCCCGTTCGGCCAATACCGCGGACTGCTGGTTAATCGTGTAGAAGGTTTCTTCGAAATCTTCTTGCGTGCTTGTGTTGATCGTAACCTCTTCCCAAAACCGCTTGCGGATGTCCGCAGCTTGATCGCGCAGCCCGGCAACCTCCGGCTCCAATTCAGCGATCCTCGCCTGCAGCTTGTTCCTGATCCATTCCAGTCTCTCCTGTTCTTGCCGCCAATCCTTCGTATCCATTCTCCTGAACACACTCCTTTTTCCGTTTTTCCGGGATAAAAAAGAGCATTGACAAATCAAAGTTCCAGATGTACAATTAAAGTGGGAATAAAATTGGATACATCTTTAATCTGCATTGTCAATGACGCTATCGATTATATCATGGCGTTATTTTGCGTTCAATCTATTTTTTTTGTTACCCCTCCGGTAGAGCAGAACACTGGCCCGAATTCTAGACCGTTTAAACAAACTACCGCGGAATTAAGCGGCCATGAGAGGAGCCTTGCATTTAGCAGGGGTCCTCTTTTTTATTTCAAGCCTGATACGAAATGATTCTGCTACTTCATAATTTAGGTTAGCGGTATCGTCTAATAAACTCGACAGCTTTGCGAATATCCTCCTCTGGCTGCGTACCAACCTCGCGCTCAATCGTCAAATAGCCCTGATACCCGATCGTCTGTATCATCTTAAAATAAGCATCAAAATTTACGCGGCCCTCGCCAAGCGGCAGCTCTGAAAAGTCCGGGCCTTCGGACGCCATTTGCGCGATTTGCCCATGGTCCATTTTTTCATAGCCTAGCGCTCCATATACTTGCCGGGGATCCACAACACGGTGGCGGACGCCATCCTTCACATGCGTATGCATAACATAATCCCTTAGGAGGTACAGCCCATTCACAGGATCATCTCCAGTAACCATGACCATATTCGCCGGATCAAAATTAACCGAGACGCCCCGCGAGCCTAGCGTATCAAGGAATGCCTTCAGATGCGCCGCTGTTTCCGGCCCCGTCTCAATCGCAAAATACGCCTGTTGGCTAGTTGCATAATTCGCCAGCTCCTCGCACGCCTGCTGCATGGACGCATACACTTCGCTATTCGGATCGTCCGGTACGATGCCAATATGGGTCGTAACAATGTTTGTCCCCAGTTCAACCGCTAAATCCAGAATGCGTTTGGATTTTTCGATTTTTAACGGATTGGCCCGTTTATCCTGAAAACCATGTCCACCTAAATCGCCGCATAACGCCGATATTTCAAGCCCTAGCTGGGCAATTTCGTCCTTGAGCTGCTTGCGTTTGACTCCTGTCAGTACAGCAGGGTCCATTTCTCCATCCACTGCATATATTTGTACACCCTCCGCTCCAACATCCTTTGCCAGTCGCAAGCCTTCGCTTACGCCGACGCCAAAGCTATCGACAATTACTCCAATTTTGTTTGTAAGCTGCACGCTCTGCTCATCTCCTTTAATCAAGTTACTTCTTAAATTCGCTTCTCACTAGCAGAGTTCCTACCTCTCGTAAATAAGCAACCAAAAAGCCTAAAAAAAACAGCCGCCACCCTATAAAGGATGACGGCCGCCGCTATATTCAATCCATAGACGCATTGATTCACTTCACTTGCATAATAACCAGACGCTTCCTGCGCTTATCCCCTGCCGCCGCGAAAACGCTGCGCATGGGCGCGAGCTTCATCCTCGTTCGTTACACGATTGCGGCTCCACTCGATTAAGATGCGGTCAATGTAGCGGAAGCTTAGCTTCCCGGCAAATACCGCTTCCTTAAGGGCAAAGCGAATAAGCTCTTCCGCATATTTATCCTCGTCCATCCACCCGCTAATGGTCTCGCATTCGATGGGGGATAGCAGCCGGCCAAACTCCTGTTCAAAAATATTAAACAGATTGACCGGATTTGCAACGCGCTGCACCGGCTGGCGCTGTGCTTTCTCCGCTTTTTTCGACTCGCGTTTTTCCAGAGCTGCCCATTCCGCTGCCTTTAGCAGCCAGCCGCTCCAATTATACTGCTCGGATTGGATACCTGTTTGGGAGTCCAAGTGCTCATCTATCGCTAGGAAACCTTCTTTCATCAGCTTCCCAAGCTGCTCGACAATGCTGCGCTCGCTTGTGCCCATACGCTCCGCCAGCTCGTCTGGCGTCGGGAAACCATTTTCCTCCGTTTCCCGAAATGCCTTAAGCTGCAGCAGCAGCAGCAGCTCGCTATCCGTCAGCCCAAGCTGCCGATAAGAACGCAGCAGCACGGCGTAAATATGCACACCGCCCTCCTCCATTACAGCCGCCATACCGCGCGAGTAAGCTTTCCAGATGTCATCATTGCTCACTGCTTGCCCGCCTTTCCGTTAAACCTGCTTTCTTTAAACGTTTGCTTCTCCAGCAGCCTGTGCTTGTACCAGTGTATACGTATCGCGAGCGATCAAGAGCTCTTCATTCGTAGGAACAACCAGCACCTTCACGCGCGAAGCCTCTGTCGAAATAACCCGCGCTTCCTTGCTGCGCTTTGCATTTTTCTCTTCATCCAACTCAATGCCAAGGAAAGTAATGCCATCGCATACCGCTTTGCGAAGCGCCGAAGAGTTTTCGCCAACGCCTGCTGTAAACAGCAGGACGTCAATGCCGTTCATCGCAGCTGCATAAGCACCGATATATTTACGAACGCGATACGTGTACATATCAAAAGCAAGCTTCGCATTACGGTCGCCTTCCTCCATCGCTTCCGTTACTTCGCGCATGTCGCTGCTGATGCCTGAAATCGCCAGCATGCCGCTATGCTTATTCAGCATGGAATTAACTTCGCTAAGCGTCAGCTCTTCTTTATTCATGACGAAAGGAACGATCGCCGGGTCAAGATCGCCGCTGCGCGTACCCATCATTAAACCTTCAAGCGGGGTCATGCCCATGCTCGTATCAAACGATTTGCCATCCAAAATCGCCGTGCAGCTTGCGCCGTTTCCAATATGCGCTGTAACCATTTTAAGCGACTCCAGCGGCTTTCCAAGCAGCTCTGCACCTTGCTGGCTCACATATTGGTGCGATGTGCCGTGGAAGCCGTAGCGGCGTACCTTGTGGCGACGGTAGAGCACCTGCGGGATTGGGTATAGGTAAGAGGTGTTCGGCATCGACTGGTGGAACGCTGTATCGAATACAACAGCCTGTGGAACGCCCGGCATATTCGCCTCAACCGCCGTAATCCCCATCATATGGGCTGGATTATGCAGCGGCGCCAGATCAAACAAGCGGCGAATTTCAAGCTTAACCTCAGGTGTAACAAGCGTGGAGCTGTTGAATACTTCCCCGCCATGCACAACGCGGTGTCCGACCGCCTCTATTTCATCCATTGTCGCAACTGCGCCATGTTCCGGATGAGTCAGCATGTCGATAACCTTTTTAACTGCCGTCACATGGTCCAAAATTTCGCTCACATCGCGCACTTCCGGCTTGTCCGCTGGTTCATGCGTTACGATAGAGGAATCCATGCCGATCCGTTCAACTCGGCCGCTTGCCAGCACCGATTCATTGCGCATGTCATAAAGCTGATATTTTAGAGAAGAGCTTCCTGCATTAATAACGAGTACTTTCATTAGATCCGATCCCCATCCTTGTCATATTTGAAAAAGCCAACGCCAGTTTTCGCACCCAGTTGGCCAGCACGCACCATTTTTTTCAAGACGATGGAAGGGCGGTATTTGAGCTCGCCATATTCGCGGAACATGCGGTCCAGTGCAGCAAGCACCGAATCGAGACCGAAGCGGTCTGCCATCTCGAAAGGACCGTGCTGGAAGGAATAGCCGATACGCATCGCGCTGTCGATGTCTTCCGCAGAAGCAACGCCTTCCTCCAATACGTGCAGAGCTTCGTTTATGAACAAGCAAATAAGGCGGGATGTTACGAATCCGGGAGATTCAAATACCATGACGCCTTTTTTATGAATAATTTCTTCAACGAAATGTTTCGTGCTCGTAAAGGTATCCTCGCTCGTTTTAAGACCACGAACAATTTCTACCAAATCGATTTTGAGTACCGGATAGATGAAATGAAGTCCAATCACCCGTTCCGGATGTGCAGATGCGCTAGCCAGCTCCGTCAAGCTGAGCGTCGACGTATTGCTCGCCAAAATAACATCAGCGCCGCAAATGTCGTCTATTTGGCTAATGACAGCCTTCTTGCTTTCCAAGTCCTCGGTAACCGTCTCAATGACCAGTTCGCATTCGGCCAGTGCATCATAAGACAAAGTCATATGAATACGATTCATAATCAACTTCTTCTCCGCCTGTGTCAAAGCCCATTTCTCGATTTGTTTGTCCAGGCTAAGCTCGATCATTTGCCTGCCATATGTCAATCGTTCTTCCGAAATCTCGATTAAATGAACGTCCAGCCCATTAGAGGCCAACATTTCAGCAATACCCTGGCCCATTGTTCCTGCGCCAACTACGCCAACTTTTTTAATAGACATGATTCTCTCCTTGTCGTTTCCCTACAGCATGTAAATGAGAAACATTCTCTTTATAGTTATGTTCAATGTTTATTATAACGGTTTTCTGAAAAAAAAGAAGACAGACATGTCGTCTGCCTTCAAATTGTAATAAATTGAGGATTATTCATGCTGAATTATTATGCGCTATGTGACAACTTCTTAAGCAATTCACGAAATTCAATGCCGCTGAGCGTTTCTTCACGGATCAGGACATCAAGCGCGTCCAGAAAAACTTGACGCTTCGTCGCCAGCATCGCAGTCGTCTTGGCCATTAAATCGTCAAGGATGGAGCGATTGATCTTCGCCCAGGCGTCAGGCGTCATCATTTCGGGATGAATAATGCCGAGCTCCGTTAAGCCTGATTCGACGAGCGTACGAACAATGTTCATCGCCTGATCAAAGTCGCCACGCGACCCTGTGCTGCGATTGCCGTAGAAGATTTCCTCAGCCGCCGCCCCACCAAGCGCAATCATAATTTGCCCATTCAGAAAATCCCTCGTATATAAATAACGGTCCTGCTCTGGATTATGACGCACATAGCCTAGCGCCTGACCACGTGGGGACAAGGCAACCTGAGATACGCTGCCCGGGCGGAGCAGCTCTGCTGATATCGCATGGCCGAGCTCATGCAGCGCCACACGCTCGCGCTCCTCCTTCGTCGCCTCGCGATCCGTCTTCTCGCCCATCATGACCTTGTCAATCGCCATAGCCAGATGCTGCTCTTCAATGACCTCGCTTTGCTCCCGCATCGCATAAATGGCGCCTTCGTTCATGACGCTCTCAAGCTGTGCGCCGGAGAAGCCGAACGACTCAGCAGCTACTTTCTCCAGCTCCACTGTATCGGCAAGCGGCTTGTTGGCCGCATGGATATTCAATATTTGATAGCGTGCTTTTTTGTCCGGCAGCTCCACACCAATATGGCGGTCGAATCGTCCGGGCCTCAGCAGTGCGCTGTCGAGCATTTCCTTACGGTTCGTTGCCGCAATAATGAGCAGCCGCGGTGCCGTATCCGCATGAATGCCGTCCATTTCCGTAAGCAGCTGATTAAGCGTTTGATCATATTCCCGATGCTGTCCGCCATCGCGCTTGCCGCCGATAACCTCGATCTCATCGATAAAAATAACGGCGCTTTCCTTGCCCGCTTTCTTCGCTTTCGTCCGCGCTTCTTTGAATAAGTCACGAATCCGGCCTGCCCCGACGCCGACGTACATCTCCACAAATTCACTGCCGGAGGCAGCCAAATAAATCGAATCGGTATATTGCGCGGCTGCCTTCGCCATTAGCGTCTTCCCGGTTCCCGGCGGTCCCGTCAGCAAAATTCCCTTCAACGGCCGAATGCCGAGCTTGCTCAGTTCCTCATGCCGGACTAGAAAATCGAGCGCCTCGATCAACTCCTGCTTGGCACGCTCCTGTCCGCCAATTTGCTCAAAGGAGAATGGCACGCTGTCCGATACCTTCCGCCGCTTCGTACCTGAAGCATGTGCAAGCTTTCCTCTGCCGGTCGCTAAATAAACGACAGCAGCTGCGATAATGACAAGCAGCACAAAAGGCATTAAATTCACATTCACAAATAAAAGAAAGGCAATCAATACCGGAATAAAACCAATTGCCATTTCGATGCCGTATTTACGCATAACTGGACACCTCCAGCTGTGCGGCTACACGCGGAAGCACGATATACTTCGTAGCCGTACCATCTTTCAGCGTAATGTATATATTGGTGTCATCCATATCGGTAACGGCGTGAACACCTGAATGTTCATCCGCCAAAGCTTTCAACGTCTCAGGAATAGTCGAATAGTTTTTGTGCTCCATCGCTTCAGCCACTTTGAATAGAGACGATGACCAAAGCTGATCCAGCTTGGCGTTCGAGCTTGTATTCGCAATATCGAGCTGAATGTCGCGGCCTCCAATGACAGATTTGCTTTGCCCCGCTATCGTTTCATATACATGCTTTAAATCCGCTCCAGCTGAAAGCGTCAGCGGGAAAGTAATACGGTCCGTATCCATAATAGGTGTCTCGGATGAAGCAATGCCTTCTATTGAATCAACCGCCTTGGCAAGCGGAGCTGCGAATGCAACCTGATGATAAATAAGCCAGCCTCCAAATAAAACGAGGGCGGACGCAGCAGCTGTTAGCAAAATCGGCATAATCTTGAGTTTGAACATCGTAAAAATCCCCCTCTCAAAATGACGGTGATATACCAAACGCATATCCACTCCGATACACGAAAGTATATCACATCGCCTGTTGAATAAGGGGGTGTAATAATAGCCAGCAATTCCAACTGTTACAGCTAAGGCATCCATTACAGCTAGGACGCCTTGTCACCTACTAAACTATATTTCTTCAAAAATGCGCCATCGCGGAACGAATAATACGCATAATAATATTTCGTTATCGCTTCATCACGGCTATAAAAAATTTCCCATACCGGCTCGCCGTTCAGCAAACCCGGCTGTGTTCTTTTAATATCCGCATCCGGCTCGCTGCCCAGTAAAGCAGTATCCGCCTGCTCTTGAGTAATATGCTCGGTCGCTTTCACCGTGAGCACAGGACCTTCCGCTGTCGTTAGAAATACATAAACGTCTTGTTCATCAGCCGTATTCCCTTTTACAACCCAGGAAATGCCATCCCACACCTGCTTCGTCATCCCGGTGACTTCCGTCAACTGCGCGGCTTCAATAGCATGCGCTTTAATAGGGGCTTCCTCTGCCCATAAATCCTTATGCACAGTTCGGTAATAAACAATCGTAACGGTCAGCAATGCGATAACAAAAATAACTGAAATAAAGACAGCCCGTTTTACCGTCCAAAACGGCTTTCTCGTTCTCGCCCGCATTATGCCTTCAACAGCCTCTCGAAGCTCGCCTGAGCATCGTGACGAATTTTCTCCTCATCAAGCAGCGTGCATTCGCCATCCCGTACAACTTGGCGGCCGTCCACCCATACATGCTTAACGTCGCGGCCAGAGCCGGCATATACCAAATGGGACACAATATCCGTCTGTGGATAAAAATGCGGCTGTTCAATATCGATCGCGATGAAGTCAGCCTTCATGCCAACGCGCAGGCGGCCAATGGAATCCTCCTGCCAAATGGAGCGAGCGCCGTATACCGTTCCCATACGCAAAGCTTCAATGGCTGGCACAACCGTAGGATCGCCAGAAACACCTTTATGCAGCAAAGCCGCAAGATTGATTTCCTTGAATAGATCAAGATTGTTGTTGCTCGCCGCGCTGTCCGTGCCTAATGATACAGTTACACCTGCGCGAAGCAAAGCAGGCACGCGGGCAATGCCGCTTGCCAGCTTGAGGTTGCTGACCGGGTTATGCGATACGGCTACTTTGCGTTCAGCCAGCAGCGCAATTTCCTCGTCATTCAAATGCACCGCATGAGCAACGAGCGCCGGACGCGAGAAGAAGCCTAAATTGTCGAGATGCTGAACGGGACGAACGCCATAATCGCGAACGTTCTGCTCTACTTCGGCAATCGATTCTGACATATGCGTATGCAGTGGCAAATCATAATCATGAGCGGCCTGAACAAATTTCTCAATATAATCTGGCGGGCATGTATAAGGCGCATGCGGCGAAATCATCGTCGTAATCCGGCCATCGGCCTTGCCGTTCCAATCGCGTGCGAAAGCAATCGCTTCCGCCAGCTTAGCTTGCTGTACATCCTCCGGGCAAAGGCCGATGACGCCGCGCGTCAGACAGCCGCGAATGCCGGACTGTTCAACAACTTCGGCCAGCTGGTCCATGCGGTCATACATATCCACGAAAGCTGTCGTACCGGATTTAAGCATTTCCACCACGGCAAGCGCGCTGCCCGCACGGGTATCAAGGTCGATGTATTTGCCTTCCATCGGCCACATTTTTTGCTCCAGCCATACTTGCAGGTTTTGATCATCGGAATAGCCGCGCAGCAAAGTCATAGCCGCATGTCCATGCGTGTTTACTAGACCCGGCATAAAAGCAAGCTTGCTGCCATCCAGCTTTTGCACATCGGCTTGCAGCCCAGTTGGAGCTTCTGCTCCGATATATGTAATGCGATCATCGGTTACAACCATATGCCCTTGCAGCACATGCTCGCCATCCTCCATCGTTACAAAACGTCCATTTTCAATCCAAATTTGGCTCATTTTCGTCATCCCTTTCCCTCTCCAAGTAATAGGCCAGACTTAGCAGCTCTTTCGTAAAGTCAGCATGATGTATGCGAATTTCCTCAGGTACCTTCAATATCGCTGGGGCAAAATTAAGCAAGCCTTCAATGCCGGCGTCAATAAATTGATTAGCAACGTTTTGCGCTTCAAATCCGGGAACGGTTATAATGCCGATCCGGATATTGTTTTCCTCCACCGTTTGTTTCAGCATATCCATCGGCATAACGGTCAAATTATTAATTTGCGAGCCGATTTTAGATGGATGCACATCAAACACCGCGATGATTTTCATATTGTCTTTGGAGTATTTATTATAATTGCACAGCGCATGGCCTAAATTACCAGCTCCGACAAGGGCGACATTTATCGTCTGATCAAGCTTGAGAATTTGGCGGATTTTTTCAATTAAATACGTCACATCATAGCCGATGCCCTTACGGCCAAAATCGCCGAAATACGCCAAGTCCTTGCGGATTTGCGCCGGATTCAAATCCAGCTTGACGCCAAGCTCCTGGGACGAAACGGTCTGCACCTCCCGGTTGTTCAGCTCGTTCAGCACTTGCAGGTAAATGGGGAGGCGTCTTACGACGGCCTCCGATATTTTCGTCTGCTTCACCCGTTCTCCTCCTCCCTCTCGGCACCAAGCCATTCTTTCATTCTCGGTACAATTTGCTCTATATGCATATGCTCAATTTTCGGGCCAGGCAAGGAATACAGAAAATGCTTGCCATAATACGTTTCAATCACTCGCGTATCATAAATAATGACAATGCCTTTATCCTTCGCCGTTCGCACGAGCCTGCCGAATCCCTGCTTGAAGCGAATAACCGCTTGCGGAATTGACAGCTTCATAAATGGATTTTGCTTTTGGCGCTGCAGCAATTCCGACTTCGCTTCCAGCAGCGGATGATTGGGCGGTTGGAACGGCAATCGGACGATGGCAAGGCAAGTCAAGGCTTCGCCTGGAATATCAACGCCTTCCCAAAAGCTGCTTGTACCAAGCAGTACGGACTCTGGCTGCTGTAAAAAACGACGCGTCAGCTTCGTACGATTGCCGCTGTCGATGCCTTGGCCCAGCACTTGAATGCTGGTGGCCGCGAGCGCCGCTTTAAGCGGGTCATATACCTGCTTGAGCATTCGGTAAGAGGTGAACAGCACCAGCATTCTGCCATTGGTCTGCTGCACTGCATCTGCCAAAGAAGAGACGAGCATTGAAATAAATGCGGGCTCGCCCGCCGAGCCTTTAAGAACAGGGAAATTGCGCGGAATAATGACGAGCGCCTGCTCCCGGTAATTAAACGGCGATGCCAGCTGCACGGTGCGCAATCTGCCCGCCTCTTCAAAGCCGCTAAGTCCAAGCTGCTCTTCGGCGAACTGGAATGACTTTTGCACCGAAAGGGTGGCTGACGTTAAAATAATGCTGTCCTTCACATCAAATAAATACTGCTGAAGCTGGCTGCTCACATCAATCGGCACCGCATAAAGATGCAGCGAGCGATGCTTGTAGGTCATGTTGGCTTCCAGCCAGAATACGTCAGTCGTCTGATCGACTTTCATAAAGCTGCGCAGATCATCCTTAACTCTCGTCAAATCGCGCAAAACGCCATTCAGATCCGTTACAAGCGCCTGTACGGCCAGCTCATCGATGCGGTCTTTAATTTCCTCGGACATTTTCTCAGCTGTCTTCAGCACGCGAATGAGCTCCGTATGAATATTGGTCTCTTCGGCGAGCACTTCGGACCAGCCTTCCGGCAGGCTATCGCCTCGCAGACGATAAACGGATTGATTGTTTTCACCCATCGCGTCAGGAGAAGCTTGCACAAAGCTGTACAGCATTTCAAACAGCCTCTCCCAATGCTCCTTCACTTCCGTGAAGGTCGGGATAATGGTGTCAATCGTTTCAAGCCAGCCTTGAACCCGCTCATCGCTTTCCTGCTGAAGATGAATGCGCAACGATGGCAGCAAGCCGGAACGACTATCCTTGAACATCCGCGTAATCGCATTCGTTATCGAATAATAGCCGAGCTGCATGCCTAAATGCTTGCTGGCTACTTCCTCCACATGATGTGCTTCATCGACAATCAAATGGCTGTAAGTCGGCAGCAGCCGATGATCCGCTTGAATGTCTGTAAACAGCATGGAGTGATTCGTAATGCACACATCGGCAATATTAGCTTCATGCTTAGCACGATGGTAATAGCAGCGTTTGAACCAAGGACAAGCCCGGTTCAGACAGGAATCTGCATCACTGGCAACGGTCGACCAGAAATCAGTCCCCTTGTTGCTGAAATTCAGCTCTTCCTGATCGCCTGTTTCCGTCTCGCCCAGCCAAACGACCATTTGCGAGGCAGTAATTGCATCATCAACGGGGGACATCATATCCCTCGTATTTATTTTACTTTCAAATTTGCGCAGGCACAAATAATTCCCTCTGCCCTTGAAAATAGAAGCTCGGAACTCTATCGGCAAAATCTGTTTAAGCAGCGGCACATCGCGATGCCTTAGCTGCTCTTGCAAATTAATGGTATGCGTGCTGACGACTATCTTCTCATCTTGACGGATACCATAATAGAGCGCTGGAATCAGATAACCGAGAGACTTTCCTGTACCTGTACCCGCTTCAATGAGCAAATGGCGTTTGCTGTCCAGCGAATCAAACACTTCATGGAACATCGTCATTTGCGCTTCGCGTTCTTCATAATTCGGGAATTGCTCAATAAAACGCTGCTTGATTTCATCCAAATATTGCTCGAATGACATATCCTGCAAAGGCGAGGCTCCCTCTTCGCTTCGCGCGGGCTTTTCCTCTGTCCATTCTCTGGCTTTCAACGCAAACTGGTTGAAAAAATCATAATCCGGAACACCCATAACGATGTTCTGTTCCACCTGCTTAAGCGTCAGCGTAATAAACCAGCTTAAATCGCTGCCATTGTCTACAAGCGAAGATAACCGCTGCAAAGTCAGCAGCGGCAAGCTCCGTAGCTTTTGAACTGATTTGGCAAATATAACGGCGGTCGCCATCGCATCGCTATCAGCGCGATGATGATGATCATGCGTAATGCCGAACTGCTCAGACACAGCACCAAGCTGGTAAGACGTAATCGATGGAAAAAGAATGCGCAGCAGCTCAATCGTATCGAGCCTGCGCCCTGCAAACGTGTGGTAGCCGCTGCGATCAAGCGCTTGGTTCAGAAAACCAGCGTCAAAATTGACATTATGCGCGACAAGCACCGCATCATCAAGCAGCGGAATCATATCCATCAGCACATCAGACAGCTCAGGAGCATCCGCCACCATTGCCTCGTCAATGCCCGTTAGCTGCGTAATAAACGGTGGTATCGCAATCGTTGGCTTTACAAACGAATTATACGTATGAATAACTTCAAGATCATCATCAAGGAGGACCAGCCCCACCTGCAAAATATCATCGGAGGCGCTGTGTCCGGTCGTTTCCAAATCAAGCACTGCATATTTCATAAAATAAATCCGATCCTCTCACAAGCAGCATAGCTCCGTGCTGCCGAACAATAATGACAACTGCTGCGGACGTTCCCGGCAGCTCTGCAAATTATTCAGCGGATCCTTAAAGCTTGGGTCCAGCTCATAGGCTTTAAGGAAAAATTGCTCTGCCTGCTCCAAGTTTAAATGAACCGCTTGAATGCACCCAAGGGCATTATAGCTTAAAGCGAGCCATTTCGGATAGTCCGTAAGTTCAATTAGCAGTTGAAAATGACGCTGCGCCTCACTCCAATTTTGCAGGTGCATATTCGTCATAGCCAAAAACAGCCTTGCTAAATTGCATTCCGGCAGGTGGTTTACAGCAAGCTGGAACTGCTTTGCAGCATGGGAAAACATAAATAATTGATAATAGCCTTGTCCTTTGGATATGAGCTCCGCTTGCTCCACAGTCATGCCAGAAATAGGCTGCTGTGAGACGTTTGGCTTTTCTGCTTGCTGCTGCGGCAGTGGCTGCACAGCCGCTGGCGCTTGTCCTACATACTCCGCTGCTGCTGTAAGCAGTGAAGCATTTGAAGGCTCGGCCTCTTCCTCTGTGAAAACGGCAAATTTTTCTTCAAAATCAATCCATTGCTCAATTAAAGAATCGCTGATTTGCTTCAAAGCGTAAAGCTGCTCGTCATAATATTGCTTCTGTTCCTCCGCCGCCAGAGGGTAGGAATCAATAATGTTGTCGAGCATTTCGTTCATCGTCGCAAACATATGCTGGAACATC
The DNA here is from genome assembly GCF_059383755.1 of Paenibacillus sp. JT22N15. Classification (NCBI taxonomy): domain Bacteria; kingdom Bacillati; phylum Bacillota; class Bacilli; order Caryophanales; family Paenibacillaceae; genus Paenibacillus; species Paenibacillus sp. JT22N15. The sequence continues at coordinate 204,525 of NZ_JBXENV010000007.1, read as the reverse complement.
ATGCATCCCGCCTTCACCAAAGAATTGAGGAGTGATAACCTCATTCTTTGTTAAGCGGGTGCTTTTCATACTTGGAACCAGCCTTTACATAACGGAGGAACTGACTTGCGCCTGCTTACAAAATCGTCGCATGAATTTCTTCCGTCATTTGCGACACCGGACGGTTCGCCTCATCCAAAATAACGACGCGCGGCTTGTAATTTCTAGCCTCTTCCTCCGTCATCGATGCATAAGAAATAATAATGACCGTATCTCCTGGCTGTACGAGTCGGGCAGCTGCGCCATTGAGGCAAATAACGCCAGAGCCTCGCTCCCCTTTTATAACGTATGTTTCAAGGCGGGCACCATTATTATTGTTTACGATTTGCACCTTTTCATTGGCCCAAAGATCCGCCGCATCCATTAAATCCTCATCAATGGTAATGCTGCCGACGTAATTGAGGTTTGCCTCTGTTACCGTCGCGCGGTGCAGCTTTGATTTCATCATCGTTCTAAACATTGCCATTCACCTCCAAAGGTTCAAACAGCTCATTATCAATTAAACGGGTCGCCCCGAATTTTACGGCTAAAGCCAAAATGTAACGCTTGCGGGTACTTTGAAAAGGAACGTCAGCAACAGGTGTGGCAAGTGCAGGGTATTCCAGTACTTCGACATAATCGATATTGGCAAGCGGTGCTTCGCTAATCGCAGCACGCACTTTGTTCACAAGCTCTGCTGGCGTTAGCGAGGCGTCCTTCATCCATTCCCGCGCCTTTGCAAGCGATGAAGAAAGGGCAGCAGCTTGCGACCGCTGCTCCGCATTCAAATATACGTTGCGCGAGCTAAGCGCAAGGCCATCCGGCTCCCGCACAATCGGGCATGGCACGATCGTAACAGGGAAATTCAAGTCATCGGTCATTTGCTGAATGACTGCGACTTGCTGGGCATCCTTCATGCCAAAGTAGGCCCGGTCTGGCTGCACCAGATGAAACAGCTTGCTGACGACCGTTCCAACGCCGTCAAAATGACCAGGGCGCGATGCGCCGCATAAGCGGTCTGTTACATCGCTGACGAGCACCTTCGTCAGCACCTTGCGCGGATACATTTCGCTGACCGATGGCATAAATACGATATCAATGCCGTTTTCAGCAGCGATGGATAAATCGCGCTGCTCATTGCGCGGATACGTTTCAAAATCCTCGTTCGGCCCAAATTGCAGCGGGTTGACGAAAATCGACAGCACGCTAATATCATTTTCTGCTGCTGCCTGCCGCATTAAACTGGCATGTCCTTCATGCAAATAACCCATCGTTGGCACAAAACCGATGCTTGGCTTGCTGCCGCCGCTCCACATCTTCTTTTGCTGCTCTTTTAGCTCATCTATGGTTCGGCACAAAATCACGCTGCTCATTCCCCTCTCCAGCCTGCTGGCTTTCACCCGCACCTTTGACACCATTAGTCTGCTCGCGGGTCGCTGAACCGCCATAGAGGCTGTCTACAGCGTCCTCAGACCTTTTGCCGAACACATGCTCCTCCGCTGGAAACTCACCGGATTTGACTTCACTTACAAAAGCTCCGATGGCATCGCGAATCGTCGAGCCTATGTCTGCGTACACTTTAACCATTTTTTTCTTAATGACCGGTGATGAATATTGCAAAATATCGTGATACACAAGCACCTGTCCATCGCATCCGCGGCCAGCCCCAATCCCAATCGTTGGAATCGACAGCTCGCGGCTAATACGGTCCGCAATCGTCTCCGTTACAAGCTCCAGTACGATGGCGTAAGCTCCTGCCTGTTCAAGTGCCTTGGCATCCTGCAGGATTTGCTCTGCTTCCGCCTCCTGCTTTCCTTGTACCTTAAAACCGCCATGCGTGTGAATCGATTGCGGCTTGAGCCCGATATGTCCCATCACCGGAATGCCCGCTTTGACCAGAGCCGCCACTTCGCCCGCAATTTCGACGCCGCCCTCAAGCTTAAGCGACTGGCCGCCGCCCTCCTGCATCATTCTGGCTGCATTGCGCAGCGTAGCTTCACGCCCAATTCCGTATGTCATGAAGGGCATATCCGTCACAATAAACGTATTGCGTGCCCCGCGTGCTACCGCTTTCGTATGATAAATCATATCGTCTAAAGTGACCGGAAGCGTCGTATCGTAGCCGAGCACCACATTGCCAAGCGAATCCCCTACAAGAATAATATCGACGCCAGCCTCCTCCGAAAGCATAGCTGACGGATAATCGTAAGCAGTCATGACGGTAAGCTTATTGCTCTCCTCTTTCATTTGCTGCAAATTCGTTATCGTTAAACGTTTCCTCATCTTGGCCTCATCCCTTCTTCAATTCTGTTTTAGGATAAACACAAAAAAACCTTTTAGCCGTCGCTAAAAAGGTCCCCAAACGAAAAAGGAAACGTATATCACTTTATTGCTTCCTTCTGTCTCGGTCCTTTCGGCTCAGAGCAGACTACTTGTACTTCCAACAAAACTTTCTTGCAATTCCATGCCGATGCTGGCATGAGGTTTAGCACAGTGCAGCTCTTTTCAGATACCGCCCGTTAACCCCATACTAGCAAAAATATGTCGATCCGTAAATATTACTCGCCCCGCGGCTCGCCCATTTCTGCAGAAAAAATAAGCGCCTGGCTGCCATCCAGCTTTTCTACGATAAGCGCTCCGCTAGCATCAAGCCCTCTCGGCGTGCCTTCAACGACACCTTGCGGCGTTAAAAGCGTAGCTGGCTTGTGAAGCGAAACCGAAAGCGATTCCCATAGCGTAACAATCGGGGCAAAGCCCTCGCTTTGATACAGCTCATACAGCTGCTCCCACTCCAGCAAAAAATCGGCAATTATCGCTTCGCGTATTTGTTTCTCGCCGCTTGCCATACGCAGGGAGGTCGCTTTTTCCAAAAGCTCCTCGGGATAATCGGCCTGCTGCAAATTAACGCTGATGCCGATTCCGGCAATGACATAGCGCAGCCGCTCATCCTCTGCGGCGGATTCGAGCAATATGCCGCTGATTTTTTTGCCATTAATGAGCAGATCGTTGGGCCATTTGATGCCGATGTCGAGCTTCGTCAGCCGCTTAAGGCTGCGGCAAAGCGCTACTGCCGTAAGCAGCGTTAGCTGCGGAGCAAAATAAATCGGCACCGTTGGACGCATGACCATGCTCATCCAAATGCCTTTGCCCAGAGGCGATATCCAGCCTCGGCCCATGCGGCCCCGACCGCTCAGCTGCTGCTCAGCAACAACGAGCATACCTTCCTCCGCCCCGCCTTCCGCTAGCGCTTGCGCAATATTTTGCGTCGATTCGACCGATTCCAGCACCTGCAGCTTTTGACCAAATTTTTTGGTTTTAAGACTGGTTAGCAAAGCAGCCATGTCCAGCTTGTCCGGCATGGAAAGCAGACGATAACCGAGCCGGCGTGAAGCTTCAAATTCAAATCCTTGTGACTCCAGCTTGCGTATTTGCTTCCATACTGCCGTGCGGCTCACTTTCAGCTCGCGGCTAATATGCTCGCCAGATACATATTCGCCGTCGCGATCTGCAAACAAACGCAGCAAGTTTTCATGACTCATCCGTCTCTTCCTTCCATCTGTCAACTTGTTTCAGCAGCTGTTCCTGCGAATTAGAAAGCTCGCCAAGGGCGACTAGCAGCAGCAGCCGTTTCAGCGTCTTGCCCATCCAGGCGCCCGGTTTGCGATCCCAATAGGCCGCAAGCTGATTGCCGTCTAGCGCCAGCTCCTTGAGCGAGGAAATTTCCATTTGCGACAGCCAAAGCTTCATCCGCGGCACATCCGCCCAAAAAGCGTGCTCCCGCCCAGATGCTTCTGCAATATGCAGCCAGCTTGCTGCTGCTACCTGTCCGTAGCGCAGAACGGCCTCAATCCAGCTTACACGAAGCTTCTCTTCGTTCGGGCTCCGGTTAACGACCATATCATGATGAAGCGACACAATCGCCATAATGACGCCGCTGCGGCTTCCTGACATCCGCAGCGCCTGCAGCGTTGCTTTTGCCTCCTGAGGGGTAACGCTTGGCTGCGTCATCAATGCTGCATAACGAATGTCCACCCCATGTAGCGCAGGCAAATAGTCAAGCTGAATACGCTCCGTCTTCGCTGCCTCAGCAAGCAAGGCACGAGCGGCCGGCAAAGGCTCAAGGGTGTAAGCAAGAAGGCCGCTGCCAGCGAGCAGCGCTGCTGCATAATGCGGAGCCGGTCCGCCAATCATTTTATCAAGCTCGGCCTGCACACGCTCCATCGCTACGTAGCGCAGCAGCTCGCGGTGCTTGAGCAGCGCCCGCCAAGTGCGGTACACGATGCGAAAGCTGAACTGCGAAGCGAAGCGGAGAGCACGCAGCATGCGAAGCGCATCCTCCTGAAACCTGGCTTCCGCGTCCCCTACACAGCGCACCTGCTTCGACTGTATGTCGCTCATGCCGCCATACGGATCGTAATAATCTCCGCTTAAACGCATCGCCATCGCATTAATCGTCAAATCCCGCCGCAGCAAATCTTCTTTAATATCCGAAATAAAAGCCACACTTTCTGGCCTGCGATGCTTCTCGTATACGGATTCCTTGCGATACGTCGTTACCTCATACCCTGTTCCATCCTGCATCACCGTCACCGTCCCATGCTGCAGGCCAGTTGGAATACAATACGCAAATAAGGCAACAACCTGCTCCGGTGTCGCCGACGTCGCAATATCTACATCCTTAAGCGCGAGGCCCATAACGGTATCCCTCACGCAGCCTCCAACGAACACGGCTTCATGGCCGTGCCCGTTCAAGGTTGCGAGAATGGGCAGCGCCTCTCGCATTGCTTGCGGAATCGAGGTGCAGCGCTCCATCTTCTCACCCTCTATCCTCTTATTCGCAAACGACCGCAGACGCAGGAAGCTCAGCTTCCATGCCCAGCACGCGATAATATATTTCTTCATATTCAGCCGTAATGCGATCATTACAGAAAGCATGGCAGGCGCGGTATATGCAAGCTTCCTTAAACTTCGCATGCAGCTCTTCGTCTGTCAGCAAACGAATCGCATTGGCGGCCATGCTGTCCACATCGCCTATCGGGCTAAGGAAGCCCGTCTCTCCATGCGTCACCAGCTCAGGGATACCGCCAGCAGTCGAGCCAATCGTCGGTACGCCGCAAGCCATGGCCTCCAGCGCTACTAGACCGAAGCTCTCTTTCTCCGAAGGGAGCAGCAGCACATCAGCAAGCGATATCACCTGCGCCACATCCTCCTGCTTGCCCAGAAATACGACGCGATCCTCCAGTCCCATTTCACGGATTTTACACTGGATTTTCGAAAGCTCAGGACCTTCCCCAACGAGCAGCAGCTTCGAAGGCACTTTTTTAGCAACCTGCTGAAAAATTTCAATAACGTCAGAAACCCGCTTAACAGGACGGAAATTGGAAATATGCATTAATATTTTTTCGTTCGGACTGGCATAATCCAGGCGAAGCGAAGCGACGTCCCGAGGATAATAAATGCGCTTGTCAACGAAATTATAGGTCAGATCAATCGGCTTCGTAATATCAAGCAGCCTTCTCGTCTCCTGGATCAAATCCTGGGAAACCGCCGTTACAGCATCACTTTTGTTAATGGCAAGCCTAATCAAGTCCTTAAGCGACTCATCCTGCGCGAGCACCGTGATATCCGTTCCATGCAGCGTAGTAACCGTCTTGAGCTCATCGCCGATCATCTGCTTGGCGAGATGGGCACAGACGGCGTGAGGAACCGCATAGTGCACATGAAGCAAATCCAGCTTCTCCATCTTGGCAACCTGTGCCATCTTGCTTGCCAGTGATAAATCATAAGGCGGATACCGAAATACATAATAATCATTGACTTCAACTTCATGGAAAAAAATATTTTTATTAAAATGGCCTAGCCGGAACGGAATGCTGTGCGTTATAAAATGAATTTCATGTCCCCGCTCAGCAAGCAGCTTGCCGAGCTCAGTCGCAACGACACCAGAGCCGCCAAGCGTAGGATAACAGGTTATCCCGATTTTCAACTTACGTGCCATGTCATGCTCACTCCTGCCGTCTCTAGCTTTTATAATCAATACTATTCCTAATGGTTTGTATATCTTGCCAAACCGGTTGCCCGGCCTTCTAAAATAATTTCACCTCATGCGGCCGCTTTAAAGCAAATCCTTCCGCATACTGCCAGGAGCGTGCCTGACCGAGCAGCATATCCCTTGCTTCTACTCGTTCCACATAGCGGTCGGTGAGCGGCGTCGAAACGCGGTCTTCCGATTGGGAAACCGCTTGAAACTGCGAGCGGTAAGCTAGCAGCGATTGGCGCTTCGTTTCGTATTGCTCACTAACGTCTACGACGAGCGAAACCTGCTCCATGTCATTTATGTAGTAATAAATGAGCTGCTGCACCTGAACAGGCGGCAGCTCCGGCATATATTTTCGCAGCTTGGCATTGAATACAGCTTCCTCAACCAGCTGGCTGCATGCAATATGATCGGGATGCCGATCAACCCAATACGGCGCAAATACGATGCGCGGGCTGGTGCGGCGGATTTCTGCCACGATGCTGTCGATATTGCTGCGTGTTAGCTCAAGGCCGCGATCCGGCAACTGCAGATTGGTCCGTGAATAAAGACCAAGCACCGCAGCAGCTTCATCGGCTTCGCGCCTTCGCTGCTCTACGGTGCCATTCGAAGACATCTCCGCTTCGGTCAAATCACAAATGCCAACCAGCATGCCTGCCATCGTATGCTTGGCAATAGTGCCGCCCATTCCGATTTCAGCATCATCTGCATGAGCGCCAAATACGAGAATATCTAAGCGCTCACTCATAACGGCAATTCAGGCTTGTACTTATGAACAAGCTCTCTCCAGGCAAAATCGCCGCGTTCCAGCGCCTTGACGAGCAATTCGGCTGTCGCCACGTTCGTCGCGACTGGAATGCCCTGCACATCGCAAAGGCGAAGCAGCGCAATAATATCCGGCTCATGAGGCTGTGCCATTAGGGGATCACGCAAAAAGATAATCAAATCCATTTCATTTTGGGCAACAAGGGCGCCGATTTGCTGGTCGCCGCCGAGCGGTCCCGACATAAAACGGTGAATGCTCAAATTCGTTTGCTCCATAATTCTCGTACCAGTCGTACCTGTTGAATAGAGCTCGTGGCCAACAAACACCTGCTCATAGGCAATAACAAAGTTGACGATTTCTTCTTTTTTTCGGTCATGCGCGATGAATGCAATTTTCATAGGTGAGGCCCCTCTTCCGCTGTCTAGTTCAAACCTTCTACTAATCCATTAAATGCTCGAAACCGTATATTAAACCGCTGTACCCCATCACTTTCTTGATCGCTACATTAACACCTGGCATATAGCCCGCACGGTCATAGGAGTCATGGCGAATTTTGAGCGATTGGCCATAACCGCCAAATACAACTTCCTGCTGCGCAAATACGCCCGGAAGTCTCACACTATGTATACGGAAGCCATTGTAGTAACCGCCTCTTGCTCCTTCAATCGTTTCTTTCTCGTTAGGATTGCCTTGGCGCAGCTCCTGACGAGCCTCGGCAATGAGCTCTGCCGTTTTGATTGATGTGCCTGAAGGAGCATCAAGCTTGTGGTCGCCATGATATTCAATAATTTCAACATGCGGCATATATTTCGATGCCTGTGCTGCAAATTTCATCATCAGAATAGCGCCAATCGAAAAGTTAGGCGCGATGAGCCCGCCAAGCTGCTTCTCGATACAACGCCCGTTAAGCTCTTCAATTTGCTCAGGGGTAAAACCTGTCGTTCCCATAATAGGACGAACCCCAAATTCTATCGCTGTTTTTGTATGTTCATAGGCTGCATGCGGAGCCGTAAAATCGACCATAACATCGGCCTTTGCACTGCTGAGCGCCTCTTCAATCGTCTTGCAAGCGATGACGCCGGTATTCGGCTTGTTCGCAAAGCTTCCTGCATCTACAGCGCCTGCTGAAGGCGCGACGGCGGATACAAGCTCCAGCGCCTCATCCTCCAGCACCATTTTTACCACTTCACGGCCCATAAGACCGCCTGCTCCGATTACTGCTACTTTAATTGTATCCACTTATCCATCACCTGTTCCTTCGTCTATGTTGTCCGTTGATTCGGTAGCGCATCAAGCGCCGCCGACGGCTCACATCAGCAAACAGCCTTCTGGCAGCTGAATGCTCCGGGTCAAGCCGAATCGCTTCTCGCGCATGGACAGCAGCTTCATCCAGCTGCCCAAGTTCAGCGTACGTCATGGCGATCCAGTAAAAAGCGTCAAAGCACAGCGGATCAAGCTCCACCGCCTTCTTTAGCATCAACAGCGCCTCTTCCAATGCCGGAGGTTCTTGTATCAGCTGTTGCTGCGCGCCAGAGAGCTGCAGCCTCGCTTCAATCGTCTGCAAATGATAAATATATTCCGGCTCATCCCTCGCCAGCTCAAGCGCCCGGCGGGCATGGTCATAAGCTTTCGCCCATTTCCCGCTGCGCGCGCATGAAATAGCGCACTTATGATAATAACTGGCATTGTCAGGCTCTGCGGCAATCGCTTGCTCAAACCAGACAATAGCCTGTTCAAAATCGCTGGTTAAAATGAAAGCATACGCCTTTTTGATACAAGCATCCCCGTTCATTACCGCCCATCCTCCTTGTACACAGGTTGATGGTACAGCATATGTGAGATGCGGTATTACTGTTCAGCGTTTTTTAAAGTCCAGCGGTTTTTATCCCGTGTATTGAATTTGTCCATTACTTTATTATGTGCTTCCGTTAAATCAATATCGAGCGAATTGGCGAAGCAGGATAATAGAAATAAAATATCGCCAAGCTCCATCTCGATGGAGTTGTCAGCTTCATCCGCCTTCTTGCGCTTCTCGCCGTAGGAATGGTTCACTTCACGCGCAAGCTCGCCGACTTCCTCGCTCATTCTTGCCATCAGCGCCAGCGGACTGAAGTAGCCTTCTTTAAATTGAGAAATATAATCATCCACTTCTTGCTGGATATGTGCCAACGTTTTTTGAGACATACGTGAAATTCCCTTCTTTCAAGACTAGCGTTTTCCCCATCTATAGCAGTTGGAAAACAAGCCTAAAACTTATTGTTGTCAATAATTCATATGTTAACGCAAAGAGACGATGAAAACAATGTTTTTGAACGATGAAAATTGCGCTATACTACAGAATGGAAACCGCCTTCCGATCAACATCGGCGTTTTCCGGCCATCCCAAGTATAAGATTAATCGCAAGCAGTGGACACCGAAGCGAATAAGTGAAATAATGGCTTCTTTATGCTTATCATTCAAGCGTAAACGACAATCGCCGCCCTTGGCCGGCAAAACTTCGTTTTGCGCTGAAATATAAGCCCGATATAAAAGGAAAACTTATATGCTTATATTTAAAAAAAGGGGAATGCTAATGATGCTTCGAAAAGTGACTAAACAATTGCAAATTATTTTGCCTATTCTGCTAGGCACAGCCATATATGCTTTCGGGCTGCACTATTTCCTTATTCCGAACATGCTTATGGAGGGCGGTGTAACCGGCATAGCGGTTCTGCTCAATTATGCAGCCGGATGGCCGCTGTCCATTACGACGCTTGTCCTCAACATTCCGCTGTTTCTGCTTGGCTGGAAGACGCTTGGCCGTACCGAGATGCTTTATACGCTCGCTGGCATCGTATCGCTCTCCTTCTTCCTTGCTGTAATGGAGCAGCTTATTGCCAGAGGCTGGGTCATTACCTTCCACACTTCAACCGATTACATACTTGCCGCTCTGTATGCAGGCGTTACGCTCGGCGCAGGGCTTGGCATCGTCTTTCGCTTTGGCGGGACAACTGGCGGCGTGGATATTATAGCCCGAATCGTATCACGTCGCAAAACGCTGAGCATGGGGCAAATTATTCTTATACTCGATATTGTCATTATCGGAGGCTCGCTCTTTTTTATTCCTATCGAAAAAGTACTGTATACGCTCGTAACGGTATTCGTTTCCGCCAAGCTCATTGATTTTATTCAAGACGGTGCCTATGCCGCCAAATCCTTCTCTATTATTACAGACAAAGGCACGCCGATGGCGCAGCGCATTACGATTGAGATGGAACGCGGCGTGACGCTGATGCCGGCAAAAGGTGCTTTCTCCGGCCAGCAAAAGGAAATCGTTTATTGCGTCGTCCAGCGGCAGGAGCTGCGCCGCCTCAAAGCAATCGTACGCAGCGTAGATCCTCGTGCTTTCGTCATCATTAATGATGTCCACGATGTGCTGGGCGAAGGATTTAACGAGGAATAAAAGCCGCTCCCATCATGGGAGCGGCTTTATGCCGTAAGGCTGCTGCTTGTATTTACGCCAGCTCTTATAAGCAAGCACAGCCATAATAATAGCGCCAAGCAGCAGCGTCCAGCTTACCGGATTAGCCGATGCGGGAGGCGCGAGCGCGGGCTCCTCCACAACAGCTTGCGGCTTGTCCGTAAACAATCTGCTTACCGCCGCTCCAAGCTGCGTCAGCGCCTCGTCCACTCGGCCGGCTTGCGCTTGATCCTTAGGCCCAGCGGATAACAGCACGTTTGTGTAGCGTATCCGCTCTTGCAGCTCTGCTGCCCGTCCTTCCGGACGCAGCATAAAGGCGGGACCCTCAACGAGCGCCAAATGCGCGCTTAAGTTGTCCATCGCCGCTCTTGCAGCATTCGCCCGTTCCTCATAAGGGCGCTTCCACGCTTTCCTCACACGGCTTACATCTTCGAGCATAACCCGTTCATATTGCATCCACAAACCGCTAGCCGGCCTAAGCATCGCATCCGCTGTTAGATGAATCCGGGCAGATGCCTCCATCCACGCTACGGACTGCTTTTTGCTCAAAAGCTCATCGGAGACAGCCCTGATGCTCTGCTGCAGCTTTGCCCAACCAGCTGGGCGGCCTTCTATGCCTGTTTCCAGCTGCGGCACAAGGCGCTCCAGCTGCTGGACATATTTATAGCCGGCCTGGCGGTTATCTGCATAAGAAGCCTTATATAATGAATGAGCCGCTTCCTCGAAACGACGCAGTAGCTCTTCAGCATCGGCAGCCTGCGCTTGTCTCGCGCCAAGCGGCTGTTCACCAGCATAAGCCCAAGTTGCAGAGACGGAGCCTAGCAACATCGCTATACATAATACAATGGGTATTGCAATACGCGTTCTCATGGACATCCCCCCATAATCCAGCTTATGAGGGGATGTCCATCGTTATGCTTTTTTAAAGTTGTTTTCTTGCTCGGAGCGCCAGCCAGCCGGCCATAAAGCTGAAGATGGTTAAGCCATATGTAAACAAACGGACTTGCGGCAAATCGTCCATCAGCTCATCAGCAAGCCAAGGGAACACGCCGAACGTATAATCAATCGTGTCATTCAGCAGCAGCCAGGCGGTGCCTATGACGACGGCCTTGAATCCTGCTCTCATAAAGCGAGCATACAGAAGCACCTCTACAGCCATACCTAGATGGGAAAGTACAAGCATGCCATGCTGCCAATTCAGCTCTCCGCCTTGCGCTCCCGTAGCCACTATCATTGATACCGCCCACAAGCCGTATTTCACTGACGTTACGACCGCGAGGCCTTCTATAATCATTCTAGTGACCTGAACGAATCTAGATGCCGATTCAGGCGGCGGGAACAGCAAGTAAAGCAGCGCAAGCGTGAAAAACAAACTAGCCGTCGGACTGTCCGGCACAAATACAAGCAGCCAAGATGGAAACCGTTCGTAGGTATAAACCAATTGATTCCAATACCAGATGTAGCCATAAACGGTCCCGAAAAAATTAACGATAAACAGCAGCCACAATATCGTACGGTTCATCCACAGCATGCGGCTCCATAACCATGACAATCCCATTATTTTCAACCCCTATATTCCTAGCCTTGTTATAGCGTCCGTACATTGTCCTAATAAGTTTGAAAAGAACCTGATTGCAATAAAGCAATCAGGTTCTTGCTGTTACTCGTTATTCAGTTGAAGCTTTCTGCTTGGAAAGCCACGTTGCAATTTGATCAATCTGCTCAGCGCTCAGGCTGTCTTTGAAAGAAGGCATATTGCCGTTGCCGTTCGTGACGGTCGCTACAATCTCTTCTTTAGATAATACATCGCCAATTCCCCGAAGTGCAGGAATTTGCGGTGGGTTACCTTTCATATCAGCTGCGTGGCAGGTCAAGCATTTGGATTGCTCCATCAGCTTGTGTGCTGGATCATCCGCTTCTACAATTGCAACAGATGCGGTTTCAGGCTTCTTCGTTGTGCTAGGAGCCTCTTCACCTTTAGCCGCTGCTTCTCTTGCTTTCTCTTCACGAATGTGATGCTCAGGTATCGTATTGGTAATTTCCAGCTGGTGCTGGTAGTGGTCCCAAGATATAACCGTCAAATACACACAGGCGATCAATGATAAAATCATCAGCGAGGAAGCAATCGGACGACGGTAAAATCTGCGCTCTTTGCCTGTATCGAGGAAAGGAGCAAGCAGCAAGCCGCCGAACATGACACCAGGAATACCCATTGTACCGAGTACAATGTAATCCTGTGATACATATGGATATTTCAAAAATTGATACAGGAACAAGAAATACCAGTCCGGCATCGGAATAAACGATGCGTTTGTCGGATCTGCCGGATAGCCTAGCGGAGCCGGCTCTGCAATCGTCCATACGAGAAACCCGACGAGTACGACGCAGCCAACCATCCACTCTTTCAGCAGGAAGTTAGGAATAAACGCTTCTGACTTTCCTGGAAAAGACGTGTAGTCCGGCGGAATATTCGGATGGTTGTTTTTCTTGACCCGCGAATCTCCGACGAATACAACCTTTTCGTCTGATTTGTGACCATGTGCCATCATAAAGTCCTCCCTTCGCTTAAAGTGGTCCCGAAATACCTTGTTTCCGAATCATCAGGAAGTGAGCTGCCAGCATAGCAAGAAGCGCACCTGGCAGGAAGAAAACGTGAATCGCGAAGAAGCGAGTTAACGTTTGAGCTCCTACGATGTCGCCGCCATACAGGAACTGCCCGATGTAAGGTCCGATGTACGGAACGGATTCCGCGATTTGAACGCCGACCTTTGTTGCGAAGTAAGCTTTGTTATCCCATGGAAGAAGGTAGCCTGTGAAACCAAGGCCCAACATAATGAAGAAAATAAGCATACCCACTACCCAGTTCATTTCGCGCGGCGCTTTATAAGAGCCGGTGAAGAACACGCGCAGCGTATGTAAAAACATCATAACAATAACGAGACTCGCACCAAAGTGATGCATACCGCGAACGATGCCGCCGAATGCGACCTTGTGGTTCAAATAGTCAACGCTTGCATAAGCATTCAAAATGTCCGGAACATAATACATCGTCAGAAACATACCAGACAAAATTTGAATAACGGTAATAAAAAACGTCAAGCCGCCAAAGCAGTAGACAAATGCCGAGAAATGATGTGCAGGGTTAACGTGCTCCGGTACTTCGTGATCCGCAACATCCCTCCACAACGGCGTAATGTCAAGACGTTCATCAATCCAATTGTATACACTTTTAAACATCTGATCATTCGCCTCCTTAGCCTACCCGTGAATTTGGCTTAACTGGACCCAAGTAAACAAATCCATTCTCAAGCTTCACTTCGTATTCATCCAATGGATTTGGAGCAACTGCAAGGTTCTTGCCGTCTTTCGTATAACGTGCGTCGTGACACGGGCAGTCATACTCGTCTTTACCTTTCGCATTCCAAGCAATTGTACAGCCCAGATGTTTGCAGATCGGTGAAAGCGCAAAAATTTTGTTGTTTGCGTCTTTGGACACCCAAGCAGACAACTCAGGATCGCTGACGTACCATCCATCAACTTGGTGAATTTGGAACTTAAACTCTTGCGGATCTGTCGTAATTTTGCTCTCTTCTACTACTTTAACAAAGGTGCCCTCGGTTTTTTTCTCTAATAATGGGTCTACCGCAAAACGCACCATTGGAAGCACGGCTCCGCCCATCATAAATGCGGTTGTTCCACCGAGCGTATACGACAAAAACTGCCGTCTTGACATCTCTTTGCGTTGAAGCGGCTTATGTGCCGATTCTTGATGTTCGTGGTTACTCATCTTCTGTTCTACCCCCTTTGCCAACCATTTCTTGTGTTTTAGCCCATGGCAAAACACATGACGAACTAGGACATACTTATAATAGCCTAGGTGCTTAGGAGCGTCAAGAATATGGCTGATGATTGTCTGCCTAATAAAATGTTGATTTTTAATTTGTAATTAATTTGTCACATTTAACCTTGCATGGCATTTGTTTTCCCCAAAAAACTTCCCGATTATGCAAAATTGAAAAATCAGGATGGCTCCTTTGGATTCCACATAAGCGAAACGCGCTCCTTCACGTCGGCACCAGAAGGCAGCTCGCCGGCTTGATCCGGTTCCAGCAGCAAATCGGCCTGAATATGGGCCAAATCCAGCTTGCCGGATGCGGTCGCTACAATTATATATCGGAATCCCGATGCTCTAAGTGAAGCGCATACATCATTAATCATATCAACAGCCGCATGGGCCCCTACATAATGAAGCGCCGGATAAGTGACGACTCGCCCTTTAAAAGGTATTTCTATCAGATCCATTACATCACGCAGACGCTCCAGGGCAGCGGTCGCCTCATAAGGCTGCTCTTCGCCGTTCATGCCTGTCACAGGCAGCATGCAAGTGTCCAAATAAGGACGCAGCTCTTCCCACTGCTCTTCTTGCACATCGCTAAATTTCATTGCTAAGGACTCCTTCCGCTTGCAGCTTCAGCTGGCTTATCGCAGCTTGCGAAAGCTAGCTAGCTTCCTTTTTATAGATCAAACCTTTGTCTATGTTAACGGTTTATTGTCCTTTTGCCAATGGGTCTTCTCCATCTGCCTGCTTATTTTGCTTGATGCGCAGCAAAATAAGCTTCTACCTCAGCTCGCGAGTTTTCTCGCCAGAGCCTGTGATGGAAGCTTATTTAACCCTTCTCCTTGCTTTCCACGTTATGCCTTCACTTCATTTCGTTCAATTCTTTAGCTAAGCGATAAAACGTATCCTCATCGCCAGCCGCAAGCGACTGGTCAATTTCGCGGTAAATACGTTCCGCACGGAATTTTCGCACCGCTTCATCCAAGGCCATTTCTGCTGCAAGCGACAGCATCGCTTCATACGTTACTTTCATTTTATCCATAGGATACACCTCCACACCGGCGTTAAGAGATCCTATATTCTTCGCCTTTCTTCACGTAGCTTTCCATCGTTCGTTTCATTCGCAGCAAATCGTCCTCTGTAAGCTCTCTAACGACTTTAGCAGGTGAACCAAGAGAAAGCGTATAGGGTGGTATCTTCTTATTCTCCGTAACAATCGAACCGGCTCCTACTAAAGCATATTCACCAAGCTGCGCGCCGTTAAGTACGATTGCCCCCATTCCAATTAATGTGCCTTTGCCTATCGTACAGCCATGGATAATAGCCGCGTGCCCAATGGAAACTTCATCTTCCAAAATGAGCGGCTGGTTCGTATTCACATGACCGACAACTCCATCTTGTATGTTGCAGCTATGTCCAATGTGTATCGGAGCCAAATCTCCGCGAAGCACAGCGTTAAACCATACCGTGCTGCTGTGGCCGATTGTTACATCACCAATCAGCTTCGCTCCTTCCCCGATATAAACACTGGAATGAATCGTTGGTCTTACTCCCAAATAAGGCAGCAGCATCTCGTAAATTCCCCTCTCATTTGCACTGGAAATCAGCATTCAGTTGCTATGCATCCATTCCTTTACATTAACGTGGGGTGATTCTATCAACTGCCGCAGCCATTGTCAATACATGAACAATCGGTTCTGCTCTTCCAGACTGATGCCTAGCATTACCGCTTTGCCCGCTTTCGTCGTTTTGATGACCATACCGTGTTGCTCATGCTCTCCCAGGCGTATTAAACCAAGATGGACGAGCATGCCAAGCAATCTGTGCTGAAAAATCCGCTCCGCATCATCATAATAGAAAGGTTTAATGAGCGGGACGAGCACTTGGCTGAGCGATTGTGCCGTTACCCACTGATCCGACAGTCCGCCAATCCATTGTACGAGCGCTAAAATGTTCGGAATGGGCCCTTTATACTGCTTAAGCCAGCATTTGTACAGCTGCTGCAATTCATTTGCCGGAGCGCTAAGCAGCCTTTCCTGCCCACCTGGCGTAAGCCTGAGGCCCAGAGGCTCCTCTAGAAAATAGTTCATTTGCACACAGTAGTCATACAGCAGCGACATTCGATTCGGATAATGGTGAAAATATTTGCCGTAGCCGAATCGCCATTCCCCCTTGCCCGGCAGCTCCTCCTTGATCGAAAACATATCAAGCAGTTGCAAGCTGAAGCGCTTGTATAAGGAGCCGTCAGCCGCCATCGTCACTTCGTTGTGATGGATGTAATGCAGCAATTGACGAATATCGGCTTGCAGCAGCTCCTGCTCATCACGATACACATGAGGCTCGTCTGTATACACAAGCTGTGCTGCAAATTTGCGCTTCAACGTTTCACGAAACCGCTGCTTCAAATCCTCTGGCACCTGAAACAAATAACGGTTCGGCCCAGTGAAGCCGTTAAACAGCCAGCCCTGATGCTTGAATTTGACGATTGTATCCCGGGGGCTGCTCTCCTTCATGACAGGCGTTTTCTTAGAACGGCGCTTCGGTTGTGTTGCTTTGGCCGGCTTCTGAATAGAAGAAGCTTTCTCTCCAGAAACCTGCTGCTGCACCTTCGCTTCCTTCTGGGCAACGCTCGCCGTCTCCGGGCTGCTGAACTTGCTCTGCTGCGCACGAGCCAGAAGCTCCTCCAGACTAAAAGCGTCTCTCGTCTCGAACAGCAGCGAGTTTAAAAAACGCAAATCCTCAATTGCCATGCTGCTGATCTGTTGCTCGAAAACATCATTTCTGCTTACTGCGCCAAGAATCGACTGAATCAATTCATTTTTGGAGTTGCTATTGCACTCGCATTGATAGACGGAGGCAATGCGGCTGAGCTGCCCGATATCTGCGCAGCCGAGCATATCCGATAAATTCATAGTCTCTCCTCCTTCGCGCTTAACTGCTGCTTTAATGAACAGTTTGCTTGCACTCATGATTGTAGAGCAGCCTTTTTTTATTACCATTATGGGAAGAAACTCAGATTTTATAACCGCAGTTCCAGAAAAATAGTTTTTATGCTTCTTTTTCGGAAAAAGCACCTCTAACAGCAACCATAAAAAAACGCCATTCCTCCAGTAGGAGAAATGGCGCTGCCATCAATTGAATCCAGCTGCCCCTGCAATTGTTAAAGCAGCTTTCACGCTTATTTTAAACGCCGACTTGATCAAGTTGTTGCAAATGCCGGCTGCAATTGTACAACAAGGATTCCCATTCATTTTCGTTGAATTGGAGAATCGAGTAGGACATATTATCGAGAAACTGCTTATCAAGTCCCGAGCAGAGCTCGTCCAGCAGCTGGGCAAGAAAGCTCCCATGCGTGACGACAAGCAAGCGCCCCTGGGGATTGCCTCGCCGCCATTCCTCTACAAAAGAACGCCCACGCCCGCGCACAGTCTCGTCAGACTCCTGTCCAACTTCAGCTTGGCGCCATTGCTCACCCCAGCGTGCTATTCGCTCCTGCTCCGTCGTTCCTTCTATGTCGCCATAAAAACGTTCACGCAGCCGCTCATCCGGCGCAAGCAGCGGAATACCCAGCTTATCCGCGACAATTCGGGCTGTCTCACGGGCACGCTGCAAATCACTGGAAATGACAGCATCCCACAGCTTCTGATCTTCGCTTAGACGGTTAGCGAGCGCAGCAGCTTGCGCGACTCCCCGCTCATTCAAGGGAATATCGGTCTGCCCTTGTATTTTCCCAAGCTTATTCCAATCCGTATTGCCGTGACGTACCAGACCTATTATCATCCCGCCAGCCTCCCCAGCTTAGTTGCAATCTATTACCGCAACGTAACGCAAAACAAGGGCTCCTGTCAAGGAGCCCTTCGCATTAGCTGCGTGTTCTTGATAACCAATTCAGCATAAGCAGCGTCATGACCATGCCAAGCAGCGACAGCGCTACCCAATACTGTGGAAAAGCCGGAACGACCTTAAGCACGAAAGGATCGCTGATGCTCGCAACCGGCACTTCATATTCAGCGCTAATGACGAGCCCGCTGCCAGAAGCATTAGCTGTGTCCATAAAACCAGTCAACTGGGCCAATTGATCCGGACTTGTACTCGTTTCGTTGCCCACGACGAAAAATACGAGCGCACAAACGAACATCGCCATGCAGCCTGCCACAATAAGGGCCACATTGCGACGAAAGGAAGGAGAAAACTGATAGCTTTTGTGTGTAACCGGCATAAGCCAGGAATCCTCTGCATAAATGCGATCCATGACTCCGCGCGTCACATGATCCATTGGCGGCAATTGTACAGAATCATCCTCGGCAATGCAGCGAATCAGCTCCTCGCTCTCTTCCCACAAACGGAGCTGCTCCATGCAATGCTCACAATCAAGCAGATGGGCCTCTATCTCCTGCCGCTGCGGATCTTCCTCCGGCAGCTCCCAGCAAATATGGAGTTTGTGTTGAACGTCTTCGCATTTCATCGCGTTTTCATCCCTTCAAATTCTTCCACTCCGAGAGCTTCGCCAAAATAAGGCTCCAATTGCACCTTCACACTGGCTCTGGCTCTGAATAACAAGGATTTCACAGAACTGACCGTCTGCCCTAAAATGCTGGCAATTTCCTGGTAGTCCATTTGGTCATATTCTCTAAGGATAAGTGCGGACCGTTGTTTTTCAGGCAAATTATTAATAGCTTCGCGAACCATCGCCATTCGCTCATTTCGAAGCACGAGCTGCTCCGGACCTGCATCAGGGGCCGTTACAGGCACAATACCCGATTCATCTAGAGACAAATTTGCAGCTTTCTGCTTGCGCAGCTCGCTAAGCACGGTATTGCGGGCAATCGTATAAAGCCACGTGGAAAAAGAAGCATCCACCTCACGAAACGAGTGCAGGCTGCGATAGGCTTTATAAAACGTTTCCGAGCATAAATCCTCTGCCAGCAGCTCAAGCTTCGCGCTTTTGAGCATATGAAAAATAAAAGATAATATTTTGCGCTGATAACGGCTCATTAGCTCTGAATAAAGCTCAATGTTGCCATCTTTAATTTCCCTTATTAATTGGGAATCAGTCATGACAGGCGAACCTCCCCACCTGCGAATTCATCTTCCCGGCCCTGTTATCATTAAATTGTACCAAGCCGGAAGCAAAAAGTTGCGGTATGTATAATAAAAATTATGAATCGCTAGTCTAACAACATAAATTCGCGCCGCATAATCAAAATCCTGCTTTATTCGACAAAAGGATAAATGAGGAATTTTTTAGAAAAAGGTGCTTGCTATTGATAAATCCCCCTCCTTTTATCCTATAGAACAAAAGAAAAGTGGTTAAGCAGGCAACTAATCCTGCTCAGCCACTATCCCGTTTGCCTATTCTTCATCCTCCTTCAGGTCATGCTCAAAGGGCGAAATTAACGTATAACGACGGCAGCTCAAGGTTATGATATTTATGTTTCACCGCCTATAAGCCCTTAATATAAAAAATTCCACTTATCACGCTTACATGCAAGGTGGTGTTTTTGCTCTTGTATTACTATTAAATTTTAGTGAAGTGAGGAATATATATGAATGAGAAAAAAAAATGGGATTTATCGGCTCTCGCGACTATCCCGCTTATTATGACGCTTGCGAATTCCATGCTCATTCCTATCCTTCCTCTTATTCAAAAAAAATTGCATATCTCTTCTCTCCAATCCAGCCTCATTATTACAGTTTACGCTGCGATATCCATCTTATGTATCCCTTTGGCCGGTTATCTTTCCGATCGTTTCGGAAGAAAACGAATTATCGTCATCGGGCTATGTATTGCGGCTGTCGGTGGTTTAATCTCAGGTTTAGCAGCATGGTTATTGCATGATCATGTTTACGCATTCATTTTAACAGGCAGACTCATTCAAGGGATTGGAGCCGCTGGCGCATTCCCGATCGTTATGCCATTGGTTGGCGATATGTATAAAAGCGAGGAAGAGGTTAGCAATGGACTTGGCATTATTGAAACCTCTAATACTTTAGGCAAGGTTTTAAGTCCCATTCTAGGTTCTGCATTGGCGCTAATTATTTGGTTTCTACCTTTGGCTGTCATACCCTTCATTTCAACCGTATCTATTGTAGCCGTTATTTTTCTCGTTAAAGCACCAAAACAGCAAAATAAAACAAAGCTAAATTTTAAAAATTTTCTTGCTTCCCTTAAAGGCATTTTCTCCGAAAATGGGAAATGGCTGTATGTCATATTTGCACTCGGCGGAAGTGCCATGTTTATGATGTTCGGTTTTCTTTATTATTTATCATCCGTTCTTGAGGAAAGCTATCATATAGAAGGTATTTGGAAAGGTGCACTGCTGGCAATCCCGCTCAGCGCTATTTGCATCGCTTCTTTCGCCTCGGGGAAATGGATTGGAGAAAATAAATTGAAAATGAAATGGTTTACCGTGGTCGGATTTGTATTTATCGCCTCAGCCATGCTGATTTGTGGATTAGCCAATACAAAGAGCTTATTTCTCCTAATATCTCTCATGTTTATTAGCGGATTAGGCATCGGTATTGTTCTGCCCAGCTTAGATGCGTTAATTACGGAAGGAATAGACAAAAAACAACGTGGGACTATCACTTCTTTTTACAGCAGTACAAGGTTTATAGGCGTTGCCTGTGGACCATTAGTCGCTTCCATGCTTTTACGTCACATCGAATGGTTGTTTTATATTTTTGTAGCAATTGCTGGCGTGTGCTGCTTAATTGCTTTGTTTTTTATAAAACCAGATCAAATTAATATATAGAAAAATAGCAGCTAAATCATTAAGCATGAAGCATGAATTAGATAATTATGCATATTGAATTTGTCATTTGTGTATTTGAATCTGTTAAAATCCTTGCTAAACTAAAATTCGATAATGAGAATCATTATTATAATAACATCCTCAAGAGCCTAAGTGAGACCGGAGTGCTTTTTTAGGAGTCATTCTTTTTTTATAAGAAAGGTTGGTTGAATTGACTGCAAATAGACCATTATGTATTGGATTATGCTTAAATGCAACATGGACGAAAGGCGAGGGCTGGCGGCAACCAGATAGCAAAGTAGAAAGAATGGGATCCATTGATTATTACATTAATTGGGCAAAGATGGCGGAGAAGTCAAAACTCGATTTTCTTTTCAGGGCGGATTATCTTTATGTCAGCCCGCAGATGATTGGCGATACCGCTAGTTTTGGCAGTCCTGACCCTACTATGATGTTTGCTGCCATTGCCCGTGAAACCGAGCGAATCGGTCTCGTTACAACCATTTCTACGACTTTTAATCCGCCATATGTTGTTGCCAGGCAGCTTCAGTCTTTGCATTGGCTGAGCAATGGGCGCGCAGGCTGGAATATTGTAACTTCTATTGAAGGGGCAGAAAATTTTGGCGATTCCCCAATGCCTTCCCCACAAGAAAGATATGCAAAGGCAGTGGAGTTTACGGATGTTGTACGCAAGCTATGGGACAGCTTTCCGCAAGAAGCCATTGTTATTGACCGCAAGTCCGGCATGTTTTCTGATAAGGATAAAGTGACTGCCATTAATCATTCCAGTGAATTTTTCAGTGTAAAAGGTCCTCTTACTTTACCTTCTCATAAATCGGGAACGATCCCTTTATTTCAAGCTGGCGCTTCCGATATTGGGCGGAATTTCGCCTCTTCTGTAGCTAATGCTATTTTTGCGGCTATGCCGGATGTTGAATCAGGAGTGGAATTAAGAAATGATCTGAGAAGAAGAGCCGCAGAGCATGGTCGCGATCCGAACGCCATCCGAGTATTGCCAGGCTTATATTTTTTCCTAGCCGATACACACGAAGAAGCGCTGGAATTGCATAAGACTGCGCATGCGAATTTAAGTATTGCACGCAGACATGCCTCTCTGAAATCGGTGCTAGGTCTTGATTTAAGCGATTTGCCTTTGGAGCAACGTGTAACTGCCGAGATGCTTCCCGATCCTAATCAGGCCGTCCGCAGCCGGACACATGCTGAGCTGCTGCGCCGTTACATTACAAAATATCAGCCTACAGTGGAAGAGGTACTCGCAAGGCCGGAGATTGTAGGATCTGCCCATTGGGTATCTGTTGGAACGGTTGAAACGGTGCTAAACGATATTATTGAACGATTTGAGGCTGGAGCTATAGATGGATTTATAGCCCTTCCAGGCGGTTCAGAAAAATCTATGGAAATATTTTTTGAACAGCTGGTGCCGGAGTTGGTTGAAAGAGGCTTGTTCCGAAGCGAATATACGGGAAGCACATTGCGTGAGCATTTGGGAATTACATAATCTATTATTAATCACTAATGTGCAGGCATAATATAACGTGTTGTCAATCTAGCTTTTGATAAAACGCAAGATTGCACCATATGGACTAATGCTGGTAAGATGGTCGATTCTTTTTTTTGTTATAGGTTTCCCCTTAAAGGTGCTCCTTTCTTTGGTTGATGGTGTTCAGTCGAACCCTGTTCTACCAAAGACAAGGGCGCTTTTTTATTTTTATGAGGCGCTACTTTCATCATTCAGGGTACATATTACTTTTGAAAAAGCGGTACTATAACAACACTGTGTTTTTTCCTCAAACAAGCTTTTTTGGTGACATTTTGGTACAACCCAATATTGTCAAGTGGGATGACGAGTATCAAGGAAACCCCATTACAATAAAGCAATGTTGCCATCTTTAATTTCCCTTATTAATTGGGAATCAGTCATGACAGGCACCCCCCCACCTGCGAATTCATCTTCCCGGACCTGTTATCATTAATTTGTACCGAGCCGGAAGCAAAAAATTGCGGTACGTATAATAAAAAATCCGAATCGTTCGTTTATCAAATCGCCTAATACAGTTAGCAAGGCCTCCATTATTACCCCCTTGACAATCCATTCTATTAAAAAAAGGGCTATCATCTATCGTTATTCGCCCTTCTTGCACAAAAATAGATATCAGTCTAGTAAAACTTGGGTTTTTACCCTTCCAAATTTCCAAGTCCAACGTATGATATCTCAAATCTTAGGAGGTGTATTCATTGAGTTGTATTATTAATAAAAACAAGAAAAAGAAAAACTGTCATAAAAAAATCATTACTGTATGTAAACCTAAACGAAAAAAGAATGTTATTATAAAGAAAAAAATCGTTAAAGTAACGTGTCCTGCCCCTAAAGTTAAAGTTAATGTTACCCCTACACCTGGCCCACAAGGACCACAAGGGCCGGCTGGTGCTACAGGGCTGACGGGTCCACAAGGGCCAGCAGGAACTGCTGGGCTAACAGGTCCACAAGGGCCAGCTGGAGCTACAGGACTAACAGGTCCACAAGGGCCGGCTGGCGCCACAGGACTAACAGGGCTAACAGGCCCACAAGGGCCGGTTGGAGCCACAGGACTAACTGGACTAACAGGTCCAACTGGACCAACAGGGCCTCAAGGGCCGGCTGGCGGCATATCTTCCTTCGCCTTCCTATGCAGCACGGAAGCACAAAATGTTGCGCAAGCAGCGGCACCAGGAGGGCAAGGCGGCGCAGTGACCTTTAACGATATGGTGATTAGCGCAACTGCGCTTACTTTCTCCCCACCAAGCAATATTATCATTAACGAAAACGGCTTTTATAACATTAGCTGGGAAGTGTTCCCAACACCTGGAAACTCTGCATTTGGTTTATTCTTCGATCCAGACGGTGCAGGTCCAGCTCCAGCAACACTTGTGGATTGCAGCAACTACGGTACAGGCGCAGGCAACAATCCTTACCAAGGTCAAGTCGTTGCTCAATTAACCGCTGGCGGCGTATTGACTTTAAATCGTATTGATAACATGGGCAATCTGGTATTGCAAAACGCTATCGGCGGCGGAACACCAACCGTGAGCGCATCAATTGTCATTGAAAAACTAGCATAATCTTGTTCGCTCTTCGGGGCTGTCACCAGCTGTCATTCGTAATGGCTGCTGGTGACAGCCTTTTTATGAAGCACTTTGGAAATAGAAAAAAAAACTTCGCCATATAGGCGGTCCCAGATTGTCGAGAAACGCTACGTCTTGGGAAGCGGTTAAGCGCTCTCAAATTTAATTTCGAAAAAATGAAAACGCTTATTGACATATTGGAAGCGTATACATATAATAAAAGTACAGTATGGTTTCTCTCCACTCCTATCCAAAACTTATGTTCTGAGAATGAACATGGACCGCCTCTATGGCGGTCTTTTTTTTGCCCTTGCTTAGTTTGAATATACATTGTTTCTGTATTTATTTCCTTAGCTATACAAGTTGAACTAATGTCCCTAAATCAAAAAGCCCCGCAGCAGCTCAAAAGCTGCTCGGGGCATTGCTATATGTTACTGATGAACCGCGAAGCCGGCATCCGCAAGCACAAGCTGAGCCTGATCCAAATCCTCCTGCGTGCGGAAGGACAGCCTCAGAACGCCCGGAACATCCTCCCTGCTCTCGATAATATGGATGTTGCTCAAATTGATGCGCTCCTTGCCAAGGTCGCTGGCGATTTTACCAATAATGCCGGGATGATCGGGTACGTCTACATAACAATCATAAATCGAATGCAGCATGCCCTTGCGGCGCTCAGGCAGCTTGCTGCGGAATTCGCCCGCTGTACGGAACGCTTCCTCTATGCCTTCGCCATCTTCCCGCTCCAGCAGGTCCGCGAATGTTGCGATTTCTGCATTCCAATCTTTCAGCAGCTTTAGCAGCACGCCTTTATTATTAACCAAAATGTCGCGCCATACGACCGGGTCGCCTGAGGCGATACGGGTAATATCGCGGAACCCCCCTGCTGCAAGCGAAGCATACAGCTGATCCTGCTCATTGTAGCCGCGAATCTGGTTGACCAGTGCAACTGCAATCATATGCGGCAGATGGCTGATCGCGCCCACGATTTCATCATGCGACTTCGCGTCCACACTGACAATGTGCGCTTTCGTCAGCGCAAGCAGTTCAATGAGCTTGTCCAGCTGTCCCTGCGGCGTCGACGCGTCGGGCGTGAGGACGTAAAACGCATTTTCGAACAAATGGGTCGATGCCGCTTCAACACCCGAGCGCTCCGATCCCGCCATCGGATGGCCGCCGATAAACGAAACGCCCGGCTGGCTTTCCAGCCTGCGTCCGCATAAAGCAACGGAAGCTTTCGTGCTGCCGACATCCGTCACAATACAGCCCGGCTTCAGCGGCAGCTGGCTCAGCTCATCTACATACTCCTCCAGCTTGCCTACAGGCACGCAGAGGAATATAAAATCAGCGTCAACAGCCGCCTCCCGAACAGACGTCGTTGCTGAATCTACGACGCCACGATTGACATATTTCTCTGCGGAGGACGCCCGGTTTGAATAACCGACAACCGTTACGTCCGGCTTCCCCTTAAAACAAAGGGCAAGCGATCCGCCAATTAATCCTACGCCAAAAATCGCTATTTTCACCATAACCTTATGACTGCACCGCCACTTCCTGCAAAACCTGCTCCAAAGCAGCTATAAACTGCTCATTTTGCTGCTTTGTGCCTACGCTGACCCGAATATAGGTCGGGTAATACGTCCAACGGGAACGAATAATAAAGCCTTTGCGCAGCAGCGCATCAAATACTTCCGGAGAAGGACGCTTGACATCGACCATAATAAAATTGCCATGCGCCGGATAATAAGCAAGGCCAAGCCGGTCAAACTGCGCAGCAAAATAAGCGATGCCCGCTGCATTTTGCTGCACAACATGCTGAATAAAAGCTTGATCGGACACGGCCGCCTTCGCCGCTGCCTGTGCGATTCTTGACGTATTAAACGGCTCCCGCACCTGATTAATGAAGCGAAGCACGTCCGCGTCGCCAACGCCATAGCCGATACGCAGCGCTGCCAAGCCATACACCTTCGAGAACGTGCGCAATACGATCAGATTCCGGTAGCTGCTTAGCAGTTCAATGCCGTTCGGGAAAGCAGGATCTGTTACTAGCTCGCAATACGCCTCATCCAGCACAACGAGCACATGGCTCGGTACCTGCTGTAAAAAGGAAGTCAGCTCATCCTTCGTCACAATCGTGCCAGTCGGGTTGTTCGGGTTGCAAATCCAGATGATTTTCGTACGCTCTGTTACCTTCGCCAGCATAGCAGGAAGATCATGCTTGCCCTCCTTCAGCGGCACCTCGATGATGCGAGCGTTCTCAATTTCGGCGTTATGCTTATACTGCGGGAAGGTCTCGTCCGCCATAATCGTTTCGTCGCCGGCAACAAGAAATGCGCGGGCCAGCATTAAAATAATTTCACTGGAGCCTGTGCCGAAAATCAGCTGCTCCGGCTTTACGTTAAGATGGTTTGCAAGTGCTGCTGCAAGCTCAATGCTGGCGCCATCAGGATAAATATTCGTTTGGTTTATTTCTTCCAACATTGCCGCTTTAGCCTGCTCGGAACAACCATGTGGATTTTCATTGGAAGCCAGCTTCGTAACTTCAGTTAGCCCAAGCTCTCTCTTCACATCTTCAACCGGCTTGCCAGGCTGATAGACAGGGAGATGTAAAATATTGTTTTTTGGCTGCATGCTGCCGATCACCTCTTCTTAATATATCAACACATTAATTGATATATAAATATCAATTGCATAAAGCTTATTGTCTCACATCTTGTCCCGCTTTAAAAGATGTTCTATTGCAATTGATCGAGCCAGCCCCAAAGAAAAAATCTAAAATCCCATCTCAGCAAGCCAGGATGACAATTTTGCCTCCCGCTCCTTCAATTCGGCCTGTCCGAGCTGACCGAGCCGGCGTTCGCCAACGATGCATCCGTCCAACATAAATAGCACACGCTGTGTTTTGGCAGCTACCTTCGCATCATGGGTTACCAGCATAATCGTCGTCCCTGCAGCATTCATTTCCGCTAAAATATCCATGACCTCATCGCTCGCCTTGGAATTAAGCGCCCCCGTCGGCTCATCGCCAAACACCAATTGCGGCCTGTTGATGAGCGCCCGGCAAATGGCCGCCCGCTGGAGCTGTCCACCTGATACTTGCGACTTGTCCACATGGGCCAGCTGCGCAATGCCTGTCCGCTTCATCAGCTCGCTGGCACGCCTGTTGATAGCAGCGCGGCTCTCTTCTTTCGCCATATAAGCGGGCAAAATAATATTGTCAAGCAGACTGAGATTTTTCAAAAAACCGCTCTGCTGAAAAATAAATCCCATTTTGCTCAAGCGAAGCTGGGCCAACCGCTCTTCGGATAGACTGCCGATCTCTTGCCCTTGTATGGCGACGCTGCCGGACGTCATTTTATCCATCCCGCTAATGATCTGCAGCAGGGTCGACTTGCCGCAGCCAGAAGGCCCCATTATAGATACGAACTCACCTGCCTGCAATTCCAAATTCACATTTTTTAGCACAGGCTGTTCGTTATTTTTGCCTAAGGAGTAGCTTTTGCTAACCTTTTTCGCCTCTAACACATTTGTCATCACAATGCCCTCATTTCGAAAATGATTTTGCTGCGCCAGCGCCTTTGCCAGCTCCCGTTACAGCTAAACTGCTGAATAACGTCGTTATAATTACGACAACGATAAGTGCCAGCGGAATCCATATGTAAGCCACAAGCGGATTTACGACAAACGCAACGCGGGCTGCGCCCATAAAGGACATCAGCACGCTGACTGCACCCTGCCCAAGGGTTGCCGCTGCTGCGGTGCCTAACACCATTCCCGCCAGTAATACGACCAGCGAGCGGATGATGTATTGCAGTCTGATCTGTTTCAAGGAAAATCCAAGGCTTCTCATAATGACGATGTCGGAAGCGTCTTTCACGATTAGCATGTTGAAAAATAAGGCGGTAATCAGTATCGCGATCACGAGAGCTGCTGTCGAGGTGAGCACCGTTATTTTTTGCAGCTGGCTTATGGTGGAGCTTAACGTCTGGGACAAATAATCTTCCATAAGCGTCACCTTTGCCGGATGAAAGGCCGCTGCGTATTCCGCTGTTTTCTCACCAATGGCCACGCCCGGCTTTACATTCAGGCTGACCATGTACCAGAGAACGGACTGTGCTTCGTAAGGCAGCAGCGCCTTCGCCGTCTTGCCGCCATTGGTCACATCCTGATAAATGCCCGTAATCTTCAGCTCTCGTTCTTTCCCGGCTGCGAGGAGCGTTAGCGTGTCGCCAAGCTGCTTGCCGCGCTCCTTCGCATGGAGATAAGAAAGAGCCATTTCATCATTTTGAGCAGGCGCAGCCCCGCTTAAATAGGCTAGCGGGAACAGCGAAAAATCGCCCGTTTGCACGCTCACATTTTCATAGACGCCATCCTCGCTGCGCAGCTTATAAGAGCTCGTTACGAGCGGCGAATACTTTTCTACATCGCTGTCGTTTTGTATATAGGCGAGCATATCGTTGTACCGCTGCGCTGCGTCGCTTGTCTGCCGCATATCGATTTGAATATCACTCCTCCCGGCTCCCATATATGTTATAAAATCAGGCGATTTCATCGTATTCAAAAAATTTGCCGGCACAATGATAAGGAAGAAACAAAGCGTAAACACGAGGCCCAGCAAGCCGAAGGTTCTAATCCGGACGAACACATCCTGCATGCCGACAAATAGATGGACAGGGATAACCCGGCTGCGATGGAGCTTCAACAGTCCTGACATCCCTCCTTTGGACGGAATGCTACCTGAACGCAGAGCTTCAACGGCCGATATTCGCTTAAATCTCCGCAAAACGAAGCGGCAGAACATCATCACTAGTAGAAAAATACAGACCGCTCCCAGCAAGGGGACGGTGTAGCTAAGCGCATTTTTTTCAGCTGTGCCCATATATAGGCTCCGATTCGCTATGAAAGCCCGCTCTGTAAATAGGGACAGCACATACCCTGCCAAACTAGCCAGCAAAGCGATCATCCGATATTTCATTAAATATAGCCGGCGGATATGCTCTCCAGCCATCCCAATCGCCTTCATAACGCCAATCTCATAAAAATCCTCCTCCATCGCAGCAAGCATCGTGAACCGCAGGCAGAGAAAGGCGATCGCAATCAGCAGTAAGCTGGCTAAAAGAATAACAACGGCCGCAACGCCGTCGGTCAGCGCATTCAATAGCCGAAATTGGGCGGATGTAATGGCGGGTCCTTGGTGGGGAAGTCCAGATGATTGATAAAGCTGTTCAAATTCGCTAGTTCGCTCCCCATCATGCAGCAGAAATTCGATCAAATATTCTTTTTCGGCAAAGTAGCCCTTAAGCGTCTCCCAATCCGAATCGCTCACAACGATACGCTTCGAGCTGACAATAGACGGATTCATCTGGGCATCCCTAACAAAATCCGCTATCGTAAAAGTCATGCTAAAGGAACCTTTGGCAATCCGCATCGTATCCCCGATTTCCAGTCCCTGCTGCTGCTTAAAATAAATCGGCACCGCTATTTCGCCTGGAAGCACATCCAGCCTGTTATTGGTTAAATCAAGTAAAAAATCAAACGCTTTATTTTGCTTTACAATGCTCATTTCCATGACGCTGCCTGCCTCTGACTCACCACTCGCGCCAAAATAAACATGAGCCGGCTCAATAGAAATCATTTCGACCGTTTGCTGATCCTTCACTAGCTTACTGCCGTTTGCAAAAGCCTCTATTTCCCGCTGGTCGATTTCCCCGGCATGCATTTGGACAAAATGGGGGACAGCCGCTTTCTCAAACCAGTCATCCACCGAACGGAACAGCTCCAGCAGCATGCTTGCACTGCTTGCCACGAGCAGCGAGGAAATCATAATAAATATAAATAAAATAGCGGTAATCAGCTTATTGTTAGCGATATCTTTTCTCCACATCGTTCCTAGCATCTTGCTCTTCCTCCCCTATTTGATTTTGATAAAACCTCTTTGTCAGCCAAGCTGTTAAAAGCAGGGCTGCGAACATAAGCAGGGCAGGAATATACACCTGTAAGCTGAATATTTCAAACAGCTCTCCGTATACGATTTGCCCAACAGGAGCTGCTATTTGGGCAACCGCCATAATAATGGCCATCACCTTGCCAAGCAGCTCATTAGGTGTCTGCTTTTGCACCCGGGTCAGCACAAAAATTGAAATCATCGTCAACGCCATCGCGATGGGAACAACGCTTGCCATAAACAGCATATAAGCGGGATAATAGCCGAGCCCCAGCATCCATGGCGTCAGCGACAATGACATTGGCAGCAGCCATGCGGCTATGACGAGCAGCCACCGGTATAAGGTGCTCATTTGCATTTTTCTCGCGAAAAAGCCAATCGTCAGTGCGCCCAAAATCGTGCTGCATTCCACAATGCCCATGCCAACTCCGTAAAGCGTATCGCTGCTTTGCATCGTAACCCGCAAAATAATCGGCCCGCCCACAACGAAAAACGGCGTTAAAATAAAATTGAGCAGCGCCGCTAATACCATCGCTTTCAAGATCGGGCGCCGCTGGACTACATAGGCCATCCCTGCTTTCATATCGGCTGCAAGCGTTGCGACGATATTTCCCTTCTGCTCGCGTTTCACAAACGGGATTTTAATAAATAGCTGCATGAGAGCTGACAGCAAAAAAGCGATACCGCTTCCGATCATCAATGTGTGCAGGCCAAGAACACCATACAGAATGCCGCCAAGCACCGGGGCAGCCATTTGGGCCAAAGCGCCGATGCCATTCACCATTCCATTGGCCTGCTCCAGCTGGCTCTCCTGCACCAGCTGCGGGATGCTCGCCTGCACAGCAGGCTGGTACATCGCGCTGATCAGTGAAAGCAGCACCATCACAATACCAATAACAACAACAGGCGCGTCCCCTGCTGCCAATAGGAGCATAAAGCCCAGAACGACGATGCCGCCTCCAAAATCGAATAGAACGATTAAATTACGGCGATTGAAGCGGTCAGCGATGGCCCCGCCAATTGGCGACAGCAGCAGCGGGATGCTGGACACCGCATAAAGAGTCCCATAAATATCTGCTCGCCCTGTAAGGTCTAGCGCATACAGCGACAGCCCAAAGCGCAGCAGCGCGCTGCCCAGAATGGAAATCATTTGCCCTAAAATAAGCAGCTGAAAGCTTCGCGTGAACGGCACCCTTTTTACGTTATTTTGTATCATTTTTCAGCTCCTCCTTAGGAAAAATAAATGGATTCGCATTATAGACTGACCGTCAGTCTATAAAGTTCGAAAAAATAAGCCAGCATCCAAACGTCCCCCGCCATTTGACGGTTTCGGAATACTGGGCACGCTAACAGCTCACCTGCAAGGTGGGACTCGGGTGCGGCAAAAAATCAGGTCATTCCCCGTTCGTCAGCATTTCATATATAAAATCAAAGCTGCCTTTTTTCGCGCCTAGCGTCGTTTCCATCACATGAATAAAAGCTTTCGCCTTCTGGATGATTTCCGCAGGCTGCCATTCGAATAAACCTTCATCGAACAGAAAAGTGGAGGATACGATTAAAAATTCCACTGTCTCCTGTGGAAATTCGGTTTGAAAAATATGCTCCTCTATGCCTTGCTCAATGACTGCTGTTAACACTGGCGTCAAGTGAATAATTGTCTGCACGAGGCTTTTCTGATGCATTTCTGCATTGCCGACCTGATGGAATTGCTCCAGCAGCTGTTCCTTACGGTCACCATGCTTAGGCTTCTGAGCCATCAAAATTTGAAATAATTTGACCAAGGTCGGCAGCTCCGGGTTAGAGGCTATCCCCCTTGCAGCGGCAACATCCGCTGCGACGATCCGCATAATGATCGCATCCATAACTTCCTCTTTGGATTTAAAGTAATAATAAAACGTCCCCTTCGCAATGCCAATCTCCTGAAGGATGTCATTGATCGTCGTTTTATTGTAGCCCTTCGTATAAAAAAGCATTTCTGCTGTATCTAAAATTTCATTTTTGCGCTCTTCCGGGTCTTTCAGTATACGCATCGTCCGCTTAGTCGCTCCCTTCTATAGACCGTCGGTCGGTCTATGTGTAGTATATGCCATTTTTTGAGCATAATCAATGTTATTTTTGAGATGACACAAGCGTAAACGGCTTTCGCCGTCCTCTGGCGGCAAAGCTTCCGTTTCGAGGGTGGAATATAAGCCGATTATAAGAGTGAAACTTATAATTTCTTATATTTTAAGAAAAACGCCTGGCGGCATCCTTTCTATTAGACGCCATCGTTTTGGCGATACGTATAGAGAAAGGATGAGAACATTCATATCCTTTCCTATATTTAAAAAAAGAGATGCAGAATACGTTCGTATTCTGCACCTCTTAAACTATGCCTCCCGATAAGAGGTTAAGTATGCCCTAGCCTTTCAGCGCGGCTACAAACTCGCCGATCTGCTTCAAGCCTGCTGCGCGAGTGCTCTCCTCTTCGAGCAGCGGAATGGATTCTTCAATTTTGCGTACGATCGCGCTGCCAACGACAACCCCGTCGCATTGCTTGGAGAAACGCTCTACTTGCTCGCGGCTCGAAATGCCGAAGCCAACTGCGATCGGCAGATCGGTCGCTTCCCGCACGGTAGCGAGGAAATCGTCGATCCCACTGTGGAATTCAGCCCGCACGCCCGTTACGCCCAGCGAGGAGACGCAATACACGAAGCCTTTAGCTTTTTGCGAAATACGTACGACGCGATCCTTGGAGGTCGGAGCTACGAGCGGAATGAGATGAATGCCTGCCGCTTCCGCCAACTGGCGAACCTCGGCATCCTCTTCGATCGGCAGGTCGGGAATGATTAGACCGCTGATTTCTTTATTTTTGACCAGCTCCATAAAAGCTTCCAGACCGAATTGGAGCACCGGATTGAAATAAGTAAATAAAATGAATGGCAGCTTCACGCCAGCTTCGCGCGCTTGCGCCGCAGCTTCAATGCAGTCGCGCAGCGTAATGCTGCTTCTCAAAGCACGCTCGGATGCCCGTTGAATAACGGGACCATCGGCAAGCGGATCAGAATAAGGAACGCCCAGCTCGATTAGATCGGCGCCAGACTCCTCTAGCTGCTTAATAATGGCCAGCGACGTGTTCAAGTCAGGATCGCCCACTGTTAAAAAAGGGATCAGCGCGGTACGCTTCTCCTCCCGTAGCTTTGCAAATACCGTATCAATGAGATTCATCGACTGCGCCTCCCAGCTTGCTCATAATCGTCTCTACATCTTTATCGCCGCGTCCCGACAGGCTGACAACGATAATTTTATCTTTAGCAAGCGTTGGAGCCAGCTTGACCGTCTGGGCAATCGCATGTGCCGACTCAAGCGCCGGAATGATGCCTTCTGTCCGCGACAGCAATTGCAAGGCATCCATCGCCTCGTCATCGGTAATCGGGAAATATTCCGCACGGCCCGAATCCTTCAAATAGGAATGCTCAGGGCCAATGCCCGGATAGTCAAGACCAGCCGAAATCGAATGCGCAGGCAGCACTTGTCCGTTATCATCCTGCAGCACATAGCTCAGCGAGCCTTGGAATACGCCATGGCGGCCTTTCGTCATTGTAGCCGCATGCTCCTCTGTCTCTACTCCACGTCCCGCTGCTTCTACACCAATTAAACGCACATCCGCATCTTCAATGAACGGGTAGAAAATACCGATCGCATTGCTGCCGCCGCCAACCGCTGCTACTACATAATCCGGCAGACGTCCTTCTTCTGCCACAATTTGCTTGCGCGATTCGTCACCGATAATCCGCTGAAAATCGCGGACGATCATCGGATATGGATGCGGCCCTGTCGCCGAACCCAAAATATAATACGTATCGTCTACATGGCTAACCCAGTAGCGGAGCGTTTCATTACAGGCATCCTTAAGCGTGCGCGTTCCCGAAAGAACGGGCACGACTTCCGCCCCAAGCAGCTGCATGCGGAATACGTTGAGCTGCTGGCGCTTCATATCTTCCTCGCCCATAAATACTTTGCATTCCAGTCCAAGCAAAGCTGCAATCGTTGCCGAAGCAACGCCGTGCTGGCCTGCGCCCGTTTCAGCAATAATTTTCGTTTTGCCCATGCGCTTCGCCAGGACGCCCTGACCAATTGTGTTGTTGATTTTGTGGGCGCCCGTATGGTTCAAATCCTCGCGCTTCAAATAAATTTTAGCGCCGCCAAGCTGCTCGCTCAGGCGCTCTGCATAATAGAGCGATGTAGGTCTTCCCGAATATTTATGCAGTAGATTGCGGATTTCCTCTTGGAATGATTCATCCTTGGAATAGTGGTTGTACGCTTCCTCCAGCTCAAGCAGTGCGTTCATCAACGTCTCGGGAACATAACGGCCGCCAAACTTGCCGAAACGACCATTTTCATCCGGTACTCGGTTCATCGTTGCATCACCTTTCTGACGAATAATCTAATTTTCTCGATATCTTTAACGCCGTCCGTCTCTACTCCGCTGGACACATCAAGGCCACTGGGAGCATGCGCAGCTAACAATTCATGTACATTGTCCGGGTTCAGACCGCCCGCTACATAAAGTGGCACATTCAGCTGCGCTGCCGCAGCCTGGTAGTCATCAATAACTTGCCAGTTGAACGCTTTGCCCGTTCCGCCCCCGGCCGTGTCGATCAGCACAGCATCAACTTTGCCGCTATATGGAGCAAGGCGGGCTGCTGCCTCATTCGCACTAGCATGATCGCCCGTACCCTTGTCGGCTCCCGTGCCTGTGTCCTCCTCAGACTGAACAACCGTTTCATTGCGTATAGAAAATACCTTCCACACCTTCACCGCAAATTGCTCACGCACCGTTTGGCAAAAAGCAGGCGTTTCGCTGCCATGCAGCTGCACCACATCAAGCGGAGCGATAGCGAGCGTCTCGCGCAGTTCCTCCAGCTCAGGATTTACGAATACGCCGACGGTTTGGGGACGCTGCCCATCTGCCGCCTTCAAGGCGTGTACAGCCTCAATCAGCTCCGCTGCTTGCGCAGGCAGCACTTGACGCTTGCTAGGTGCAAATACAAATCCAATGTCATGGAACGGCAGCCCGTCCATTTGCTGAATCGTCTCGGCAATCTTCAGGCCGCAAATTTTGATCCGAGGTGTCGTCTGCGTCTGCACTAGCGGCTCACCGGCCCCATCAGATCGATAATAGCCTGGCCAGCATCGGGTTGGCGCATAAAATGTTCGCCAATGAGAACGCCCTGCGCACCAACGCCTTGCAAATAATCCATATCTGCCGGGCCAGCAATGCCGCTCTCGCTAATAACGGTCACACCTTGCGGCATCAGGCCGATCAGCTGCTCCGTCGTACGCAAATCGGTGACAAAGCTTTTCAGATCGCGATTGTTCACCCCGATAAGCGTCGCTTTATTCAGATCAAGCACCGTCTCCAGCTCCTCGCGGTTATGCACCTCGACCAGCACATCCATGCCAAGCGCCGTTGCCGTATCATACAGCTCCGCCATTTGCTGCTTCGTCAATATCGCCGCAATGAGCAAAATCGCATCCGCGCCAATGACTCTCGCCTCATACACTTGGCGGTAATCAATAATGAAGTCCTTGCGAAGCAGCGGAATGCCGACCGTATCCTTCACGAGCGTCAAATACGCATTGGCCCCTTGAAAATATTGCTGGTCCGTCAGCACAGAAATACAATCCGCGCCGGCCTGCTCATATGCAGCTGCCAGTTCCGCCGGATGAAATTCAGGGCGAATCAGACCTTTAGACGGCGAAGCTTTTTTCACCTCGGCAATGAGTCCAACCGTGCGCTTGCGGCCCGCAGTCAATGCGCGCTCAAAGCCGCGGCACGGAGCAAGCTCGGCAATCGTCCGCTCATATTCCGCTAATTGGAAAGTGGCGGACAACGCTTCTACCTCTTCGCGCTTCGTTACTACGATTTTATCCAAAAACATGGGTCAGCTCTCCTGTCGTTTGAATCAGGCCCAGCAGCTTTTGCTCGGCTAATCCGGAATCAATCATATCCGCCGCAATTTTAACACCATCTGTCAAGCTCGCAGCAGCTCCGCCCACATAAATGCAAGCCCCTGCATTCGCAAGCACGATATCGCGATAAGCACCGCGCTGCTCGCCGCTGAATATGCCGCGAATAATCGCCGCATTGGCCGCAGGATCACCGCCCAGCACCTCGCTGATCGGATAGCGGGTCAAGCCCAGTTCCTCCGGCGTAATTTCATACGTGCGAACCTCGCCACTTCGCAGCTCCGAGACTCTAGTCGGCGCCGAAATGCTGATTTCGTCCAGCCCGTCATTGCTGCTGACGACCATCGCGCGTTTGACGCCAAGCTCTGCCAGCACCGAAGCGACGGTGTCCGTTTTCTTATAATCATACAAGCCGATTAGCTGGCGATCAGCACCAGCAGGATTCGTTAGCGGGCCCAGCATATTAAAAATCGTGCGGATGCCCAGCTCTTTACGCGGAACAGAAGCATGGCGAAGCGATGGATGGTACAGCTGCGCGAACATGAAGCAGATGCCCACTTGCTGCAAGCATTCCTCCGCTTGCTCAGGGGTAAGCGTAATTTGGACGCCCAGCGCCTCCAGCACATCAGCGCTTCCAGCTTTGCCGGACATTGCGCGATTGCCATGCTTGGCTACGCGAATGCCAGCCGCAGCCGCAATAATTGCCGATGACGTTGAAATATTGAACTTATGAATGCCGGAGCCGCCTGTGCCGCACGTATCAAGCAGCCCTTCCTGCTCGGTCTGCACATGGCTCGAATGCGCACGCATCGCCTGGGCGAAGCCTGTAATTTCGTCCTTCGTCTCGCCTTTCATGCGCAGCGCGGTCACGACGCCTGCAATTTGAACTGGCGTCGCTTCTCCGCTCATAATAATATCCATGACGGAGCGGGCTTCTTCCCGTGACAAATGCTCGCTGCCGATTAATTTGGTTAACGCGCTTTGCATCGTAATCGGTGTTAGGCTGTTTGTCATTGTACGAAACCCTCCCCTGCTTTAATGTAATAATCGCTATTGATGGCATTGAAGCTCTGGTCGCGAGCGTCTCCAGGCTTGCCGAACAGCTGCTCAGCGGCCCGAATGGCCGTCAGCAGCGCTTTCGCTTTATTCACCGTTTCGGTATATTCGCTTTCCGGAACAGAATCCCAGACGATGCCTGCCCCGCTCTGCACGTAGGCTTTGCCATTTTTGAAAATGATCGTGCGAATCGTGATGCAGGTGTCGAGCGTACCGCCAAAGCCTAAGTAACCAATGGCTCCAGCGTAGGCGCCGCGAGCTTCATTTTCAAGCTCCGCAATAATTTCCATCGCCCGCAGCTTCGGTGCGCCGGATACGGTTCCGGCAGGGAGACAGGAGAGGAACGCATCGTAAAAATCTTTGTCCTCCCGCAGCTTGCCCGTCACATTCGAGACGATATGCATAACGTGGGAATAACGCTCGATTTCCATGAAGGAATCGCATTTCACCGAGCCGAACTCGGATACACGGCCGATGTCGTTGCGGCCTAAGTCGACGAGCATCAGATGCTCCGCGCGCTCCTTCTCGTCTGCCAGCAAATCCTGCTCCAGCGCAAGATCCTCCTCCGGCGTTTTGCCGCGAGGGCGCGTTCCGGCAATTGGACGGGTTTCCACCTTGCTGCCATCTACTTTAACGAGCGCCTCCGGCGACGTTCCAACGATCACCTCTTCACCCATTTTCAAATAATACATGTATGGTGAAGGGTTCATCGTGCGCAATACGCGGTACACATGCAGCGGATCAACATCCGTCTCAATGCTGAAGCGCTGGGACAGCACCACCTGGAAAATATCGCCGGCGCGAATATACTCCTTCGCTTTGTCGACATTGGCAATGAACTGCTCCTTCGTCAAATTGGACTGCACATCGCCAACCTCGGGCATCGTCGGCACGCCAGCACCGATTGGCACCGGAATTTTCACCTGCTGCTGCAGGCGCTCGACCGTCGCTTCGATTTTGGCAACTGCTGCGTTGTATGCCTCCTCGACGCCGTAAGACTGAACAATGCCCGTCTGCGTCGTCTCCTTCGGCACATGCACATTGCCGATAATTTGCAGCTGCTGCTTGAAGTGGTCGAAGACGATGACCTGATCGCAGAACATAAACTGCAAATCATTCATTTCCAAATCATCAATGCGGTGGGGTGGGAGCTTCTCATAATATTGCAGCAAATCATAGCCGAAAAATCCGATAGCCCCGCCCGTAAATGGTGGAAGATGGGACATCGCCGGACTGCGATAGTAACGAAGATGATCCTTCAGCAAGCTTAGCGGCTTATCGTCGAAGCTGATTTTTTCACCATTTTTCTCAAAAATCATTTCGCCGTTTTTGCCGTACAGCATCATAAACGGATCGGTTCCAATGAACGAATACCGCGCCCATTTCACGCCGCCCTCTACACTTTCAAGCAGAAATGCATGCTTTTCCTTGGCAAAATGCTGAAACAGCCGAATCGGCGTCTCCGTATCCGCCATCATATAACGAACGATTGGAATGAGATTGTATTCCTCAGAGAGCTTGACCACTTGCTGTAATTCACTATTCATCGTTACGTCCCCCTTCTCGATATGTGTAGTCACATTCAAAATAAAAAGCCCCTGCCAAGGCAGGGGCGTTGATTTAAGATGAGGACAAAAAAGTAAAGGCTAGCCAACAAATAAACCTATAGCAGCATCTTGTACAAACATACGCAATGGAAAACAGCTGTCGCCATCTGAAAAGATGGATAGGCTCTTCCCGCAACGAAATAGAATATGATTATAAGCGCTAAACTTATACATCATCTATATTTCATCATCACGCACTCTGCTCTATAGTCTTTATATTCGTAACTTGGCTATGCTCGTCTCTGCTCTGCTCATCTAATTTCAACTAAAACCTGCTCACTTGCTACTCAACTAGTCTCATTCACTTCATCCAATATACAACATCTTGTGCCTGATCGTCAATTAGATTAGGATTGCGATAAATCTGGACGAAGCACTTGGGCTCCTCCCAAGTACACATGTTTAATCTCGGCTTGCGTTTTGTCCGTATTTACAGTAACCATCAGCCTAATGCAGCGAGCAAGGCTTCCCTTGACGGGCACTTCTAGCGCGCACATCAGTGGAACAAGCTCCCACCCGCTCATTTGGCGAATAGCCACGGCCGGAAAAGCATCGTCCAAATCATTCGTCACCGTAATAAATACGCTGCAAATATCGTCAGGCTGAACGTCATTGTCTGCGACAATGGCATGCAGCATTTCAAGTGTTGCTTTTAAAATAGGCTCTTTCTCGTTTGTATCAACGGTAATTGCCCCGCGAATTCCCCTAACGCTCATATTACTCGGCCTCCTGTTTCAATTCCTCCACGATTTCCCGAACCCATGACGCCGGTACATCCTTCTTGATTTCCACTTTGCCGATCGCCGTCGGAACCACGAAAATCATTGTGCTTTCGCTGAACTTTTTGTCATGCATCATCGCATCCATAATCGCGTCCACGTCAAAGTGCTCCGGCAGCTTCACCGGAAGCCCGCATTTAGCAAGCACTCGTTTCGTTGTTGTATAGACGTCCTCAGGCGCTCCATAACGCAGTCCTAGCTTGGCCGAGCCAATCATGCCTATCGAAATCGCCTCGCCATGAAGCAGCTCGCCATAGCCAGCTACAGCCTCCAGCGCATGACCAATCGTATGGCCCAAATTCAAAATCGCACGCAGGTCATTTTCGCGCTCATCCTTGGATACGACTGCCGCTTTTACACTGCAGCCCTTATACAAGGCATAGCCGAGTGCTTCTTGATCAAGCGCCAGCAGACGCTCGGAGTTTTCATCGCACCACTGCACGAAAGCGTCGTCCCAGATGAAGCCGTGTTTGACCACTTCTGACAAGCCTGCACGAACGTCGCGCGGCGGCAGCGTCTGAAGCGTATTAAGATCATACAGCACCATTTCCGGTTGATGGAAAGCGCCGATAATATTTTTCGCCAGCGGGTGATTGACTGCCACTTTGCCGCCAACGCTGCTGTCATGCGCCAAAATCGTCGTCGGAATTTGAATAAACTTCACGCCGCGCATATAAGACGCTGCTACGAATCCAGCCAAATCGCCAACTACGCCGCCGCCAAGGGCTACGATCGCCGATTTGCGGTCAAGCCCTGCCTTAAGCGCATGCGTGACCAAATCTTCCAGCATCGCTAAAGACTTCGAGCTTTCACCTGACGGAACGATTGCTGTCGACGGCTGGAAGCCCGCTGCGCTTAGCGTGTTTGCAAGCGGCTCCAAATAATGGGGTGCCACTTTGTCATCGGAGATGATCAGCAGCGGCGATTTTTTGCTAATGCCGTGCTTTTCGAAAAAAGAGGGAGCCTCCTGCAGGAGACCCTCCCCAATATAGATCGGATAAGAGCGTTCGCCTAAATCAACCGTTAGCTCTCTCATCCTTTAGTACCTGCCTATTTGCTCAAGGTATTGATTCAGGTTCGAGCGGATTTCCTCAATGGAATCGCCGCCGAACTTCTCCAGAAATGCTTTCGCTACTTCAAAAGCCACAACATGCTCCATCACAACGCTCGCTGCCGGAACTGCACAGCTATCGGAACGTTCGACTTGCGCCGTGAACGGCTCCTTCGTGTCAATGTCCACGCTGCGAAGCGGCTTGTAAAGCGTTGGAATCGGCTTCATTACGCCGCGGACGACGATTTGCTCGCCATTGGTCATACCGCCCTCGAATCCGCCCAGACGGTTCGTCGCTCTCGTATAACCTTCCTGCGCTGTGTACAAAATCTCGTCATGCACCTGCGAGCCGCGCAGCTTCGCTGCTTCAAAACCAATGCCGATTTCACAGCCTTTGAAGGCATTAATCGAAACGACAGCGCCCGCGATGCGCGCATCCAGCTTGCGGTCCCATTGCACATGGCTTCCAAGCCCAATTGGCACGCCTTCAATAATGCACTCGACTACGCCGCCGATAGAATCGCCTTCGGCTTTAATTTGGTCAATGTACGCGGTCATTTTTTCTTCGGTTTCTTTATCAACAACGCGTACAGGCGATTCTTCCGTAATGCGAATAAGCTCATCCAGCGGCAATTGGTTCGCCGGCGCTTCGATTTCGCCAATACGGATAACCTGTCCGCCCACTTTAATGCCGAATTCAGCAAGA
The DNA here is from genome assembly GCF_059383755.1 of Paenibacillus sp. JT22N15. Classification (NCBI taxonomy): domain Bacteria; kingdom Bacillati; phylum Bacillota; class Bacilli; order Caryophanales; family Paenibacillaceae; genus Paenibacillus; species Paenibacillus sp. JT22N15. The sequence goes on along the minus strand of NZ_JBXENV010000007.1, from coordinate 163,435 downwards.
AGCTGGCGTGCAACCGCGCCTACCGCTACGCGTGCTGCTGTCTCGCGGGCACTGGAGCGCTCCAGTACGTTGCGAAGATCCTTCAAATTATATTTCAAACCGCCGTTCAAATCCGCATGCCCAGGACGCGGACGGTGTACCCGGCGCTTCTCTTCATCTCCGCCTTCAATCGGGGCGATGTTCATTACGCTCGTCCAATGCTTCCAGTCATTGTTCTCAACGATTAGCGCTACAGGAGCGCCAGTCGTCCGACCATGACGAACGCCGCCGACAATGTTCGCCGTATCCTTCTCAATTTGCATGCGACGACCCCGGCCATGGCCTTTCTGGCGACGGTGAAGCTGAAAATTAATTTCCTCAAAATCAATAGTTAAATTGCTAGGAAGACCCTCAATAATGGCGGTCAATTGGGGACCATGTGTTTCCCCCGCTGTCAAATAACGTAAACTCAACCTAAAGCTCCTCCTTCAACGCAAACAACCTAATATGGCCTGGGGCGCTGCAAGCGTGCGCATTTGGCCGATTATTAGGCGCATGCTATCATCAGCTACCCTAAACATCTTTGCTCATTATAGTACAGCCTTGCGGGTTTGACAAGAAATGCGCACCGCCAATCCGCGCTCAAACGCCATTTTTATCTCAAGCGTAAACGGCTGTCGCCGTCCTCTGGCGGCAAAGCTACCGTTTCGAGGGTGGAATATAGAGAAAGGATCGAAAAATCATATCCTTTCCTAATATGTTTAAAAAGAGCAGGATCAAATGCCTGGTATGGCACCTGATCCTGCTCTTTTTCAAACGATGGCCTTCTATGGGCCTTCCCTTAGCTATTCACCGTGCGCTTGCTCTGCGAATCCGCATAGTCGGAAGCGAATTGTTGGGCTTTCAATAATCCAGGCAATTGCCCGCTGTCCAGTCCCAAAATCTGCGCGCACTCCTGAATCGATATAATGCCAAGCTTATAGGCTTGAATCACTTTGCGTTTATCCATCTTTCGTTCCGCCTCCAAATGGTGTTGACTACCACTAGTATAGGAGAACAAGGAAGACGATATACATTAATTGCTCGTTTTTCTGTAAAAGAACGTATCCGCCGTATCAAAGCCATACTGGGCTGGCGAAAAAATCTGCTCCGTGCTGCCGACGAACAAAATGCCGCCCGGCTTCAAAGCTTTTGCAAACTTGTGGTACAAAATGCGCTTCGCATCCTCGGTAAAATAAATCATAACATTGCGGCACACAATGAGGTCGAATCCGCTGTCAAACGTATCATGGAGCATATTTTGCTGCTTGAATTGGATCGATTTTTTCAAATCGTTCGAGACGGCAAAAGCTCCATGATCTGGAGCAAAATATTTTTGACGGAACGCTGGCGGCACATCCTTAAGCGAACGCTCTAAATAAATGCCCTCCTGCGCCTTCTGCAGCACGATATTATCAAGATCCGTCGCCAAAATCGACGATTTGCCAATGGCACCAATCTCCGTCAAAATCATCGCCAGCGTATAAGGCTCCTCGCCCGTCGAACATGCCGCGCTCCAAATTTTCAACCGGCTGTTGTTTTTCAGCATTTCAGGAAAAAACTGATTTTTCAGCACTTCCCACCGGTTCGGGTTACGCCAAAACTCCGAGACGTTAATCGTCATCCGGTCGAGAAATTCATTCATCAAAGTACGGTCATTCTCCAGCTTTCTCCAGTATTCATCGAATGTCTGGAATCCATGCTTCATGCGCAGCGTCGTGAGCCTGCGTTTCATTTGCGCTTCCTTATATTGCGATAAATCAATGTTGGTCTTATCTCTCATCTTCTGGATAAACGTTGCAAAATCCCGATCGTCCGTCATTAAGCCTTCAGCCTCCGTTTGTATTGCAGCTGGCTAAACCCAGCGCTGCATCGTTTGTTCGTATTCCACAAGCTGTTCAGGAGTGAAGAAAATGGAAATTTCCCGCACGGCATTTTCGGGAGAATCGGAGCCATGAATCAAATTATAATTCGTATGTACAGCAAAATCAGAACGAATGGTACCTGGAAGCGCATCCACTGCATTCGTCTTGCCAATTAAAGCGCGGGTTAGCGCAATGACGTTATCGCCTTGCCACACCATCGCAAACACGGGGCCAGACGTAATGAACGCCAGAAGCGGCTCATAAAAAGGCTTGCCTTCATGCTCCTCGTAATGCTTTTGTGCCAGATCGCTACTTACGGTCATAAACTTGGCTGCAACCAATTGAAGCCCTTTACGCTCAAAGCGAGACATAATTTCTCCAATGAGGCCACGTTGAACACCGTCAGGCTTAATCATTAAAAAAGTTCTTTCCACTAGTAGCAGCTCCTTTTCGCATCGTGATTAATAATTGCGTTTGCCGACAAAATGTGCGATATCGGATAAGTTCTTCTTCGCCGGAAGGGATGGCAAATCCTTCAAGGCAGCGAGCGCTTTCTCTACATACTTTGCAGCAAGCTGCTCAGCGACATGAATGCCCTTGCTATTTTTGATCAAATCGATCGCTTCTCGCGTATCCACATTGCCATTGTGCTCGCGAATACGGGCGATTTCCACAAGCAGCCGCTCACGGGTCGCCTCATCCTGCAATGCCAAAATAACGGGCAATGTAATGTTGCCCTGTCTAATGTCAGAGCCTGGCGGCTTGCCGATCTGCTTCTCGGTTCCGAACAAATCAAGCAGATCATCGCGAATTTGAAACGCCATTCCTACATTGTAGCCATATTCATAAAGCCGGTTAGCCGTCTCTCTATCCCCATCGGCTGCAATCGCTCCAAGCTGACAGCTTACTGCAATGAGCAATGCGGTTTTGCGCCTGATGCGCAGCAAATAATGGCGGATGGTTTGGTCCGTATTGAAAAAATAACGGATTTGCTCCATTTCGCCAATGCCCATTTGCACAATTGCTTTGGACAGCACCTGATGAATTTGCGGGTTGCCGAGTTCCGTAGCGATAACGAGCGCTCTTCCGAAAATATAATCTCCGGTATACATCGCAACCCGATTATCCCATTTAGCCTTGACGGTAGGCTGGCCGCGTCTGGTAGCTGCGTCATCAATCACATCGTCATGAACAAGCGAGGCCATATGGATCAGTTCAAGAGGCACGGCGATTTTTTTCATGACCTCCAGATTGTAGCGCCCAAACTTGCCGGCAAGCAGCACAAAAACAGGACGCAGCCTTTTGCCGCCTGCCTTGAGCAGATGAAGGGATGCCTCGCTGAGCAGCTTATGCTCGAAAGTGACGCTGCGTTCAAGCTCCTTCTCTATTTGCGTTATATCGCCTTTTAATTTTGCGTACATATCTAATAGTTTCATTCTTTCACCTATTCGGCAGAATTGTCTTCGTAGAACGCCAGCTGAACCTCATGGTCCAGCAGACCTAATTGTGTCGCATAACGGAAATACAGCGCCAGTCCCTCGCGCAGCTTCTGTCCGAAATCATATTGCAGACATGTAAAATAGTTCAGCCAATACGCGCGTTCGCCGCCAAGCTCCTCACAAGCCTTGTCCACAAGTGGTGACAAGTCGGCAAGATTGTGGCGCTTAGTCGCAAGCATCGCCTGATGCAGCTCATGGATTTCCCGAGGAAAGGCAGCTGCCGCCTCCTTATGAACCGCCACAACCGCGAAGGTCATGCCGAGGCCCGTCCAGCGATGCCATAGCTCGCCAAGATCGATGATGTGCAGCTCTTCACTTCTCCACGAGGCATGAATAGCTGGGTCACCAATGATGAGCGCCCCATCCGCATTCTCAAGCATCTGATCAAGCACCGGTTCAGCAGCGATATATTCCGCATCAAGATCGTAATAAAGCTTCATCACAATTTTGAGCAAATTGACGGAAGTGGCTGAAGCGGTTGTTACCGCAATTCGCTGTGGACGCACTTGCTCAATCGGCTGCTTAAGGAACAGCAGCACCGAATTAACCCGGCCTTCCGATCCTACACATAGCTCCGGCAGCAGCAAATAGTCTTTGCTGTTTAAGCCGTAAGCATAGGATGAGACAGCCGAAGCCTGAAGCTCTCCTTCGCGCAGCTTGCGGTTCAGCTCTGCCGGAATGCGGGAGCACAGCCCCAGCTCAGAAGCGTCAAGACGCTGATCAAGGCCAACAAAGAGCGGCCATGCATTCGCGTAATCAATTTCTCCAATCATTAGGGGCAAGCTGTCTTTAGTCAGCATCAGGCCCATCCCCCCATCTTGTAAACAAAGCATGCTCAATTCCCATGCAGTCTAATAATTTGCCAACCAGAAAATCAATCATGTCTTCCATCGACTGCGGCTTATAATAAAAGGCTGGCATTGCTGGAACAATCGTTACGCCCAGCTTTGCAAGCTTCAGCATGTTTTCCAGATGAATAGCATGCAGCGGTGTCTCCCGAGGCAGCAGAAGCAGCTTGCGTCCTTCCTTCAGCATCACGTCCGCTGCCCTCGATAGCAAATCATCGGATATGCCGTGAGCGATGGATGCAAGCGTCCCCATGGAGCATGGCGCAACGACCATTCCCTGTACCCGGAAAGAGCCGCTGGCAATGCTTGCCCCGATATCTGAATTCGGATGCAAAACAAGCCGCTTCGCCTGCACTGCCTCTGCAAAATGCAGCTCGACAGCAGCTTGTCTGCGGCTCGTCATCCAGCCCAGCTCTTCCTTAAGCACTCGCCAGCCAGCCTCGGTCACCACAAGATGGACGTCAAAGCCTGTTTTAAGCAGTTCCTCTGCCAGCCGAATGCCGTAGATCGAGCCGCTCGCCCCGGTAATGCCGACAACCCATCTGCCTGCCGCGCCAGCAGTTCCGCCCCCTACCATTTGTGCAATACCATCAAATCAACAATGGCAAACAAAAACAGAACGACGCTTAATGTGCCATTCATTCCGAAAAACGAAAGCTGAACGCGGGAAAGATCGTTTGGACGCACCAGCCAGTGCTGATAGAACAGCATAACGATGGCAAGCAGCGTTCCAAGCAAATAAACCCAGCTCAAATTTGTCAAAATAAATAACGTAATAAAACCGACTGCCGTCACTATATGGAAACTGCGGGCAATCCACAGCGCCTTCGCTACGCCAAACCGGGCAGGAATGGAGTTTAAGCCTTCCTTGCGGTCAAACTCGTAATCCTGCGTTGCATAGACGATATCGAAACCGGCAATCCACAGCGCAATCGTCACATAGAAAACCCATGCTGCCGTGTTAAAACCGCCCGTAACAGCTACCCAGCCGCCAAGTGGCGACAGCCCGATCGTCAAACCGAGAAAAACATGGCACAACCAAGTGAAACGCTTCGTATAAGAGTAGAGCACCAGTAATACGACAGCAATTGGAAGCAGCTTCATCGCAAGCGGAGCCAGATTGGCCGCAGCAATAAACAATAGGACGAAGGATACAATCGTAAACAAAAGCACCTCCGCTGACTTCAGCAAGCCTGCCGGAATGGCGCGGTTGCTGGTGCGGGGGTTGCGCAGATCGATCGCCGCATCAATGAGTCGATTGAGGCACATCGCAGCGCTTCGCGCGCCAACCATGGCTAATGTAACCCAGCCGATTTCCGCCCAAGAAGGAAGACGCTGCTCCATAACAACAGCGCCCAGAATCGCTCCCATAAAGGCGAAGGGAAGCGCAAATATCGTATGCTCAAATTTGATCATTTCAAGAATAATGCGTATTTTGCGAATCATGTTGGCTTCTTCTCCTTTATGCCTATATGCAGCGCAGCAATGCCTCCAGTCAGCGGGTAGCCTTTTACCTGCTCGAGCCCTGCTTCTTCAAACAAGGCGGACAGCTGCTTTAGGTCAGGAAAAAGCTTTAATGAGTCCGGCAGCCATTTGTATTCTTGGAATCGCTTGGCTACCAGCTTGCCGATCATTGGCAAAATCCGTTCAAAATATAAATAATATAAGGCCTTGAATGGCTGCCAGCCCGGCTTTGAAAGCTCCAAGCATACGACCTGTCCACCCGGCTTCACGACGCGGTGCATTTCCTTAAGCACCTGCAAATAGTCGGGTACGTTGCGCAGGCCGAAGCCAATCGTTACATAATCAAACGAATTATCCTCATAAGGCAATTGCATCGCATTGCCCTGCACGAGCGTAATTTGCTTGTCGAGCGACAGCTGCTTCACTTTCTCGTGGCCGACATTCAGCATATTTTGGCTGAAATCAAGGCCACTGATTGCCCCGCTCCCGCTGGCCTGAGCTAGTGATATTGTCCAGTCACAGGTGCCGCAGCACAAGTCAAGCGCAGTCTGGCCACGCTGTACATTCATTTTGCGCATGGTGAATTTCCGCCATGCCTTATGACGCCGAAAGCTTAGCAGGTCATTCATTAAATCATATTTGGGAGCAATGTTTTCAAATACAGCGTGTACATGCCCCTTGGAGTTTGCATCCATTCGTCTAAGGTCACCTCGTCTCGTTGAGAGCGGGAGCAAATCCCGCAATCTTGTAAAGCACTGCATCCGTAATATGCTGCAGCTCCTGAACCAGCTTGTCTGACTCCAGCTTGGCCGCAATCATCTGGACATCTTCCACAGCCTGCTGCAGCAGCGCAGCAAGCTTGGCATGAATATCATATTTGTTATAAAGACCGCTAATGAAACCAGCCTCAATCTGCTGACCTTCCAGCGTTTGTTGCTCTTCCAACGTACCTACCTGCAGAACATGCCAGTAAGCCCAGCTCTGGTGAAAAAGTGCAGGCACCTTGCTGCGCGCAAGCTCCTCCAGTACAATCTCGCAGCGGCTTAAAGCGTGGAGCAGCTCCGTCCAATAAAGGGCCGCTGCACCTTCCAGCAAATCCTGAAAGGCAAGAAACAATCCGCTTTTCAGCTGCACCATGCTGCTCAAATAATCGTCAGCCTGCATGACAGCCTGCTGCATACGTAAATAAAGGGTTATTTTCAGCCCGTTGACTTCGCATACCGCCTGGCTAATCTTGGCTATCATTGCTATTTCACCTGCTTGTGCGAGCAGTTGATAGAATCGGCCGCTGAAATAATCGCCGGCCAGCACCTTGAGCTGCCTTGAACGCATTTCGCGCTCCGAGCGACTTCCATCCTCTACATCAATTTCATCATGCGTATCCAGCCCTAGCTGCAATAAAGACAGCACGAGCGCAAATAGCTCGGCCTTCTCGGCATAGAAGCTGGTTTCGCTAAGGAATGCTTGAAGCAGGTGCAGACGCGAATCGGGAAAAGCAGGAAGCTGCGTATGGTTTTGAATCATGTCATAATCGACGTACTTCTTCGCTAATTGTGGTACACGATACGGTTTCATGGGGTAAGCCTCCGAACAGAGAAGCAGATATTGCCGCTCAATAATCTAAACTATTATAGCACAACTTTATGTAAGACGCATATGAAGCTGCCCACAGGATTGGCATTTTTTCAAGCAGAAAGGCGGAGCAGGCCATTAACCTTTACTCCGCAGCAGGTCTAGTAGAATAAGTAGGCACCGGCCCATACCATTTCTTCCACTCCGATGTGCTGCTCATGCGCAGCCTCTCCCGCCATATTTCATCATGCAGCGGATCAGCGCTGCCAAGCTCCCCAAGGCTTGCAAGCCAGCTGTCTGTGCGCCGAATATCCGCTGCAAGCAGCAGCCGTGATTTCACTGAGCTGTCTGCAAGCTCAGATTGCCCTTCCCTTGCTTTGCCGGCATTGCTCGGCAAAGCGGCCTTATCTGCTGGCACAGCGTAGCGGATCAGCACCCGGTTCACATTTTCCATCTTCACAAAAGAAAGCCGCAGCAGTTGCTCTACATCGCGAGTCCATTCGACTGGCAGCCCTTTTGCTGCGTTCACTTTAAACTCCACCGTAAGCAGTGAATTCTCCCACTCCACCCGTAAAATAGGCGTAGCCAGCTGTAAGCCAATCAGCAGATCAACAAGATTGCTGTTCGTCAGCCTTGTTGCAGCAGATGGCCGAAATACAGCCACTTCCGTCCCCGACTCGGATTTTCGCATATCCGGCAGCAGGGAAAGTCCCGCCATTACAGCAAGCACAAAAACCAGCGACAGCAAATAAGGCCTAGCCATACGCAATATTACCGCCCCTTTCAAGCGTAAACGGCTTTGTCAACTTAGTGACAAAAGCTCGTTTCGCGAAGAAATATAAGCATTATGATGAGTGACATGCCTCATTCATTCTTATATTTCAAGCGTAAACGGCTTTGTCAACTTAGTGACAAAAGCTCGTTTCGCGAAGAAATATAAGCATTATGATGAGCGACATGCCTCATTCATTCTTATATTTCAAGCGTAAACGGCTTTGCCATCTTAGTGGCAAAAGCTCGTTTACACCCTTTTATACCAAGTGTGTACGCACGAATATGTCCTCATACCCATTGTACAAACATTTGGTCCCGCCTATGCCTGGAGCGGCTGCTTCCGCCATAAAAAAACTCCCGCCCTGCATCAAGGCAGAAGGGAGCGGCAGGTCGCTATTGGTCGGTCTCTATTTGGCCATGCTTCGTCATAATGACCGCTTTTCCCCGCACCTTAATGGCTGAAGTATGATCCGTGAATTGTACGATCAGCACTTCGTTGCGATCCAGCTTTTCGGTGTGATGAAACTTCGTATCTTGCCCGCGGGTCAGCCCGATAACCTGTACCCCTTGATCCTTCGCCTTAATGACGATAAAATCGCTGTTTGTCGGCTCCATTCTCCATCCCCCTTATCGTTCCTCTCTGATAGACAGGTCGTTTATAAGTGTCACACTTATAAACGCATATCTATGTGAACTACCAACCACCTAAGAGGTGGTGGCTTCTTGGTCAATGAAGCTACTGCTCCAAGTTTACCCAAGCTTACAGGCTAGATTCCTAACCCAATAGATGCCATTTACATGGCTAGTTTCAAAAGGTTTAGAGCAGCGTTCACGTCTCTGTCATGATGCGAATGACAATTTGGGCATGTCCATTCACGCAACGCAAGATTTTTCACCTCTGCATGTTTGTAACCGCAACATGAACACAACTGACTACTTGCGTAGTTCTTTGGTGCAACAATCAATTCTCTTCCATACCATGCAGACTTGTATGCAAGCATCGAACGGAACAGGCTCCAAGCTACTTCACTTATCGCTTTTGCAAGCTTGTGATTCTGCATCATGTTCTTCACACATAAGTCTTCCATCACGATGACTTGGTTATCGTTTATCATTTTGGCAGACGTTTTGTGCAAGAAGTCTTTACGCTGATGGCTAATTTTTTCATGTAGCTTGGCCACTTTCAGCCAGTCGAATTCTTGCTTGTATTGTGCTGGTGTATTTTTGAGCATCGTTTCCGTTTGCTTGTAATGTTCAATCTTATCTGCAAGCATTCTGTTGTAGATGAAGCGAACACAGCCGAATACTTTAGCTAGATATTGTTGTTGCTCATGGCTTGGGTAGATGCGGTATTTGTAGGCTTTCAGCAATTCCGATCATCCATTCATGCCTTGGTTTTCGATGTATGTTTTGATTTCGTCTATTGGCGCTTCACCCGTTGTAAGCAAGCAATAGGAACGTGACCAAAAATGCTCTTTCCATAGCGATTCTCGGAGGATAGGAAATTCTTTCTTAATAAGCCTAGGTGATAATTCTGACTACTAACAGTTAAAAAGCGCCCGAACGCTAACGTCCGGACGCCGATTTAACGAATGCTGCTGTTAGTTGGATACGAGATCCTTAAGCGATTTGCCTGGCTTGAAAGCCGGGATTTTGCTAGCCGGAATATCAATTTCCAAACCGGTTTGCGGATTGCGTCCTTTACGAGCTTGACGCTCGCGAACCTCGAAGTTGCCAAAGCCAACAAGTTGGACTTTGTCGCCGCCTTGAAGCGCATCAGAAATGGCATCAAATACAGCATCAACTGCTTTAGTCGCATCTTTCTTGGACAGATCGGATAATTCAGCAACCTTGTTGATCAAATCCGTTTTATTCATTCGTTTCACCTCCCTATTAGGCAAATGAAGAGTCATCTTATCCCTCTTATTAACGGAATTACCTAAAAATATACATGCCATAGTTTTCTATGCATTTACCAAACCTATAGTAATACAGCCGTTTAGCAATTTCAAGTATTTCAGCGTGTTTCAGCATTTTTTCACGATTCTCATTAAAATCAGCTAGCCATTTCGGCGTTTGTTCAGATGAATGAACGTAACGGCGAGCGCCAAAACGAGCACGACACCTTTAATAATATCATTGGAATAATACTGCACCTTCATCATCGTCAAACCGTTCAATAGCACCCCGATCAGCAGCGCTCCAAAAAAAGTACCAATCACATTCGGCTTGCCCGCGCCAAACACGGAATATCCAACAAATACGGCCGCGACGGCCTCCATCATCATAGGCGCTCCAGCGTCAATTTGCCCGGTTCCAACACGTGCGGCAAACAATACCCCGCCAATCGCAGCAAAGACCCCTGAAGCCACATAGGCGGCTGTACGAATGCGGCGAACGCGGATGCCGGACAAGCGTGCTGCTTCTTCATTGCCGCCTGTCGTTTGCATTTGACGTCCCCATTTGCTGTATTTGAAAAACAGATGGACGACTATAACAGCGATGACCATCAAAATAACAGGCACCGGAATTTGGCCGATTTTGCCTTGCCCCAGCCATAGGAACGAGCTGTTGAAAACGCCTGGCGCAGTCGAGCCGTCAGGCATCGGCATATTGTTGTAGATCGAGTAGCCCTTCGTATACGTTTTGTGAATGCCGGCAACAATGTACATCACAGCAAGCGTAGCGAGCAGATCCGGAATCCGGATGCGCACGATGAGCAGCGCGTTAAGCAGCCCTACCAAGGCGCCGATCGCGATTGCCACGATAAGCACAACAACAAGCGGCTGCTCAAACCACACCATCATAGCGGCGGTTACAACCGTCGTCAGCGACACCGTCGAGCCTACCGACAAGTCAAAGCCGTCTACTGTCAGCGAAAAGGTTACGCCAATCGCAACAAAGGTCACGATAGAAATCGAACGCAAAATATCAGAAAGATTGGCATAAGTGAAAAAATGCTCATCCCATAATGAGAAAAATAAGATGACAATTGCAATAACGATGAGCGAGCCATATTTAAATAAAAAGCTTGAAAACTTCTCCATTACACCGTTTCATCCTTTCCACCGCTGGCATATAGCATCAGCTTCTCCTGCGTCGCTTCACCGCGTCCAAACTGCTTGACGAGCTTCCCGTCGCACATGACCATAATCCGGTCGGCAATCCCGATCGCCTCGGCAAATTCACAGGTCAAATATACAATAGCTTTTCCTTGGGTTGCGAGTGTTCCGATTATTTTGAAAATGTCGCTTTTGGCGCCAATGTCTACACCTTTTGTCGGCTCATCAAACAAATACACGCTTGCGCCGGTAGGCAGCCATTTGCCAATGGACACCTTCTGCTGGTTCCCCCCGCTCAAATGCGCGACCTTCTGCTCTGGCGAGGAGGTTTTGACGCCAAGCCGCCCAATTACAGCTTCAGCATTATTCGTCTCGCGTTTCCCTGACAAAAAGCCGAGCTTGGATAGCACACCCAAAATCGGCAAGCTGAGATTGTTTTTAACCGATTCCTCTACCAAAATCCCCTGCTTGCGGCGCTCCTCCGGCACAAGCACAAGCCCGCCTTTAAACGCATCCGCTGGCGAAGCCAGATTGACGGCCTGTCCATTTACGCTTACCGTACCGCCATCCGCTTTGTCTGCACCAAACAGCAGACGGGAAAGCTCCGTTTTTCCCGCCCCTACAAGGCCGACTATCGCAACGATTTCACCGCTCTTCACATCAAAGCTGACATCCTTAACCTGATGTCCCCGCTGAATGCCGTTTACGTTCAGGAGCGGCTTCCCAATTGTCGCATCCAGCTTCGGATACTCCTCCTCGAACACTCGTCCGAGCATGGCGTGGACGACGTCCTGCATCGTCATGGCGGCTGCAGCCTCGGTAACGATCCTCTCTCCATCACGCATAACGGTTACACGATCGCAAATTTGGAATATTTCCGGCAAGCGGTGGGAAATGAATACGATGCCGATACCTTCTGACTTAAGCTGGGCAATAACACGGAATAACCGCTCCGCTTCTTCCAAACTCAAAGGGGCGGTCGGTTCATCAAAAATGACATATTTGGCTTTCTCGGTCAGCAAGCGCGCAATTAATACGAGCTGTTTTTCTGCAAGCGTCAGCTCTCCTGCCTTCCTCCGAACGGGAATACGCGCACCTAAACGAGCCAGAGTTTCCTCTGCCTCCTTCTCCAGCTTGCTCCAGTTCAGCCACGCCTTGCTTCCTTTCGCCGAAATGCGATCCAGCATGACATTCTCCACTACGCTAAGCTGTGCAACCAGTGCGGTATCAACCTCCTGATAAACACAATGGATGCCCAATGACTTGGCATCCCCTGGCGAACTGATATGAGCTTGCTGTCCATCGATTACGATGGTTCCTTCATCCTGGCTGTAGGCCCCTGATAAAATTTTCATCAGCGTGCTTTTGCCCGCGCCATTGGCGCCAAGCAGCGCATGGACCTCACCGCTTTGCAAGATAAAATCAACATTCCGGAGAGCGGGAATGCCGGAAAAAGCTTTCCGGATTCCCTTCATTTGCAATTGTTTGTTTGCACTCATCGTTTGCATCTCTCCATCCCTGCATGTGCATATTGCTTAGGGCAAGCCCTTATTTCAATGCTTCCAAATCTTTCATCCAATCCTCATAACCTTGTGTGCTGCTTCCCCAGCCTTCTACATGCTCGGAAAGTTGTGTAGTGCTGACTTTCTCTTCTGGCAACGCATCACGGTGAACGTATACCGGCTCCAGAACGACTAAAGGCTCATTTGCATCGCCTTTGAATTCTTTGTACAAAATACGAACTTGTACGCGGCCGATATCTTTAGGATCAACAGCTGCCGAAGCGACCCAAGGGCTCGTTTTGTCTTGAATCATTTGCAGATCCTCATCGCTCATGTCGATGCCGTATACTTTAATTTCTGTACGGCCAGCTTGCTGAATAGCACGGGAAGCGCCTTTTGCAAACTCATCCCAAGCCGCCCATACTGCTGTAATATCGCCTTTGTTCGGGTATTGGCGCAAAATGGCTTCCATCTGCGATTGCGTATCAAGCGCCGGGTTGTTGGCATTACCGAAAGCGGCAATTTCTTTAATGTCAGGATATTTCTCTTGGAACTGCTTGTAGGCCACTTGGCGGCGCTCCATTGGCGCAAAGCCTGCTACCCATACTTTAACGATATTGCCTTTGCTGCCAGCATCTTTAGCGAGCTGCTCCAGCGTAATTTCAGCCATTTTCTGGTCATCCTGCTGCAATACAGGCACGCCATCCACTTTCACATCTGCATCGAATACGACAACAGAAATGCCTTGCTCTTTCGCTCTTTTAATTCCCGCTTCGAGCGCCGCAGCTTGTCCATGGTCAATCAAAATGCCGTCAAAGCCTTGGTTGATTGCTGCATCAAGGTTAGAGGACATTTTCGCCAAGTCATTGTCGGATGCGAAAACCGTTACTTCTCCGCCAAATTTTTGAGCTTGCTCTTTCACCCCTTCTACATATTGAGATGAAAAGGTTCCTGTATTAAATTGCATAACAAGCGCAAGTTTTTTACCCTTTAATGCTGCCAAATCGCTGCTTCCGCCAGCTGCATTGTCTGCTGTAGCTTCAGCTGATGCTGTCGGCGAGGCCGATGCTTCACCTGCCGGCGCATTGTTTTTTGCCGCTCCGCAAGCCGATATTACCAGCAGTACTGCAGCTAGAAAAATTGTTAACGAAAGCTTACCCCATTGTTTCATGTTCTTTCCCTCTCCCCATCTCATGTCTCTATCATCAGTGTATTGCTTCTTTGCAATCATATCATTTTATCCCACTATGTCAATCGGAATTTAGTATATTGTCGAAAAAAATCGTTTGACGCGACAATTGTCATTATAGTAACGCTTTTCAAAAATTGCAACCTCATTTTAATAGCTGCAATTGCCCGAGCACCAACCGCCGCAAATGCAAAGCAGCCGCTGCTTGAAAGCCCGTTAGGCCTTTCAAGCAGCGGCTGTATTCAACTATGTCCGAATGCTTTACAAAATTATGGCGATCAGGCCACCGGAACCCTCGTTAATAATCCGGCCCAGCGTTTCCTGAAGCTTGTAACGCGCGTTGTCCGGCATCATCGCAATTTTGCCCTGAATGCCTTCTCTTACGAGCGAATGCAGCGAGCGGCCGAAAATGTCGGACTCCCAAATTTTGATGGGATCGCTCTCGAAATCCTGCATCAAATATCGTACGAGCTCTTCGGTCTGCTTCTCCGAGCCTATAATCGGCGCAAATTCCGATTCCACATCGACGCGGATCATATGGATAGATGGAGCTGTTGCTTTCAGCCTTACGCCGAATCTTGAGCCTTGGCGAATGAGCTCCGGCTCCTCGAGCGCCATCTCTGCAAGCGTCGGAGCTGCAATGCCGTAGCCCGTAGCCTTAACCATTTCCAGCGCTTCGGCGAATCGGTCATATTCCCGCTTCGCGTGGGAAAATTCCTGCATTAGCTGAAGCAAATGATCTTTGCCGCGAATTTCTACGCCGACCACTTCCATCAAAATCCGGTCATACAGCTCATCCGGCGCATACAGGTCGATCTCGGCTACGCCCTGCCCCATATTCATGCCGCTGAGTCCCGCCCGGGCGATAAAGTCGTAATCCATAAACTGCGCGACTACCCGGTCCACATCCCGTAAACGGCGAATATCCTTTACCGTATCGCGGACCGAGTTTTCATAGTTGCTGCGCAGCCAGTGATTTTCATTAAGTACCATTACCCAGCTTGGCAGATTCACATTGACTTCATGAACAGGGAACTCGTAAAGCACTTCGCGCAGTACCGAAATAACTTCCTCTTCCCCCATCGTTGCTACGCTGAGCGTAATGACCGGAATATCATATTTCGTTTGAAGCTCGGAGCGCAGTTGCAGCGCTTCCTCGCTGCGTGGACGCGTCGAATTAATAATCAGCACAAACGGCTTGCCTACTTCCTTCAGCTCGCTGATGACCCGCTCCTCGGCCTCTACATAGGAGCTGCGCGGGATTTCTGCGATAGAACCATCAGTCGTTACGACTACGCCTAATGTAGAGTGCTCCTGGATGACTTTGCGCGTGCCGATTTCCGCTGCTTCCTGGAAAGGAATCGGATCATCGAACCACGGCGTTGTAATCATCCGCGGCCCATTTTCATCCTCATAGCCTTTCGCACCTTCTACCGCATAGCCGACGCAATCGACCAGCCGTATATTTACTTCCAGCCCTTCGGCTACTTTCAATTGCACCGCTTGGTTTGGCACAAATTTTGGCTCGGTTGTCATGATGGTTTTGCCCGCGGCGCTTTGCGGCAGCTCGTCTACGGCTCGTATACGATCAGCCTCACTCGTAATGTTAGGGAGCACCACCGTTTCCATGAACCGCTTAATGAACGTTGATTTGCCCGTCCGGACAGCCCCTACAACACCGAGGTAAATATCCCCACCGGTACGTTCGGCTATGTCCTTGAAAATGTCTACTTTCTCCACTGAATATCCCCTCCCAATTGATTTCCCGGTTCGCCGCCTTCCACCGGACAAGAGGGCAGGCCAGCGACGCAACTCGTACAGCTTTTAGGACTAGTAATATCCTATTGTTCCAACTCTCCGATTATGACGATTGTTATGAAATCTTTTAAAGCTTCTTTCACGTTCTTGCCCTTCCAAGATTGAGTTATATGAGAAATGCCGCTGCAGTATGCCAATACAGCAAAAAATCCTCCAAACCGATTCTTGAGGAATCAAGCTTGGAGGATGCCAAAATCATAGCCTATGAACATCAATTGATATGAAATTTACGATACCGCCTGCGGCTGCCCGTCCACCCAATTATAGACGGGAGCCTTTACTGGCACAAATACATCCCGCTCGACCAACAGCCTGCGCAGGTCGAAATCGGCGGCGAAGGACGTTTCGCCATCCTTCTGGATCGCCTGCATGAGATCAGGGCCATAATCCGCATAAATCTGGCCTTTCTCGTCCAGCATTGCCGCCATCGTCAAGCCTGAGTAGCTGCTGACAATCGTAGGCGCTTTTTTGCCAAGCAAATTGTAATCCACATAATAAAAGCCCGGGTAAGCCTCGTCGCCCTTCGGCAGCTTGCCCGCATTAGCAGTGGAATACGCCTGCACCCAGCTCGAAATATCGTTAATCTGCTGATAAATGCGCAAATCCATCAATCGAACTTTAGGATCTGTTTCTTCATCCGTAATTAAAAAATAATAATTGCCGCCCTTCTCAAATGCCGCGGACGGAATGTCACCCAAATACCCTTTTCCTTGCAGCGGAACGAAATCAAGGATGAACTTCTCATATAACGGCGTTTCAGGCGTGCTATTCTTAATTGGCAGTACACCCGTATCTGCCTTATACTCATCAATTGCGGCCTGTACATTGCGGACCGCCTCTTTCGGAGCGCCTTGATTTTGCGATAGGCGATCATTCGGATACATGCATCCAGTTAACACCAGCAGCACGGCGGCAGCTGCCAGCAGCGCTGCCCTCCGCGCCCATAGCCCGCGGCTAACTGGATGCGCAAGCACGAAATTAAACATTTTAACGCGTCCCCCTATCTCTCCAGCCTTACCAAAGCTTATCATCTTCCTCGGCCTGTTTTGCCAGCTGCCTAAGCACCGCTGCGCGCAGCGGGTCCATCGGAATTTCGGCCTGCACCTTGCCTTTCACACGCGCCTGGCAAGACAGCCGTATGCCGTCTTCCATGCCTGCAAGCTTGCGCCGTTCTACATCACCGATTGGCATCAGCTCGCTGCCTGGCTTTACTTCCATTTTGCACATAAAGCAAGCGGCATTGCCATCGCAGCGCGTTCTTACCGCAATACCCGCTTGTCTTGCAGCGTCCAGCAGCGTTGTACCAGGGCGCACCTTAATGGTTTTGCCAGCAGGCAGAAACGTCACCTCGGCGCTCATATCAGCTGCCCTACCCGCTGCTCCGCAATCCAGCGGCGCACTTCCGCTTTCAGCGCTGCACTGAGCTGATTGCAGCTTTCCAATTGCTCTAGCGCTGGTTTATGGCGGGCTTCATCCTCGCAATACGCTTCAATAATCAGTTCATAACGATCTGGACGATCACGAAGCACATTAAACCATAGCTCATGGGCCAGCGGCACAACAGACACGGTCGCAGCGGGTGCAGAGCCGCCTCTGCCAACCTTTATCTGCTCTGCGTAAGGCAGCAGCAGCGAACGCACCTGCGTCTCGTAGCAGCTGTCGTGTGCTCGCACAACAAATCCGCCTACAAGCTCAACGGGTACCCCGTCGATGAGATAGTGGCTCAGCCTGGAACGGTAAATACCCGTCTCATCCAATACAGGCATATCTGTGGAAAAAGGCTGCAGCAAGGCATGAAGACGAGCGACGTCAGCCTCATCGGTGTATAAATCCAAATCTCTAGGTTCGCTGTTCAGCGCCGTGCCTCTCAGCATAAGCCCTGCGCTGCCCCCAACGATCCAAGGAGCACCGCTTCCGGCTGTCAGCTGGGCAATGGAGGTTAACGCTTGCTCGATTTGTCCTCTAATGCTCATCACTTGCACTTCCTTCATCAAATTAATGGCGGCGCACTCTACTCTATCAACTCCAACTACCCGTTAAAGCAGCAAATGACGAGGTGGTGAAACTTATAAATGCTTATATTTTAAAAATAAGGCTTGTTAACCGCTTTAATGGTCACATCAACCGACTTTACAATTGCCTGGCAAGCAAGGCGATAGCCTTCTTCAAACTCTTCCGGGTCCATACGATCCCATTCCTGATCCGTTATCCCTTCAAGCCCGCTAGCCCCTTCGATCACTTGACAGCGACAACGGGCGCAGGTGCCCCGCGTGCAAGAGAAAGCAAAATCCACATTATGCTTCATGGCCAAATCCAGCAGCGACAGCCCGTCCTCCGCTTCTACAATCGCTGTTTTCGTTCTCCCCGTAAGCTCAATCATAAACGCAACCGTCCCCTTCTCTATCTGGATGTATGTATGCCCCTCGTATAACCGTTAAATAATGGAAATAACTCCGCAAATAAAACCAATGACCAGCAAAACAAAAGCAATCAGCGATAAAATAAATTTGACGATCCCCTTCGTCTTAATCCGGGCAAATGTAATGATAACCGCCGAAATGGCCATTAAGCCGATGCCGATCAGCGAAACCCACATTTTCATCATAGCATCCATAGTCGACTCTTCTCCCACTCTTCACCAATATAATAAATGCAATCCATATTATATCATTGACTGCAAAAAAGGACAAAAGGCGCAAAATTGCCGCTGCGGAATCGCTCCGCTGCAGCAAAGCTTTGCGCTTTTGCCCAAATATAAGGATTTGTTACTTCTTGATCATCATTTTGACAAGCGATTCCATGCTGCCCATATTCATGCCGGTCGCCTTAACGGCTTTGACAATATCGTTTATAGTCGATTCCGCAACAGGCACCTTCGCCATCTCTGCCACTTGCTTGATCAGCTTGCGTAGTTCGGCTTCGTTCTGCATTGTCGAATCCGTTACACCGCTGGCCAGCTTCTTGACCGAGTTTTCGGAAATATTTTTGCCCGTTTTTTTATTGATTGCGCCGAGCACGTCTTTTGAAATATTTTTTCCCATGCACTAACCTCCCATCGCAATCGCTTCAGCTCGTTGCTCTTAAGCTTTAGCTCCGATGGGATATCATATGAGCAAGGAAATCGTTTGGTGTAGGCGCCTGTCTTAGCCGATGCTTTCAATCTCATGGGTTTTTAACCGGCCCATAAGATGCTCAACGGCTGCTTTTGGCGAAAACTCCTCAAACAGCACCTTATACAATTGCGCGGTAATCGGCATTTCAACCTCATAGCGCTTCGCCAGCTCAAACGCGGCACGCGTCGTACGCACGCCTTCAACGACCATGCCCATCTTGGTGAGCACCTCGCCAAGCGGCGTACCATCCGCCAGCATATGCCCCGCACGCCAGTTGCGGCTGTGCTGGCTCGTACAAGTAACGACCAGATCGCCAACGCCGGCAAGCCCAGCGAAGGTGAGCGGATTGGCGCCCATGGCAGCGCCTAAGCGTCCAATCTCTGCAAGGCCTCGCGTCAGCAGTGCCGCTTTGGCGTTATCGCCGAAGCCGAGCCCGTCGGATAAGCCAGCACCGAGCGCGATAATATTTTTAATCGCGCCAGCTACTTCAACGCCTACGACATCCGGATTCGTATATACGCGAAAATCGGAGCTCATGAAAGCATCCTGTGCTTGCTCGGCAGCTTTCATGTCCGCCGAAGCGACAACAACGGTTGTAGGCTGGCGTTTTATGACTTCCTCCGCATGGCTTGGGCCAGACAGCACCACAATTTGCTCAGTTGTACGGCCTAGCTCTTCGGAAAGCACCGTCGTCATCCGCTTCAGCGTATCGGCTTCAAAGCCTTTCGTCGCATGGACGCAAAGCGTCTCGGCTGCAAGAAAAGGAGCAGCCTGCTTCGCCACTTCCCGCATGGCGCCGGATGGAGCAACGAATAGGGCAAGCTCCGCTCCGCTGAGCGCTTCCTGCAAATCGGTCGTTGCCTTAAGGCCTTCCGGTAGCGTTACGCCTGGCAAATATTTCGCATTCATGCGGCTTTCATTGATGCTGCTAGCCTGCTCCGCATTACGCGTCCACAACAGCACCTCATAGCCGTTGCGAGCCAGAACGGAGGCAAGCGCTGTTCCCCAGCTTCCCGCTACAAGCACCGCAGCGCGGCGCGCTTGTTCGGTCTTTGCTTTTGCCATATTGGACTCACATTCCTTTCTTTGCGCCAAGCTTGTTCTCCGTTCCCTTAAACAGCTTCACAATATTCGCCTTATGACGAACAAACGCGAATACGCATAATACAAGGCTCGCGCAAAGCAGCGGCAAAGAGCTAGTAAACAAAGCAATAAAGATCGGCGTCAATGCTGCGAACAGCAAGGAACCAAGCGATACGAAGCGCGTAATGGCAATAGCAAGTATAGCGACGATACCCGCAAGCAGCGCTGGCAAGAAAGCAAGCGTTAAAATGACACCAACGGTTGTCGCGATGCCTTTGCCGCCTTTAAAACGAAACCAAATCGGCCAGTTATGGCCAATAATAGCTGCAAGGCCGCATAAAGCAGGCGTCCAGCTTGCCGCGTCGCCTCCGCTGAGCCACTCTCCCAGCAGTACAGCTACTACCCCTTTTGCAATATCCAGCAAAAAGACCGTAATACCCGGCCCTTTACCAAGCACGCGAATCGTATTCGTCGCCCCGGCATTGCCGCTGCCATGCTCGCGAATGTCAATGCCTTTCAGCCATTTCGCGATGACGATGCTGAATGAAACGGAACCTAATAAATAACTGATAATAACTGCAATGGCTGAGTACAGCACGCCTCTTCTCCCCTAATCCTCGTCTGACTTGCGACGTGTAAATAACCGTAGCGGCGTGCCTTCGAAATTAAACGCTGCCCGTATTTTATTTTCCAAATAACGCTCATATGAGAAATGCATCATCTCTGGCTCATTGACGAAAATGACAATCGTCGGCGGTTTTGTCGCCACTTGTGTCACATAGTTGATTTTCAGACGTTTGCCTTTGTCGGTTGGCGGCGGGTTGTAAGCAACCGCATCTCCAACAATATCATTCAGCAAATGCGTCTGAATACGCAAAGCATGCTGCTCCGAAACGTGATTCACGACAGGCAGCAGCTTATGCAGACGGGACTTCGTAAGCGCGGATAAATAAACGATCGGCGCATACGACATAAACAGGAAGTGGTCGCGAATCGTCTGGGAGAAAGCTTGCATCGTTTTCTCGTCCTTCTCGACGACATCCCATTTGTTGACGACAAAAATAGATGCTTTGCCCGCTTCGTGCGCATAGCCTGCAATATGCTTGTCCTGCTCGATAATGCCTTCCTCGCCATTAATTAGGATGAGGGCAACGTCAGCGCGTTCAATTGCTTTCATCGCACGCATAACGCTGTATTTTTCCGTGGATTCGTACACTTTGCCGCGCTTGCGCATACCAGCCGTGTCGATCAGCACGTACTTCTGTCCATCGCGCTCGAAAGGCGTATCAATAGCGTCGCGAGTTGTACCTGCTACATTGCTGACGATCACGCGTTCTTCGCCAAGCAGCGCATTTACAAGCGAGGATTTGCCAACGTTTGGACGTCCAATCAACGCAACGCGAATAACATCTTCCTCGTATTCAACATCTTCGATTTCTGGCAGCTTCGATACGGCAGCATCCAGCAAATCGCCAATGCCCATGCCGTGGGAACCGGAAATGGCAATCGGTTCGCCAAAGCCTAAGCCATAAAACTCGTATACCTCGTCCATACGTCCCGCATTGTCTACCTTGTTAATAGCGAGTACGATAGGCTTGCGGGAGCGAAACAGCATTTGTCCCACTTCCTCATCCGAATGGGTGAGGCCCGCTTTCGCATCTGCCATAAAAATAATGACATCTGCCTCTTCAATTGCCAGCTCGGCTTGCATCCGAACCGATTTCATAATTTCATCTTCACCATCAATTTCAATGCCGCCTGTATCTACAATATTAAAGGCTATGCCATTCCATTCTCCGGTGCCGTACAGCCGATCCCTCGTAACCCCCGGCTTATCTTCTACAATTGCCAGCCTGTCGCCGACTATCCGATTAAATATGGTAGACTTACCCACATTCGGGCGCCCGACGATGGCGATAACAGGTCTTGCCATAGTTATCGATTCACTCCTTCAGTAATTCTCACGCTTACCATCATAGCAAAAAACAGCCGCCTTGGCTAACTTTTCATGTTAAAGGTGATTAACGAGGATAATGACGCCATTTTTTAGATTATGGGCATTGGCATTCAAAATCTTCTCCAGCAGAAAAGCTGTCTGCTCCAGTTCCTGTTCATTGTCTGCAAAAAAGATCGGTGCACCGCCTCCTGCGACATCCCGGTTGCTCGAAACGACTGCAACAATATTCGCCATGTTCAGCCCTCCTGCTTATTGACTTTCGCTTCTGTAGGCATGCGCACAGCCGATTCGAGAATCGGAACGCGTCCGATCACCTTGAGCGCCTTGCTCTTGTCCCTGTCCTGCGGAAGCATAAATACGGCAAGCCTGCCGTCCTTCATATCGAGCTTCGCCATTGGAATTAAGGCCGGTTCGCCATCATCCCGGTAAACGCCCAGCATCGTAGCCAAATCGTACAAAATCGCTTGGCGCTGGCCCAAATTACCCATTGTAACCTTGCTGTTCGCGTTGAGAGGCGTCAATATAAAGCCCATTCCGCGCTCGCGAATGATATCCTGATTTGACTTAAGCCCCACATTCATAATATAAATGTCGCCAACGAGCAGATCCGGCCCATCCATACGCACTTCCGCTGTTTCCGCCGAAATAATATGGGACAGCGTTTTGCCCGAACGAAAATGATGGACGATCAGCAGCGATAAGCCTCCTGCCAGCAGGCCGACCCAGAGATTGACTATTACCGCAAAAAGGCTGGTAAGCAGCGAGGACATGATTACGAGGTAATTGCGCCCTTCAAATACCATCGCGATGCCCTCGATATAAGTCGCTCCGCGGCTGACGAGCTCCAAGCTGTCGATTTTCGTCAGCGTCTCGCGCTCCATTTTTCTGACATCCCGAAATTGCTGTGCTGCTAATGATAAAAAGGTAATAGCCGTATAGTCTTTACTATATAGCGCAGGAACGGCTACTGCACCGAGTGCCGCCGCAATAACGCCTAGCGAAATATGGATAATTCGGCCGTGAGGATAAGTCGGATATTGGCGATAATCGGTTCTTAGCATCAGCAGCCTCGCAATAATACCGAATGCCATTCCAAGCAATACGCCAAGCAAATGCTTATTCGCAATTAAATAATGGCTCATTTTGGGGAGCTCCCTCCTTTATTTCTCCAGCCCGCTTCCGCTCCCGCCACCTTGCTGTAAGAAGCTCGGAGCAAGTGGAAAGCTATACTGATGAGCCTCGCACAGGCAAAAGCGAGCCAAAAGCTGTCCCACCAAGCCAAGGAGCCAATGCGAGCCATGTAAGTGCCACTTGATAAGAGCCCATTCGCCAATTCCGCCATAGCAGCCGCCAGCAGCAAAATACCAAATTGATGGCCCGGCTTCACTGAAAAAGCGGCTACGAGCAAACCGCCGAGCAGCCCTCCATCCCAAGCGGGGTCAAGCCAAAAAAACACCGGATCAAGCCGGTATAGCTTTTGGATGGCACCCAAAATAATACCGGTCAAGCAAGCACACAACAGCAGATATCGCCTCGATTCTCCGCCTGCCCCTCTGCGAAACGACCAGCAGACAGCGACTGCCACAATCATTATGCTTGCATAAATCTCAACGGCCGTCCCATAAATGGTTACATGATAATGAAACGGCTGGGCAAACAGACATAAAACGGCAACGATCAGCTTTGAACGCCCTGCTCCGACATATTCCGCCCAGCCAGTCGTCATTAATATGAATGCCATAATCATAATCCAGAACGACAAATATCCTTCGTTCACAGCCAAATCACCCCACGTGAAGCTATTATGCGCCAAAAAAAAGAGGCTATTCCTCATTATGAAACATAAGGAACAACCTCTTCTTCACCTTATTCACGGACTCCTTACAAATGTTTACCTAATAATGCTCTAACCTGTACCAAAGAGGATGGCAGCAACTTATCCATTTGCTTCTTGGATTTGAACTGAAACTCCTCCAGTCTCCGAAGCACGTTGGAGCGAATATAATCTTTGTCTGTCTGGTGCCGCTCCAGCAAACGCTCATAAATAGGCAAAAGCGCGGGATCTATTATCCCTGTCAGTGCCTGTAGAGCAATAAGCTTTACTCGTACTTCTGAATCGTCGAGCCTCTGGATAAGTTCGCTTGCATACATCCCTTTTTTGCTAGATTGGCCTGCCTGGTAAACAGCATGAACTCGAATTTCCACATCCGGATAAGTGAAAAAAGGCAGCAGCATAGGCAGCATTTCAACTTCCGCTGCATGAAGAATGTAGCAGATGAACCGAAACGTTTCAGCATCTGCCGCCGCTGGCAGCATGCTTATGAGCTCTTCATTAAATTGCTGATCCCCTTTGGGCATATACCAGTGAATGGCCTGGATGGCACACAATCGATTTTCAACACTGCTGCTCGTTAATTCTTCATGAATGAGCCTCGCGGCCTCGGCAAAATTTTTCTTGGCCAAAATTTGCAGACATAATTGGCTTACTTCGTTTGAAGAGCTTTCATATTGCGAGACCAGAAAAACAATCGTCTCAGCCGTTATATTTTTCAGCTTGAACATTCCGTTTAATGCCTCAAGCTTTACAGACTCATCTAATGTAGATTGATAGAGCTCGGTGAGTTCCCGTTCATCTCCGCCACGCCGCATACCGAACCAGCTGGTTTCATAGCCAGCAATGATTTCATCGAGCCAACGCTCATACCAATCCAGAAAATTTGCTTCAAAGGTAACGACTGGCTTTTGGTAGTCGAGATCGATATAAACGACCTTACCGCGATGCTCGCCTGTTATCATTAACATCGTCTCATACGTGCAGCCCTGCTCCCCAATGTTCAGCAAGCCTTGAAAAGCTTTCGCCTGCTCTTCTTCATACTGCTCGTCACTTATATTGCTATCATCATGCAGCGCAGGGTAGTCAGCTTTCCATTGCTCCTTGGTCAATTCAGGACGTATAGAAGATGGCTTATCCATTCGCCCAAGCTCAATGGACTGTTTTTCCCCTAGAGGGTGAATGCCATAATAAGGCCCTGCTCCCCCGTTGCCAATATTCGTCAAAAAAGCGGCATATTCCACAGGCAAAACGATGCCGTGTTTTTGCTCAAATTCGCGGAGCTCCTCTAGTCCAAGCGGTTCATGCAAACGATATTGATGACTGTTAGCTCCAAATAGCTGATGGTTTGCATCCACCTTAGCCGCGTCCTTTAGCTTCCGCTTAATACGCTCTAATTGATTATGTATCGTCATTTTATTCCACCTTTTCGAGAAGGCTGCCCGGCTGTATTCTGAAATGTTAAAATGCAAAAGGCCAAGCTGCTGCTTGGCCTTTTGAGCGAACATATATACGTCAATGCTCGCTGTAAAACGCAATAACGTATTATTTCAATTTATTCAGTTTGTCGCCGAAACGCTCAGCCAGCGAGTAGCTCATGCTTTGGCTGTTCAAGCTAACATTAGGATTGTTCAGTTCCTCTTGTTTAGGAGCGCGCTCGCGTTGTTGTCTTTCTGGCTTTTGCGGTTGCTCAGGAGCTTCTTCTGTTTCCTTGATGCTCAGGCTAACGCGTTTTTCAGCAGGGTTGAAGTCAAGAACTTTCGCTTGAACTTCTTGCCCTTCTTGCAATACCTCGAAAGGAGTCGCAATATGACGGTGAGCGATTTGGGAAATGTGTACCAAACCTTCAACGCCTGGAGCAATTTCAACAAATGCGCCGAAAGTAACGAGGCGACGAACTGTACCTGTTACGATATCGCCAATGTTGAATTGGCTTCCAGCTGTTTCCCAAGGACCTGGTTGAGCAGCTTTCATGCTCAGGCTGATTTTACCAGCAGCCGGATCAACTTTAAGAACTTTAACCGTTACCGCTTGACCTTCAGCTACTACATCTTTAGGATGAGCAACGTGCTGCCATGAAAGCTCAGAAACGTGAACGAGACCGTCAACGCCGCCGATATCAATGAATGCGCCAAATGGTGTCAAACGTTGAACAGTACCTTCAAGCTGCTGGCCTGGCTCAAGAGCCGCGATCAATTTTTGTTTGTTGCCTTCAAATTCTGCGTCCAATACTTCTTTCGCAGACAAAATGACTTTGCCGTTCTCTTGGTCGATTTCTTTCACTTTTACGCGAAGTGTGCGGCCTTTGTAGTCGCTGAAATCTTCTACAAAATGACGCTCAACCATCGAAGCCGGGATAAAGCCGCGTACGCCAACATCAGCGACAAGGCCGCCTTTTACAACGTCAGCTACGACAACTTCAAATACTTCGCCGCTCTCGAAACGAGCTTGCAGCGAATCCCAAGCGCGCTCGCCATCTACGCTTTTCTTGGAAAGAACAAGCTTTTCTTTCTCGTCATCAATGCTGATAACTTTAAGCTCAACTTCTTGGCCTACTTGTACGGCATCGTTTGCATTATCCAATTGAACTGCGGACAGTTCGCGAATCGGGATAACACCGTCATATTTATATCCAAGGCTTACGTAAGCTTGGTTATCTTCGATTTTGACGATCGAACCTTTAACTGTATCCCCTTTTTTCAAGGATACGAAATTATCCATAGCCTCTTGATTTTCCGCTACTGCGGACTCTTGCACATTGGTTTCTTCTGACATTGAAATAACCTCCTCAATTCATCCAACAACTTTTCAACTTACAAATTTATTTAAATCCGCCAACGTTCTAAAGTGAAACATTAAGCAGCATTTAAAACAGCTATGTTTATTTGTTCGCTGCAATAAGGGCGCGAACATCCTTCATAATCGCATCCGTAAGGCGGTCCAGCTTATCCGGTGAAGAATCATCAATAAATGCGGTAAGATCAACCGGCTTGCCATAATAAACCGTTACTTTGCGAAACAAGGAATAATTACCCACAATTGCCACAGGTATAACAACCGCATTGCTGCGAAGCGCAATCATTGCCGCCCCCTTCTTCGCTTCCCCGCCTTGATTGCGGCGAGAGCCTTCCGGGAAAATACCCATTACATTGCCTTCCTTCAGCAGGGTGATCGCTGATTTGATCGCCTCTTTGCTTACGCCTCCGCGCTTAACTGGAAAAGCTCCAAATGCCCGAATGAGCGGTCCGAAAACCGGAATTTTAAACAATTCCGCTTTCGCCATATAATGGACTTTCCGTGGAACCTTGACGCCGACCGTAGGCGGGTCAAAATTGCTGACGTGATTGGCGCATAAGATGACCGGCCCGTCAGCAGGTATATTCTCAAGCCCTTTGGCTTCAAGACGGAATAGGCATATATAAAGCACGCGGAGAAGAAATCGGAACAACAGGTATAACATAGTTTACTTCGCCCCCGCCAATTTGGTTCTGCTTAATTTGACAATAGCTTGAGCGACCTCTTCAATCGACATCGCCGTGCTGTCCAGCAGGATTGCGTCTTCAGCGCGGACGAGCGGTGAAATTTCCCGCTGTTCATCCAGTTGGTCACGCTGCGAAATTTCTTCTGCAAGCTGTTCCAGCGTCACCGGCTGCTTGCCGGCTAGCTCCTTGTACCTGCGAAGCGCACGCTCCTCAACGGATGCTGTTAAAAAAACCTTCAACTCAGCGTTCGGAAGCACATGGGAACCGATGTCCCTGCCATCCATTACAACACCTTTTTCCTCAGCCAGCCTGCGCTGCGCTGCGCCAAGAAATTGTCTGACCGCTTCATTCGCCGCATAATGAGACACATTCAGCGTCACATCGCGTGAACGGATTTGTTCGGTGACATTTTCCCCATTCAAAAATACAGTCTGTCCATTGTCGCCTGCCTGCAGCTTAATGTCCAGATGCGTCACATGGTCAGCAAGCTTGCCAGCTTCCTGCGGCTTAATGCCCGCCTGCTGCGAACTATAGGTCACGGCTCGATACATAGCACCTGTATCAATGTATACATATCCTAATTGTTCGGCAACTTTACGCGCTACTGTGCTTTTCCCTGCCCCAGCAGGTCCATCGATAGCAATGTTGATCCGCTCGCCGTCACCGTCTTGCTGCATCACTAAAAGTCAACCCCCCTTATGTCGAGATGGCTGGCTTGATACACCGTGACAGATGCGACGCTAACCTCTCAATAAAAAAGCAGGCTTTGCCTGCGGACGTGAAAATTATACCACACTATACGAGCGGATGCAAAAACACCCTCCACCTTGCTTTCAGGTATTTGAACGCATTATGAAGAAACCTGTCCTTGCAGACGGGTTCCTTCCATGCGCTCGGCTCCCGACAGCAAGTGTCTGACCGTGCTGCTTTGCAGCACTGTTTGCGCAAGCAAACATGCGATAAGCAGCGCGGCAGCCACGATGCCGAGCCCTTTTCCTATTTTATCAAACGGAACTGAAAAAGACTGGTTAGGAGCTTGTCCCTCCAGCCGTTTCCAGCTTTGCCCAGACGCGCGAGCCATGCAATCATTCCCTTCTATCCCTGTTAAAGGATAGCATGCGTAGAGGGCGGCCCAGCTATTCAGCGGTTGCGGAATTCCAGCTGGCGCTCAAAGCAATAGCGAATAATCCGCTGACGGTCTGAATCATTAATGCCGGCAAATTTAATCATCACCTGATTGCGCCCCGTTTCAAGCTTTACAACCCGCACGATTTCCGCATTGAATGACGCATGCTCGATGGACCCATTTTTATAAGGAACAAGCAGCCAGCACTCCAGCACCTGACCTTGGGAAATCGGCCATTTCCCATCGCAAATGAACGAAATTCCGCCGCCCCCAACATCATCTGTAAGCGCCACGAAGCGGACCTGATCCGGCGTTTTCACTGCGATTTCAAGCTCGGCAGCTACCCGCAGAAAATTGCGCCGCTGCACCTTTGTAATCTGATCAAGGTCCGGCTTCCGAATTTTGACCAGCTTGACGACGTCTTCCCGGAAACCAAGAACGTGGGAATTAAAGAAATGCTTGATTCCATCCTCCGATACAAAATAGACCGAAAGCTCGTCTCCCAAAAACATTCTTTTCATTCTGCCATTTTGGCTATTTATCGGGTTCTCAATCAAAAAACCTTCATCCAGCACCTCGGCAATACGCGCCTTGTACTCGATGGCAGCTTCTGCTTCATCAGAAGAAGCAATTTGGAAAAATAACATTTGATTAATTTTCGGCAACAAGTTGGCTCCCCCCTATAATGCTGTCATTATAACACGACATATAGAGAGGAGCCATATGGTTATTTACCGGAACTTGCCACTTTGTCAAGCGAAGACAGCACTTCAATCGATTCTTCCATGCCGCTTTCTGCATTAATGTAAATGCGGTAATCGCTATCATTGATCCGGCCCGTATATTCATAGCACAGCACTTCATTGCCATCATCATTTTTGATCAGCGCCATCTGCTCTTTGGACACTTTCATATCCGGGTTCAGCGCCTTGCGCGCGTCTGCTTTGGAGATGCCTGCCTTCGGCAGCGTCCGCTTATGATGCTCGAACACATATTCATTCGCTTGCAGCGCCGCTATATCTCCATTATCAAGCGCAATCTTGACCGTCAGCTTGTCTGGATAAATCAGCACATCGTCCTGGTTGCCGACAAAGCCGAACGTTCCTGCATTATCATAGGCGTCATAGCTAACCGCCTTCATGCCGTCAAAGCCATGCTCTTTCAAAAACTTTTCAGCCGCAGCCCGCGCCTGCTCAATGTCCAGCTGCTTCTCTCCAATTTCACGGGGATCCATATAAGCGATCAGTTGGCCGCCCTTTTGCGAAAAATCCATATGGATCGTATTGCCCGACTTATGCTCGGACAACACTGCGGAATACGAAGCATATTCCGTGCCTTTGCCATTTTCAGCAACGCGAATTTCTTTGCCATCGCCTTTTTTGCCGGCAAACTTGGCAGCGCGCTGCTTAATTTCTTCCGGCGTAACAGCTTTACCGCTCAGCATGCTGATTGGGCGCTTCTCGTACATGCTTGAAACCGAAGGACCCCAGTTAATTTCCGGATAGCTACTTACCTTCTTATCGACACCTTTGAAGCCGTCGACAATTGTCTGATCGCCCTTGGCTTCCTTCGCAGCCAATGACAGCTCAACGTCCATCCAGCGCAAATGATTCGAGAGCACTTTTTCCTGCATGCCCTGCAAATCTTTTGAAATATCCTTGGAGTTGGCGTACAGCGTTTTGAGGGTTTTGAATTCATCCTCAGACAGCGGCTGCTTCGTCAAATCGCGAACGGAAGTTTTATAGGCAAAATTGGAAATGCGCGACAAAAACTCCTCCGCCTTGTCAAATGGAAGCATCGAAAGCGGCAGCTGGCTAATTTCGTTCTGCGCCTCGCTTGTTAGCCGCCATACGTTAACGAGCCCTTTTCGGTGATACGCTTGTGAGGTGGAATTGACGGCTAACGTATTGCCAAGCTGCTGATGCAGCTTATCCACATGGTAAGTTAAATTATGGAACGCCCGTTGATACTGATTTTCCGCCTTCATCAATACAGCGTTTTTCTCCTGATGCTCCTGATAGCCCCAATAGAGCGAACCTACAAGCAAAATAGCCGCAATTGGGAACAGCACCGCGCTTATCCGTCTATAAACCATACAAAAAGCTCCTTTCTTGTGCAAACCTGGTGTTAGTTTGGTTTGCTGAAAGGAGCTTTATGCATTCAATTTGTTTAAAAACTATGTTCTTCAATATCAAGATCGTCGATGTTGTTGCAAATGCACTGCTTGAAACCAGTATCTACGCCGCTGCTTTCGCGCTTGCCCCGCAAAACAAACTTCTCGCCACATACATTGCAGCGAATGGTCACTTTCACTCTGACTGCTTCCATCCCTACCTCCAGCTTACCCTAAAAATGTACTCTAGCTTTCAGTATGGACGGCTGCTTTACAATTTAACCTCTTCATCGCGCTTCAAAAAACGAAATGGCGATCGCGAGTTGGCCCGCTGCATTTTTCGGAGGCCAACGACCCATAGCACCGCCATGAACGGAATGATGAACCAGATCCAGCTGGAACGCATCGTGATCATAATCCAGTCATAGCTGCCGTGCAGCATTATCGGCAGCAGAAACGATACGATAATATAATTTCTGCGTTTTTTGCCATTGCTCTCGAACTTCGCTTTGCCTACGTAATAGCCCATCATAATGCCGAAGAGGGCATGTCCCGATACGGGAAGCAGCGCCCTCATAACGAGCGAGCCGAACGATGCGGGAGCCAGGAAGGCATACATCACATTTTCGAGCGTCGCAAATCCTAGCGATATGGAACCGGCGTACACGATGCCGTCGTAAGGTTCGTCAAACTCCGTATGATTGTAAATAAAATGATAAAGAACGAACCATTTTATAAATTCCTCTACGCCAGCCGATTGAATAAATGAAAAGACGACTGGATTATCGCCCCACCAAAGCTGCAAGCCGCGCTGCACAACCATAATCGGCAGCACGATCAGCACGCCCAGCAAGAACATCCGGACGACCATATGAATAGGCTCCGTATCGTATTTATCCTTTAAATATAAATATGTCAGCAGTGCTATTCCTGGTGCCACCGCTGCTGTCAAGACAGAGATCCACATCATCGCCGTTCTTCACCCCCCCCATGCCGTGCCTGCTGCAACCACCCTCAATAACGGGAGGCCGCATATCTATTTCTACATCATCCCTGTAATAGCCCTCATTATTTTGCATCCATTCAGTATAGACCAAGATTTCGTGTCCTATTGCCCAGCGAATCCTGCTTGTCCAACCAATCAGGGATGTCCAGTTCCTCTTCATTATACAACGCTATAGACACATCGGATATACCTTTTATTATATTGACAACACCTCGCGCCATTGCCGTTTCCCTGACTCTGGAGCAGGCCAGCGCTTGTACGATTACATAAAAAGAAGAAGAGCATCAGCAGGCTTGACAGCTCCTGCAGATGCTCCGTTCATTGCGCCCTCTTCGCTTAAGCATTGCCTAGTTGAAAAAATGAGTGCATATTTCTTTCACAGCCTCGGAAGGCATGATTACTTTCCCGTATTCCTCCAACATTGCATAAGTGACCGATGTGGCTTCGCCGTATTCAGCCAGCAGGGCGATAACGGCATTGTGGCGGGACGTTTCAATCAAAGCCGGTTCCAGCGCCAGTATATATTTATTATTGTAAGCATACAGGCGCCCATCTTCTGTCAGGGCAGCGGCTTGCAGCTGTCTGCAAACCTGTATAACATCCTCGAAATCCCGAAAGGAATACATGACGATATCGCTTTGCTCAAGCGTCACTTCCATTTCGTAAATTTCGTCATCTGCGTCATCATCATCGGACGTTCTCTCTTCCGAGCTTCCGTTCATTTTGCCGCGAGTGACAATCACGACCATACCTTGGGCCGGTAGGGCAAACACTTCGACCGCTAACGGTCCGCTGGCATCGAATCCAAGTTCACTGTATGCTTGATCCATCATTTCACTGAATAGTTCGTGCACCTTTGGAATTTCGCGCCACATGTCGTCCTTCTGGATCCCTCGTTCCAGCAGGTCGTCGAACGTCAGAAATATTTTTATCTTGTCCTGACTAAGTCGTTCGATCTTCATGACAGGATCCTCCTCTGCAGCATCTGTTGTAACAGCGTATGAAATTTATAAGAAGATGTGACCAAAATGGTCAAATCAAACTATGTAACTACTTTATCATGTTCAAACTCGGATTGCACCTAAAATAGGCAAAAAGAATCGTTCGAATCTGCACTTTTTCAGTGCCTCGTTCAAACGATTCCTTCCAGAAACTGTTGGTTAATGTGTCTTGTTCGACGATTCCGCCATGATCTCCTCGGCTTGCTGTTTCAGCTCTGGATCACTGTTCATCATTGCTTCAATCTGAACCCAGCCGTCTCCGAATTTTCCGGCGGTATCGTCTGTACGCTTTGGGCCCTTGTTTACAGCCTTTTTCGTCCAATCGTTATTCCACAAGGACATCGCCTTGTGGCCAATCGTTGAACAAGCGCTCGCCAGCACGCCAGCTGCAAGTGCAGCTGTACCTGGACGCTTGCGGGCAACATAGAGAGCAGCGGCTGCCCCGGCAAGCCCTCCGAGAAGAAATCCTCTTAGCCTCATAGTAGGACAAAACCTCCTTGATTTAGGGCCCTAAAAAATCCCCATTCAATATTCGATTTCACCCTTTAGTGTGGCTTGCCTCCTCTTATTTATCCTGCTTAATAAAGGAAATCCCGCGGCCTCCAAAACACAGCATGATTGATTATGCTACAATAATACCCATTGACAACTACAACATAAATGGAGGTTCATTATGTTTAAACGAATGACCGCATCGCTCGCTGTTCTTTTGGGAGCTGCATTAGTTGCTGCGGCTTGCAGCCAGCAAAGCGTCCCGTCTGGCAGCAATCTGCCGCAGGAAGGTGCTTTGGCACAGGAAAGCCCAGCAGCCGAGCAGTCGCCTGCCGCTTCTCCTGTCCTTCAGCAAGAGGAGCCAACGGCTTCGCCCCTTGCAGAAGAAGCAACGCCGTCGCCAAGCGAGGCACCGGCTGCCAAGCTGTACAAAATGGACAGCGTATACCGCTTCAAACCGCTTGACAAAGGAACGACCGATAAGGTTGTGCTGCTGACCTTTGATGATGGCCCGCACAACAAGGAGGTGCTGACCAGCCTGCTCGATACGCTCGGCAAGCATAAGGCTAAAGCGATCTTTTTCGTGAACGGCTACCGAGTTAAAGCGAACCCTGATTTGCTGACGCTCATTCATGAGCGCGGACAGACGATCGGCAACCACTCCTGGGACCACATCAACTTGAAAAAAGAATCCGCCGCCAAAGTGGAGCAGCAGGTTGCTGATGTTCAGGATACCGTCATGAAGCTGACCGGCGAAGCGCCAAAGTTTTTCCGGCCCCCTTATGGCTCCGGCAACGATAGCGTTAAAGAAATCGTCAAAAACCACGGCATGCTGTACATGACGTGGTCCAATGGTTCGCTTGACTGGGAACAGAAATCTCCCGGAAATCCTGACAAAGTTGTCGAGAGTGTGCTGGAACAGCTTCACCCAGGCGCCAACATTTTAATGCATGAGCTGGCCTGGACCGCTGAAGCGCTTGACAAGCTGCTGACGCAGCTTGAAGACAAGGGCTATGGCTTCATCGATCCGGCTGCAATTGATACGGACCTCACGAATTAGAAGCTTGGGGCAGCTAAGTGCTCCGGCAGCTTAATTCGCATATTTCAATCCGTACCAGAACAATCCTGCGACCAAACTCAAAAAGAGAAAAAACAATACATTATAATACCATCTCGTTACTTTGCTAGCGCCCGAAGGGAACTTTTTCCGTCTTGGGGGAAGGATCTCCCTTCCCTCTTCATCGATTCGGGGAGCTTCCGTTTTCTCGGGCGACGGCCCTTTGCGCGTGGCTTTCCCGAATTTTTGTACCCTGCTCATAATTGCCCTTTCGGTTCCCTCCTGAATCTGATAATAAAGCCCATAATCATATCTATCGCAAAGTGTGCAAGAATTGGGGCCCATAAGCTGCCAGTTTGTATATAAATCCATCCTAAGCCGTAACTGATGGAAAACACAAGTCCAGTTGGAATCCAATGCTTTAAATACCGGACATGAATGGCTGCAAAGATGATGCTTGTCCAATATGGCCCGAAAGCGTGCTGCAAAGCGCCCCTGAAGAGCAGCTCCTCGCATACCGAGACAACGAACGACAATACGATAATATGCCAAATCGGGCGTTCACGGAAAATCCGGTCATTTACGCCGCCATCATCGGCTGCTTCATCAGGCACAAAGCGGGAAATGGACAAATCTACTAGCAGTACAACTGCCGCCAAACCTAGTCCAAACCACAAGACATTAAGCTCTTTTGGAAAATGAAATAAATGAATTATGTTTTGACGCTGAAATAAAACCCATATCAAGCCGATAATAAAAGTAAGTGCTTGCGTCATGTACAAATTAATGAGCAGCATGCGATCGTCAAGCT
Organism: Paenibacillus sp. JT22N15; assembly: GCF_059383755.1. Taxonomy (NCBI): domain Bacteria; kingdom Bacillati; phylum Bacillota; class Bacilli; order Caryophanales; family Paenibacillaceae; genus Paenibacillus; species Paenibacillus sp. JT22N15. Next base: position 128,752 of record NZ_JBXENV010000007.1, on the reverse strand, counting down.
CGTCAACGGTCACCTTGCGCACTCGTATTTTACGGATGTCGAATTTTTTCATAACTTCCCGCCCGTCCTGGAGGTTCGTATTTTTGATGTAAATTCACCTGTACGCACAGGCAGCAAAAGAGAGCAATAATGAATACATACATAAAAGGGAGTTTTGTTATGGAAAAGCAGCTAACCCGTTCCGCCATGTTTTACAGCATCGGTTTTATTTTTATGCTGGTTTGCGCAGTCGGCGCATTTTTCTACGGAGTACAGTACGGCAGTGAGCAGACTAAAACCAGCTACGAAATGAAACAGTTAAACAGTGAGGCTAAATCCAAGTCGACTCCGTATCAGCAGCAAGATCTTGTCTCCTACTATCATACTGTATTTCTGCCCTACCGTGAATTCCAAAACGAATGGTTCAATGCTTTGAAAAAACTGGAGCAGGAGGATTCAGCCGATGGCAACGCCATGTTTAAGGATTTGTCCAAGCTAGCCAAGAAAAAAGCCGGCGAGGTCGCTTCCTTCAATATGCAGCAATCGCCACTGCTCGGTGAAGCACAGACGAGCGTTATTAAAAGCCTTGAATTGTTTGAGCAAACGTCAAACAGAGCGGTGAACAAAGCGAAGACGCTCAATACTGCGAAGCTCATCGCAGCCGTTAATGACGATTCCATTTACCAGGCAGCTGTGAAGCAATCCCTTTCCTCGCAGCAATCGTATTACAGCGCGATGATGAAATGGGCAGCTACCGTAAACAGCGACATTCCTAACGAATACAAGTTCCCGAATATTTTGGAAATCAGTAAATGGAATAAGCTGCCCCTTATTGTGAAAAACAAATTGATGGCTGACCATTTGTTGTCGCATAAGCAATTAACGAACTTCTATCCACAGGATCTGGTTATCCGGATCGATGAATTTATTAAGACGGGGCAAGCGAGCAAAATGAAAATTCGCTCCATCGCTGCCATTGCTGAGCTGCTGATGAATACAGCCGCCGTACGCAACGGCGACTACAGCAGCGGATCAGAGCAAATGTACAGCAAGGAAGTGCTGCCGCTGCTGCCTTTCTTCACTACTACCTCGTCTTAAAAGACTGCTTGTGCTAGTCGTATTGAAACCCTTGAAGCAGGGCTATGGCCGCCATTCCTCCGGTTACATTGTGGAGGCTGCCATAGCCCTGCTTTTCTAAATATCCGCATACATTAGCGCTGCGTACGCCATGTGCGCATACGATATAAAGCGGCTTGTCATCCGCTAATTGTCCCAAGTGATGAGGAATCGTATTCATCGGAATAAGCGTAGATTGCTCCAGATGATAATAGTCCCATTCAAATGACTCCCGAACGTCAATGACTTGCCCTGCCTCTATATGTCCTTTCTCCAAAAGCTGCAAAAAAACATCCGCTTCGATCTCTTCCCAATTGTTCATGTCTCGTCTCTCCCCTTTATCTATTTAAGCAGGCAATGCATGAATCATATCAAAAAATTTCACATTTGATCAAGTTTGAGGATTGCAATTGTCCATGTTAATGCTTTAAAATGATAAAGGCTATCCTTTCTGTCATTCGACATGATTCGAGTAGCCGTTTGACTATATGAAACTCTCGCCTCGCATGCGTATGTGTGCAAGGGCGGTTTTTATTTTAGTATCACACCTGATGTAGCTTACGAAATGATTTTTACATTCGCAAAAATTTTAGGGGGCAATCTACTTATGTTTAAAGTGCTAGTATCCGATCCCATCAGCGATCTGGGCATCCAACAGCTTGTAGACGCGGAAGATATCATTGTCGATAAAAAACCAGGTTTAAGCGAGGATGAGCTCGTAGCCATTATTGGCGAATACGACGCTCTGCTCGTTCGCAGCCAAACGCGTGTAACAGCACGCATTATGGAAGCCGGCAAGCTTCTTAAAGTCGTTGGACGCGCAGGCGTTGGCGTAGACAACATTGATCTGGACGCTGCAACGCAGCGCGGAATTATTGTTATTAACGCTCCTGACGGCAATACGATTACAACTAGCGAGCACACTTTTGCCATGATGATGGCTGTAGCCCGCCATATTCCTCAAGCCTATATGAAAACGGTCAATGGCGTTTGGGATCGCAAATCCTTCCTTGGCGTAGAGCTTCGCAACAAAGTGCTCGGCGTTCTTGGCATGGGTCGTATCGGCAGCGAAGTTGCAAAACGTGCAAAAGCTTTCGGCATGGACATTCTCGGCTACGATCCGTTTATGACAGAAGAGCGTGCAGAAAAGCTTGGCATCAAGCTTGCATCGGTGGACGAAATTGTCCGTAACGCGGATTTTATGACGGTGCACACCCCGCTTACACCTGAAACTCATCATATGATTGGCAAAGACCAATTTGCTGTTATGAAGCCTGGCATGCGCATCGTAAACTGCGCTCGCGGCGGCATCATTGATGAAATTGCTCTGGTTGATGCGGTTGACCAAGGTATCGTCGCTGGAGCAGCATTCGACGTATTTGAAGTTGAGCCTCCGGCTGAGGACCACCCGTTCCTGAAGCATCCGAAAATCATCGTAACGCCTCACCTTGGCGCATCGACAGTTGAAGCGCAAGAAAACGTTGCGATCGACGTTTCGGAGCAAGTGCTGCACATTTTGCGCGATGAGCCGTTCAGCAATGCCGTTAACATGCCGCCAATTCCGGCTGGCCTGCAAAGCAAGCTTCAACCGTATTTCATTCTTGGAGAGAAGCTGGGCAGCTTCATTTCCCAAATGACAGACGGTCCGGTACAGGAAATCGTTGTCGGTTACTCCGGTGATCTTGCAGAAGTAGATACACAGCCACTGACTCGCTACGTTGTCAAAGGCATTCTGTCCCACCACCTTGGTACGGAGCAAGTGAATGTCGTCAACTCGATGCATCTTGCGAAAGAGCGCGATGTTAACATCGTCGTTCAAAAATCGCATATTGCAAAAGACTTTACGAATCTCGTAACCGTATCGCTGCGCACGAAGAAGGAAGATCGCACTGTTGCCGGCACGCTGCTTACTGGCTATGGCCCGCGTATCGTTCAAATTGACAATTTCCCTGTCGATGTTACGCCAGAAGGCAATCTAATCCTGATCTCGCATAACGATAAGCCTGGAATTATCGGCCGCGTAGGTACGTTGCTTGGAACGAATGACGTGAATATTGCAACGATGCAGGTTGGTCGTCAGCTAGAGGGCGGCTCCGCGATTATGGTATTGCGTGTTGACAAAGGAACGCCTAAAGAGGTTCTTGAGCAGCTTACGAACTTGACTGAGCTGAACACTGCAAAAGAAATCAAAATCTAATACGGACTTCTGTCCATGCGAAAAACCCCGGAGTGGTCGTTGTTGACCGCTTTGGGGTTTTTGTTTGCCACTGGCTTGCTATACCCTGCACTATTCTACTCCTACTCCTATATTCCATGCCTATACCTGACAACAGGCTGCTATACACCTTCTGATCAGCTTCTACAGCCTTAAAAGTCTTGGCGTGCTTGGGTATAGCAATGCTCCGATATCGACGAGATTGAGCGCCTCAGGCCCCGTGACAACTCTATTCCATTTATTCAAATGTTTCACGAGCAACAAGATTTAATGCTTCTTTTCAACAAAAAATAGCGCTCCTATCGGAGCGCCTTGACAGCTAATGCTTTGTTTCGACAGGCAGCAGCAGCGTAAAGGTCGTCCCTTTGCCGAGTATGCTGTCTACTTCTATTTGTCCATTATGCTGGGTGATGATGTTTTTGACGATCGCAAGGCCGAGTCCTGTTCCTACAGAGGTGCCGCGCTTTCGCGATTTATCTGCTTTGTAAAAGCGTTCGAAGATATACGGCAAGTCCTCGCTAGGAATGCCTTGTCCCTCGTCTTTAATTTGCATTTGGATATAATCGGTATGGTTAATCGTCATTGGGCTTGCTGCAATCGTCACAGATTTGCCAAGCGGCGTATGCCGCAGCGCATTATCGAGCAAATTCGTCAGCACCTGTTCAAGCCGGTCTTCATCCGCCCCTAGCAGCAGCAGCGGCATATCAGGCAGCTCGGTCTTGAACATGACTTCCCGCTCCTTGGCAAATACCTGAAACTTGCGATGCACACGCCTGATTATTTGCTGCAAATCGAACTGCCGCAAATTCAGCTCCACATGCCCGGCTTCCATGCGCGCCATATCCAGAAAATCATTGACCAGCCTGCCCATGCGCAGCGATTCATCATAAATGACTTGCACAAGCTCCTTGCGCTCCTCTGGGGAAGCCACAATATCGTCTAGCAGCGCTTCGCTGTAGCCTTGCATCATTGAAAGCGGCGTTCTAATCTCATGGGAAACATTCGCCACAAAGTCACGCCGCAGCTTCTCCAGCTTATGTTCCTCCGTCACGTTCCGAATGACCGCGACCGCTCCGCGGGCAACGCCATCCAGCAGCAGCGGAGCCATGACGACAGACCACATGCTGTTGTGCACGTATACTTTATTCGAAACATCGCGGCCTTCGTCCATGACCTTCTCGAATATATCAAGCAGCGGCCCAGGAACAGATGAGTATGGCTTTGTGCTATCGTAAAAAGCATCGCCCCACTCCTGATTCAGATCAGCCCAGCGGTTTATAAGCAAATGTCCCGGCGGATTTGTCAAAATTATTTCGCCTTCAGCATCGAACGTAATAACTCCGTCACCCATACTGCGCAGGATGCTCGACAAATGCTCCTTCTCATGATTAAGATCATGAATGAGCTTATCGACCTGCTCAGTCATATTATTGAACGTATTCGCCAGCTCGCCAATTTCATCATTTGAGCGAATTTTCACCCGCATCTGATAATTTCCTTGCGATATCGAATCCGCAGCTTCCTTCAGCTCAAGCAGCGGCTGCTGAATTTTACGCGATAGAAAAAAGGCAAAGAAGGTCGACATCAGAAAACCGATAACTGCAACGATGACGAACAGCAGCATCACTTCATGGCTGGCATCATTTTCAAATAAATATCCGATATACGGAATAAGAAATACGCCAAGCGTCAGCAGCACGACGGCCACGAGCAAAATAATCGTCACCCACAGCTTGCCAACGACGCTATGCCACAGTAGAAAAGGAGAGTACTTCCTCCAGTTCATTACTTTGGCACCTCAAGCTTGTAGCCGACGCCCCATACCGTCGTAATCATGGCAGCTGCGTCGCCCGACACCTTGTTCAGCTTCTCGCGCAGACGCTTGACATGCGTATCAACGGTTCGGAGATCACCGAAAAACTCATAGTTCCATACATCCTTAAGCAATTCCTCACGGGAAAACACTTTATCCGGAGAAACAGCCAAATAGTGCAAGAGCTCATATTCCTTTGGCGTCAAGCTCACTTCCTGGCCTGCCGCTGTTACGCGGTGGGCATCATGCTCAATGACCAAATGCGGGAATACGATATTGTTGCTGGAATTGACTTCCTTCGTCAGAAAAGCAGTAGCCGAGGAGCGGCGCAAAATCGCCTTCACCCGATAAATGACTTCGCGCGGGCTGAATGGCTTAACAACATAATCGTCAGCACCAACTTCAAATCCTTGCACCCGGTTCATTTCCTCGCCTTTCGCCGTCAGCATAATGACAGGCGTCGCTTTCACTTGACGAAGACGGGAGCACATTTCCACGCCGTCAATGCCCGGAAGCATAACGTCGAGCAAAATAAGCGCATAGTCCGTAGCCGTAGCCATTTGCAGCGCAGATTCTCCATCTTCCGCTTCATCAATGACGTAGCCTTCCTTTTCCAAATACATTTTGAGCAAACGGCGAATCCGTTCTTCATCGTCAACAACCAAAATTCGGCTGGCGAAATTGGACATATTCATTAACCCCTTTCCCAATCGCGATTAATTCGTTCCCGCGTAAGAATGAAGGCCCGCTATTACCAGATTTACGCCAATCAGCGTAAATAAAATAACGACGAAGCCGATGACCGCGAGCCAAGAGGACCGCAGGCCCTGCCAACCGCGCGACAATCTGAAATGCAAATAAGCACTGTAGTAAAGCCAGGAAATAAGCGCCCAAACTTCCTTCGGATCCCAACCCCAGAATCGGCCCCATGCAATATTGGCCCAAATCATGGCAAAGATGAGCGCGCCGAGCGTGAAAATCGGAAAGCCTATCGCAATGGCACGATAGCTGATTTCATCCAGATCATCCGGGTCAACACCCTCCATGACTGGATGAATGACTGCGCCAAGCGGCTTGCGGAATACAAGGCGAAGCAAGCCATACAAAATCGTTCCGGCAATAATCGACCAAATAACCGTATTGAGCTTGCGGCCGGCATTAACGCCGTTCATCCATGATGGTGCCTCAAGCTTCGTATCCGTCATGCCGAGGAAGCTGTCAGCATGGACGACCTGGCTGTTATAAGGCTTCACAATTGGGGGCAGCGTATAATCAACCGTTTCGACTTTAGATGACTCAATCCCTTTAGAATCGATTGTCGACAGCTCTTGCGAGAACTGCGCTTCATAACCAGCGGAGCGGAAACCAAATACCGCAACGAGAAAACCAATAATAATAATAATCGTATATAGCGAGAATTCGACCCAAAATCGTGATCTCCGCGCTTCCTTCGTCTCGCTTTTAAAATCAACAACCCGCAGCAAATACATAAGCCCGGCAGCAAAACCGACGGCAAAAAAGGCTTCGCCGAGCGCAGCTGTCGTGACATGCACTTTAAGCCAAATCGAGTTAAGCGCTGGAATAAGCGGCTGAACCTCCTGTGGAAAAACCGAAGCATAAGCCACGATAATAACAGTTAGCGGCAGGGAGAACATGCCCAGCAGCGCTTTACGATAAATCGCATATATAATCGTAAAAGCAATCATAATCGCCATGCCGAGGAAGGTCATAAATTCGTACATATTACTCGTTGGAATTTGACCGCTTCCTGCCCATCGTGTGAAGAAGAAGGTCAGATGGGCAGCCAGCCCCAAGCTTGAAGTGATAAACGCAATGCGTCCCCAGCGCTTCTCATGCTGAAACGGATCGCGGTTGCTCCACTTTTTCCCCGCAATCGCAATGACATAAAATAAAAAGGCAAAGCAATACAGAAAAAAAGCGGCTATAAAAGCATCACTGCTCAAATCAACTAAACTCACGCGTTATTCCCTCCGTTATCTAGCGACTTTGGATCTACGGTCACGCCATTTTTTTGAAGCGCGCCCGCCACATCCGCCCGCATGCCGTACCAGTTTTTATTCGTGTGTGCGCCAAGAGACAGCTGGCCATCATCAATGCGCAGCCAAATTCTACGATGCTGCCAATAGGAGCCCATCAATAGGCCAATCATTGAAATAGCTGCGCCGACCCAGACGAAGTTCAATGCCTTGTCCACACGAACGTTAAGCGAGGTAGAAGCTTCTGAGAAGTTGACATTTTGCATTCCGTCGACCTTGATCTCAAACTTGCTTGCTAAAGCGCCATTAATTTGATCTTGCCCGAACTTCTCCTTGTCCTTCTGCATCGGGAAATACATGTAAGGCTGCCCGGCTTCAGGCAGTCCCGGCCCGGTAATCAGAAAGACGAATGCAGGCGCATTCGGCTCACGTCCAAGCGTCGTCGGTTCGCCGTTCTCGCCAACTGCAAAATCCATGTAATTGGCGATCAGCCGCATCTTGTAAGGACCGAGCTCATAATTAAGCTCCGCATCCTTCATCGTCAGCTCGAACGGCCCGTATTTCTCGCCGGTCTCTTTGTTGATCAGCATCGGCTTGACACTGATCAGCTTGGGCGTCAGGTCGAAGTCAAACTGATAAAGCTTCAAGCCCTTATACTTCAGCGGGCTGTTGACGATAATATCATGTTTGGCTACTTCCTCAAGCACCGGCGTCTCGCCAGCCTCGCAGCCGCTTGTACATGTATAAAGGACAGCCGCCGTTTCATAGAGCTTTGCCCTAGCTTGTCCCTTCAGCTCTGGCGGAAGCTCGTCATCCGTATAAAAATCAACGGTAAACTTTTCATTTTTGACAAAATAGTTGGTGCCTTCAATCGGTACGGTCGCGCCGTCAGCAACGGAAATATAGCTGTCCATTTGCCAGCCTGGCAAGCTGCGGGCGAGTATCGAGAGCAGAAACAAAATAAGGCCGATATGATTAATATAAGGCCCCCATCTACTAAATCGGTTTTTCTCCGCAAGCAGCGCTGAACCGTCCATATGAACGCGGTAGCGCTTCCGCTTTAGCTGAGCCGCAAACTGCTCCACCCAAGCTTCGGCAGGCTCGTCCACTTTTGCGGAATAAACCGTCTTCTGCCGATTGATGAACTGGAGATGCTTGCGAATTTGCTGCTTGCTCAGTGCCCGATATAACGGCAATATCCGGTCCAGGCTGCAAATGACGAGCGACGTTCCGATCATTACAAGCAGCGTAATGAACCACCAGGACTCATAAGTGTGCGACAACCCCAGCATATGATAAATCTTCCCTGGGGTGCCGTATGTACTTTCATAATAAGCCGCAATATCAAAATTGTTAATAAACGTGTTTTCCTGCGGGTAAATCGTTCCGAGAGTAGCGCCGAGAAACGTCAGCACGATCAAATAAATCGCAATTTTGACGGAAGAAAAAAAGCTCCAAATCCGATCGATCGGATTTTGGTTTTTCTTCTGCGAACGCCGGGCAATGCCGTCATAACGCATTTCCAGCGGCTCACTTTGCTGCTGGTCCTCCATAAGCGGCTTGCCGCAGCTTTCGCACAGCACAGTTCCAACCGCGTTCTGATGCCCGCATTCACACTTGGTGTTATGTATAGATAACACGGAAGAAACCTCCTAATACGTTAACAGCTTCTCAATACGCTCATCGATATATTCCTCTGTCATTCCGCCAACTGTAATATCCATAATGGTGCCATCCGGCTTTACGAAAAAAGTAGTCGGATACGACTTAAGTCCATACTTTCGCTCCGTCTTCCTGTCAACATCGCGCAATATCGGATAGTTCAGCTCAAACTGGCGGACGAAATTGTTGACGGTGAGTGTATCCTCACTCAAATTAATAGCCAGAATTTCGAGGCCATCGTTTTGCCATTTGGCAAATTGACGTTCGAATTCCGGCATTTCCTTCACGCATGGCGGGCAGAACGTTCCCCAGAAATTAACGACGATCGCTTTGCCCTTATAATCGGACAACTGATGCACGTTGCCCTGCAAATCTACAAGCTTAAACTCCGGCGGTGTGCCGCCCACCTTCGGAATGCCCCCGCTTTCGCCCGAAGCAAACAAAGTTGTTCCAATCGCATACCCCCCGATTATGAGCACGGCTGACAATATGACGATTTGCATAATTTTGCGTGACGATTTCATAGGGCTTTCATCACCTGCATTTCGGTTAGTGTGTCAACATAGATAGTTCCATTATAACGAAAAGCTGGCGGCAATTGCCGCTGCCGCCGTCTACTTTTTATGAACTTTATGTGACTTGCGAGCAGCTTCGCGCAGCTCCTTCACTTCTACAGGCGTCAGATGGCGGAATTGCCCCCTTGCCAAATTGTGCAAGCCCAGCTCGCCGAACTTCACCCTTCTCAAGCGAACGACAGGATGGTTAATCGCTTCGAACATCCGTCTAACCTGGCGATTGCGGCCTTCATAAATGGTAATACGGACAGTCGATGTATTCTCTTCCGTATTAACATCCTGGTACTCAACCTCAGCAGGAGCGGTCATGCCGTCTTCAAGCTTAACGCCCTTCTTCAATTGGTCCAGCAGCGTTCCGTGAGGCACGCCCTTTACTGTCGCATAATAGGTTTTCGGTACATGATGGCTCGGATGCGTCAGAAGATTGGCGAACTCGCCGTCATTCGTCAGCAGCAGCAGCCCTTCCGTATCATAGTCCAAGCGGCCTACCGGATACACGCGCTCCCTGATGCCTGGCAAATAGTCAGAGACGATTTTGCGGCCTTGCGGATCGCTCGCACTCGTAATAACGCCCTTCGGCTTATTCAGCATCACATACACTTTCTTCTCATTTCGGATCGGCTTGCCATTCACGAGAATGACATCGACAGCTGGGTCTGCTTTCACACCAAGCTCGGTCACTTTCTCGCCATTGACTTCCACCACTCCGGCCAAAATCATTTCCTCGCATTTTCTTCGGGATGCGATGCCCGCTTGCGCTAATATTTTCTGTAAACGTTCCAATACTTTCACCTCAAACTTTATCATACCGATATGAGGCGCAAAGCACAAGCACTGTTAACCGAATATGTACATGCAAATGAAAATTGCCGCCAAAAAACCGATTAGATCGGAAAACAAGCCCACTTTAAGCGCATATTTGGTTTTTCGAATGCCGATAGCGCCAAAATAAACGGTCAGCACATAAAGCGTCGTATCCGTGCTTCCTTGAATGGTAGACGCAATCCGGCCAATCATCGAATCCGGCCCATAGGTTTGAATCAGGTCTGCGGTAAAAGCAAGCGACCCTGCCCCCGTTAGCGGCCTGAGCACCGCAAGCGGCAATACCTCGCTCGGTATGCTGAGCCAATCGAACAACGGACGAACGGCGCCAATCATAAAATCCATCGCGCCAGAAGCGCGAAACATGCTGATCGCGACCATCATCCCAACGAGATGGGGAATAATTGCAATGGCCGTACCGAAGCCGTCCTTGGCTCCTTCTGTGAAGGTCTCATAGACGGGCACTTTGCGAAAAGCCGCATAAAGCGGAATAAATACGATAATAGCGGGTATCAACCATGCCGATGCTCTTGTAAAAGCGTCAAGCAACGCCGCCACCTCCCCCCGAAGCTGCCGCAGCTCCCGGCTTGGCTGGAGGAGCAAGATGCTGGGATGGGCCTTTAATAATAGGCGGCTTTTGCCTGCTGCGGTACCAGCGATCAGCTGCAATCGCCGCGGTGGTGGCAATAAATGTTGCGGCGAGCGTCGTGCCGACGATTTCCGCCGGATTCGCCGAGCCGTAATTCATGCGAATCGCAATTAATGTCGTAGGAATAAGCGTAATGCTGGACGTATTTAGCGCCAGCAGCGTGCACATGGCTGGAGTAGCTACAGCCGGATCTGGGCTCAGCTTCTGCAGCTCCTGCATCGCCTTAATGCCCATCGGCGTTGCTGCATTGCCTAGTCCGAAGAGGTTGGCGCTGAGGTTGCTCATAATATAGCCGAGTGCCGGATGGTTTTTGGGCACATCGGGAAATAGAAAGCGGACGATGGGACCGAGCAGCTGTGCCATTTTCTTCAACAGCCCGGCATCCTCCGCTATTCGCATCATGCCAAGCCAGAACACCATAATGCTGATCAGCCCAAAGCTGATCGTCACGCCGGCCTGCGCTCCTGTGAACGCGGCTCCGGCTACTGCATCGATTTTGCCATTGAAAGCACCGACAACGACGCTAATGACAATTAAAAACAGCCAAATAAAATTAACCATGCTTCCCGCCTCCCCAAGCAGTCAAGCGTAAACGGCGGCTTTCATCTTCATCACGAAGCAGCCGTTTCAGATTCCATTTAAAGTGGTATACTGCAGACTTATATCAACTAAACAACGCCCGAATGGCTTCGCCAGCCGCCGCCAAATAACTTTCTTTCCTTAGCCCATCGTTGAAAAAGGCATCCGCTTCGGCCTTTTTGCGCTCCGGAAGCGTAAGTCTGCTGCTTCCCGTATCATAGATTGGTACAGCTCCTATTTTCGCCCCGTTCATATACCACTCCAGCGTTCCTCTTTCGCCTAATGCATAACGCGTCGTTGCCGCATTTACCACGACAAGCCGCGAAGTCAGCTGGCCTTTTTCCTCCTCCGTTAAGGGGTAGCTGAAGCTTTGCCCTACAGCGTAAGGATAGCCGGCAAGCGCCTGTCCTTTACCCGCTATTTGGGCTAGCGGATAATGCTCGAAGCCCCAATCAAGCATATGGCGATGATCCGCCCAATCGTCTCCATCGCTAAGCGTGACAGCTGCCAGCTGCTGACCGTCACGGGTGGCGGAGCTGACAAGGCAGCGCAGCGCCTGCTTGGTGTAGCCGGTTTTAACACCATCTGCACCCTCATACATTTGGAGCATTTTATTTTTGTTCACCCATTTGTACTGCCACTGCTCATGCGGATTTGGAACCTGCTTGACCGGTGTGCTGACAATTTTGGCAAACACGGGATTGCGCAGCGCATAAGCTGCCAGCTTAGCAAGATCGTTAGCAGAGGAATAATGCCCCTCCTCATCAAGGCCATGCGGGTTTTTAAATTGGGAGTTTTTCATTCCCAGAAAAGCAGCTTTTTCATTCATCAGCACAACGAAGCCTTCCTCTGAACCGCCGACATGCTCGGCAATTGCGGTTGCTGCATCATTTCCCGAGCGCAGCATGAGGCCATAGAGCATGTCCTGCAATTTCATTTCTTCATTAAGCTGCAAATAAATCGAGGACCCTTCCTTGCCTACTGCACGCTTGCCCGTCTTGACGGTGCCTGACAGGTTGCCATGCTCTATCGCTACGATTGCGGTCATAATTTTGGTTAAGCTGGCTATAAGCATCGGCTTGTCACCGTCCTCGCTGTAGAGCAATCTGCCTGAGGTGACATCAATCAGCGCCGACGCTGATGCATGTGTGCTCAGCGGTTCTGGTTCAGCCGCGTAGCCTGGCGCTGGCAGGCTTGTCTCTGTCAAGCAGAGCGCCAAACCTAACAAGAGCAGTAATCGAGCTATTTTCACATTGCTAATCATTCTTCGCGGCCCCTTTCCTATGTGTAAGTCTGATATACAAGGAAGGACTTTCCTACAGACTTTTAAACGCCTTGTACACTATATGCTTGTCTCGGCAAAATAAGACTGTAAAGTGTAGCCCGCTTACGCCCTAGCTGACGTTCCAGTACCTAACGAGCGCAGCAATATTACAATATCTATATAGGCTTAACTTTTAAAATTTATACTTTAAACGAAAAACTGCCCTTGCGGGCAGCTCTGGCCTTAAATAATGGTTGTGTCAGTTGTGCTCATATAGCCTGAGTTCATAGTGGTGCCAGTTAATTGGCTTGCACCACTGGACGAGCTTCGCATCATCGATTGCACCTTGTCAAATACATATGGTGTCGAATCAATAATTCGCTCCAGCAAATGCGTGTTGTTGTCGAGCGGCACGATTTTGACGCCTTGGGTGCCGACAACGAGGAAGGCAATTGGTGTAATGGATACGCCGCCGCCGCTTCCTCCGCCGAAAGGAGTTGCTACGGTAGCTTTGTGACTGTCATCGGAGCTGCTGGACGAAGCCGAGCTGTCACCGCTGAACCGCATATCACTGCCTCCGGCTACAAAACCGAAGCCAACTTTACTGATCGGCATAATAATGCTGCCGTCTGGCGTTTGCACAGGGTCGCCTACAATCGTATTGACGTCGACCATTTCTTTAATATTTTCCATTGCTGTCTGCATAAGGCCCTGTATTGGATGCTCTTGCACAACATCTCCTCCTAATTGTCCAAATCAATTTAACGCAGGCTACGCTAATAATGTTTCCCGCGGCCGCGTATTGTATGTAATTAAAAAAAAGCAAAACCACGCCCCTTTTGAAGGAGGTGGTTTTGCTTGCCCATGAAATATTTAGCTATGCTCATCCATTATTTAAACAATATATGGTGCCACACATGAATGCCGTGCGAGCCTTTTTTGAGTCTCAGCAGCAAAGCCAGCCAAGATCTCACCGCATGGAACATGCTGAGCTTAGCCGTACAATGCCATTCCGTCTGAAAATAAGTTCCTTGGTATACCGGCTGCACCTGGAGCACCGGATCGGCTTTAAGCAGCACGAATTGTGAAATGACGCCCAGCATCGTCGTTTTAATCGACCATACTGCCCCCGTCGTCATGGCCGTCCACATCGCGTCTCCAACGCCTACCGTTGTCGACCATTTCCATTCGGTCAATTGCACCTTTTTCAGCAGCTGCTTGACCCAGCCTCGCAAATTATCGGTAACTTCCACCGCATGCTTCAGTTTTTCTATAAACCGCTGTACATTTTCGGCGTCAATTTTCCCCTGCTGCTCTTTGGAATGCTGTACGCCCGCACGGTTGGTACTAATTTGCTCATGCAGCCGAATCATGGCCCCCTGCAATTTCATCTGCGGGATCTTCACCTTATAGTGCAGCAGCCCGTACAGCCCTACAATTCGCACATCGATATGGTCAAGCTCGCCCTTCCTAGTCAGCTTTCCATATACACGCACCGGCGAAGCAAGGGCCAGCAGCAATAAGAACAAAAAAAAGAGACCTGCCGCCGTCATCAAGCCGTAAAGGTTTCCGGGCATTTTGCTTCCTCCGTTTTCCTATTATGGATTGAATATAGTATGACCCGGCGGTCAAATCTCATTCTCTGCAAGCTTGATTAATTCGGCGGAATCTCGTCAATGGTCATTTGCCGCTCGCCGATGCGTTCAAACAGCATTTGCGTCTGTTCTTCAAGGGCGTCTTCTACATCGATGTGCTTCGGCTCTGGCAAAGCTTTAATGCTCGACAAGCCGAAATAATCGAGGAACGCTTTGGTCGTGCCGTACAAAATAGGACGTCCTATTGCTTCCGCGCGGCCCACCTCTTCAATTAAATCTTTAGAGACGAGCGACTGAATCGCTCTATCGGTTTTGACACCGCGAATTTCCTCGATATCAATACGGGTAATCGGCTGGCGGTAGGCAACGATTGATAACGTCTCCAGCGCTGCTTGAGACAGCTGCGATCGTGTTGGCGTATAGGCCATCCGCTCAAAATAAGCTGCGTGATCAGGATGCGTCGTCAACCGATATGCACCAGCAACCTCCGTTACCTGAACGCCCCGCTCCTCCCGCGCCAAATCCCGGTGCAGCTCATACACCAAATCGGCAGCAAGCTCAGCATCAAACTGCATAATATCAGCAATTTGCCGCTTGGTCAGTCCTTCATCTCCTGCCATGAACAGCAGGCCCTCAATAATCGACTTCAACTTCTGATAATCCACTGTCCTCTGCATCCCCTCTCCAATGAATGACAATATCATCAAACAGCTGATGCTGAAAACAACGAATATGCTTCATCTTCATCAACTCCAAAATCGCCAAAAACGTTACGACGATTTCATGCTTGTCCATATTTTCACGAATCAGCTTTGAAAACTGCACCGTCTCATACTGCCGCAGTACTTCAACAATGTCGCGAATCCGATCCTTTACGGAAATTTCGTCCCGCTGCACGGTCGCCACAAATTGGCGCCTCGCTGCCTTTTTGAGCGCACGCTGAAAAGCCGCTACCAGATCAGACACATGCAGGCCCTCAAGCGGGTTAATGTCCTGCTCCTGCAAAAAGGGGGTCATGTCCTCCGGCTCACGCGAAAAAACGAGGCTCCGCTGCGTTTCCTTCTCGCGCAACTGCTCGGCAATTTGCTTGAATTTGCGGTATTCCACGAGCTTCTGAATGAGCTCATCACGAGGATCAAGGCCATCATCCGGCCAGTCCTCATATTCTTCCTCAAACACGGGCGGCTTCGGCAGCAGCTGCCTGCTCTTGATGGCCAGCAGCGTAGCTGCCATCACCAAAAACTCGCTGGTCACCTCAAGCTCCATCTCCGTCATTGCGTTCAAATAGTCCATATACTGATCTGTAATCTCATTGATCGATACCTCATGAATATCGATTTCTGCTTTATCAATCAAATGCAGCAGCAAATCCAGAGGCCCTTCGAAAGATTCCAGCTTGTAAAGCACTGACACTGCCATTTCCTCCCGACTAATCTTCCGATAAAATCGCTGCGCCACCCGTAAGCGTAAACAGCTGCTGCCAACACACACTAGCGGCATCCATCCGTTACGCTGAAAATATAGAAAGGCCTCTTCTCAGAGGCCCATCTCGCGAGCTGCAAGCCTTAAGCTTAATTATGCAGCAATTTTGTCAAATTAGCCATCTCTATTGCACTAGCAGCTGCTTCATACCCTTTATTTCCAGCTTTTGTTCCTGCGCGTTCAATCGCTTGCTCGATGGAATCAACCGTCAATACGCCAAAAATCGTCGGTACGCCCGTTTTCAAGCCAACAGCCGCTACCCCTTTGGCCGCCTCATTGCACACATAATCAAAATGCGGCGTTGATCCTCTAATAACGGCGCCAAGCGTAATAACCGCATCGTATTTGCCGCTCTCTGCCATTTTTTGCGCGATAAGCGGAATTTCAAAAGCTCCTGGCACCCAAGCAACCTCAACCTCATTATCCAAAGCGCCATGGCGTTTAAACGCATCAAGCGCTCCGCTCAGCAGCTTGCCGGCAATAAATTCGTTAAACCTTCCAACAACGATTCCGTAACGCAAGCCTTCCGATACTAAATGTCCCTCATATACATGCGGCATAATTAAATTCCTCCCAAATGGTTTTTATAATATTTTTAATATTACTGTTGTTCCTGGTTTTGATCCTGAAAATCGAACAGATGGCCCAGCTTCGCCTGCTTCGTCCGCAAATAACGATCATTGTCCTTATTCGCTTCCATTTGAATCGGCACACGCTCGGTGACTTCAAGGCCATAGCCTTCCAGCCCTTTAATTTTGCGCGGGTTGTTGGTGAGCAGGCGCATTTTGCGAATGCCGAGATCGCGCAAAATTTGTGCGCCAATACCGTAGTCCCGCAAGTCCGGCGCAAATCCAAGCTGCAAATTGGCATCGACCGTATCCAGCCCCTGCTCCTGAAGCACATAAGCTTTCAGCTTGTTGATCAGACCGATTCCGCGTCCTTCCTGGCGCATATAGAGCAGCACGCCATTGCCCGCTTCCTCAATTTGCGACAGCGCTGCCGCAAGCTGCGGCCCGCAATCACAACGATGCGAATGGAACACATCGCCCGTCAAGCATTCCGAGTGCACGCGCACAAGCAGCGGAGTTTCTGGATCAATCTCGCCTTTGACAAAAGCAACATGCTCCTTGCCGTCTACATCATTCGTAAAACCAATCGCTTTAAAATCGCCGAAATCCGTTGGCATATTAACCTCAACGACACGCTCGACGAGCTTTTCCTTCGCATTGCGGTATATAATCAGCTCTTGGATTGTAATAAGCTTGAGATCATGCTCATGCTTAAACGCCACGAGATCCGGCAATCTTGCCATCGTGCCATCTTCATTAATGACCTCGCAAATGACCGCTGCCGGTTCCGAGCCGCACATCAGGGCCAGATCGATACCTGCCTCTGTATGGCCTGCCCGTCTGAGCACACCGCCATCTTTCGCAATTAGCGGGAAAATGTGGCCCGGCTTGCGGAAATCTGCCGCCTTCGTGTTCGGGTCAATGAGCGACTTGACCGTCTCGGAGCGCTCATGCGCAGAGATGCCGGTCGTTGTGGAGATATGGTCAACGGAAACGGTAAACGCCGTTCCATGAAAATCCGTGTTGCGCGCTACCATCGGCGGCAGCTCCAATTGCTCCGCCCGCTCTGCGGTAATCGGAACACACACAAGCCCCCGCGCCTTTGTAATCATAAAATTGATGACTTCAGGCGTCGCCATGGAGGCCAGCGCAATGAGGTCGCCCTCATTTTCCCGATCCTCATCATCTACAACGATAACGGGCTTGCCAAGCAGCAAATCCTCAAGCGCTTCCTCAATCGTATTGAACAAAGATTTCTCTAAAGGCTGATCCTGCTGTCCCATAAAGCTTCCCTCCCTGATCATTCACCACTTCAACTAACCACTACCTGGTTATTACATAAATCCATTTTCACTTAAAAAAGCAGCGCTCAGCTTTGCTCCGCCAGCCTTGCCGGCTTTGCCGCCGGAAGCCGCACCAGCCTCGCGTGCTGGCTTGAAATGCAGCAAATGCTCCACATATTTGCCAATCATATCGCATTCGATATTAACCGAATCGCCTATGCGCTTATCCAGTAATGCCGTTTCTCCCAGCGTATGTGGGATGACCGATACCGAGAAGCCAGAATCATTCGTCCCGACAACCGTCAAGCTGATGCCATCAATAGCGATCGAACCTTTAGGAATGACATATTTCAGCGTTGCCGCATCATGGAGCTTTATGCTGAATATGACAGCATTAGCGTCGGTTTCCCTTTTGGCAATGATGCCTGTACCGTCAATATGCCCCTGCACCATATGACCGCCGAAGCGCCCTCCTGCCAGCATCGCCCGCTCCAGGTTGACCTGCTCCCCGGGCTTCAGCTGGTGAAGATTGGAGCGCCGGTACGTTTCTGGCATTACATCAGCATCAAAGGTGCTGCCTGTAAAGGAGATGACTGTCAGACAAACGCCGTTTACCGCTATGCTGTCACCCAGCGCTACGCCTTCGAGAACGCGGGAAGCAGCAATCGTTACTACCATAGCCTCACCCTGCTTGACCACCCGTTTCAACTTGCCGACTTCTTCAATCAGACCTGTAAACACGGCCAGCCCTCCTCTCTAAACATCGCGATAGACAGGGTAGCCGCTAATGCAAATATCAGCTCCCGCTTGTTCCACCTGCATACGCTCCAGCTCAATAGCCTGTGCCATTTTCTCGAAGCCTTCAAAATCAAAGGTGCCGGGAGCGGCTGCCCCGCCAATAATTTTAGGTGCCATATAAAGCATGATTTTGTCGATGAGTCCGGCTGTCAGCATCGCGCCATTAAGCTTGCCGCCACCTTCCAGCAAAACCGAACCAATTTCCAGCTCGCCAAGCTTTCTCATCGCTTCTGGCAAATCCACCTGCTTGCCAGTGCCTGCCCGAATGAGCTCAACGCCAGCTGCCAGCAGCTCCTGCGCCTTGGCATCATCCGCCTGCTCAGTTGCGATGACGATCGTCCTTGCCGTCCGATCCGTCACCACACGCGCGGTAAGCGGCAGCTTAAGGCTGCTGTCGATGACTATACGCACCGGATGCAGCGCCGGAACGTCCGCTCTCGTCGTCAGCTGCGGATCATCGGCAAGCACGGTGCCGATACCGACCATGATGCCCATATGCTGATGGCGCAGCGTGTGCACCTGCTCCCTTGCCGCACTGCCCGTTACCCATCTGCTGTCGCCGGTGCGGGAAGCGATTTTGCCGTCGAGCGTGCTCGCTGTCTTAAGGGTGACAAACGGCAGCTTCGTCGTAATGTATTTGTTGAATTTCTCATTCATTTGGTTGGAGCGGTCTCCGAGAAGGCCTACTTCAACCTCAATGCCGCATTCCTTCAGCCGTTCAAGGCCACGCCCAGCTACCTGCGGGTTCGGATCGGTCGTAGCCACGACTACCCGTGCGACCTTGGCATCAATGAGCCGTTCGCAGCAAGGAGGCGTCTTGCCAAAATGGCTGCAAGGCTCCAGCGTCACATAAGCGGTGGCGCCTTCCGCTTCCTCTCCCGCCATTTGCAGCGCATGCACCTCGGCATGCCCGGTTCCCCGCTTGAGATGCGTGCCAAGGCCAATAATCCGGCCATCCTTTACAACGACGCAGCCGACGACGGGATTAATATCCGTCTGCCCCGCCGCTTTCTCTGCCATATCCAGTGCCAAGCTCATATAATAACTGTCATTCAAAATATCCATGAACGCAAAAAACCTCCATTAGCAACATAGCCAACGGAGATGAGAGTATTCCTTAGAGACCCGCTTTCAAGTACACAAATAATCGATTTTAACAGACCTAATTGCCCAGCAAAAAAAAGTGCAAGCAAATAAGCATGAAATCACGCCTTGAAAGTGTCTCCTTCTCCCATCCAGACTGTACTGTCGGTCCCGGAATTGCACCAGGTCAGCCGTATACAAACCGCTCATGCGTTCACACGCTCTGAATGGAATGTACACGGGTCACGGACTGACAGGCAGCAGCTATGTCGCTTCATCGTTCAAAGCGCTTAGACAGCCTCCTGATCACCGCCGGTTGGGAATTTCACCCGACCCCGAAGGAAAGTCACTGTATTATTTTTATAAAATATTGGTCACTTACTTTTAAAATGTAACTCTGATGAAATGTTACCACCGCAAAATTGAAAAAGCAAGAAATTTCGATTTTAATTCTCAGGTTAGCAGCCACACTGTTCTATTCTTTTGTAAAAAAGCCGCTTGTTTTTCCGACGAATCGAAAAAACAAACGGCCTTCCCGCAACGATTAAACCGTTACGATTTCAACTTTTTCCATTTTTTCGCCTTGGCGGAACGTGTCAACATGCTCCATGCCTTTAGCGACTTTGCCAAATACAGTGTGTCCGCCATCCAAATGCGGCTGTGGAGCATAGCCGATGTAGAATTGGCTTCCGCCTGTGTTGCGTCCAGCATGCGCCATTGCAAGCGTACCACGCTCATGCTTGTTCGGGTTAATCTCACAGTTGATTGTGTAGCCAGGTCCGCCAGTGCCGTTGCCTGTAGGGCAGCCGCCTTGAGCAACGAAGCCCGGAATTACGCGGTGGAAAGTCAAACCATTATAAAAACCATCGTTTGCAAGCTTCTCAAAGTTTGCAACTGTGTTAGGCGCATCTTGATCAAAAAGGTCAATAATAACCTCTGCTCCGTTTGCCATTGTAATTTTCGCTTGTTTTGCCATCTATTAAACATCTACCTTTCTATATCCGAATAAGACTACGTTACCAAATTTAACCCTTATTTCGCAAGGGCTGTTTTGCGAAGTCTTGCCGGAAGCAAGTCATTGCCGACAATATTGTCCAAAGATTCGCGCTGAACGACGAGATCAGACACGCCATCTTTGACAAATACGACGGCTGGACGGCGGAAACGGTTGTAGTTGCTCGCCATCGAATAATTATAAGCGCCCGTGCAAAATACTGCAAGCAGATCGCCGCTGTTTGCTTTCGGCAATTCCAGATCAATAATGAGCTTGTCGCCGCTTTCGCAAGCTTTGCCCGCTACGGTAACGGTCTCTTCGTTCGCTTCGTTCGCACGATTCGCAAGCATCGCTTCATAAACGGATTGATACAGCGCCGGACGCGGGTTATCCATCATGCCGCCGTCTACAGCGATATATTTGCGCACGCCTGGTATTTCTTTGCTCGTTCCAACGGTATAAAGCGTTGTGCCTGCATCGCCAACCATGCTGCGGCCTGGCTCAACCCAAATTTCAGGAAGCGGGAAATCCGCTGCCGTAAAGCTGGAAATAAGCGTATCCGTGATCGCTGCCACGTATTGAGCAACTGGAAGCGGGGAATCTCCGTCAACATAACGGATGCCGAAGCCTCCGCCAAGGTTGATAACCTGGAACGTCAAGCCAAGGTCTTGGCGAATTTCAATCGCAAACGCCGACATTTTCTCAACAGCCATCTGGAAGCCGTCTACTTCAAAAATTTGCGAGCCGATGTGGGAATGAACGCCAAGCACATCCAGATTGGACAGCTCCATCGCTTCTTTAATCGCCTGCTTAGCCGCGCCATTCGTCAAGTCGAAGCCGAACTTGGAATCCTGTTGGCCTGTGGAAATATAGTCATGCGTATGCGCCTCAACACCCGGCGTAATCCGCAGCAAAATTTTAACTGTCAAGCCTTTGTCCTTCGCCAGCGCATTAAGCACTTTAAGCTCAATAGAATTGTCTACTACGAAGCAGCCGATGCCTGCATCAAGCGCCATGTTGATTTCATCCGGCGATTTATTGTTGCCGTGAAAGTGGATGCGCGCTGCCGGGAAGCCCGCTTTCAGCGCCGTATGAAGCTCTCCGTCGGAAACGACGTCAAGTGACAGGTTTTCCTGCTCGGCAAGCGCACACATGGCCATTGTGCTGAATGCTTTGCTTGCATAGGCCACTTGGAATTGCAGGCCGGATTGTTGAAAAGCAGTCACATATTCATTCGCACGCTTACGCACAAGCGCCTCATCGACAATATATAGCGGCGTACCATATTCTTTCGCCAGCTCCGTTACATCGCAGCCACCGATTTCCAAATGCCCCTGGGCATTAACTTTGCTCGTTCCATGCAAGTACATTGTTATTATTCCTCCATACGTGAATAGATTCGATTTGCACCAATAGCAACAGTATATCGTAATCTACCCGCAAGCGTAATGGATAATTTAACATGTCATTTGCATTTTTTCCGATTTCACTCCGTTTTAGGCATTTTATCGAGCTGCTGCGGCCGCAGCAGATTGGGCCGCTTGCGATTTTGCAGCACGGGCGTCCGGAAAATAATACTCATCATCGCTCTGAAGTCGAACGGGATGAACGGCCACATGTAAGGGCGGTTGAATGAACGCTCCATGCACAAAAACAGCAAGATGACCGTCGTCCCGACAATAAAGCCAGGAACCTGGAGAGCAGCTACAAGCGTAATGAGCACAAGTCTGATAATCCGGTTCGCCAGGCCCAGCTCATAGCTCGGCGTCGCAAACATGCCAATAGCCGCAACCGACATGTACAAAATGACCTCGTTGACGAAAATGCCTGTCTTCACTGCAATATCCCCAATGAGAATAGCCGATACGAGCGACATCGCCGTTGCCAGCGAAGTTGGTGTATGCACCGAGGCGAGGCGCAGCAGATCGACGCCGACCTCTGCCAGCAAAAACTGCACGAGCAGCGGCAGCTTGCCGGTTTTTGAAGGTCCGAGAAATTCCAGCGCCTGCGGCTTTAGCTCAGGATGGATAACGAACAGCAGCCAGAGCGGCAGCAGAAAAAGCGAGGCGAATATGCCAATAAATCGTACCCAGCGCAGATAGGTACCGATAAACGGCGTCTGGCGATTTTCCTCGACATGCTGGATAAGATCGAAATACGTCGTCGGCAAAATCATGACGCTCGGCGACGTATCCACGAAGACGACAACTGCCCCTTCAAGCAAATGTGAGGCTACGACGTCTGGACGCTCAGAGTAACGCACAAGCGGGAATGGGCTCCAGCCCCGTTTAACGGTCGCCTCCTCCAGCTGCTTGTCGGCAAGCGGAAGGCCGTCAACCTTGACGATCGAAATTTTTTCCTTAATGGATTTAAGCAATTCCTTGTCTACCAGATCGTCAATGTAGGCGATACAGACATCCGTCTGCGTTCGCTCGCCGATCTGCACCAGCTCGTAACGAAGCTGCGGGTCGCGCAGTCTGCGCCGTACAAGCGATATATTCATCATCAACGTTTCGACGAAACCGTCACGGCTGCCCCTGACGGCCCGCTCCAGGCTCGGCTCGTCCGGCGAGCGGGCCGGGTAGTTTTTGGCGTCAATGAGCAGCGCCGTCGCTTCCTTGTCGATGAACAGCGCCGTTCCCCCAGAGAGAATGCCCGTCAGCAGCTTGTTCCAATCCTGCTCAGACCTAACTTGAGTCGCTGGCACATACATATCTAGAAAGGCATGCAGCGCATCGGATGACAAATCGTCCGGCTGCAAATAGGTCAGCCGCTTAAGCACTTCTGTTTGCAGCGTATCCTTTGCCAAACCGTTCATAAACACGAAGGCAACCCGCCGCTCGCCGAAGATCATTTCCCGAACGACAACATCGAAGCTGGTGCCGTAGCCAAGCTCATTTTTCAGCCGCTCCAGCACGTCATCCAAATCAGAAGGTATTCGTTCCTCTCGGCCATCCTGCCCTTGCTTGCTGCCCTGCCCTTTGCCTTGCGACTTCCTTCGTCCCAGCGTTTTAGAACGGGCATGCAGCGGCTGGCCGTGGCCATGCTGCCCTTCCTCCCTATTTTGCTGCTGGTCGCTTCTACTCTCCTCGCGTCGCTCCTGATGCTCCCCTCCAACAAGCTGCTTGGCGTGAATAAACTCCTTCACCTGCCGCCAGCCTCGTTTTCTTTTGCCGGATGAATGGATGTCCCTATCTGTATCCGTGCCCCGCTCATTTCCCAGCTTCATCATGTCAGGAATACTAGCGTGCTTGTAATCTTGTCCCGGTTCATTATGCTGCTCCTGATCCTTATCCATCTTCTTCCTTCACCTCACTCAGTTCTCCAGCATTGCCATCTTATTTCTCTGCCATTTTCCTACCATTGATACCAAAGCCAGTCCAGCAGCGATCCCAATGTTTTGCCAAGCACCATCGCCATCACAAGGCCAACTAAATAGTCCGACAAATGGATGCGTTTGGCGAGGATGGGGAAGACGTTCAGCACCTCCGTAAGCGCCGCCGCAAGCAAGCCGACGAAAATGCCGTTCAGCAGCCCGGCAGCCATTTGTGATGTAATGCCTGCAAGCGAAAGCTTCCAATCGAAAAAATCTGCGAATGTCCAATAGACCGCCCCGCTTATAACGGCCGTCTCAAACCAAATGGACAGGCTATAGGCATAAGCGATCTGCGCAAGCCGCGGAATAAGATCCAGCACCGTTAGCAGCGCCACCAGTCCGCTGCCTACTGCAAGTCCTCCCGATAAGCCCAGCATGACAATAAATGCATGAATCGGCCAATCAAGCATCGTCCTCACTCCGAGCGGTTTGGCGATCATTTTTTTTACGCATCTCGTCGGCGATGACGTAGGCGTTCACATTTTCCTGGTAGGTGAACAGCTCTACCTCAAGCGGATTCGGCTCTTCATTGAACCTTTTTCGGAACAGATGGTTGAAAAACAGCACCATGCCCAGCCCTATGCCGAAGGAATATGGAATTTGAAACCACAGCGGATGCTCGTTATGCTCTCCGGTAATCAGCTCGACGATCCGAATATGGACCTCCTTCATGCTGACGTCGGTATGGAAGTTCATAATTGCCAGACCCGCGCCAAAAAACAGCAGCAGCCACGAAAAAATAAGCAGCGGAATCCGCGGCTTGGGCGGCTTGTCCGCAATCATGACCAACACCTGCGGATCGCCATAGGCTTCAATAGACAAGCCTGGCTCAAGCTCCCGCAGCCGGCTGACGATTTGCAGCAAATCGATGACGACGCGGTTGCCGTCTGGCTTGCTGTGACGATATAGAACGAGCTGGCCCAAGCGGCGTTCCTGCTCTTCGGACTCGCCAAGCAGCCTCGCCGCCTGCCCGAGCGTCACTTCTTTCCCGGGGCGTATTCCAATCCGCTTGCGCAAGCGCAAATAGAGAGGCTGCCGCTGCATCGTATCCATCCGTCATCAGTCCTTTATCTGTACTTGGGTTCGTTTCCCTTTTAGTATGAGAAAAACAGGAATAAGATAGTCACGCTGCAGCAGGTAAAAACAAGAAAAAAAGATCAAACCGCCTACAAGGCGATTTGATCTTTGATGGACTGCAATATTTTTTTCTCCAGACGCGACACCTGTACTTGTGAAATGCCTAGACGACTCGCTACTTCTGATTGCGTCTTGTCCCGGTAATAACGCAAATACACGATGAGCCGTTCCCGCTCGCTAAGGCCTTCGATAGCCTCGGTAAGCGCAAGCTTGTCGAACCAGCGCTCCTGCGAATCATCGGCAATTTGATCCATCAGCGTAATGGGATCGCCGTCATTTTCAAATACCGTCTCATGAATCGAGGTTGGCGGCTTATTCGCTTCCTGCGCAAATACGACATCCTCCGGCGTAATGCCCAGCCGTTCCGCTACTTCACTAATAGTCGGCAGCCGTCCCAGCACCTTGGAAAGCTCGTCTTTCATTTTGCGCACCTTATTCGCCGTTTCCTTGAGCGAGCGGCTGACTTTAAGCGTACCGTCATCTCGCAAAAACCGCTGGATTTCACCGATAATCATCGGCACGGCATAGGTGGAAAATTTAACATCATAGGAAAGGTCGAATTTGTCAACCGATTTGAGCAGACCAATACAGCCGATCTGAAACAGATCGTCAGGCTCATAGCCCCGGTTGATGAAACGTTGAACTACTGACCATACCAAACGAATATTGCATCCTACAAGCGTGTCCCTTGCCAACGTGTCGCCAGACTGGCTTAACGCAATAAGCCGCTTTACTTCCGCATCATCCAAATACGGCTGAGCCGTTTGTTTCAACCCGGAATCCATGAGGTTCAACCCCTATGCGCTAGTTGTATAGCGCTTTTTTCGATTCAATTCGTTTCAGCATGCTGACGCGCGTACCGCCGCCAAGCTCGCTGACAACCTCGAATCGGTCCATAAAATTTTCCATGATCGTAAAACCCATGCCCGAGCGCTCAAGCTCCGGCTTGGAAGTGTAAAGCGGCTGGCGAGCCAAGTCCAAATCTTCAATACCGCGTCCATGGTCAATAACCGTCAAGGAGATCGTTTCTCCTTCAATATAACCCTCTATCGTCACTTTGCCGGCTGCGTCGCTATCATAGCCGTGAATAATCGCATTGGTTACCGCTTCCGAGATTGCTGTCTTTAAATCATTCAGCTCCCCAAGCGTCGGATCGAGCTGGGAGACGAAGGCTGACACCGCTACGCGGGCAAAAGCCTCGTTCTCTGAGCGGGCGCTGAAGGTTAATGTCATTTCATTGCTTCGCTTCACGATACCACCTCCAGACTTGAAATCGCCATCCGTTCATTATCATGAATTTCCAAAATTTTAAACAAGCCCGACATTTCAAAAAGCCGGTGAACGCTTGGACTAACGGCGCAGACAACCATTTTCCCGCCTCTTGCCTTCACCTGCTTATACCTGCCCAGAATGACGCCAAGCCCCGAGCTGTCCATGAATTGCAAATCCTTCAAGCTGAGAATGATGTGGTCGCTGCTTCCTCGTAAAATCGCATCCTCCATCTTGACCTTGACGACGTCGGCTGTATGATGATCCAGCTCTCCGCGCAGACGTACAATAAGCACATTGCGATAATGCTCCAGTTCAGCTTGCAAATTCATAATTGCTGTTCATCTCCTTTAAGCTGTGCATTTGGATAGAACTAGCATTTCTCCAGCGGGGCATGTGTTTCCTGCACGGCGACAAAACTAGAAGCAGAGCCCTAAGAGGTGACAAAATATGCAGCTTAAGCTCGCTATTTTCTGGCAAAACGCACGGAATGAATCCAGATTACCCTGTTCAATCCGATTTAATCCGGTTTAAGCGAACAATCCGCCAAACGAGCGCTTCAGCATTTTCCACCAGCCAGCCCGTTCAATCGTCTGCGGCGCATCAACGGGGAATTCCTTCAGCAGCTTGTCTCCCTGATAGACGAGAAGCTTGCCGATCGGCGCACCAATCGCAACAGGCGCTTTAAGCGAGCCGTCGATTTTCAGCTCATAGCGGATATCGCTCGTGTTTGCCCCTTTTTTGAGCAGCACGCTGTATGCATGGGGAGCGACCAGCTCAAGCTCGGACACCACGCCCTTCTCCACATGCACCTTGCCCATGGCATCGCCCTCTTTAAAAATCGGATGCGTCATATATTGGGCAAACGCATAATCAAACATTTGCGACACTTCCGTATTGCGTGTCTTCGTATTCGGCTCGCCCATTACGACTGCAATGATGCGAAGCCCATCCCGTCTTGCCGTGGCCGACAAGCAAAACTTAGCTTCATTCGTAAATCCGGTTTTCAGGCCGTCTGCACCGCTATAGAACCGCACAAGCTTATTTGTGTTGACGAGCCAGAATGGCTTCTCTGACGTTTTACGCAAATAATCCTGATACATTCCCGTGTATTTCGTAATATTCGTATGCTTGAGCAGCTCACGCGACATAACCGCAATGTCATGGGCCGACGAATAATGATCCTTTGAAGGCAAGCCGTTGCAATTGGCAAAATGGGTTTCCTTCAGCCCGAGCTGCTTCGCTTTCTCATTCATCATCGCCACGAATTGCTCCTCGGTGCCTCCAAGCTTCTCTGCCATCGCAACAGAAGCATCATTGCCAGAGGCTAGAGCAATTCCTTTAATCATGTCGTCAACGGTCATTTCCTCGCCGGGCTCCAGAAAAATTTGCGAGCCGCCCATGGAAGACGCATATTCGCTCGTCTGCACCTTGTCGGTCAGCTTGAGCTTGCCGTCAGCCAGCGCCTCCATAATAAGCAGCATCGTCATAATTTTGGTGATGCTTGCCGGAGGCAGCTGATCATGGCTGTTTTTCTCGTAAATAATCGTTCCACTGTCCGCATCCATAAGAATGGCAGAACGGGCCGATGGCGCCAAATGAGGCTCCGCGCTTCCGGACTGCTCCGCTGCTGGCAGCGATGGGAAGAGCGGTGTCTCAGCCGCTTCTGCCGCGAATACAGCGGTTGGCAAAGAGACAGCTAGCGCAAGGATGCATAAGCACAGTTTATTCCGTAGTTTTTTCAAGAACAGATTCCCTCCTATGAAGCTGCGGCATGCCCGTACTCCGCAAAATGTTCGGTTCACGGGAATTCGCCGCAATTCGGCTATATTTAAATATAAGAATTTATAAGTTTTACACTTATAAATGGGCTTATATTTCACCCGCGAAACGGAAGCTTTGCCGCCAAAGGACGGCTTCAGCCGTTTACGCTTGTCTTCCACAGTGTCGCCTGTTTTTATGTAAATTATTCCAAAATGCTTATATTCGCAAAAAAAACCGCCCTCGCAGAAGCTTTAGCTTCCTGCAAGAACGGTTTTTGAATTTTTTATGTCATTACTTGCCAATTAAATCTAATTACCCCTTTTTATTGCGACAGTCGCCTTCGCTAAGCATCATTTGGCAGTTCTCAACATACGCTTCATGCCACTATCTCTGTTTATTTATGGCTGGAAACAGTACGTCGCTCTTCCTGCGCACGCACGATTAAAACGTCTAGCGATTGGCTTAGCCGCAGTACCTCTCGGTGAAGAAAAGTTTGTTTGATAAGCGCCGTCTCAACCATTTTATCGCGCAACTTCTCCATCTCCAAGAGCAATTGCTTGTCCATTTAACTCCACTCCATTTTTCTATAATTACGGACATTATACGACGATGGCGTTTTAAAATACTGTCACAATGAGTCGAGCCAATTGTTACAATTGTGTTACAAGTTTGCGGACAAAATAACACCAATTTCCAGCTTATTTAAACTACTTAAGCAGTAAACTGTTCTTTAAATGAGCGGAACCAAACCTTTTACAAGGTCTAAAAATTGAGATTTCACGCGCTCTGCCGTCTCCATAACCTCTTCGTGGTTAAGCGGCTGATCCAAAATCCCCGCAGCCATATTCGTAATACAAGAAATGCCAAGAACTTCAATTCCCGCATGTCTTGCGGTTATCACTTCCGCAACGGTCGACATTCCGACAGCATCTGCCCCCAAAACGCGCAGCATGCGAATTTCCGCAGGCGTTTCATACGTCGGTCCGAGCAGTCCAGCGTATACTCCCTCAGCTAGTGCAAGCCCTTGGCTTGCCGCAAGTTCACGGGCAATACCGCGCAGTCGTTTGCTGTAAGCCTCCGACATATCAGGGAAACGAACGCCCAGCTCGTTATCATTTGGGCCAATCAGCGGGTTTTTGCCTGTCATGTTCAGGTGGTCAGAAATCAGCATCAGGTTGCCGGATTCAAACGCAAGGTTGACGCCGCCAGCCGCATTCGTCACAAGCAGCGTTGATACGCCAAGTGCCTTCATTACGCGTACCGGAAATGCCGTCAGCTCTGGGCCGTAGCCTTCATACATATGAAAGCGGCCGCGCATCAATAGTACTGGCCGGCCGGACAAGGTGCCAATGAGAAGCTCTCCTGCATGGCCTTCCACTGTGGACACCGGGAAATGCGGAATATCGTGGTACGCAATCGTCACTGGATTTTCCAAATGATCGCCTAAAACACCAAGACCGGAGCCCATAATCAGGCCAACCTCTGGCAACAAGTCCGTACGTCCGGCAATGTAGGATGCCGCTTCTTTAATTTGTGCTGCTGTAATTACGCTCATAGTTATAGCCTCCAAGTCGTTCGTTCATTCATTCTTTAGTTGATTTAATTGATTTAATTGATTTAATTGAATCAATTAAGCTTCAAGCAATTCGAGAAAGCTTGTGCCGTTTGGCGGAGCCTTTACATTGAAGTTGTCAGCAATCGTCGCTCCTAAATCGGAGAAGGTTGCTCGCGACGCTAGCTGTCCAGGCTGCTTGAATGCTGGGCTATAAAGCAGCAGCGGCACATATTCCCGCGTATGGTCCGTACCCGGATGAACGGGATCATTGCCGTGATCTGCGGTAATGACTAGCAAATCGCGCGGTCCAATCGTTTGCGTAAGCTCAGGCAAAGCGCGGTCAAACTCTTCTAGTGCGGCGGCGTAGCCTTCTGGGTCTCTGCGATGTCCGTACAAGGAATCAAAATCAACGAGATTCGTAAACAGCAAGCCCTTAAAAGGCTCCTTCAAAGCAGCTATCGTACGGGCGATGCCATCAGCGTTGCTCTTCGTGGGCGTAGAAGCATTAATGCCCTCTCCATCAAAAATATCATTGATTTTCCCGATGGAAATCGTGTCGAGTCCGCCATCTTGCAGGGCATTAAGCACCGTAGGCTCCGGCGGCTTGACTGCATAATCATGGCGATTAGGCGTACGCTTGAACGCGCCCGGCTCCCCTTCATAGGGTCTGGCGATAACCCGCCCTACCGTATATCGCTCATCCATCGTCAGCTCACGCGCAATTTCGCAAGCGCGGTATAGTTCGTCTAGCGGGATGATGCCTTCATGCGCTGCAATTTGAAAAACACTGTCAGCAGAAGTGTAGACGATCCATGCTCCCGTCTCCATTTGCTCAGCGCCCAGCTCGTCCAAAATTTCCGTACCGCTTGCCGGCTTATTGCCGATGACCTTGCGTCCTGTGCGCTCCTCGAATAAAGCGATCAGCTCATCCGGGAACCCGCCTGGAAACGTCTGAAAAGGGACCGTCAGCTTCAGCCCCATCAGCTCCCAATGCCCGGTCATCGTATCTTTGCCAACCGATACCTCCTGCATTTTTCCATAGTAAGCGCCAGACTGTCCCTCTGCCGGCTTCCAATCGCCGAGCGGCGCAATACGGTCAAGGCCAAGCTGGCGCAAATTTGGCAGGCTTGTCCCCTTTACTCTTTCTACGATATGCCCAAGCGTATGCGAGCCAACGTCGCCGAACGCCTCCGCATCCGGCTGTTCGCCAATTCCAACGCTGTCGAGCACAATAACGGCAATACGATCAAATTTACTCATGTAGTCCCAACCTTTCTGGTAGTATATCTGGTGAAGAACAATGTGCTTATGTGAAAGGTTTGACTTTCCACCAACATTCGGTGCGCATCCGCACTGCCTGACCTAGTCTTAAGCAGCCGCTGACTTTGCTATCTTTCAAGCGCGTGGATGCGCGCTGTTGTATACATCTTTCATTTTCACCTTTGTCAGTTTGGAGTATTTCTGGGTTGTAGCAACATCGGCGTGGCCAAGCAGCGCTTGTACGGTACGCACATCAGCGCCGTTTTCGAGCAAATGGGCAGCGAACGAATGGCGCAGCGTATGCGGCGTAATATCCGCTTCAATGCCGGCCTCTTTTGCATACTTTTTGACCGTCTTCCAGAAGCCCTGCCGCGTCATCCGCGTCCCCAAATGATTCAAAAAGAGCGCGTCCTCCTGCTTGCCGTGCCGCTGCAGCCCGACTCGCCCATGCTCCAAATAATCTTCCAGCGCTTCTGCAGCTTTTCTTCCAAATGGAACAATACGCTCCTTCCGGTTGCTGCCTACACACTGAATAAAGCCGAGCTGTTGGTTGACGCTTGGCACATCCAGCGAAATCAGCTCCGACACGCGCATGCCAGTCGCATACAGCAGCTCCAGCATCGCCTTGTCCCGCTTTCCTGCAGTCGTCACGCATTGCGGCGTATCCAGCAGCAGACTTGTATGCTCCATCGATAAAATTTGCGGCGGCTTCGTTTCCTGCTTCGGCGATTCAATATAGATGGAAGGGTCGCGATCAATGAAACCTTCAACCAGCAAATAATGAAAGAAAGCGCGTATCGACACGATGTGCCGCGATAAAGTAGACGGCTTGCGCCCATCCTCCTTTAATTGCAGCAAATAATGCGCCAAATGATGCTTTTGCACAGCCGATGCTGACTCGATATTCTGGCTTTCCATATAATCCAGTAGAAACAGCAAATCCCGCCCGTACGACTCCAATGTATTTTTCGACAAGGAGCGTTCCACGCTTAAAAAACGAATAAATGAGTTCACCAAAGATTTCATCCTGTTTCCTTTCATGCTTCCAGCCTTTGCACGCCATTAAAGCGTACTTCGGTATTTCCACACCAAGGATCATAAATCCTGCTTGGCGAGCTTTTTATCCTGCCCAGCTATTCGCCGTACCAATAGAAAAAGCGCAGCCTATCCGCTATATTACCATTATCCCACTCATATGTACTATGCCAAATGGCCTTAACGGCCTCGCCTTGCGGAACTTCATAAGGATTGCTTGGCGACACGACATCAACGAGCCAATCATAGCCGCCAGTGGCGACGATGAACAAACCGATGAACAGCAGCATAAATACGAAGCGGCTGAACCATTTGCGCGCAGACAATACCATTAGCCTCTCGCCCCTCTCTATATATGCGAGCAGGTTTGTCCCGCCCATTTTACCATATGATGAGAGAGGGGCTTATATGCTCAAGCAAGCAGTGTTTGAATCGGTGTAAATGGCAGTTCCAGTGCCGCCGCCACCTGCTCATAGGTTAATTTGCCGCTATGCGTATTGACGCCTTTCTGCAGAGGCTCGCTGAGCTTTATCGCCGCCAGCCCGTCATTTGCGAGCAGCAGCGCGTAAGGCATGGTGACATTCGTCAGCGCAAAGGTCGAGGTGCGCGGCACAGCACCCGGAATGTTCGCTACCGCATAATGGATGACGCCATGTTTGACGTAAACTGGGTCCTTATGCGTAGTAGCCCGGTCAACCGTTGCAATGGAGCCGCCCTGGTCAACGGCGACATCGACGATGACTGCGCCTTTTTTCATCGTTTTGACCATTTCCTCCGTCACCAGATGAGGCGCCTTCGCCCCCGGAATCAGCACAGCGCCAATAAGCAAATCCGCCTTCGCCACCGCCTCGGCAATATGATACGTGCTCGACATTACGGTCTGAATGCGGCCGCCAAATATATCATCCAAGTAACGCATTCGATCAAGACTGCGCTCAAGCAGCACGACGGTTGCTCCCATGCCAAGCGCAACCTTCGCGGCATTCGTACCGACGATGCCGCCCCCGATAATGACGACCTCCCCCGGTGCTACCCCAGGCACACCGCCCAGGAGGACACCTCTGCCGCCGTTAAACGCCTCCAGAAACTGGGCGCCAACTTGTACTGCCATACGTCCTGCAACCTCGCTCATTGGCGTCAGCAGCGGCAGACTGCCATTTTGAAGCTGAATCGTTTCATAGGCTATAGCAGTAACCTCGCTGTCCATTAAAGCTTTCGCCAGCTCCGGCGCAGCCGCAAGATGCAAATAGGTGAACAAAAGCTGCCCTTTGCGGAAAAATCCATATTCCTCTGGGAGAGGCTCCTTTACTTTCATAATCATTTCTGCGCGTTCCCATACTCCAGCAGCCGAGTCTACGATTACGGCACCCTCGCTTGCATAATCGCCGTCTTGAAAGCCGCTGCCATCTCCTGCCCCTGTCTGTACTAGCACTTGATGTCCCGCTGCTTTAAGCATGGTGACGCCTGCTGGCGTCAATGCTACCCGGTATTCACTCGTTTTTATTTCTTTGGGAACGCCAATGATCATGAAAAAACCTCCTAAAGAAAATAATGGGGATATAGCCATATTGTACGTCAAAGGCTTGTCCTAAGCGATACAATTTCCATCTGCTGCAAAAAATATGTACTTGGGGACGAATACCCAGTCCACACCTCGCCCTCCTCCATACACTACACAAGTAGTCTCATGTCTGCCTAATAAATGGAGGAGGAGCCCATCATGCCTCGATTAGATAACCTGATCGCTTCCTGTTCTGCCTATAAACCTTCTAAACATACAGAACGCCAGCTCATCAGCTTTACTACGCACAGCTCCTATAAACGCTGCTTGCGCCTGCTCGAATCGCGCGGCATTCATCCATTCAAAACGATGCCTGGCTGCAAAATGATCGGTTTTCTGCTTGACCGGCGCAGCTCGTGGAAACATATTATCCGGCATCCTGAGGTTAAGCTAATGGAGCGGGATGTTAAAATCCGCAAGCATGATACCGCTCCCCAAATGGCAACCCGCACCATAAAGCCAAATCTCCCCATTATAAAAACGACTGTAGACGCCAATAAGGTGCCTTGGAATATTAAAAGAGTACAGGCGCCGCTTGCTTGGAAGCGCACACTTGGCAGACCTGTCAAGCTTGCCATTATTGATACCGGCATTGCCAAGCATCCCGATCTGCGCATATCGGGCGGTGTCAATACGATGGGCGGCACAAGCTATTACGATGACAATGGCCATGGCACTCATGTTGCCGGCATTGCGGCAGGCAGAGGCTTAACAGGACTGTATGGCGTAGCTCCCAATATTAAGCTGTATGCCGTGAAGGCATTGGACCTTTACGGTTCAGGCTACGTGTCCGACATTGTAGATGCCATTGAATGGTGCATTCGCAACAAAATGAATGTCATTAATATGAGCTTTGGCATCGTCAGCGGCCAGCACAGCGATTTGCTGCGCCAAGCGATCAAGCGGGCAGCGAAGCAGGGCATCGTCATTACTGCCTCAGCTGGCAATGAGGGGCCAAATACGACGACGATCGACGAGCCAGCTTCCTTTCCGGAGACGATCGCTGTCGCTGCTACCAATCGGCTCAACCAGATCGCCGATTACAGCAATCGAGGAATGGGCATTGATGTTGCCGCGCCGGGAACAGAAATCATCTCTACTTGGCTGAATGGCAAATATGCCATCATGTCAGGAACGAGCATGTCGTCTCCCCATGTGGCTGGCGGTGCTGCTTTATTGCTGTCCGTAAGGCCAAAGCTAAGCTCCGCCCGTGTATCGACTGTTCTTCGCAAGTGGTCTGTACCGTTAAAAGGCTATTTGCCCACTGCGCAAGGCTCCGGCCTGCTGCGGCTCGGGCGCATTCGCAATGTAAGCTCCTGATCCAGCGGGCCACGCTATACTCCAACCCGAACGTCTTTCCTCATATGTAACGCCAAAACGGCTTCGCCGTCCAGAAACACTGGGCAGCAAAGCCGTTTATGATTCTTCTTTTTTCGCATTCGCATTCTTCTCATTGCATTTACGACAAATGCCCTGGAAGTCCAATCGATGGTCGAGAACCGAAAAACCATATTCCTCTTCCAATCGTTCCTCAAGTGGCAGCAGCCAATCGTCCTTAATCTCATCCATCGATCCGCATTGCACACAAATAAGATGATGATGATGGTGCTTGCTGCTGTCCGTTCTCAGATCGTATCTGGCAACCCCGTCGCCAAAATTAAGCTTCTCCACTACATGCATTTCGCTTAATAGCTCAAGTGTCCGATACACTGTTGCAAGGCCAATTTCTGGCGCCTTGTCCTTCACAAGCATGAACACATCTTCCGCGCTCAAGTGATCTTCCTCATTCTCAAGCAATACACGTACTGTTGCTTCACGCTGCGGGGTTAATTTGTAGCCCTGCGACTGCAACTGTTGTTTAATCTTATCAATCCGGGCTTCCATGATTTCCCCCCTACCACACATGTCTGCGCCAACATCAGAAAACGTTTGCTTTCATTATAGAGTCAAACCCTTGTGAAAGTCAAACATTTTGGCGTGGATTGGGCATCAGATTGCCGCGGCGGAAGCGTCTAAAATCGGTGCTGCCCAGCTCATTAACAGTGGAGAGACGTAAGCTTCAATCAAAGCGGCTCCGATTAAAACCATCAGCATCAGCATCGCTGTCGTCGTAAAGCTCAGCATTTGCGGGGCAAGTGTGCCGTTTTGCCGCATCAGCCTATTTTTCACCACATACAACGAAAAAGACAGCGCCGAAGCGCTCGCCATCAAAATGGCCGGCACAATAATTAAATTAGGCGGCGCAATCGAGACGAGCGAAAACAGCACGCCCTTCCATGAATATTGTGTAATGAGCGTACCGAGCGCAAAGCCGACAAGCACGCCTTTTAGAAAATCCATAGCCAGCACCAGCGGTATGCCGACAACGGTAATGCCAAGGAACCACAGCACCAGCAGCCATTTTCCATGAAAAAAAACGCGCTCCCAAAACGTAGCCGCGCTATCCGCAACCGCCCCGCCATGCATAAGCTGTACATACTGGCTCATATCCGAAGCCAAATCCTGCTGCTGCTCAAAGGTGAGCGCATTTACCATCAACCCGCCAAAAATGACGCCCACGACAAACAGCACGCCCACAAACACATACAGCGTCAGCTGGCTCCCTGCGGGCCCCTTCCCCATCCGCGAACGCATAGCCTTCCCCCTCTTGTCCCATGTGATAAAGTGTATGTTCCTTTAAGCACACCTATGACGGGAGAGAAGGAGCTTATACGCTTCCTCTTTCTAAATGGGCAGCTTGCCTGTCAGCAAATACAGCTTCCACACGTAGACGGCCATAATCGTCTTGGCATCACTGATGCGCCCTTCGGAGATATAGGCTTCTGCTTCCTCAAGCGTAATCGCCATCACTTCCAGAAACTCATCCTCATCCGTCTGCTGCTTGCCAGAAACGACCTGATCCGTGAAATAAACATACAGCTTCTCATCCGCAAAGCCCGGCGACGTATAAAAAGCGCTCACAAGCTGCAGCGTATCCGCTTTGTAGCCCGTCTCCTCTTCCAGCTCGCGCCTCGCCGCCTCGAGTGGATCCTCACCAGCATCCAGCTTGCCTGCCGGCAGCTCAATCTGAAATTTCTCCAGCGGCTTGCGGTATTGCTCAACGACGAGCAGCTTGCCATTTAATAGAGCGATGACAGCCGCAGCGCCCGGATGCTTGACGATTTCCCTAGTCGCCGTACTGCCATCCGGCAAGGCGACCGTATCTACCTGCAGCGAAATGATTTTGCCAGAAAAAATCGGTTCGGTATGGGTTGTTTCTTCTTTCCAGCGATTAATTTCCTCATTCATGAATGAATATTCCCCTTTGCGTGTAAGAATAAAGTAACGTGCATAACTTGTCCGATATCCGCATACCTATCCTTATCCAAATATTTTTGATAGTGAAGGAGCTTAGGTAACGATGAAAACCTATACAAGCGTCAGCCATCTTCGCCTTGTCGGCAAAGGATGGGAAATTCGCCATCAACTGCGCCTCATGTCCTGCAAGGCAGCAAGCGGAGCTTCTGAACCGTTAGCAAGCTTTTTGACGCGAACTAGCTCATAATAATGGGTTCTGAATCATAAAAGCGCCAGCAGACTGCCGCCTAAATACATGGAAAACAAGCGATACGCCCGGGAAAATGCTCTTTTCCTGACCTATCGCTTGTTTGGTTTCTCTACTGCTATGCTGCAGGGCCTATTAAGCTTTAGCTGCCTGCTTCATAATCTCAACGACCAATTCCGTCGTTTTGACTAGATCGGCTACTTTAATTTGTTCCTGCGTCGTATGAATATGCTCGTAGCCAACAGCCAAGTTAACCGTCGGCACGCCGAGTCCATTAAACACATTGGCATCGCTGCCGCCGCCGGAGTGGAAGGTTTTTGGCGTCAATCCGATCGCCTTAATCGCCGTTTGGGCAAGCTGCACAACAGCATCGCTCTCATCGTACGAATAAGACGGGTAAATGACCTCGCTGCTGAACACGCCTTTGGCGCCAAACTCCGCTGCTGCACTTTCTACCGCTTCACGCATAGCATCCAGCTGGGCATCCAGCTTATGCTGCACAATACTGCGTGCTTCCGCA
Organism: Paenibacillus sp. JT22N15; assembly: GCF_059383755.1. NCBI lineage: Bacteria > Bacillati > Bacillota > Bacilli > Caryophanales > Paenibacillaceae > Paenibacillus > Paenibacillus sp. JT22N15. The sequence goes on along the minus strand of NZ_JBXENV010000007.1, from coordinate 91,256 downwards.
TTCAGCTTCACATAATCAACGACGATATTCGTAGCGCCGCCGCCTTCAAAAGAGCCAATATTCGCTGTCGTTTCCTTATCGATGCGGCCGAGCGGCATTCTTGCAATCGCTTTTCCTGCCACTTGGATCGCACTGATTCCCGCTTCCGGGTTAACGCCAGCATGAGCTGACTTGCCGTGAAACTCAATGGTGACTCTCGCCTGTGTTGGCGCAGCAACCGCAATTTCGCCTACTGAGCCATTTGAATCGAGCGCGTAGCCGAATTTCGCCTTCAGCTTGGACGCATCCAGCGCGCGAGCTCCGAGCAGTCCCGACTCCTCGCCTACGGTAATGACAAACTGGATAGGACCATGCGGAATCGATTGTTCCTTAAGCACACGAATCGCCTCAAACATCGCGGCAAGACCCGCTTTATCGTCCGCTCCAAGAATGGTAGTGCCATCGCTGCGTATGTACCCATCTGCATCAATTTGCGGCTTAATACCTACACCAGGCGTTACCGTATCCATATGGGAAGTAAAAAAGATAGTCGGAGCATTTTCCACACCGGATGCTTCCAGATAGGCAAATAGATTACCCGCGCCATGACCTGTTTTGGCTGCCGCATCATCCTCTTCCAGCGAAAGTCCCAGCTCTCCGAATTTTTTCTTAAGCTCAACGCTTATAAGCTGCTCATGCTTCGTTTCACTATCAATTTTCACCAATTGTACAAATTCATCTACTAACCGTTGCTCATTAATCATTAACGTTTCCTCCGTTCGTCATTTTCGACTATAATAGGGCTTATAGAAATGTTTAGAAAGGAGATCTGCCTTGTGAATCCTTCCAAGTATGTTCGAATTGTAGCCATCGTGGTTATTGCTGCCATGCTGTTATCCAGCTTGGTTGCCGGCATCGGCATGCTGTTCTCTTATTAGAACAGCATCCTGCGCAAAACCAAATACATCGCAGAAATGCGGCAGCAGCTGCTGCGCCGCTTCACTTACCGACAGCTCGCGGCCCGTCAGCGTATTAAATGAAGTGACGCCGAACTGTTCGATGCCGCACGGCACAATGCCGCTAAAGCCACTCTCCGCAATGCCCGCCTCTATATTTAGCGCAAATCCATGACTCGTCACAAATCCGCCGCGCTTTCGCGCCCGATTAAATTTCACACCGATAGCCGCAATTTTCTCATCCCCTACCCACACGCCGGTGTACTCGGGCTTCCTGCCTGATTCAATGCCATAATCCTTCAGCCAATTGATGATGACTTGTTCGACGTTGCGCAAATAAGCATGCAGATCGAGGCCGACCGCATCCAGATAAAGCAGCGGATAGCCGACAAGCTGGCCAGGCCCATGATACGTAATATCCCCACCGCGATCAATTTCAAATACAGAAATGCCCCGCTCTGCAAGCTCCTTCTCATCCAGCAGCAAATGCTCGGGATGGCGGTCTGAGCCAAGCGTATAGGTCGGCGGATGTTGAAGAAGGAGAAGCGTCTCCGGACGCTCCTCCTGATCAACTTGCTTCACCATCGATTTTTGCAGCTCCCATGCCTCCGCATAGCCAAGCATGGAAATATAACGGGCTTCAAGCGGTTTCTTCCCATAAGGTACATGAGTAGAGTCAGTCATAGCGGCGTCCCTCATTTCTAATACAATTTCGTATCGTTGTTGAAGCTCTCCAAATTCTCCTTCACCTTTTGCATAAAACGACCGCAAATAATGCCGTCCAAAATGCGGTGATCCAGCGACAAGCAGAGGTTTGCCATCGAGCGAATCGCGAGCATGTCATTAATGACAACCGGACGCTTCACAATCGATTCAAACGTCATAATGGCCGCTTGCGGATAGTTAATGATCGGATGCGTAATAATCGAGCCGAAGGAGCCCGTATTGTTAACGGTAAACGTACCGCCCTGCATGTCAGCCAGCGTTAAGCGCCCTTCGCGTCCACGGCGAGCCAAGTCGTCGATTTCTTTCGCAAGTCCCGCGATCGTTTTGTGATCGGCGTTTTTTATGACGGGAGTCGCAACCGATTCCTCGGTACCTACCGCAAGCGATATGTTAATGTCGCGCTTCACGATGATTTTATCGACCGCCCACATGGAGTTCATAATCGGGAATTCCTTGATCGCATTAACGACTGCTTTCAACACGAAAGCGAGATAGGTCAAATTAATGCCCTCGCGCTTCATAAATTCATCTTTCACCTTGTTGCGCAGCACGACGAGATTCGTAACATCAACCTCAATCATCATCCACCCATGCGGAATTTCGGTGACGCTCTGTTTCATATTACGTGCGATTGCGCCGCGAATCGGCGTAACCTCAATATAATCTTCGCCTCGTCCAGGCACCCCTGAAACGGGAGAATCATATTGCTGAATCGTTGGCAGGCGCGGCGTTTCGGTCAAATGCAAGCCAGTTGAACGAACTTGCTCAATACTTGGCTCCCGGCCGGTTTGCGGGCTGGCTTTGCTCACAGAACTGCCTGCCGCTCCGCCCGATTCGACGAAGGTAAGCACGTCTTTACGGGTAATACGACCGCCAAGACCAGTCCCCGGAACGTCGCTCAAACGAATATTATGCTCGGCTGCCAGCCTCTGAACAGCTGGAGAGAAGCGATTGCGCATCGACATATCTCCTTCCGCCTCCTGTGCACCGCCTTGCTGAGCTGTAGACAAGCCCGCGCCTTGCGCTGCTTCACTATAACCCGATGGCGCCCCGCCAGTAGCCTGCATTTCTGCTGCGCCTTCCGTTTCGATTAGGCATACCGGCGTCCCAACAGGAACCGTTTCACCGTTGCCAACCAAAATTTTAACCATCGTACCCGATACCGTAGAAGGCAGCTCCGCGCTAACCTTGTCCGTAATGAGCTCACAAATGGGCTCATACATGTCAATGTGGTCGCCAGGCTGCTTAAGCCACTTATCGATCGTTGCCGATACGAGCGATTCCGCCAGCTGCGGAATAACAATCTCCGTCACCGATTTCATCAATTATCCATCTCCCTAAAGGCTTGTGCTACGTGGACTGGCTTTCGTCCAAATTAACGCATTGCAGCGAAATAACTGCTTCGAGCAAGCATTAATACAAAGCCAAATTGCGCATAGCCTCTTTCACTTTTTCTTTATTCAGCAGGAAAAACTTCTCGCCAGGCGGATTAATAGGCATCGCCGGAGCGTCCGGTCCGCATAAACGCATAATAGGAGCGTCCAGCTCATATAACAGCTGCTCCGCAATAATAGCCGACACTTCGGCGCCAACGCCGCCCGTCTTATTATCCTCGTGAATGATTAACACTTTGCCTGTCTTGCGAACAGACTCCAAAATAGCCTCTTGATCAAGCGGCTGCAGCGTGCGCAAATCAAGTATATGAGTGCTGATGCCTTCCTGGGCAAGCTCCTGCGCTGCCTGTTCAACGAACAGCAGCGGCATGCTGTAGCTGATGACGGTAATATCGTCGCCTTCACGCAATACATTTGCTTTGCCAATCGGCACAATATAATCGTCATCTGGTACTTCGCCGGTAATCAGCTTGTAGCATTTTTTATTTTCAAAAAAGAGAACCGGGTCCGGGTCGCGTACAGCAGCCTTTAGCAGCCCTTTCGCATCGTAAGCCCGGTATGGCGCTACAATTTTCAAGCCAGGCGTCCCGAAAAATACCGATTCCGGACACTGGGAATGATACAGCCCGCCAAAAACCCCGCCGCCAATTGGGGCGCGAATAACGATCGGACAGCTCCAGTCATTGTTGGAGCGGTAACGAATTTTAGCCGCTTCGCTTATGATTTGATTCGTTGCGGGAAACATGAAGTCCGAATACTGCATTTCTGCAATTGGCTTCATCCCGTACATAGCTGCACCAATAGCTACACCGGCAATTGCCGATTCCGCTAGGGGCGTATCCATAACGCGCTGCTCTCCGAACTGGTCAATTAAACCTTTCGTCGTTGTAAAAACGCCGCCCTTGACGCCAACATCCTCGCCAAGCACGAACACGTCTTCATCGCGCTCTAGCTCTTCCTTCATGCCAAGCCTAATCGCTTCAATATATTCAATAACAGCCACTAAATGTCGCCTCCTTGCCCAGCATCTCCTGCATACACATGGTCAAGCACCGATTCCGGCGTTGGGAATGCTGCCTTGTCGCCGTATTCAGTCGCTTCGTCGATTTGCTTCTTAATGCCCGCAAGCAGCTCGGCATCCTTCTCCTCGGTAAGGAGTCCACAGTCGATCAAATACTGTCTATATTTTGGCAGTCCATCCTTCGCCCGGTTCTCATCGACCTCTTCCTTCGTCCGATAAGCAAGATCATTATCCGAAGTCGAATGCGGAGACAAGCGATAAACCATAGCCTCAATAAGCGTCGGCCCCTCGCCAGCAATCGCACGCTCGCGCGCCTCTTTCACGGTGCGGAACACTTCCAGCGCATCATTGCCATCAACTTGCACGCCAGGGAAGCCATAACCAAGCGCCCGATCCGCAACGCGGCCTGCAAGCTGCTTGTGAACGGGTACAGAGATTGCATATTGATTATTTTCACACATAAAAATGACCGGAAGCTTATGAACGCCTGCAAAATTGCAGCCTTCATGGAAATCGCCCTGATTGCTCGAGCCTTCTCCAAACGTTACGAAGCTTACGAGCTCCTGCTTCTTCATCTTTGCAGCGAGTGCAATGCCTACAGCATGCGGAACCTGGGTCGTTACAGGACTTGAGCCTGTGACAATACGCAGTCTTTTGCTGCCAAAATGCCCTGGCATCTGCCTGCCGCCGCTATTGGGATCTTCCGCTTTCGCAAACACGGACAGCATTAGCTCCTTCACCGTCATTCCGACGGACAATACAAAACCGTAATCCCGATAATAAGGCAAGTAATAATCGACTGTACGATCAAGAGCAAATGCCGCGGCTACCTGTGCCACCTCTTGACCCACACCCGATACGTGGAAGTTGATTTTTCCTGCCCGCTGCAGCAGCAAATTGCGCTCATCAAACTTGCGCGCCAGCTGCATCATGGCATACATTTCGACAGCCTGCTCATCCGTTAAGCCAACTGCGGCATGACGGGATTGCTGCTCAATTGAACCGGATTTCCCCATGAGAATTCGGCCTCCTTTAAAAATGCAAGAGTGTTTAAGCTACGCGCTTATACTCGGCTTCTATTTTACCGCGAAACGTGCTTTTGCCGCCAAAGTACGAGGGCAACCGTCTACGCCTGACTACAATTAAAACCAGGTACTAATACTTGATATTACCCATTATAACCTCTTTTTACGGAAAAAGAAAACCCATGCTTTAAGCAAGCATGGGCAGCTGCTAAATCGCAGTCGCCTTTCCGTCTATCGCCAGCATCGCCTCACCCAGCGCTTCAGACAGCGTTGGATGCGGGTGAATCAATTGCCCGACTTCCCAAGGTGTTGCATTGAGAAATCCAGCAAGCGCAGCTTCCGAAATAAGATCGGTCGCATGCGGGCCTATCATATGGACGCCCAATATGTCGCCTGTTGTACGGTCGGCTATCACTTTCACGAAGCCGTCGGCATCTCCAAGCACGAGTGCTTTGGCAATCGCTTGAAACGGGATTTTACTCGTCTTAATGTCATGGCCTTTCGTTCTCGCCCCATCCTCCGTCAATCCGTAGGAGGCAATTTCCGGACGCGAGTATACACAGCGGGTTATGAGATGAGGCTCTATCGCCGCATGACCCTGTCCGCCCATATGCTCCACAGCAGCAATTCCTTCATGCGCTGCTGCATGCGCAAGCTGGACTCCGCCGATGCAATCGCCGATCGCATAAATATGCGGCTCATTCGTCTGGCCAAATTCATTAATTTGAATAAAGCCGTCCTTCGTGCGAATATCGGTATTTTCAAGCCCGATTCCTTCCACATTTGCTTGACGGCCTACGGCCAGCAGCAGCTTGCTTGCACTTAGCAGCACATCGCCATCCGCAGTCGTAGCCGGTATCGAAACTTCCCCGTCTCCCACACTTAGCTCAGTCGTGCTGAGCTGCACGCTTGTAAGTACACGAACGCCGCGGCGCTTGAGCAATCGCGTAAGCTCAGCCGACACCTCGGCATCCTCGCCAGGAAGCAGCCTTGCTCCCGCTTCAACGAGCGTCACCTGCACGCCAAAGTCCTGCATCATCGATGCCCATTCCACGCCAATTACACCGCCGCCAACGATCAGAATCGAAGCCGGAAGCTCTTCTAATGCAAGCGCGTCATCGCTTGTGAGAATATACTCGCTATCTGGCGTTAGGCCAGGCAAAGAACGCGGTCTGGAGCCTGTTGCAATAATCAGGTTTTTGGAAACGACCTGCTCCATTTCTCCATCTGCCAGCTCAACAGCAAGCGATCCGCTGCGAGGCGAGAAAATGGAAGGGCCAATGACGCGGCCTCTGCCTTTAATGACTTGAATGCTATGTTTTTTCATTAAATATTGCAGCCCTTTATAAAGCTGTTCCACCGTCTGCTCCTTGCGGCTTTGCACTTTATCGAATTGCAGCGAGATCGCTCCGTCAGCTATTGCAATGCCATAGGCATCAGACTCCAGCAAGGTGGCGTATACTTCTGCGCTTCTAAGCAGCGATTTGCTAGGAATACAACCTTTATGCAGACAAGTTCCGCCAAGGTTGTCCGCTTCGACGATCGCTACGCTTTTCCCCATTTGGGCCGCGCGGATTGCCGCCGTATAACCTCCCGGGCCGCCGCCCAGCACAGCTACATCTACTTCTATCGCCATCTATTTTAACCTCCACCTGTATTTCTATATATATGCTAGCAAATGATGTCCTTGATTAGTCACCATCTCCGCTATATTTAAGAGCGTCGTTTGTTTGCATCATTATTATTGTAACCTTTTTAGCAGCGGTTTTCATCGTAAACTTTTCGGAAATAGACACTTTTCCCTGAAAAGGGTATCATAATAGCACAAGCCTATCTCACTATTATTAAGGAGTCATTCGATTATGAAGCTAGTTACAGCAAGGCTGATTGCTATTTTGCTGCTCGTCATTCCAGGCATACTTGCCTGCATTGGATTTTTGAAAATGAAAAATGCTGTCTACAACTATTTTGTATCCTTCGGCTACGATGATATTCAGCCAAACTTTGAATGGCTGCCCTTCCTGCTGGGCCTGCTGATGTTCGCCATTGGTGTCGGCTTTATCGGCGGCTGGACTTTTTTTCGCGACCGCAAGCGCAACTATGTTGCTTCCCGTTTCCGTCCAAAGCGCCCCAAGCCGCCAAAGCCAACCGCTTAGCCGCTTAAACGCTGCAATCATTGCTCCCTTGCATCAAAACAAGCTCCTGCTGGAATGCCACGTTTCATCTAGTGGTCCGTGGGGGCTTTTGTTTTTTTCAGAGTATAGCGATCATCCATCCCACAATGTGTAAACCTTTACAAATCAGCTGACTATATAAATTGAACTAATGAAAGCAATAGGGCTGGGAAGAAGCGTAGAGAAAGGTTGGAACTGTAGAGAGCGATAGCGTCCGCCTTTGTTTTCGGATTTCACCCTTAACGAGGAATAGAATTTAGAAATCAGAAAACAACAGCGGCCGGAAGTCCAATTTTTCTCGTAGTGACGACCATCGCCCCCATGCGAATCAATAGTTCAACTTATATAGATTGTAAAAATCTATAATAAATTTTCATTTTTCCGTCATATATATTATTTTCGTTTCCATTATTTCCGATATAACCATTAGGCAATCATCATAATCAATAAAAGGGGGTGCTTTCCATTTCTGCAATATCGTCTGCCTCATCAGCATCACGGTCAAAATCCGCTTCAACTGCTTCATCGCGAGAAACCACATCCGCTTCGCCTCGCGAAAAAGAAATTCAGGCACTCATGAAGCAAAAAGCAAGATTAAACGAAGAAATGCAATCCGTCAAAACGAATGAAAAGCTCGACACGAAGCTGAAAATGGAACGCGTTAAAGCGTTAACCGCTTCTATTTCCCAAATTGACGCACAAATTTCACAGATTCGCGCGGAAGAAATTCAGGAAAAAACTAAAATGGGCGCCTCTAAGGACGACCAGCCTAAAAAAAGCACTTCGGACAATCCTGAGAAAAATATGGACCAGGCTGTTAAAAACAGCATGACCTATGATCATCTCGGCAAGCTCGCCGGCGTTCGCGAAAAACTGCAAGGCTCCAACGTCACAATGGAAAGCGGCATTCGTTTTGATCGCATGGTCATAGAATCGAATCCGCACAACGACGCTGGAAAATTCGCTATGCTGGAAAACGCCGAGCAAACCGTATTCAAGCTGAAACGGGAAATGATGGCCAAAACTACTCGCCAAATCCATGTCGTGGATCAAAAAATGAAAGAACTGGTTGACGATTTGGGAACAACGGATGACAGCTCTTCAGAGAATGAGACGGAAACTGTTGGTGGCAAAATGCTCGTAGGTTCAGTCGCAAATCAAGACAAGGTAAGGGAACGCAACAATAGGCAAACAGAGGAAGAACCCCAAGCTTCTGCACAGAAAGCAAACGTACCGTCATCTGCAGCTGCGCAATCCATCGATATTCGGGTATAACGATTGAACAGCTTATACGTCCATGAGGTTAATGGATAATCCCGCTCCTTTACTGGTTCTCTGTAACCAATAGAGGAGCGGTTTTTTTATCGTAGCACTTCCTTAAAAAGAAGGATGATGTCCACTATGTTCTAGACTTCGATTTGTTGCGCTTTGCGATTCCATATTGGATAGCGCGGTACATTCACGGAATACAAAGTGCTTACATCCCAAACATTTATTCGAATCCAGATGGATCAAGGCACAGCCGATCGCTTCACCAGTATGATCAAAGAAGTGATGAGCCCCGATCCGCTCATATAAACCTGTTTTTTTGAGCACTTGCAACGGCTGCGGCTGGACCCCTGTCATCAGTACGATTCCTCCGAGCTTCTGGAACGCCTTGACTATAGTAGTCAGATTGGCTGCTCCTGTCGTATCCATAAAGGGCACTTTCCCGAGACGCAGCAGCAAAATGGTACACCTCTGTTGAACCGTATCCCTCATATCCTGTTCAAACTTATTCGCCGCCCCAAAAAACAAAGGTCCGTCAATCGTATATATACTGATTTGGGGACAATCATGACCTTCGTATACCATATTTGCTCTGACTTTTTCATGTTTATGGTTAGGATCTGGCAGCACCTTCTCGACCGTTAAGGATTGGCTCATACGTTTCACAAATAAAAGCAGAGCCATCAGTAATCCCACTTCAACTGCCGTTGTCAAATTCGTAAATACGGTGAGAATAAAAGTAATGGCAAGTAAAAGGGAATCACTCGTTTTCGTTTTTAAAATATGCATAAAAGCGCTTCGTTCACTCATGTTCCACGCAACTACCATTAAGATTGGAGCCATGCTAGCAAGCGGGATATCGGACGCATAAGGCGCAAACAGTATAAGCACCAGCAAAACGACGAAGCCATGAACGATGCCCGAAATCGGTGAGACCGCTCCGCTTTTAATATTAGCAGCTGTTCGTGCAATGGCTCCCGTTGCCGGTATTCCACCAAAAAACGGCGTTATCATATTGGCAATTCCCTGCCCAATAAGCTCGCGATTGCTGTTGTGCCGATTGCCAGTCATGCCATCGGCTACTACAGCGGACAGCAGCGATTCAATCCCGCCCAACATAGCAATAATAAAAGCAGGCTTAAGCAAATTCACTATTCGCTCCCAGGTCATGTCAGGTATACGAAAAGCAGGCAGCGTGCTCGGAATCGTTCCATAAGCAGAACCTATAGTTGCCACCTCCCCGTTGAAAAATAAAGCAGCGACGAAGCTCGAAACAACGAGCCCCAGCAATGACCCAGGCAACTTAGGCATAAATCTCGGAGCCAGCAAAATAATCATCAAACAAATTCCGGCCGTCAGCAGACTGTAGCTATTTATAGTCGAAGCATGTAACCCGATTTCTTTCATATTGGACAAAAAATCCTCATGCTTTTCGATCCCCTTCAAACCCAAAAAGCTAGCCATTTGTCCACTGAAGATGATTACGGCAATGCCCGCGGTAAACCCAATTGTAACAGGCCGAGGTATGAAGGCAATCAACGAGCCTAGCTTAAAAAGGCCCATAGCCACAAGCATAATGCCAGCCAGAAAACCGGCAAGCAATAAATTTTCGTACCCATATTGCAGTACAATAGCGAACAGAATAGGAATAAAAGCACCCGTTGGGCCACCAATCTGAAATTTTGAACCTCCGAAAGTCGAGATAAGGATGCCCGCTATAACGGTCGTATATAGTCCATATTCAGGCCTGACGCCTGAAGCAATAGCAAACGCCATTCCAAGTGGAATGGCGATAATACCGACAATGACACCCGAGACCATATCCTTGCGAAGCGCAGATAAATGATATCCATCAAATCTCCCTCTCCCCTTCATTTTTCATAACCTTCTTTTCTTCATATATTTGATTATTTGAATATAAAGAAAAGATACTCCTGTGCTCCCTTTATGTCAAACACACGAATCAGCCAAGGATGCGTATAAGTCGTTATAAAAAGCAAAAAAACAAGGTTTTCCTATTTGATGCTCACGGATTCCCTTGTTTTTTCAATTATGGTTCTTTACGAATATTTTCCAATAAGGAAATAGCGTCGACGAGATGATTGTCAAAAATCTGTTTCGTTACCGACAATAAATCCTTAATTAATGGATCACGCAAGGAGTAAATGACCGAGGTGCCTTCTTTCACACTGTGGACAACGTTTTTGTTGCGTAATACAGCAAGTTGCTGCGATACGGCGGAACCTTCCGATCCTAAAATGCTTTGCAGCTCATTTACGTTCTTTTCCCCTTCGCTTAACACTTCAAGGATGCGAATTCTCATTGGATGAGCCAAAGCTTTATAAAAATCGGCTTTAAACTGTTGAATGTGCTGATTCATAAACTGCTCCTTAATAGTAAACTTTTGAATATATGAATATCATAGCATACATCCAGAAATGATTGATAATGAACTGTAGGCTTGTTGATTATTTTCATGGCGCGTATAATACTTAATATATTCATACTTTTGAATATTTGATTTTAAAATGATTCACAGGAGAGGAAAGGATTCGAATGCCCGGCTTTACGATTCAACAACCATCTAGAGAAAATTCGCTAATCCTTGATGAAGGACCACAAAAAATAAGCAAGCAAGTGGTCATTGACCTTGGAATGGCCTCCCTGCAAGCGATAGGTTCTGACCATATTTGCAAAGTTTGCATTTCAAATAGCGGTTCCTGCTGCAGCGGCTGCCGACATCTTTCAGATCGGGTTGGATGCCAGCGCCGCAATACAAGCTGTACCGCATGGTTATGTGGGTTTATTAAATATGTCCTTTATGAAACGGGATATTTGCAGCAGTGGAACGATTTTTGGGAGCAAGTGCCTGGACAGGACTTCCGCGTAGATTACACGCCAGACTCCTTTTCCATTCATCATTCTTTAAAGCTTCCAAACATGCGCAGCTTAAGCGAAGCGCTTGCTGCCGATTTGCAGGAATTGGCTCAAACCCATATCGCGATCGGTTTTATTTTAACACTTAGAGAGAAGCTGGATAAAAATATAGATCAATTCATGTTTTATCATGATGAACCTGCGAAACAAGCTCGCATTAGAAAAAGAATCGAATTTTTATCTCTCCCGTTTGAACGCTTCCATCTAGCCTTACATGATTTTATGGAGAAGCGCAGCGCTCTGACTGATGAAAAAGACGGATTATCGAGCTAAGTGAGAAAATCTAACTTTGATTAGGGACGGGCAAGCAGAAGCCTAGATTCTCTAGTTAATCAAATTCGATTTCTCTGAGATGGGAGCAGCTCATGCTGGGTTCTGCTGAATACTATGTTTGTTGTGCGGCAACTTACGTTTTATTCGAACTCACATGGGCTTTTTTTCTGCTGTTGCACCTCGTAACATTAACTATCCAATTTATGAATCAACCCCAATCATAATCAATGATTTTAACAAATTGACCCGTCTCGGTATTTCGTTCATATGCAGAAAACGGTTCGTCATCTACAAATGCTAAAAAAGAATCGTCAATATTAAGCGCCGCTCCAAGTGATACAATTTGGTAATTTTCCAGATTCCCATTGTATCCTTCAGGTTCATGGCCGCTAAAAAAGATCCAGCCTAAATGATTTTCTTCATTCGGCTCATCTTTCAGCATGAGATTGAAGCTTCTCTTTTCTAGAGCATCTCGGGTCATTACGATTTTTGTATCCATATAATAATTCCATTTGCTCGCTTCTGGATCTTCCAGCTTCGTATCGCATATATGCTCATAAGTAAATTGAATTTCTTGTCCATAGCTTAGTTCAGTTATGTAAGATGGTATATTTCTGAGTAAGCCCTTGAAGTTGTCCTCATTACGCTCCACAATTTCAACCCACATTCTTTCGCCAATAAATTGCTCGTGCTCCTCATCGGACAAAAAAATCAATTTTACAAGATCCCCAGCCTGTAACAGCTTTAACATTGGAGGGCTAGGCAAATAAAAAGTGTAAGGCGCTTCTTTGTTTCGATCATATACGCTATCAAGCGTCCAAGTCATGAATATTCCACCTTATTCATTCGTAGTATTTAGCAGCCGTATGCCCATAATGCCATTATAACAATAGTTTAATTGTGCGACTACAAGCGAGAAATTTTTTGAAAAATAAAATACCGTTTGTTATTGGACTATCACAATCCAATAACAAACGGTATAGGCAATTCGCTATTGGTCGGTTTCGACTTGCTGATGTTAATCGTATAGCCGAAGATAAATGAAATCGAATCAATGTTGCCGAAGCCCTGTGCATCAAGAGTATTGAGGGAGTGAAGTCATTATTTGGGACTTACTTCTTTAATGATAGACAACCTACCAAAACCAAATATTTATCGGGTTCCAGTAGGATTAATTACGGGCAAAATCGCCTAAGAACAAGTTAAGCGATTTTCGTAGTAATGTCAAATCCCTTCATTGTATTCGGAACGGGTTGGATTCGTGACGTTATTTCATATACGCTTGAATAAGCTGAGAACCAACTTTTTTTATTGAAAATCTGTCCTTCACTGTTTTCGCACCAAATTCACCTAATAATCGAGCCCTACGGGGTCTACTTAATATGCTATTGACATCTTCCGATAGCTTTTTAACAGTGATAGATACAATAGCTCCATGATCTCCAAAGTGAACTCGAATTATTTCGTTTATATTCTTAGGCTCTACTACACCGCAGTATCCCGCAACTCCTGTCGCGATAACTGGTCTTGCACACGCCATGGCTTCAAGTGCAACACGCCCTGTCCCCACAATGACATCTGCTGCATAATAAGCATGTTGTATGTCTGGTAAGGGAGGACGAATATATATTGCTCGTCTACCAAGACGGCGGTTAGCTTTAGCAGCAAGTTCTTCGAGTTTTGATCTCGTCACGGAAGAACCAGGGCCAAATAAAACAGCTACAAAATTAAGGTTATTTTTTGCAACAATCTCTGATGCCAAGATCACTTTTTTTGCTATGGGCAATTTATCAGATGAGAATCTTCCAGCATAAACAAGAATCTGGGCAGATAGTGGTAAAGTAAGTGCTTTTCTCCACTTTTTTTTATTAGATATCGAATTGAATGTTAGAGTATCGATCCCATTAGGTATCATTAGGATTTTATTGGAAGAAATTTTCATGTGTCTAACCAACCAGTTTGATAAATTTGGCGAAACAGCAATGAGATGTTTTGCCACTTTTGACGTAGCTAACAAAGCAGATTGTTTATGATAAGTACCATGCACAGTAGCAATCAATGGTATTTTATATTGTCGATGCAAAATTGCTGCATATCGAAATGACATAGAATCATGGGCGTGTAAAAGCCCGTACCTTCCTTTTGAAATGATCAAGGATAATAAGGATATTCGTTCTACTAACGATTTTTTTTGGGGGGATAGAAGGTGAACAGTAATCCCTGCTTTTTTAAACGAATTTAAAAGTGGCCCTCCCATAGTAACAACGCCAATTCGAAACCCTTTTGATATTAAATATCGGGAAACAGAATGAATGTATTTTTCGGTTCCTCCAGTATTTAACTGCGAAACGAACATTAAAATATTCACATTTTCACCAACCTCACTTAAGACTCTAACAGTGGAGATCAATAACTTACTGACCGTTTGGTCTATTCAGTAACATCGGTTATGTGCTTTTTTAGCAGTACATCAATTGGTTTGGATTTACCGCCCTGGCAAACGTTAGTTACAATCTTTTTCGGATGGCCTAATCGACCGATCACACCTGTCGTTTCCCATTTGCCTTTTGGGTTTTTCTGCACCATAATCCTAAGGTCAAAAAGTCGGTTGTTGTGCCGCAGTAAATGGATTCCATATTGAATGACATATTTTTCGCTTTTCGTTTTCTTATGGATGGAACTAGTCATACTATTAATGGAGTTGAACGTCCTTGTGACAGTATTTAGTTGGTATTTATAAGAACCTTGCCCTAGCATTTCCACACCTATGATGCCCTTGCCACCAGTTCCCCTATTTGGCTTGACATAGACCATTTTGTACTTGTTTTGTAACGATTTGCTTACATTCTTTTTTAATTATAAGTCCAACCATATTCAGCCGACCCCTTTTACATAATGAGTATCCGTATCAAAGTATGTGCCTTTACTAAAGGCTGCTTGTGCTAATGTCCGTAGCATAGGGGCTGATTGGTGTGTACATTAGTCACTATATCTGAGTAGGTGACTTCTGCAAATGCAAATATCGACTCATCAACTAGCAAAAGGCACTAAGTTCGAAACGCACATTACATTATCAAGGTTAACTCCGTGGGAAATACAGTCATGATAACGGCGGGGGTACAAGAAGACGAAACGGCAAACATCCTAGCGGCAAAAAAACTGTTGGATTTACTACAGAAGGACATCCTCCACATCGAAAACGGAATGTTGATTATCGTTCCAATCGTTAATCAGATCGCCTATAAACGGCGTATCAGGGATATTCTCGATTTGAAACGGACAATCCTGCGTAAACCCAATCAAGCAGCGAGTCACCCACTTTCGGCCGCATTATTTCGGTTAACGACTGAGTAGTATATTGATCTACATGAAGCTAGAGGCATTTTTCGGTCCGTGTCCAGCTTCACCAGCACGAGCAAACAGCATGCGATGAGTGCGATCCCAATCTGTTACGGCGTAGTCGATGTAGCCACCCTTCTTGATTTCTTCTGCCGTCAAAATTTTCTTGACCTTCCGCTGAACCTTTGGGTTCTCTACGCTTTCGACTGGATTCTTCGGTATCTCGCGTTCGACCTTGTAAAGATAATTGAAAAACACTTTGATGTTGCGAACGTAATTTGCAATGGTTGTCATTGACACTTCTTTTTTTGTAGTCGGTGCGATTCTCTGGGTGGTTTTTGTCTTTTGACTCAGCATTGTTTACGAGTGCGCACTTGCTCCTCTCACGAACATACTTGATGTATTGTCGAACATGACCCGACTGAACTTTTTTAACATCTTCATCTGGAATTCTTCAAGCAAGTACTTTCCGAACAGCTTCAACGTCTGCTCATAACTTGCCAAGGTTTTACGCGAAAGGTTTTTGGATAAACAGTAAAGCATGAAATTATCCAGTTGAAAGTCAAAATCGATCATAAGAAATACCACTTATTTATTGGTTTCGAAGAACCAATAAATAAGTGGTATCAGCTGGTTTGCTATTCAAAAGTTTATCGGTTCAAATTACCCATTTTCGGATATTTATAGCCATCCCTGTTTTTGACATTGACACTCTCAAACCCTTGATACAACAGCAATTAACTCACCTTATGCTCAATCCGCAGCTTATCAGCAACCATCGCTATAAATTCAGAGTTCGTTGGTTTCGACTTGCTAATATTAATCGTATAGCCAAACAGGTGGCTGATGCTGTCGATGTTGCCGCGCGTCCAAGCGACTTCAATAGCGTGGCGAATCGCTCGTTCGACGCGGGAAGGTGTCGTTTTGAATTTTTCGGCGATTGCTGGATATAGCGTTTTTGTAATCGCACCCAAAATTTCGATATTGTTATACACCATTGTGATAGCTTCGCGCAAATACTGGTAGCCTTTAATATGAGCAGGCACGCCAATTTCATGAATGATGCTTGTAATATTGGCATCCAGATTTTTGCCTTTAGCAAGCGGAACAACATTCGATTTCACTGTTGACGAACTCGAATTGTAAGAAGATGATGCCGAGTACGAAGAATTCCCGAACAGCTGGCGAATCCGGTTAGCCAAAATATCCATATCAAATGGCTTAAGAATATAATAAGAAGCACCCAATTGAACTGCTTTTTGTGTAATATTTTCTTGACCAAAGGCGGTCAACATAATGATTTTAGGCATTGGCGAGATATTCATTTCCCGCAAGCGCTCCAAAACGCCAAGTCCGTCCAAATGAGGCATAATAATATCAAGAATGAGTACATCCGGTATTTTACGGGATTCTTCCAAGTGCCTCAGCACTTCTTCACCGTTATACGCTACACCACTCACATTCATATCACTTTGATCGGATATGTATTCCGATAACAAATTAGTAAATTCTCTGTTGTCATCTGCCAATAATACATCAATTTTTTGCAAGATATTATCCTCCCTCAAATGATAATCCAATTTTCACTCTTGAACCTTCCCCTAGTTGTCTTGAGTAACATTTTCGACACGCTGATATAAATTCCTTCTGTCGAAAATTATTTTTCTTTATTTTTTTTCGCAATACCGTTATACTGATTATTTATTTACAATTAGCGCTTCGTTTCGCTGAGTTTCGACAAAAGAAGGTGTCCAACAAAAGTAAAACAACCGCCTGCAGCGTATTCGCTCCCTGCCGCTGGCGGTTGTTTTTATGCTGCTGTTTGACTGCCTTGCTGCAATGTAGATTTTAATAACACCCCTGCATCTTGAAGCATCCATTCAATGAAACATCCATAACCTGATGTAGGGTCATTTACGAACACATGGGTCACCGCTCCAACCAGCTTTCCATTTTGAATGATGGGGCTGCCCGACATACCTTGTACAATGCCACCTGTTTTATCAAGCAGACGCTTGTCCGTTATTTTAATAACCATTCCTTTAGTTGCCGGACTGTTCTGCTTCATAACATGAGCAATTTCAATATCAAATTTCTCAACCTTTTGACCATTTACTACGGTATAAATTTGAGCGGTGCCTTCAGCTACTTCCTCAGCAAAAGCAACCGGCATCGCATTGCTGTTATAGCTGTGGGTAGGATTTTCATTCATTTTGCCAAAAATGCCAAATGGGGTGTTTCGTTCCACATTGCCCAGCACTTTGCTTTCCTTCACAAAATGGGCCCTTTTTTCGCCTGGCTCGCCATTTTGGCTTTTGTTAATCGACGTTACGCTGGATTGAAGAATTTGGCCATCACCAACTTCAATAGCTGTTTGCGTGTCCATATCTGTAATGACATGTCCAAGCGCGCCGTAAACGCCCTGATCAGGGGCATAAAACGTCAGTGTGCCTACACCGGCAGCAGAGTCGCGTATATAAAGCCCTAGCCGCCACGTTCGATCCTCAGCATCATAAGAAGGATTCAAAACGGTTTTGCCTAAATGCCCGCCTCGCTTATATACAATATCAAGCGCTTTCTTGTTGTTGCCTGCATGATCAACGAGTTCTGCAACTTTCCTAACTTCAGAAACCTTTTGACCATTGATCTTGACGATTAAATCGCCCAGACGCAATCCTGCGAGCTCACCTGGAGATTGTTTACTGCCATTCTGACTAGTCACTTGATGATGACCGACGACTAAAATTCCGGCTGACTTCACCTTGACCCCAATGGTTTGACCACCAGGAATGACCTTTAAATCAGGTACAACATTGACTTTCACCGTCTTGAAAGGAATTTTACCGAATAATTTCACTTTCATCCTCGTCTCGCCGCTTTGCTGCGAATGTAAGGATAGCGGTTCGTTCAAATTGACTGATAAAGACCGGGTCGATGAGCCATTCACTTGAAGCATACGCGGGTCCACCGTAACTTGAGCATGAACAGGAACTCCATATTGTAATCGTTTCGATTGGCCAGTGAACAAACGCAGTTCATTCGGGATTGAGGCTAAGTGCTGAAACGGTGTGGAGAAGCCTACCATGCAAATCAAAATCACGAGAACCAGACCGAACCATCTCTTCCTCTTGCTGGAGTTCAATGATTTCACGCTCCCTGTAATTCCATCGCATGACGATAAAGGATTAATCGCCATTGGCGTACCTTTAAGTTACCCCGCCCCCACCGTTTTATGACCACAAAAAACTTCCCTTAATGCCCTCCATTAGGCTCCTTTCTGCCGCAATGCCAAATCAAGCATTTCTTGTGCATGATGTCTCGTTTTCTCGGTCACTTCAACCCCGCCCAACATGCGGGCTAGCTCCTCTATTCGGGTATTGCTCATAATTTCTTTAATGGAGGTAGCTGTACGTTGATTAACGACTTGCTTGCGAATTTCATAATGGTGATCAGCCATACAAGCTACTTGCGGTAAATGCGTGATCGAGAAAATTTGGCAACGACGCGATAGTTGGGAAAGCTTCTCCGCAATCGATTGAGCTGCACGTCCGCTAACACCTGTATCCACCTCGTCAAATACGAGTACTGGAATTTGGTCATGCTCAGCAAATATCGCTTTCAGAGCCAGCATAACGCGCGACATCTCGCCGCCTGATGCGATTTTATTCAATGGCTTAAGCGGCTCTCCAGGGTTCGGAGCCAGCATAAATACCGCTTCGTCACAGCCATTGCTATTAAGCACAACAGCGGTTTCCTTTTGATCGTGCTGCTTGATTCTGTCCATTTGTACAGAAAAAATCGTGTTAGGCATTTGCAGTTGACGCAGCTCGCGCTCAATGGACTCAGCCAATCGTGTAGATGCATGATTGCGCAGCTTGGACAACTCCTCAGCAAGTTCAAGTGCTGACTTATACAACGTTGCTTCGCTATTACGCAGTTTTTCTAAATAGTCATCGCGGTTTTCGATCTTGTCGCGTTCCACGACGATGCTTTTATAATAAACGAGAATATCCTCAATGCTCTCGCCATATTTGCGTTTCAAACCATGAATGAGATCGAGACGATCTTCGATAGTCGCAAGCTGCTCTGGATCTGATTCAATGGTATCTCTGTAATCTCTAAGTTGAAAAGCGGCATCCTCAGCTTGATAATATGCCGATTGGAGCTGTTCCAGCAGTGGCCCGACAATAGTGGGATCATATGTCTGAATATCCGAAAGCTTAATAATCGCTTTGTTTAAAGCATCCAAGCCAGCATCGCCATACAATAAAGAATATGCTTCGGTTACATTGTCCATCCGTTTGCTGGCGAATTGCAGCTTGCGTTTCTCTTCAGCCAAGCTTTCATCTTCTCCAACCTTGAGCTGGGCGTTTGAAATTTCTTCGATTTGAAAACGGTACAAGTCCAGCATTTGCACATTATGGCGTGCTGAATCTTCAAGCTCACGCAGCGCCGCTCTTGCCTGCTGCAGCTCTTTATATACCGCTTTATAAGTCTGCTTGCGCTCAATGAGCAGGTCACCTGCGAACATGTCAAGCCATTCCAAATGCCTCTCTGTGCGCAGTAAAGATTGATGCTCATGCTGACCATGAATATTAACTAAGCATTCTCCAATTTCACGAAGCATCGTCATAGTAACCAGCTGTCCATTCACTCGGCTGCTGCTTTTGCCTTGGGAAGTGAGCTCACGACGAATGACGAGCATCTCGTCATGTGATGCCTCTACCCCTAGTCTCTCCAGCACATGCCATACGGGATGCATCCGCGGCAAATCAAACATCGCATCCATTTCCGCCTTCTGACAGCCATACCTGACCATATCTGCGGAGCCTCGTCCTCCAACAATTAAGCTAAGCGCGTCAATAATGATGGATTTACCCGCTCCCGTCTCCCCCGTCAAAACATGAAAGCCATGGTGGAACGAAACCGTCACCTGCTCAACTACAGCTAAATTTCGAATGGACAGCTCTCGCAACATAAACTGATGCCTCCTAAAATTGGTATGTTAGTTTAGTTCAACAGCTCCAGCAACCTTTCTACAACCTCATTGCTTTGAGCTTTCGTGCGGCAAATGATCAAAATCGTATCATCTCCGCAAATGGTTCCCATTACTTCCTGCCACTCCATATTGTCCAGCAGCGCGCAGATCGTATTGGCTGTGCCCGGCAAACACTTCATTACGACAAGATTGTCTGTGAAATCGATGTTCACGAAGTGATCGAGCAGTGCCCGCTTGAGCTTGTGAATCGGATTGATCCGTTGTTTCTCCTGCGGCAATGAATATCTGTATCGGCCATCCTCTGCTGGAACTTTAATGAGCATTAGCTCCTTAATATCACGTGATACTGTAGCTTGTGTTACCTGCAATCCGGTATTGCGAAGCGCTTCAACTAGCTCCTCCTGCGTCTCCACAACCTGATTCGTAATTATTTCCTTGATTTTAAATTGACGTATCCCTTTCATAAATAAAGCGCCTCCCAAACATGCTATTCTACAACTGAAAAACAACTTTTCTAATGGAGCGTTCCTTCACATTAATAAACAGGATGCCCTGGCATTTCGGCAGCAACAACGCGTATACAAGCAGCCTGTCTCTTATTCCGCTTCCCGTCCAATCCATCGGCATACGATCCCTTGCAGTCTTCACGATGTATAACTCTCCGCCAAGTTCTGCAATATAATCAATATACAAACGGCTGTCCAGTTCTTGGCCATCCAGGTCAATCTGAATGGGAATTCGGTGTTTGCCTGAGACGACATGATAGCCACTCTGTTCAAGAAACAAAATGTTCTCATCATTCGGATCAAGCGGGACACCTTTACCAAGCTTCAAGCGGTTGAAGGAGGCTGGCTCATGAAGCCAGCGATGAAACAATCGAAACAACCACAGGATTAACAAGGCTGAGGCAACTAGCATAATTAACCAGTCACCGTATTTGTCCATATGCAACCCTCCATCCAAAACATCCATATATGTAATGGTTCGAGATGGAGGGTGTATATTCCTGTCAATGTTTATAAAGCGAACGCATGTTTGGTTGAGTCCAGTGTATCAAAAAAGACCCAACTCTGTAAAGCAAAAAATAGGGGAACACCCGATCGCCTTAGCGATGCAGGCATTCCCCTCGCAGCTTGCTACTGTTTTTCAGCGGAAAAGGTGCCGCTCGCCTGCTTGACGAGCTCCATAATTGCCGCATCATCGGGAACCTGCTGATTAGGCTGGTTTTCCCAAATCCAGTAAGCCAAAAATTCAATATTGCCTTCTCCGCCTGTAATAGGAGAAAAGGAAAGATCACGCAGCGTATAACCCATCTCAGCGGCCGCCAGCGTTACATGCCTCAGCACCTCTGCATGCACCTTCGAATCCCTTATAACACCTGATTTCCCTACTTTATCGCGCCCTGCCTCAAATTGCGGTTTGATCAATGCCATCACGCCTGAGCCCGGATCAATCAATCCCGAAAGTGCAGGCAAAATGAGCTTCAATGAGATAAACGAAACATCAATGGTAGCAAAAGTAGGCTTGGGCCCAAGCAGCTCCTCAGGCTTCATATAACGGAAGTTAACACGCTCCATGACGTTCACGCGTGGGTCTTGGCGAAGCGACCAATCCAGCTGATTATAGCCGACGTCAATGGCATAGACGTATTCCGCTCCATTTTGCAAAGCGCAATCTGTAAAGCCGCCTGTTGAAGCACCAATGTCCAGCATCGTACGTCCAACGAGATCCAGCTCAAAGGCGCGAATTGCCTTCTCCAGCTTTAAGCCCCCACGACTGACATAGGCATGAATAGCCCCTTTTACTTTAATATCCGCCGTGCGGGCAACTTTCATTCCGCTCTTGTCGATCGGTTCGTTATCCACCAGAACAAGGCCTGCCATTAGCGCTTTCTTCGCCTTCTCCCTGCTTTCATAAAAACCGCGCTCGACGAGCAGCACATCTATTCGTTCTTTAGGTGTCGTCATTCTTTTACCTAGCCTTCTAATGCTGTCCGGTTACGCGCATTTTACTGCGAGGATGCATGTTTTTAAGCTCAGCTGCTATCCGTTCGCCCGTCAGGCCAACTTCAGCGCGCTGTTCTTTAATGGAACCATGTTCAATAAACTGGTCCGGAATACCAACGATACGAATCGGCAAACCATAAATGCCGCGCAGCGAATAAAATTCAAGAATCGCACTGCCCAAGCCGCCAAGCTCCGCGCCTTCTTCCAGCACGATGATGTTTTTACCTTCATTCGCAAGTGACAGAAGCATTTTCTCATCCATCGGCTTAATAAAACGTGCGTTTACAATGCGGACATTCATGCCGTCGCGCTTCAGCAGATCCGCTGCTTCTTCCGCCACTTGAAGCATGGGGCCAATAGCAATAATAACGGCTGAATCGCCTTCGCGAACCGTCTCCCATGAGCCTATAGGCAGCGGCAGAAGCTCAGCATCAATCGTTACGCCAAGTCCATTGATCCGCGGATAACGGACTGCAATCGGACCATCATTATAATCAACCGCCGTCTTCATCATCCGGCGAAGCTCATTTTCATCCTTAGGCATCATTAAGACCAGATTCGGCACATGGCGCAGGAAGGGAATATCATACACGCCATGATGGGTTTCTCCATCGGGACCTACAAAGCCTGCACGGTCGATAGCAAAAATAACATTCAGGTTCTGGCGGCAAATATCATGCACAACCTGATCATAAGCCCTTTGCAGGAAGGTAGAATAAACGGCAAATACCGGCTTCATTCCTTCGATCGCAAGTGCTGCAGACATCGTCGCCGCGTGCTGCTCGGCAATACCTACGTCGATCATGCGGCCTGGAAAACGCGCTGCGAATTCCATTAATCCCGATCCACCCGGCATAGCAGGTGTAACCGCTACGATACGCTTATCCTTCTCTGCGAGCTCAATCAGCACATCGCCAAATACTTGCGTATACATAGGCGAGCCAACGGCCTTGACGACCTGACCTGATTCGATTTTGTAGGGGGAGATGCCATGCCATTTATGGGAATCTGCTTCAGCAGGAGAGTAGCCTTTCCCCTTCACCGTCACGACATGCACAAGAACAGGGCCTGGAACTGAATCAGCCTGACGGAAAATATCAAGCAGCTGCTCCATATCATGCCCGTCAACCGGTCCTAAATAAGTAAGACCGAATTGTTCAAAAAGAATGCCCGTTACGAGCAAATATTTCAGGCTGTCTTTAAACTTTTCTGCCGTCTTGGCCAGCTTCCCGCCGACAGCAGGAATTTTGTTCAAGAAATGCTGCAGCTCTTCCTTCGCTTTCTGGTAATGGCGGTCTGAGCGAATTTTGCCCAAATATTGATGCATCGCGCCGACATTTGGCGCAATAGACATCTCATTGTCGTTCAGCACGACAATCATTTTCTTCTTTTCATGGCCGATATGATTAAGCGCCTCGAAGGCCATGCCGCCAGTCAAGGCTCCGTCGCCAATGACGGCTACGACACGATTGTCTTCGCCTTTAAAATCTCGCGCCATCGCCATGCCGATTGCTGCAGAAAGCGATGTGCTGCTATGTCCAGCTTCCCACACATCGTGCTCGCTCTCGTCGCGTTTCACAAACCCGCACATGCCTTTATATTGACGCAACGAATCGAAGCGATCCATGCGCCCTGTTAAAATTTTATGCACATAAGATTGATGGCCTACATCAAATACAAATTTGTCATTCGGGCTGTCAAATAAATAATGCAGAACGAGCGTTAGCTCCACAACTCCCAGATTGGAAGCAAGGTGACCACCCGTAACGGAAAGCTTCTCAATGAGAAACTGGCGCACTTCGCTTGCAAGCTGCTCCAGCTCTTTCTTGGATAACCCTTTTAAATCCTGAGGCCCGTTTATATGTTCAAGCAGCACAGTACTTCCTCGCTTTCGCGAACAGCAGCCTTCACTGTTCAATAGACGTCAAAATATTTAAACTATTATAACATAGGCATTGTTTTTTTCCCAATCCCCAAGGCATTAGAGCGAATTAATGATCCCTCTGCACCAGATAATCGGCGATTTGCAGCAGTCTGTCCGGTGCTGCAAGTCCTGCATCAAGCACAGCCGACTTCGCGTCCTGCGTCAAACGCTCTACTTGAGCCTTGCTCTCCTCAAGCCCCATCAGATAGGGATAGGTTACTTTTTGTTGCTCGACATCGCTGTTCGTCTTCTTGCCAAGCTTGCTCTCATCGCCAATCAAATCTAGAATGTCATCTTGAATTTGAAAAGCCAGCCCAATATTGCGGCCATATTGCTCGAGCAGCTTGATTTGCGCTTCTGTAGCACCGCCAATACGTGCGCCAGCTGTAACAGAGAACACAACCAAATCTCCGGTTTTGTGCAAATGAATATATTCAAGCTCTGCAAGCGACGTGATGCCCTGCTCACCCAGCATATCTGCTACTTGCCCGCCAACCATGCCTCTGGCTCCGGCAAGCATTGCCAAATCTTCCACGATATCGAGTGCAACCTGTGCACTGACACCACCAGCTTTAGCCGCTTTAGGAATTAAATGAAACGCATGGGTCAGCAGCGCGTCACCAGCCAAAATCGCCATCGCCTCTCCGTACACCTTATGATTCGTGAGCTTGCCGCGGCGGTAATCGTCATCATCCATCGCTGGCAAATCATCATGGATTAAGGAGTACGTATGTATGCATTCAATTGCGCATGCAACAGGCAAAGCTTTGCTCACCGTATCTTCATTACCGCTAATAGCCTCAGCTACTGCAAGCACAAGAGCGGGCCGCAAGCGTTTTCCACCTGCTTCAAGGGAATACATCATGGATTCACGGAGCTTATCCGGAACCTGCCACTGCGCAGGCAGCACTTCGGTCAGTGCTTGTTCTACGATGGCGGCGCATTGCGCCAAATAGGATTTTACCAAAACCGTGTCGCTCAAGCGTTATTCTCCTTTGTCTTCGCTCGGTGGAGCAAACGTTTTTTTCTGAAAGCCCTGCTCTGTCTCAATAAGTGTCTCGATCTTCTGCTCCACCTGCTCCAGCTTGCCACTGCACAGCTTCGACAGACGCATGCCCTCTTGAAATAGATCAATCGCTGTTTCCAGCGGAACATCGCCGTTTTCAAGCTTTTCTACAATCGTGTCAAGCTGCTCCATTGCCTGTTCAAAACTAAGCTCGGCTGCTTCCTTTTTTGCCACTGCTGCTCTCTCCTTCCAACGACGATACTTCGCAGGTCATCTGCCCATCTGCTAGTTTAACCTTTACGGTATCCCCTGCCTTCACATCTGCTACTGACTTGACCAAGCGCTGCTCCGATTCTTCATAAACTAACCCGTATCCTCTCGCCATTACCTTCAGCGGACTAAGCGCATCAAGCTGGCGTATGGAGCTATGAAGCTTAAGCTGCTTCTCCTGCAGCGTTTGCTGGATAATCTGTTCCAGCCGTTTCGAAGTTCCTTTGAGCCTGCTTGCCGCAAACTGCACGCGCTGCCCTGGATGATGCCCGGCAAGCGTCGCTTGCAAACGCTCCAGCCTGCTTCGCCCGCGGTGTGCTGCCTTTTGCGTCCGCTGGCGCAAGCGTTCCTCCAGCAGATCAAGACGCTGCGCCTGCTCCAGCAAATATTTGCGAGGATAAAGAAAAAATGGCGAACGGCGCACACGCGCAAGCTGCTCCTTGCGGCTGCGAATGACCTGGCGCAGCGATTGCTCCAATTGCTGGCGCTGCCTGCTTAAATGCTTCTCCAGCTCGGCTGCATGCGGTACAGCCAGCTCGGCCGCTGCCGTAGGCGTCGCCGCCCGCAAGTCTGCAACGAAGTCAGCAATCGTGTAATCGGTCTCATGGCCGACGGCGCTAATGATTGGAATAGCGGATGCCGCTATGCTGCGCGCTACCTGCTCTTCATTAAACGCCCAGAGCTCTTCAAGCGAGCCGCCGCCGCGCCCTACAATTAATACGTCGATTTCTCCAAAACGGTTCATTGCTTCTATTGCATGTGAAATGGAAGGTGCTGCTTGCGCTCCTTGCACTAAAACCGGATAAACATAAATACGCGCAGCAGGATAGCGGCGCTGCAGCGTAATCATCATATCGCGGACTGCTGCCCCTGTCGGCGAAGTAATCAGACCGATCGCCCCAGGAAAGCGTGGAATCGGGCGTTTGCGCTCAGCGGCAAACAGCCCTTCTTCCTCCAGCTTGCTCTTCAGCTGCTCGAAAGCGAGGTACAAGCTCCCAATACCATCTGGCTGCATGGCAGAAACATAAAATTGATAGTTGCCATCCCGCTCATAGACAGAAATGTTTCCGCGCGCCATCACTTTAGCGCCTTCACGAGGAATAAAAGGCAGCCGCTGGTTATGCGATGCAAACATGACGCATTTCAACCGACTGTCTTTATCCTTGAGTGTAAAATACATATGGCCGCTGGAATGATGCGTAAAATTAGATATTTCTCCGCGCAGCCATACATCGCCAAGCACAGCGTCCGAGTCCATTTTCATCCGGATATATCGGTTAATGTCCTTTATCGAATAAACCCGCGGCTGTTCTTTCATCGCCTTACTCTCCGATTCCGTTTGCGCGTTTGGCTGCCTTAATCGTGTTCTGGATCAGCATCGTAATCGTCATCGGACCAACGCCGCCCGGTACTGGCGTAATATAACCAGCTGTTTCCAGGCAATCCTCGTAATCCACATCGCCCGCCAGCTTGCCATCAGGCAAACGGTTAATGCCAACATCAATAACGACTGCTCCTGGCTTCACAAACTTGCTGTCAATCGCTTTCGCTTTGCCAATGGCTACGACAAGAATGTCCGCCTGCTTTGCGATCTCTTCCATGTTGGCTGTTTTGGAATGGCAGATCGTCACCGTGGCATGCTCTCTAAGCAGCAGCATTGCGACAGGCTTTCCGACAATATTGCTTCTTCCAATGACAACGGCATGCTTGCCTGCAATATTAACGCCGCTGCGTTTAATCAGTTCAATAACGCCCGCTGGCGTACATGGCAGCAAGCTGTCATCGCCTATTACGAGATTACCCACACTTTCCGGATGGAAGCCGTCTACGTCCTTTTCCACGCGAATCGCGTCGATAACGGCTTTCTCGTTAATATGTTTAGGCAGCGGCAGCTGCACCAAAATACCATTAATGGTATCCTGAACATTAAGCTTGGCGATCAGCGCCAAAACTTCCTCTTCCGATGCCGATTCAGCCAGTCGGTGAACCTCGGAATATAACCCCAGCTGCTGGCAGGCTTTTTCCTTGGAACCGACGTATACTTTAGAAGCAGGATCATCTCCAACCAATACAACTGCAAGACCCGGAACAACACCCTTTTCTTTAAGCGAAGCCGTATCTGCCCCAATTTCCTCACGAATAAGATCCGAAATCTGTTTGCCTAAAATGATATGTGCGCTCATAATGTGTCGCTCCCCTTCTTGCCGACCGGCCTTCTGTGCCGGCGGTTTCCTAGTTTGTATGATCAGGCTCGGCTTTCAGTTGCTCAAGTCCGCTAATCAGCTTGCCTAACACGCCATTTACGAACTTGCCAGACTCTTCCGTGCCAAAATGCTTAGCGAGTTCAATTGCTTCATTTATAACCGCTTTCGGCGGTACATCGTTGCTGAATACCATCTCAAAACAAGCCAGACGCAAAACCTGGCGGTCTACCCGAGACAGCCGGTCTACCTGCCAGCCAGTCAAATGATCCTGCAGCATGTCGTCAATCGCCGCTTTGCGCTCCGCGACGCCCATCACAAGCTGTCTTACAAAATCATCATCCGTATTGCCAATATCCCCTGGCTCCGCGCCGATTTCGTTGGCAGAATGTGCTTCTTCAAGAAGCATGTCTACCGCTTCGTCAGCCGTAACTTCATTCATTTCCATCTGGTACAAACTTGATACTGCAATTTCTCTCGCTAATCTACGTTTCATGGGACCTCCAAAGCAGTTGCACTGCTTACTGAAATTTATTATTGCTAGCGTAAACGGTTTTCGCCCTTAACATATCGACAAAGCCTATTTCGCGGTAAAATAGAAGCCCATTATAAGCATTTCACTTATAAAGCCTTAGAACTTCAAAAAAACCTATGATCTCCTCCCTGCCTCGAACAACCGGCAATCCGGCTTCCGGAGAACGGAGGAGACCACAGGATTATCTAAACGGGCGAAATCTTTCCATTAGTACGCTCCACACTTGCTGCCATGGAGCGGCCGGATCCTGCCGCAAGTCTTTCTTTTTGCCTATCCAATACCCAATTGAAATGAGCAGCATAAAAACCAGCATATCCCAAAAACCTGCAAACAAATACACGAAGCCAAAAAAGAGTCCTGCTGCTGCGCCAATTGTCCGCTTTCCGTAATGAACCCAAAATTCCCTCCACATCCGCTAGCCCACCTCTATTCCACGCGACTCTTGTACATGCCTGTCTGAATGACATTCGCCACAAATACCGTCACATTTGAAACCGGTATCCCTGTAATATCCTCAATATGGCTTTTGACAGCAAGCTGAATCTCTTCCGTGAGCGTTGGGATTGAGCTTTCTCCATCAACAAACACGCGAAGCACAATGTCAAGGCCAGAGTCGGAAGTACGAATGCGCGCACGCAAATCTTTAACCCCGCGACGCTTGGAAGCTGCTTTGAGAGCTAGATTTTCAATCGTTTCAATGGAAATGCGAATGTCGCCAAAATCTGTCCGTTGATCAATTGAAGGCGGAGCTGCAGAACCTCGATGCAAGGAAACAATAAAAAATCTCAAGCTGAGCAAAAACAATACAATCCCAGCAATCATAACGGAAATCTGAATCGATGGCTGCTCAAACATACGGTCTAAAGCCGTAAGAAGCGCTCGCTTCGAAATCCAATTAAAGCCAATACATGCGATCATAATGGAAGCGGCACCGATTACGATGCTATAAATAAACAATAGCAGCTTGTCCACAATTCTAAACAATGCAAATGCCTCCTCCGGGCAGACCGAATGAAAACCCCCTTGCGCCGAGCGGCATGCCGATCACGAGGGGGTTATAGTCAATTCTCTTCCATGCAGTTATTACTTGACGCGCAGCAGTTGGTCTTCCTCTACCGGCTTCTCAGCAGCTTTGAAATGAACATCGTGAATATGTACGTTCACTTCAATAACATGAAGACCTGTCATCGTTTCAATCGAACGTTTCACATTACGCTGAATTTCCGAAGCGATTTCTGGAATGCGGTTGCCATATTCCACAATAATGGATACATCAATCGCCGCCTCACGCTGTCCAACATCAACTTTAACGCCTTTAGACAAATTTTTACGGCCAAGCATCTCTGCGATTCCACCTGCGAAACCGCCGCTCATGCCAGCTACACCAGGCACCTCAACTGTAGCCAGTCCAGCAATGACTTCAATAACCTCGGGTGCGATTTGAATAACGCCAATGTCCGTTTTCTCATACTCCGTTGCTGTTGTACTCATGATAGCTTTACACCTCCCTAAAGTTGCGCGTCCCGCCCTGCATCGGACGGGTAAAGCTTCCGCATCTTATTTCTATACTATATCATTCGCCATGAAATATGACAAACCATTACAGATTGTCCCCAGCTTTTGCCGCAGCCTGCTCTGGATGGAAAACATCATATTCCTCGAGGAACTTGATATCAAAATTTCCTTCAATAAACTTTGGATGCTCCAACAGTTTTTGATGGAAAGGAATCGTTGTTTTTATGCCTTCAATCGCGAATTCAGACAAAGCTCGCTTCATGCGGGCAATCGCTTCCTCACGCGTTCTTCCCCAAACGATCAGCTTGGCAATCATGGAGTCGTAATGCGGCGAAATCGTATAACCCGGATAAACCGCGCTGTCGACCCGCACGCCCGTACCGCCCGGCGCCAGATAGAACGGAATGTGTCCAGGAGACGGCATAAAATTGCGCTCGGAATCCTCGGCATTAATCCGGCACTCTATCGACCAGCCATTAATCGCAAGATCTTCCTGCTTAAAGGAAAGAGGATTGCCTTCTGCTACGGAAATCATCTCTTTTATCAGATCGACATTCGTTATCATTTCTGTAACGGGATGCTCGACCTGAATCCGAGTATTCATTTCCATAAAATAAAACTGGCCGTCCGGCCCAAGCAAAAATTCAAGCGTACCTGCACCTGAATATTGAACGGAAAGCGCTGCGCGAACAGCCGCTTGTCCCATCGCTTCACGAAGCTCAGGAGACAAAACTGGACAAGGCGCTTCTTCGACCAATTTCTGGCGACGACGCTGAACCGAGCAATCGCGTTCAAAAAGATGTACAGCATTGCCATGCTTGTCCGCCATTATTTGAACTTCGACATGCTTCATGCCTGTCAAATATTTTTCTAAATAGACGCCTGCATTGCCGAAAGCTTTCTGAGCTTCCTGCTGCGCCGTCGTAATTTGCTGAACGAGCATTTCCTCGCTGTCAGCAATACGGATGCCTTTGCCGCCGCCGCCTGCTGTCGCTTTAATAATAACGGGATAGCCGATCTGACGTGCAACTTCAACCGCTTCTTCCATTGTCTCAATGAGGCCTTCAGAGCCGGGGATAACCGGAACGTTCGCCTGCTGCATCGTTTGCTTGGCTACCGCCTTGTCGCCCATTTTGCTAATCGCCTCAGGCGAAGGCCCAATAAACGTAATGTTGCACGATTCGCAAAGCTCCGCAAAATTCGCATTTTCAGCAAGGAAGCCATAGCCTGGGTGAATCGCATCGCATTCCGTTATAGTAGCAACGCTCATCAGGTTCGTTAAATTCAGATAGCTGTCCTTCGACAAAGTAGGACCGATGCAATAAGCTTCATCTGCAAGGCGCACATGGAGCGAATCGCGATCCGCCTCCGAATAAACGGCTACGCTTGTAATGCCCAGTTCGCGACATGCGCGAATAATACGCACGGCGATTTCGCCGCGGTTGGCAATAAGGATTTTTTGGAAATTCACATTGTTACTCCTTTCAAATGGCTAGTTCTCCCAGAAGGAGCAATGCTGTTATTCCGGCTTCACCAGAAATAGCGGCTGCCCGTATTCCACCAATTGACCATTCGTTACAAGCACTTCGACGATTTCGCCGCGCACTTCCGCTTCCAGCTCATTCATTAGCTTCATCGCTTCCAAAATGCAAACGACGCTTTTCTCGGATACGCGATCCCCTGGCTTGACGAATACCGCAGCATCAGGGCTTGGCGAGCTGTAAAACGTACCAACCATCGGGGAAGTGATTTGGTGCAAATTCTCACTTGCAGCGCGCGCTGCAGGCGTCTCAGACGCTGTAGACTGCGAAGCTGGCTCAATAGCAGGTGCCTGTGTGTAAACGGGAGCAGGCTGCTGTGAATATGTATGCGTTAGCGGGGCTGCTTGCACATTGACGACTTCCGTTTTCCCGGGCTTGCGAATTAGCAGGCGAGTCCCTTCGTTTTCGATTTCCAGCTCATGAACGGAGGTTTGATCGACCAGCTTGATCAATTCTTTAATCTCGCTCAATTTGAACATGAATGTTTCACTCCTTAAAGTTTTGCGGTAGCAAAACCGCTTCGTAAGCATCCGCTTAGTTTTGCGGTAGCAAAACCGCTTCGTAAGCATTCGCCTAGCTTTGCGGCAGCAAAACCGCATAGTAGCTTAGCTTGCATTGTTCACTTTTATTAATGGGCACAATAACGTTTAACATTATATCATAAACGCTGAGGAACACGAATTATTTTTTACAAATGCATAAAATAACCCTTAAACAGCCGCCTGTTCCCTTCGTAAAAATCGTTTTAAGCACTCTATAGCTTCAGTCGCTGTATTAAGCATAATGGGCGAGGCAGGCAAAAATTGAACCGCCCATCATTAAAAAACGCAGTCCAGGCAATAAAATCATAGCCTGAACTCCGCTCTTTTTTGATCATGAGGATCAAATGGAAAATAAAGAAGGAAACTGCCGGATAATTCCGTTCGTCATGACATCTGCCATTCCCATTGCCTGCGATTCGATGGGATCGCTTAGGGCGACGTTTTGCTCATAGTTTTTTGCGAGTCGTGCCGCTACTTCGCCTGTAAGCAGCCTAAGATGCTCATCGAGCATCCTCTTCCATTCCTCTTTGGACCAATAAGGATTTATTTGGCCCAGGAAGTCGGAAATGGCTTCTGCATTCATATACCAGCGTTTTTGTGCATCCGCTGCCGCTGCGCTATCGCCAGCCTGGAGAGCCTTGACGAGTTCAGCTGCAATGACAAGATGCTCCCTCAGCAGTTCGGCAAACTTTGCCGCAATCACCCTGCCATACAAAGGTTCAAGCAACGCTGCAAAGTCTGTAGCGTTCCTTAGCAGCCTAGCCGTCGTTGCTTGTTCGTCACCAAGGCGGTCAACAATGCTGTTCACCGTCAATCTTGTCCAGTACACATGCTGTACCCACAATGTCCGCAGTTTGCGGTTCAATTCCATGCTGGATGATGTCCAGCATGCAGGATGAAGCGATTTGGCCATTTGATGGGGATGGGTAGGATAATAGCGATACATAATGTGTCGTAGCTCCTTTTTATTTTTTACATTATATAGGCGCAGGGCGAGTGTCGTGCACGATCGGGCATAAGAAAAATCCCGGAAGCGCCAGCTTAACTGACTTCCGGGATTTTCTGCTCAGGCAACGATTAATTAAGGTACAAATTGCACCGATACCTGATCCGCATTGATTTCCATTTTTTTCATAACGAGATCCACAATATCAGCTGCTTGATTTTTCTCCAGCTTCTCGCTCGCTACGACGACTTTATAAACGTTGTTTTCTTCATCTACAATGGCGGATTCATAATTTTGCATCAGCTGCTCTTCTAGCTCTGTCAGCTTTACATTTTTTTCTTCAAGCATGGACAGCTGTTTTGCCGCTTCAGTGGATTTTTCTTTATCTACCTGCGTATTTGCGATATCTGCCATCAGCTTATCAAGCTCCTCGTTGTTTTCCTGCGTCCGCTTCTCCTGAATATCGGCGAATACGCTCGTTGCGGCCCCCCCTTGCTCATACTGCTCCAGCACCTCTTTGTCAGTCTCGCTCACTCCATTGTCCGCTCCTTGCTGCACCTCATCCACAACGATGCCGCTGCCCGCTGCCTCAGTCGCACCTTGTCCCACCGTCTGCTCGAGCTGCGAGTTGTCTGTCAGCAAATCTGGCGAGCTTGCATCCTGCGTAAACAAGTAATAGGCGGACAGTACCACCATCAAGCTGAGCATCGATACGAGCCAAATCGTTTGTCTTTTCGTGTTCATGTGAACACCCTCCTCAAAATGGTATAAAAGCTAATCTACTGCTTCCTTGGTGCAACAGAAATGCGGGATGCCGCGACATTTACGCCTTTTTCGACCGCATCTATAATTAAACGCCTGACGGTTACGTTTTCCGCCCCCTTGGCTACGATAAGGACACCGCGAATGCGCGGGTTGATCGTCTTTTTAATAATCGGCTTCTGATCGCCGGACACCTCGACGAGTACAACCTCGCCATCCTTGTTAATCGCCGTAATATGCCGTTTGCCCCCGTTTTTGTCATTCTCGTCTGTAACCGACTGCGTCTCCTTCTCGTTGCGTTCAACGACGATTTCCTCTGTTGAATCAATGGTGACCAGAACATCCACCTCGCCAACACCGACGATTTTCTCCAAAATTTCCTTCAGCCTCGCCTCCAGCGGCTGCTCCACCGCTTCGAATGAGGCTCCTTCATGCGAGCCTGGGCTGGTCCAGGCCGTGTCATCTACTGACTGCAGATTTTGCCCCTGCCCCTGTACGGAAGGCTCAACCTTGTTATAGGTGAGAAAAGAATTAATCAGCATCAGCAGCGCTCCAACACAGCCGATAATGAGCAGGAGGCGCAGCATTTTTACTCGCTTCGGTCCCCCAGGGCCTCCGCCCGCCATCGCTTCCAGCTTCTCCAGCCACTTCGCCACCTGTCATTATCGCTCCTTTCGCTTCACTTTTCTCCGCGAATGCTTGCCGGCTGGCGAATAATGATGGCCTCGGGAGATAAACCCCAGCCCTCGGCGAGCACAGCTCTCGTCTGCTTGTCAAGCTCTGCGTTTACGGGCTGCCATAACGGTTCATCCGCAGCACTCTGCGCTTCTGATGAATGATTCGGTCCAGTCTCCAGCAGCTCAGGCACCATAACCTCAACGCTCACTGGCTCCACTGCTTCGACCTGTCTATTTCCCTCCTGTACTTCCTGTGTTGAATTCGCATCCGCAATTGCAGGAGATCCTCTCGGCGAGGCTGCCTCTTCTTCAGGAAGCATCTGAGGAAACGTCACTGTCACCGTATCCATATCGACCATCTCAACATCCCCTTCCTTGATCCATTTTAGTTTGACTTCAACCGAGCTTGCCGTCTGGCCCGTATAGCGAACGATTGCGGTTTCCATTGCTTTGGAAAGCGTACTGCCGGTCAGGCTAGCCGCCTGCTGCTGCTGCTTGCGTTTAAGCTCCTCCGCCTGACGCTGAATGTCGGCAAGTGTTGGCATTTTCACCTGCCGCTGCGCCGTGCTCATCTCCCATTGCTGGATGCCCGCGCTCAGTCCCGCCGTTACGTCGCCTTGCAGCAGGCGAAGCAGTGGAGACAGCAGCGTCAGCAGAACAAGAAGGCCGATAACAAGTCTGGCATAGCGCAGCATCGCCCTGTTGGGCAGCAGCAGCTCGGTGCATACAGCGAGCATTATGACAGCGATAATGTCACGCAGCCACTCGCCCAGCCAAGCTACCATGCGATTCGCCCCCTTTTTGTCAAAGCATCCCGTTTACCGCACCATCATTGCTGCATTTCCTGCTGTCAGCACGATCGTGACGGCCAGGAAAAACATTAAGCTGACGGCAGCCAGCGCAGCAAACACATAGATCAGCGTCTTGCCAATCGTTTGCAGGCAGGCCACAATCGGTGAATCTCCCAGCGGCTGCATGACGGCGGCGCATACATTGTAAATTAGCGCCAGCGTCAAAATTTTGATTGCGGGAAAAGCACTGATAAACAGCAGCATAATGACGCCAGCGAGCCCGATTGCATTTTTCGCCAGCATGGAAGCCGATATGACGGTATCCGCAGCATCCGAAAACATGCGCCCGACGACAGGAACAAAATTGCCTGTGACGAACTTGGCCGTTCGCATCGTTACACCGTCGGTCACCGCTCCCGTTGCTCCCTGCACTGAGACGACACCGAGGAAAATCGTAACCAGCGCGCCTAAAATGGTAATGCTGATGCTGCGCAGCAGATTGGCAAGCTGGGTCACCTTGAAACGCTCGGTCATGGCGCTGACGATATGCAAAATGGCCGAGAAAAACAACAGCGGGAATACGAGCGTATAAACAAGCGTGCCTACGACATGAATCATAAAAATAATGAGCGGATGCAGCACCGACACCGTCATGACATTGCCCATCGACGCAAGCAGCGCGAGCAGCAGCGGAAGCATCGCCAGCATGAATTGGATCATGCTTTCTATCGCTTCCTTCGCATAGCCGATCGCTACATTAAAGCTGTTGACCGTGATGATAAGGATGACCATAAAGGTAATGGAATAAGCTACCTTGCTGACCGCATTGCGCTCGAAGGCGCTTTGCAGCGTTTCCAGCATCATGCTGAATACGGTAAGCGTGACGATTGTGACCAGCAGCTTGCCATTGTAGAGCACCTCGTGCAGAAAATAAGACAGCAGCCCTTTCAGCACCGTTTCCAGCTTGAGCCCTTCTCCGCCCGGCAGCAGCATTTGGGCAAAGCTCGGCAGCTTCTGCTCAGGGAAAAATCCGCCATATTCGTTTTTGAGCTCGTTCCAGTATTTCTCCACCGCATCCGTATCCATATCGTTCAGCCCGCTGCCGGTCAGCTGACCGAATGCGGCTTGCGCCTGAGCCTGCTGTGTTTGCTGCTGCTGCAAGGACTGCGATTGCTGGCTTTGCTGAGTCTGCTGCGACTGATAGGTTTGTGGAGAAGACGTTGGCTGTGAAGCTAGCTGCTGATAAGAAGCCTGTTCCGACTGCCAAGCTGATGTTGACACACCTTTCGCTGCAGCCTCTGAGCTTGGCACAAGCAGCAAAAAGTACAATACAGCAGCTAACAGCGTAAACCAAACGGCGTTCGACGGATAGGAGCTGCCAGCAAGCTTTATCCTCAACTGGCTCCTCCTCCTGTCGGCAGCAGGTTGATGACCGTTTCGATAATGACGCTGATGATCGGCACCGCCATGACGAGAATTAATATTTTGCCAGCGAATTCGATTTTCGACGCAATGCTTTCCTGTCCGGCATCCCGGACAATTTGAGCGCCAAATTCAGCGATGTAGGCAATGCCGATTATTTTCAGCACCGTCTTCAAATAAATAGAAGGAATGCCGGAGCGATTCGCCAAATCAGTAAGCACCGCGATGACGGAATCGATTTTGCCAAGCAGGAACAGAAAAATAAAGAGGCCGGTAAATGCCGCAAGCAGGAAAGCGAACAGCGGCTTTTGCTCTCGAACGACAAGGATGAGGACTGTTGCAATCAGCCCAAGACCGACGATTTGAATGATTTCCACTTCGCTTCACCTACTTGCGGCTTCTCTTCAAGCTAGCTACTGGAACAGAAAAATCGTTTTAATTTCCTGAAACAGCTCGTTCAGCATACGCACGACCATAAACAGAACTACAACAAAGCCGATTAATGTCACCCAATGCGCCATATCTTCCTTCCCCATCTGCTTAAGCACCGTATGAATCATCGCGATGATAATTCCGATACCGGCTATTTGGAAAATGGCGCTCACATCCATATTCATTTCCGCGGCACCCCATTAAACCATCAAAATAACGAGCAGCACGGCGATTAAAACGCCGAGGCTTTTCCACATCGTCTCATACCTCGCCTGGTCTTCCCGCGCCGAATCTTCCTCCGCCTTCAGTTGAATGAGCGCCAGCTTCAAATGCTTAAGCTGATCCTCACGGTCGCTAATACCGAGCGTTGAGCCAAGACGGATCAACACCGCCTGCTCGCTTGCCCGCATGGCCGTAGTTCCCCAAACCTCGCGAACCGCCCGCTCCCAGCTTTCTGGAAACGAAAGCCCTTCCTCGCTTGCAAGCCCTTCTGCAGCCAGCATCAGCATCCGGTTTAGTGGAGCCGGAACAAAAGCTGCGGTTCGAGTCAGCGCCTCCGGCAGCGGTGTATGCCCGTAGCCAATTTCCGTTTCAAGCCTCTGAAGCGCGTGAGCAGTATGGCGAAGCTGGCGGGGTCTAGCGGCAAAACGCGCCGCCTGTTGAAAGCCAAGCATCGTTCCGGCGAACAAAATCAGCAGCGCGCCAAGCAGCTTCAGCACATGGCATCGCCCCGCATCAGCCCGGAAAACAGCGGCGCAGCATCTTCGGCTAAACGCGGTACTGCTGCCGTTGGCTCGCGCGCCGCCCAGCCTCTTACGCAAGCTTCTGCCGTAAGCACCCGGTGCATAATGCCCGAAGGCGTTCGGCGCAGCTCGACAATAAGGGCGAAAGCCCCTTCCTCTAGCAGCGAGCGCAATACAGGCCGCCCTCTGGCATCCTCGGCATCATACGCATGAGCTGTCGCTATGACGCTGACACCGGCATGGCTGGCTTCCCGAATCGCCTCGCCATCCTCGGGACGTCCAATCTCATCTGCAATAATGACATCGGGCGACATCGAGCGCAGCAGCATCATCATTCCTTCTGCCTTGGGGCAAGCATCCATGACGTCGGAGCGCGGGCCAATATCAAAGGTTGGAATGCCGCGGACACAGGCGGCTATTTCCGAGCGCTCGTCCACGATTGCAACTTTTCTGCCCGCCCAGCTTGCAGCATCCCCGCCTCCCCATAACCCGTAGCTGACGGATCTTGCAATGTCGCGAACGAGCGTCGTCTTGCCCTGCTGAGGAGGGGCCAGCAGCAGTGTGGAGCGGATCGTTTTGCGCGATCGGTCCAGCAGCTTCGGCATGAGCGGGGTCGCTGAGCCGGGTACCTCCCTGGCAATCCGAATATTAAAGGCGCCTATTTCACGAATGCCGCGGACACTGCCGTTATCGAGAACGGTACGCCCTGCAAGTCCAACCCGATGACCGCCTGCAACTGTAATGAAGCCCCGCCTGAGCTCCTCTTCCATGGCATACAAGGAGTAGTTGGTCATCCGCTCCAGCAGCTTGCGGCAAAGGTCAGCAGTAGGCTTGTACGCTCCGCCTGCTTGGGTTAAGAGCGTGCCGTCGTTTGCAGCGAAACGCGATTGGCCTGCCATGCCAATTTCCAGCGGGCGCCCTTCGCGAATCCGTATCTCTTCCAGCTGCTCCTGAACCTGCGCAGGGAGCCGTTCCAATATCGCTTTCAGCTCTAGCGGCAACAAATGCGTAATACGGCTAAGCATGCGTTCATCACTCCCGGATGTTTGTCCTTAGTCCTCTTATATGTATGCTTGGCCAGCTAAAATATGTCCAACTGGATCGAAAATGCTAGATTAGAATTTATTTAACTAGGAGCAGACCGCCTCTTATAGCGAGAACGGCAGCTAAATATATAAAAAGGCCTTCGTTCTCGGGTACAGCGCCGATTCTCGTTATTTTTTCAAAATACCAATCATTAAACATAGAATGCCAGCTGCTACCCAAGCAAATTTGCTATAGGACAGCTTGTCTGCAAGCCCTACCAAACCAATCGTCGTCGTCGCAATCAAAATCAGCGGCCCTACTAGCGCCAAAGAGGAATTGACGAGAAGCGCCTTGTCGATCTGATTGAGTTTAAGCATAATAATAGCTGCGCAAATTTCGATGGTTCCCGAGGCAAAGCGCAAGGATGCCATTGCCAGCACGATTTTATTCAGCATAAAAATCCACCTCCACCCTTGTCCAGCCGACCTGTTTCTAGCTTATGCAGCAGACTACGGCATTCATGACCGCTGCACTTGGGACACATGCCTAGAAGAAGGTGCATATATTGCAGGCATAAGGCTATGAGAAGCTAAGGCAAAGAAAGGCGGATAACGACATGCAAGTTGAGGTCATATCAAGCGTGAATGAAGCCAGCCAGGCGCGCTTTCATCATAAAACAGCCATCGTTGTCGATGTATTGCGGGCTGGCAGCACGATTGTGACGGCGCTTGCGGCCGGGGCCGAAGCCATCGTTCCGGTAGAAACAGTTATGGAGGCTAAAGCAGCGCAGCAGCAGGGGGATTTACTAGGGGGGGAACGATTTTGCCGCAAAATATCCGGCTTTGACCTTGGCAATTCGCCTGATGAATATGAAGCGAATACGATTCGCAACCGACGTATTATATTGACCACAACGAACGGAACGCGCGCGCTGCAAAAATCGGCCCGTGCCGATTACGTATTGACAGCCGCGCTAATGAACGCTGCTGCCTGCGCCCGTGCGGCGCTCGCGCTGCGGCGCGATGTCGTCATTTTATGCGCAGGCTATAATGATGCTTTCGCTGCCGAGGATGGCTATGGCGCCGGACTGCTGCTTGAGCGGATGATGCAGGCAGGCATAAATGCTTTGGAACTGGACGACTTCGCAATCGCTATGCTCGGCTTCTACCGCAGCCGCAGTTCTGCTGCGCTCGAAACACTCGCCTCCGGATCCACAGGCAAGCGGCTGCTCAAGCTTGGTCTCCAGCGGGATATTGAAGCATGCGCAGCCGTCGATATTTATAAAGACGTTCCCGTACTGCAAGGAGAGAAGCTCGTGCTGTTGACGCGCTGAATCGCTTATAAAAATAAAAGCAGCAGACTAAGGCGAGAAAATAATCACGCCCTAGCCTGCTGCTAGTCTCGCTTTAGGCTGCTACTCCAGCACAAGCGCTTTATTGAGAAATTTATTTTTCATTATTTTGTGATTGATCCGTCCGATCGTTGACTCATCTTTTGGAACTGGTGCGAATCGATAGAGCAATAACCATCTGAGGCACGCAATGGCTTCAAACCTTTGAACTTCTTCTTTATCAAATTCACTTTGTGCTAAATATGCATTTTGGAATAACGTGGCTAATGGTTCCCCATTGTATAAATAAATTAAAAAGCTCGTCCAGGCAAAATCATACCTGACATCCCCTAATTGCCCATTGGTCCAGTCAATGATCGTGTATTTCCCTTGATTTTCTACTACGTTCCCTAAATTAAAGTCACCGTGGATAAACTTATTTTGCTGCATATTTGAACCATTAATTAGCTCTATTAATTCCGTTTGAATGTCTTGATGCTCTTCGATTTGCGGGTAAAAATAACGGATAAAATCGTATTTCCTATGAAGCAGAGGATCTAATTCCTGGTCGGATACTTTATGGATGTCCAACAATAATTGAGCCAAATGCTCAACTTGCTGATTCGTTATTTGGGAAAGCGGGCTGCCATCATAGCTGGTTAACAGCGCCTTATGCCCGGAAGCGGTGTGGCCCCATCCATATGCTGCCGAAACAGAAATGCCTATGTTCCAAAGCGCTTGCAGCAGGACATATTGAAAATGAACATCTGGATCGGAATCCTTGTCCCATATTTTTAGAACAAAGCTGTCCGTAACAGACGAATATTTCCACACATGGGCCTCCAGTCCAGCCGGCATGCTGCTGCAGGCTAGTTCTTGTTTCAGCAGCTCATTCATGAAGCTCGTGCTCTCAGCCCAAACCATTTCATTTAAGAACACCACATTTGAACTCCTTCCATTTTGTTTAATCATATCTAATTGTACTTAATCTTACCTCTCTGTAGATCCCCATATATGCAAAAAAGGCAAAGAGCGATTGCTCCTTGCCTTTTTGATTTCTCTTACATGTTTCTTACATTAAAGCAAGTCGTCTAACGACGGTCCTGTGGCCCGCCAACGAAAGCTTGCTCAGCTGTATCCAAACCGTATGCCGTATGCAGCGCACGCACCACTTCTTGCAGCGGCTCAGCATCGATGACGCAGGAAAGTCTGATTTCAGAAGTGCTGACCATCTTAATGCTGATGCCAAGACCTGAAATCGCTGCGAACATCGTTGCAGCAACGCCTGGATTGCTGACCATGCCAGCACCGACGATTGAAACTTTAACCAGGTTTTCTTCAGAAGTCACTTTGTTGTACGGAAGCTCTCCGTGCAGATTTTCAATGACTGCAACCGCTTTGTCTTTATCATCGAGCGAAAGCGTGAAGGAGAAGTCGGCTGTGCCGTCCTGTACGCCGCTTTGCACAATAATGTCCACATCCACGCCATTATTTGCAAGCGCGCCAAATACTGTCGCGAGCACGCCTGGCAAATCTGGAACGCCCAGAATGCTAATTCTAGCTACATTTTTATCGAATGCAATACCGCGAACGACAGCGCCTTGTTCCATCGTTACTTCCTCCTTTACACTTGTACCTTCGTTGTAGGTAAAGCTTGAACGAACGACCAGCTTTACATTGTAATGCTTTGCGTATTCAACTGCACGCGGATGAAGCACAGCAGCTCCCAGATGGGCAAGCTCCAGCATTTCATCATACGAAATTTCTTCGAGCTTGCGAGCGCATTTCACAACGCGCGGATCGGTCGAATAAATGCCATCCACATCGGTGTAAATTTCGCACACATCCGCTTTAACCGCAGCTGCCAGTGCAACTGCTGTCGTGTCGGAGCCGCCACGTCCCAGCGTCGTAATGTCGCCTTCCTCGGACATGCCTTGAAAACCGGCTACGATAACAATATGGCCCGCATCCAGCTCCTTAATCATGCGCTCAGTACGAATATCTGTAATTTTCGCCTTGCTGTGTACAGCATCCGTACGGATTCCCGCCTGCCAGCCTGTCAACGAAACGGCGTGGTGTCCCAGCTGGTGAATCGTCATCGACAAAAGCGCTACCGATATTTGCTCGCCTGTCGTAAGCAGCATATCCATCTCGCGCGCTGGCGGATTAGGATTAAGCAGCTTCGATTGGTCGATCAGATCATCCGTTGTATCCCCCATTGCAGATACGACAACAACAACGCGGTTTCCCGCCTGCCTATTTTCAATAATTCGTTTTGCTACCCGTTGCATCCGCTCCGGCGTTCCCACCGAGCTTCCGCCAAACTTCATCACTATCAACGACAAAGCTGACTCACTCCCAACCTTGACATATACATGCAAGTCAATATTATAGCACAACCATCATGCATCTGGGTATATCCCATCACAAAAATACAAGCAACCTTCACAGCTTCAGCATGCTATTTGGAAACGTCGGTGCCGAAATATTTTGTTGAAATTTCCAAATATGTACCGTCCTTTTTCATATCCGCAAGCGCCCTATTGACGGCGATAACAAGCTCATCATGCCCTTTCGTAAACAAAGCGCCGCTTGCCGTTGCCTCCGACATTTCATCAACAATTTTGAGCGGCGCCTCCGGCTCGCGATGCTTTAAGTCTAAATAAGTTAACCCATCATTAACCGTCGCGTCCACTTCACCGGACAACAACAAGGAAATCGCATCATCAAAGCCTTTGGACGGCACAATTTCCGCCCCATACCGCTGTGCAATATCAAGCAAATTGCTTGTCAGCGATTGTGCCGCCTTTTTCCCTTTCAAGTCAGAAAGCTTCTTAATATCCGTGTTATCCTGATTCACAATGAGCACAATATGGGAGTAAATATAAGGATCGGAAAAATAATATTGCTCCAGTCGATCGTCCCGAATGCTGACTTGATTAAAAACAACATCAAACT
The DNA here is from genome assembly GCF_059383755.1 of Paenibacillus sp. JT22N15. NCBI lineage: Bacteria > Bacillati > Bacillota > Bacilli > Caryophanales > Paenibacillaceae > Paenibacillus > Paenibacillus sp. JT22N15. The sequence continues at coordinate 48,537 of NZ_JBXENV010000007.1, read as the reverse complement.
TCCCCGCATCAAGTCCCGCAAATATTTCAGCCCACGGCGTTTCAATAAATTCAGGCTCCACGCCAATACGCTTGCTAATTTCTGCAGCTATCTCTACATCGAATCCGACAAGCTTGCCGTTTTCGTCATGATAAGTAAAAGGCGCATACGTTCCTTCCGTTCCTATACGCAGCTTGCCGCTTGCTTGAACAGCCTTCAGGGAGTTTTGCCCACCAGTTGCCGCTTCCCCCGAACTTGCAGCTGGCTGATTCGTTGCATGCGGCTCCGGTCCCGTGCCACAGGCCACCAGCAAAAACCAACAGGCTGCCAGCAGAAAAACAAAGCTTTTTCTTGCCATTCACTCTACTCCTCTACGTCATCGCTAGATGCATGAGCTTAACTATTATATTGAATGTTACAATAGTAAGCCTTTATACATCAATGCTTTTTACGATAAAAATGAGAAGTTCGTGTGAAGTTTAGACGGTTCATATAAAAAAGCTGCTCCAAGGGCCAATTGCACCCTTGAAGCAGCTCATTGCCATCTCCTATGCGCGGGAGATGTATTTTCCTTCGCGAGTATCGATCAACAGCACATCGTCCTCATTAATGAACAATGGAACTTGTACGTTGTGTCCCGTTTGAAGCTTTGCATTTTTAGTTGCGCCGGTTGCCGTGTTGCCTTTAATGCCTGGCTCCGTCTCAATAACTTTCAGCTCAACGCTGTTCGGCATTTGGATACCGATGATTTCGCCTTGGTAGCTGGAGATGTTGACCGTCATGTTTTCGATCAGGAAGTTGATTTCCCATTTCAGCTGCGATTCGTTCAGTTCGAACTGGTCATACGTTTCGTTGTCCATGAACGTGTACTCGGAACCGGAGTTGTACAAGTATTGTACAGCACGGTTTTCGATGATCGCACGAGCAAGCGATTCGCCTGCACGGAACGTTTTCTCAACAACGTTGCCGTTGCGGAGGTTTTTCAGCTTGGAGCGCACGAATGCCGCGCCTTTGCCTGGCTTAACGTGCTGGAAATCGGTTACGGAGAAAATGTCTCCGTCTACTTCAATTGTCAATCCTGTTTTAAAATCATTTACTGAAATCACTGCTGATTACCTCCTGGGATTAGAAAAATAGCAAGCTTGATCGTGCTCGTTTACCGCTGTTACCACAACTTAGCCTAAAGTAAGAAACGCTTTAGTCGATGCGGTTAATATTTTAATACCGGTGTCCGTAATTACGATGTCATCCTCGATCCGTACTCCGCCGAAACCGGGGAGATAGATGCCAGGCTCAACCGTTACCGTCATACCGGGGGTTAAAATCGTTTCGCTAAGCTTGGACAAACGGGGAGCCTCGTGCACTTCCATGCCGAGTCCGTGTCCGGTGCCATGACCGAACTTGTCGCCATAGCCGTATTTCGTGATGACATCACGCGTCAAAGCATCCGCTTCACGGCCTGTCATGCCCGGACGGATATGAGCAAGCGCATTCAGCTGTGCCTCCAGCACAATGTCATAAATTTCGCGATGCTTGTCCGTTGGCGTACCAACGACAACCGTGCGCGTAATATCAGAGCAATATCCTTTCAGATAAGCGCCGAAATCCAGCTTCACGAATTCATTGTTGCCGATAACCCGCTCGCTTGCTTTGCCATGCGGCAAGGCTGAGCGCTCTCCGGACGCTACGATCGTCTCGAACGAAGAGGAATGAGCACCATGGCTGCGCATGAAAATTTCCATCTCCAGCGCGATATCGCTTTCCTTCACGCCAGGCTGCAGCAGCTTCTGGATATGCGTAAATGTCGCATCCGCTAGATCAGCAGCCTCCTGCATCACTTGCAGCTCCGACTCGTCCTTGATCATCCGCAGGCCTTCAACAAGCCCCGCTACTGGATGAAGGGCAATGTCGCCAAGCACAGCTGTCCAATCAGCGAATTCGCCGTAAACGACATGCTCCTGCTCAAAGCCCAGCTTGCTGATTTTTCTCGCTTTCAACAGCTCTTTCACCGTTTCCATCGCTTTAGGCGCATGTTCAACGATTTCATAGCCGATCGCCTGCTCAGGAGCCTGCGTCATATAGCGGAAATCGGTCAGCAAAATGCTGTCGCTTAACGTAATGAGGACCATACCAGAGGAGCCTGTAAATCCGCTTATATAACGGCGATTGTATTCGCTGTTAATAAGAATAGCTTCCAGACCCAGCTCCGTAAGGGCGCTGCGCAAGAGATTCACTCTTTCCTTTGACATTTATGTTCATCCCCTTTCCGTTTTTTTAAGCCATCTTCAGCTTACGAGCAAGTGCCGCAAGGCCAAGCTCATAGCTCTGTGGACCGAAACCTGCAATTTGCCCGACCGCTACAGGTGCAATAACCGACACGTGACGGAATGCCTCGCGCGTATGTATGTTGGACAAATGCACCTCAACTACAGGAAGAGCTACCGTACTTAAAGCATCGCGCAGCGCATAACTGTAATGCGTAAACGCTCCGGGATTAATAAGTATGCCATCCTCTGCGCCATAAGCGCTATGTATCCGATCAATAAGCGCGCCCTCATGGTTGGATTGAAAAAAATCCAGCTGTACATTCAGACCCTTCGCCTGCTCCAGCAAGTTAGCCTCAATATCAGCAAGCGTAGCCGATCCATAAATTCCTGGCTCACGAACACCAAGCATATTCAGATTCGGGCCATTAAGCACCAGAATTTTGAGCATTTGCACACCTCCCTAACGGACAAATCAATGCTAAAGACAAAGATCAATTGCCATTTTACCACATATGCCCGCCGCTTGAGAAGGGACAACTATTCAGCTTGCTTGTACAGGCTCTCGGGACGCCTCGTCTGTAAATTCAAAAGCAATGGTGTAGCCGATAAAAACGCCCCATAGCAAAAAGACACATAGTTCGGCGCTAAGCGTATTCCAGCCTGTTTTCCACACCGTTCGAGTCACATGCAGCATCGGCCCTACAGCAAGAAAAACGATCGCCCACCAGGCGAGCCCATAGAGCACACCAGGCCATGGACCTTTGAGCTTGCGGAACAGCAGACCGTATAGCAGCGCAGCAATTATTGAAAAAATAATGTAGCAGCCAACGCCTACTACTATGCCCCAGCCCGACTTCAAAAAGGAGGAGCGGAAAAACGGGTCCGCCATTATGCCTGGCAGCTCCAGTGTAAATTTCATTTCATAAAAAAACCAGCGTAATATGCCCCAAATCAGGCCAGCAAAAAAGCCCGTCGATAAGCAATACGTCCAAATATTCGTATGATGCTTGCCTTCATATGGATTGCCGCCTTTTCCGGCGGTCCGTTTATTTTGTTTATTTTCTGCCATCGTTTCCTTCGCCTCCAGCTTGTGATCACCTGTCGCCTCCTAAATAAAAGAAGCCATGTTTTAGTATGTGAAAAAAAGCATAGAAGTAACCGCCTCTGTTGGCAGCTGTTTCTGGATTGCCCAAGCAGCTCAAACGTTGGCAATTGCCGCACCGATCAAGTACAATAGAACTATTCGCAAGAAAATGAAAAAAAATGATTCGTCACCTGATTGGGACGATACACTTTTAAGGAAGGTGACCAACACTTGTCGCAAAAGCCAAAAAGCATCTATGGAGGACAAGCTGTCATTGAAGGCGTCATGTTCGCAGGAAGCCATGTCAATGTTACAGCTGTTCGCCGAAAAAATGACGAAATCATCTTTTATGAGGTTCCGCGGACGACGAAGCGCTGGATCCAGCAGCTGAAAAAAATTCCGATTGTGCGCGGTGTTGTCGGCATAATAGATTCCAGCGCCAAAGGCTCGCAGCATCTGAACTTTTCTATGGAAAATTACGCGGAGGATGAGGCGAAGGAAGAAGCCGCCAAAAATCCCGAAGCACAGCCAAAGCCTGAGAAGGAGCAAAAATCCGGTTTCAGCCTAAGCATGATTGTCGGTGTTGCCGTGGCAGGCGTGCTGTCGTTTATTTTCGGCAAGCTGATTTTCACCGCAGCTCCCGCTGCGCTGGAAGAACTATTGTTCAGCAATGTATTTGAGAGCAAAATCGGTCATAACCTATTAGAAGGACTTATCAAAATCATTTTATTGCTTGCTTATTTGTATCTGATGTCGCTCACGCCGATTATCAAAAGACTGTTTCAATATCATGGCGCCGAGCATAAAGTAATTAGCGCTTATGAAGCTGGCGAGAAGCTTACGATCAGCAATGTGCAAAAATACAGCCGCCTGCACTATCGCTGCGGCAGCAGCTTTATTATTTTCACCGTCATTGTCGGCGTTATTATTTATTCGCTGCCTTTCTTCACTTGGGATTCCATCTGGGAAAGAATTTACATTCGTATTTTGCTGCTCCCTATCGTTCTCGGCATTTCTTATGAGGTGCTGCGCATTACAAATGCGATGCGCGACATTCCCGTGCTGCGCTATCTCGGCTACCCGGGCCTGTGGCTGCAATTGCTGACAACGAAAGAACCGAAGGACGATCAGGTTGCCGTATCCATTGCTTCCTTCAACCGGATGCGCGAGCTTGATCAACAAATGACCAATATTAAAGCGTAAGGGCGGAATGATTATGGCAAACAGGCCTAAAAAATGGAGCGTGCCGGCAATTATTATTATGTCTTTGCTTGGCATCGGAGTTATTTATGGCGTTTTGACCGATATGCGTTCATTCCTAATCCCGATTATCGTATTCGGCCTCATTTATGTGCTTTACAAGTTCCCGCCTGACCACTGGAGAGGCCGTTCCGGTTCTGCTTCGCCTAAGGTGCGCCCTGGCAACCGCTCACAGCCTGCCAAACGCCCGAAATCGCAGCGTACGCCGTTCCGCGTTATCGAAGGCGGCAAGGAAGATGATGATCTGCCGAAGTATCATTAAGCCACTGTAGCCCGCTATGACAGCTGGCCAACCACGCAAAAAGAGCGTAACCTCGATTTCTCGGAGGTCACGCTCTTTTTTTGGGTAATTGCACATCATACTGCGTTTCACTTCATATTTGCGTTATCACTCATTATCGAGCTCGGCGCGAACCGCTTTAAGGTCGTCCAATCGGGAAGGATCACGTTCGAAAAATGCGACGAGCGTCTCGATGCAGGTGATCGAATCCCAGCTTAAATGATGCTCAATGCCTTCGACATCCTGATAAATATTCTCATCTTGGACGCCGATAATGGCCAGAAATGATTCCAGCAGATGGTGGCGCTCCACAAGCCGCTTGCCCATCTTCTTCCCTTTTGTCGTTAATACAAGACCACGATATTTCTCATAAATTAAATAGTTATCTTTATCGAGCTTTTGAATCATCTTCGTCACTGACGAAGGGTGAACCTCCAGCCCTTCCGCAATATCCGACACTCTCGCGTAACCTTTTTCGTCTATGAGCTTATAAATTCGTTCCAAGTAGTCTTCCATGCTCGGTGTCGGCATTGAAGAACCCCCTAACCCAACTTCTTTCACCTTGTTTCCTCGGCGTTACTCTAGTATCATACACTGTTTTGAAACCTGTCTGCAACCTTAAGGACAATCCCGGCTGCGCAATAATTAATGGCATTCGCGATTTAGAGCATTTCTTGAAATATAAGAATTTATAAGTTTCACATTTATCATTAGGCTTATATTTCTCGGACTGAAACGCGCTGCGCCGCCAGAGGTGGCTTTTGGCCGTTTCACCTTGCAACTCCCAGTTTGAAGCCCTTTCCTTTGTCGCACATTATAACTTAAGCTTCTTATTTGAAGCAACAAAGCACAGGAGGTGCCGCTCATGGCTCCCACTATAGAGGAGCGTCCAAAAACAGCGCTGAAGAGCTTATCCTTCGTTCCCGAGCTCGTCTATTTTGAACCGGATGCGCTTAATTATCCGAAAGGCAAGCGCATTTATGACTGGGTGCAAAAGGAAGGCATTCCTTTCCGCATAACAAGCTCGCATAACCGGATTACCAATTTGCCCGGTGAAACCGAGCTTGAGAAATACCGGATTGCCAAACGCACCCTCGTCGTCGGCATTCGCAAAACGCTAACCTTTGATACGTCCAAGCCATCAGCGGAATATGCCATTCCCATTGCGACCGGCTGTATGGCGCATTGCCATTATTGCTATTTGCAGACGACGCTCGGCGCAAAGCCCTATATTCGCGTTTATGTCAACATCGATGAGATTATCGGCGCTGCCAAGCAATACATCGACGAGCGAGCACCGGAAATAACCCGCTTCGAAGCCGCTTGTACGTCCGATCCCGTCGGGCTGGAGCCCATTACAGGCAGCCTGCGCGAGCTGATTGAATTTATGGCGGAGCAGCCGCTAGGCAGACTGCGCTTCGTGACGAAATTCCATCATGTCGACTCTTTGCTGGATGTTAAGCATAATGGCCATACCCGCATTCGCTTCAGCGTCAACAGCAAATATGTGATCAAAAATTTCGAGCCAGCCACCTCCCGCTTCGAGCAGCGAATTGAAGCCGCAGCCAAAGTAGCTAAAGCCGGTTATCCGCTCGGCTTTATCATTGCGCCGATTATCTGGCATGAGGGCTGGGAGGAAGGCTACGCCGAGCTGCTCGCATCGCTTGCAGAGGCGCTGCCTGAAGAGGCACAGCAAGCCGATCTAACCTTTGAGCTTATCCAGCACCGTTTTACGAAAACAGCGAAAAATGTGATCGAGCGCCGCTATCCGCGCACGAAGCTGGAAATGGACATTGAGAAGCGCAAATACAAATGGGGCCGCTGGGGACAAGGAAAATATGTCTACCCTACAGAACAAGCAGATGCGCTCCGATTGTTTATATCAGAGCGCATCTTTGAGCATTTTCCACAAGCGAAAATTGAATATTTCACTTAAAACTTCAGCCAATCCGGCGTAATGAGGTTAAGCCACGACGTAATTTGCGTCATTTGATCGGTGAAGAGCATAATGCCGAGCACAATCATAATCGCTCCGCCGACCTTCATCACCGTATTCGTATATTTCAGCAGCCATCTCGCTGAGCCTAGGAAAAAAGCCAATACGAAAAACGGAATGGCAAAGCCTAAAGCATAAGCCGTAGTCAGCTTAAACCAGGTATTCGGCTCGGATGCCGCCAAAGCCAGAATCGCCGTTAAGGCAGGTCCTGTGCAAGGCGACCACCCGGCCGAAAAACCGATGCCAAAAATAAAGGAGCCTAAATAGCCGGTTTTTTTCGAAGCATCAAACGGCAGCTTGCGCGTCTTCATCAGCAATTGCGGCTGAAAAACGCCGAGCAGGAACAGCCCCATCAGCACAATTAAAATCGCCGATAATTTGCGGATGAGCGGCTCATATTCGCTGAACGTTTCCGCGAACACATTCGTACCGTAGCCAAGCGTGTAATACACCGTACAGAAGCCGATAATGAAAAACAGCGTATGCAGCATCGTACGAGAGCGCATTTGCTTGCTCGTATGCTCATTATTTTTGAGATCGCTGACGGAAATGCCGGTTATGTAAGATAAATAAGATGGATACAAGGGCAAGCAGCATGGGGAGATGAAGGAAGCAAAGCCCGCCCCCAATGCGAGCCAAATATTAAGATCGTTCAACGTACAGCACCTCGATTTTGATTAACTCCCTGTTCTTATTCCCCGCTTGAACAGCAAGAGGCCCAGCAAAATAACAATCAGCAGAAGCACGATCGTGCCGCCCGGAGCCAAATTCCAAATCCCTGCAATCATCAAGCCGCAAATAACGGCAATTTCACCAATAATGACGACGGTAATAATGCTCTGCCGAAAGCTGCGCGCAATAATAAGACTGCAAGCTGCTGGAATCGTCAGCAGCGCAGACACAAGCAGCGCTCCAACAATTTTGATGGAAGCACTAATGACAAGCGCGGTTAGCACGCTAATCATAACATTATAAAAACGGACGGGCAACCCGCTCACCGCTGCTGCATCCTCATCAAAAGTAAGCAAAAACAGCTCCTTCACCTGCAGCCTGATGGCTACAAGGACGACAACCGTCACCACGGCAATCGTAATTAAATCGATGTTGCTCAGCGTATAAATGCTGCCAAATAAATAGCCGCTGACATTGACATTAAAGCCCTTGCCCATCGTGAATAAAATCGAAGCCAGCGCAACGCCGCCCGACATAATAATCGCAATGGACAGCTCGGCATAGGATTTATAGGCTTTCCTCAGCTTTTCAATCGCAAACGAAGCTGCAACAGCGAACAGCAGGCCTACCGCAACCGGATACACCCCAATTAAGAAACCAAGCGCAACGCCCGCAATGGATACATGCGACAGCGTATCGCCGATCATGGACAAACGGCGCAGCACGAGAAAAATGCCCATTAGCGGCGCTGTTACTCCGATAAGCAAGCCGCCAATCAGCGCCCTTTGAAAAAATTCGCTAGTAACGATCTCCAACCTGAACAACCTCTTCTCTGCTATCCATTTCCTGACGAAGCCCGCGCAGGCTGTGAGTCAGATCATCTTGCGCACAATTTTGCAAATCATGCGAATGCTTTTTGTAAAACTTCAGCTTGCCGCTTTGCGCTGCCTGATGCAGCCCCAAATAAGTGCGGATCATCTCCATATCATGGGACACCATGAGGAAGGTGATATTGTGATGCTGATGCATATGCTTGATCATATGGAAAAAGCTTTCCTGCGTCTCTGAATCGATCCCAACGGTAGGCTCATCCAAAATAAGCAGCGACGGATTGTTAATAAGCGCCCGCGCCAAGAAAGCACGCTGCTGCTGGCCGCCGGACAGCTGGCCGATCCGCTTGTCCGCCAAATCCTCGATTTTCATCGCATGCAGGGCGTCATCTGCCTTTAAGTGATCGCTCTTCGTAATACGGCGAAACAGCTTATTGCGCCCGTAAAGGCCCGATAGCACCACTTCGCGAACCGTCGCTGGAAAAAGGGGATTAAACGCATTTTTTTGCGGCACATAACCGATTTTTTCCCATGCCTTAAATTGGCCTACCGGCTCGCCGAACAAACGAATGACGCCGCTCTCCGGCTTTAGCAAGCCGACAATCATTTTGAGCAGCGTTGTTTTTCCCGCGCCGTTCGAGCCAATCAGCCCGATAAAATCACGCTCGCGAACGCTTAAATTAAGTCCGGTAATGACGCGCTGCTGCTGATACGAGAAGGTAACGCCCTCCAGCGATATAATATCCTGATGGCAGTCTCCTGCCGGGCTGGAAAGCAAGTCCGCTTCTGGCAGCCTCTCTGTCACTTGTTGCATCCTGTCAACCTCCCTTGCTTTTTACTATATTGCTATACTTCCCTGATTATATCATTAATAAAGCGCCGTTTACCTAGAGACTGCGACGAAATAAAGTACCGTTAATTTCCTCGCAGCTCCTTATTGCAGTGCTTTCAGAAGATTTTGCAAATTCGCTTCCATCAGCGTAATGTAGGTATCGCCATTTTTCTCCTGCTCTGGCGTCAGTCCTTCTACTGGATTCAGCATCAATGTGTCTACCTTCGCTTCGCTCGCGAGCGTATCCGCAAGTGCCGGAGATACAAGCTCCTCGAAGAAAATATAGCGAATGCCTTGTTCCTTCACAAATTTGGCGATATTCAGCAAATCCTGCGCTCTAGGCTCAGCATCAGCCGATAATCCCATTATAGCCGTTTGCGTCAAGCCATAGTCGCGGGCCAAATAACCAAACGCCTGATGGGATACTACGATATCCTTCATCGTCGTTTTGGACAGCTCCTGCTCGAACTTCGCATCGAGTGCTGCAAGCTTGCTGTGCAGCGCCTCATAGTTCGCCTCATATTCGGTTTTGTGGGCACTGTCCACTTGAATGAGGCTATTTTTCACATTTTCAGCCATAATGATTGCCGATTTCGGGCTGACCCAAGTATGCGGATCGACATCGAGAGCGTGCTCATGATCATGCTCGTCAGCAGCTGCACCGTCTGCTTCTTCGCTATGCTCTTCATGATCCGCATGCTCCTCTGCCGTTTCAGCGCTGTGATCATGCTCCTCTTCGGAACTGCCTTGAATCAGCTCAATACCTTTGCTCATTTCGGCCGTAATGATCGTCTGATCGTTCGGCAATCCTTTCAGAAAGCTGTCCGTCCAGCCTTCCAGTCCTGCTCCATTGTAAAGAAACAGCTGCGCTTTGGAGGCGGTGCTGAGATCTTGGCTTTTCGGCGTCCAATCATGCGGCTCCACTCCTGCCGGGATGAGGTTGACGACATTGACATATTCACCGCCAATTTCTGAAGCGAAATAATAGAGAGGATAAAAACTAGTCACGACATTCGTCTTGCCTTCTACGATAGAAGACTTCGAATTGCTGCCGCATGCGGACAGCACAAGAACAACCGATAACAATAAAGCGGCCATAGCCGTTATTTTCTTGCTTGAAAATACCTTTTTCATTTCGCAAATGCTCCATTTCTGTGAATACCGTTTTCTTTTAGTAATCGTTATGATTACGTTCAGATTATACGAGTGCTTGGCATCACTGTCAACTGCTATTCGCATGTTCCCGGTCTACACCGAGCAGAACGCTATGCGAGTATGGCGGTTGTGTGTCTATTCCGCCCCCGCTGTCGAAAAAAATAAAGTCCTAGACTCATAACGTCCCATTAAGGCAACAGTCACTTATGTTGAGAGTAACATAAGTTGCCTTTGGTACGTCTATGTTACAAACAAGGGGGGAAGAACATGAGGATAATAGGGTGCGTTTTACTGCTGCTACTCATGGGGCTTGCGATCATAGCTTGCAGCGAACCTCAAGCTGAGAAGCTGACCACAAAGACATTGCAAGAACTCTACCCAGGGGATATTATGAATGTGGATTCCATGGAGATTACGGACGGCAGCTCGGGCGAGCGGAAATGGTTTGCTAACAAAAAACAGATTCAAGAGTGGATCAATCAAGTGAAAGACATGAAATTCGAGCCAGATCCGAACCAAGAGGACCGGAGCGGCTTCCTGTACGCGGTATCCTTGCGGGAAGGTCACGAGAGCAAGCTGGGATTCACTCCGAATTCGCAGGGCAGTCATTATTACATCCACAACGAGGAATTGACCAACCGAATTCAAGAGATGTTTGTAAACGGGGATACCACAAAAAACGATTAATAAGAACCGTACCAAATCGGCATTCATTGCGCTAACAGAGAACGTTATTTCAATGACCACAACGGCAGTCTAAAACTTATTTATCAAAAACTAATAAAAAGAGAACCGAAGCGGAATAGCTCCGCCCGGTTCTCTCTTATGCTGCTTGCTTTACTGCAATTCCCTTTATTTCACAACAGCGCCATTTGGCATATCGTCCGGCACCGTCGCCAGCGTTAGCTGGTCGCCGTGCGACGCAGCCAGAATCATCCCTTGCGACAATTCTCCCCGCAGCTTCACCGGCTTCAGGTTCGTCACACAAATCACCTTCCGGCCGACAATCGACTCTGGCGTATAAAATTTCGCAATGCCCGAAACGACCTGGCGCTGCTCATAACCGAGATCAAGCTGCAGCTTCAGCAGCTTGTCGGCTTTCTTCACAGGCTCGGCAGCAATGACTTGCGCCACTCGCAGCTCTACCTTGGCGAAATCGTCGATGCCGATTTCTTCCTTGCTTTCTACCGGAGCCGCGTCTGCTGCGGCTCCTTCCCCTCCAGCGCCAGCCGCTTGCTGCGCGGCTTCCGGCTGCGCTTCCGCTTTGGCAGCGCCGCCCCCCATCTCGGCTGCGATAAAAGCAACCTCATCCGCCGTCTCCAGGCGTGGGAACAGCGGGCTGTCCTTCTGCACCCGCGTGCCTGCCGGCAGCTGCCCGAACGTGCGCATGCTCTCCCATGACGTCAGCTCGCCCGGCTGAATGCCGAGCTGCTTCCACAGCTCACGCGGCGCATGCGTCAGGAACGGCTGGAGCATAATCGATGTGATGCGCAGCGCTTCCGCCAAATGCTGCATGACCGCAGCCAGCTCCGCGCGCTTTCCTTCATCCTTCGCCAGCGTCCACGGCTGTGTCTCATCAATATATTTATTCGTCCGGCTGACGAACTGCCAAATCGCAGCGAGCGCTACAGAAAACTCCATGTTTTCCATAGCAGCCTCCACAGAAGCAATCGTATCCTGCGCCAGCGCTTCAAGCGAAGCGTCGAATGGTGTGATTTGTCCGGCATAAACTGGAATCTCGCCGTCAAAATATTTATCAATCATCGCAACGGTACGATTAAGCAAATTGCCGAGGTCGTTGGCAAGATCAAAGTTAATACGCTCGACGAAATTTTCCGGAGTAAAGGTGCCATCGGCGCCGAAAGGCACCTCGCGCAGCAAATAATAGCGGACAGCATCGAGGCCATAACGGTCGATCAGCATAACCGGGTCCACAACATTGCCCTTGGACTTCGACATTTTGCCGTCCTTCATGAGCAGCCAGCCATGGGCAAATACCTTTTTCGGAATCGGAAGATTGAGTGCCATGAGCATAATCGGCCAATAAATCGTATGGAAACGAACGATTTCCTTGCCCACGAGATGGACATCCGCCGGCCAGAAGCGCTCATATTTAGCCGCAGCCTCGGGATCATCGCTGCCATAGCCAAGCGCCGTAATATAGTTGGACAGTGCATCAATCCACACATAGATGACATGCTTCGCATCGCCTGGCACTTTAACGCCCCAATCGAAGGTCGTACGCGATACGGCTAGATCCTCCAAGCCCGGCTTGATGAAATTGTTGATCATTTCATTTTTGCGTGATTCCGGCTGAATAAAATGAGGGTTGTCCTCATATAGCTTAAGCAGGCGGTCTGCATATTTGCTCATCCGGAAAAAATAGCTCTCTTCCTTTACGAGCTCAACCGGGCGTCCGCAATCCGGACAATTGCCGTTTTCAAGCTGGCGCTCTAGGAAAAAGGATTCACACGGCGTACAGTACCAGCCTTCATACGTACCCTTATAAATATCTTCTTGCTTCAGCAGCTGATCAAAAATTTTCTCAACGACCTTCTTATGGCGCTCCTCCGTCGTGCGAATAAAGTCATCATTGGAAATTTCCAGCTTCGCCCACAAGCTTTTAATGCCGACAACGATATCATCGACGAATTGCTGAGGGGTCTTGCCTTGCTCCTGTGCTTTGCGTTCGATTTTCTGCCCATGCTCATCGGTTCCAGTCAGGAACCAAACGTCGTAGCCGCGCAGCCGCTTGTATCTTGCCATCGCGTCGCCCGCCACCGTCGTATACGCATGCCCAATATGCAGCTTGTCGCTCGGATAATAAATCGGCGTAGTCAAATAAAATGTTTTGTTGTCATTCGCCATTTCAGCAGCCTCCCAAATTTCGATTCTAAAAACACATAAAAACGCAAAAAACTCCCGTCCATCATGGGACGAGAGTATAAAACTCACGTGGTACCACCCAAATTCCCCTTGCATCTTCTCCTGATTCGCAGAAAAAAACGCAATGGCTTCGTGTGCCGCCGATTGAAGGCGGACAATACCGTTAACGCCGGTCAAACGCTGCTCTCTTACCCGCTCCCGCCTAGTCAAACCTAAGGCAGCGCGCTGCTCAAAAGCAGATCCTCCAGGACCATCTTCCAACTTTGCCCGTACCGGCTCACACCTTATTGCCCGGCTCTCTGCGACGCAGCTTCCATTGTACTTATCCATTCATCGGACTCATATATGACAAAATATACCGAACAGCCAGCCCTTCTGTCAAGTAGGCTGATCCCCATCGCTCTGCTTTCCGCCCTTTACGGGAGGAACCGGATCGTAGCCACCGGCGTGAAACGGGTGACAGCGGCTAATCCGCCGCGCCGCAAGCCATGAGCCCCTGAGCACGCCATGCTTCTCAATGGCCTCCAGCGCATAGGCGGAGCATGTGGGAGTAAAGCGGCAGGAAGGCGGCAAATGCGGTGAAATCGCTTTGCGGTAAAAATGAATCGGCGCCTGAACGACACGTCTAGCAACAGGTCTCTTTTCCATTAGCTTTGCGCTGCTGCTTCTTCCTGATCACAGTCTTTACAATAACCGAACACTTCAAACTTGTGCTTGACGATTCGGAAATCAGCGGGCGCAGTCGTCTGCTCCATTGGGCAGCACATAATTGGATACGTTTTGCCGCAGTTCAGACAAATCATATGGTGGTGGTGGTCATGCTCGCGGCAATGCAGCTTGAACTTGACGCCTTCCTCGAACACCACCTGCTCCAGCACGCCAAGCTCCTCCATGACACGCAGGTTGCGGTATACGGTATCAAAGCTAAGTCCGGAATAAGACTTGCCCATGTATTCATAAACGTCCTTGGGGGCCAAGTAGCCCGGCGATTCTGCGAATAGCTTGGCCAGCGTCTTGCGCTGGTCGGTAATGCGCAGTCCTTGGCTCGACATGATTCTCACAATATCTTCAATCGTATGCGTATGTGAATGTGCATGTGTACTCATGCCACAAACCTCCTGCTTCTGAAATTCTCTCTCTCCCAATAATGCCGAAAAAAAAGACTCTCGTCAATGAGAGCCTTCCTGCCGCTGCTTTTTTAACCGTTCAACCGCATATTAATAAGGAAGCTCGCGACCATGGCCACAAACAAAATCAGGCTGATAATTCCAAACGTCAGTCGTATTTTGTGCGCCTTGCGAAGCTTGTCCCCGTTGCCTGTTTCCAGCTTGGCGAGCGTATAAGAGCGCTGCATAAAAAGAAATAAAATTAATGAAGTGACAAAAAACATATTGACGATAAACCATACTGCTGTCCAAAACATATCGACGCCTCCTCTAACCGCAAATTCCCTGAGCTACAGGAACCATCGATTTAATATCCACATAAATACAACGAAGCTGACAACTGCCCCACCGATGCATATCCAACCGGAACGGAACCGCTGCCCGAACATACGTAAAATGCCAAAGCTCAACAATCCGAAAATGAGCAGCAAAAAAACGACGCCCAAAATAAATAACGCTGGCGATACATTGCTGACATCTACTAAACTCACGCGATACACTCCCCCATAACATTTCTATCTAGCATTATAAGGGATTTGCCCTGCATAAAGCCAGTGCTAACGATAGGCGTGCCGCCACTTTCCTGCCATAAGTAACGAATTTGTCACGATTTCAGGTTTAAAATATCGGGACTGCCCTTTATAGAAGGATCATGTAGAGGGGGATTTGATTCCATTCATCAATATGGAAACCCCAGTTTAAATATTCGATACCCATCTTGATAAAGTTGGCTCCACAAAATGGAAGAACTTAATCTTCAGAATAACTTCAGAATTACCTTATTAAAATCTAAAGCTTTATAAAGTAAGCTAGAAGCAGTGTCTACAAATATGAAAGCTTTGCTACAAGACGTTTAGCCTTAGGTCACGTTCAAGTTGCAGGAGATATCGTCTATACTTACGCAATACGCTTGCTGTGAATCGCTACCGCACTGACAGCAGCCATTGTCCTCGTCCAATTATTTCTGCCAATTCAGAAAGCGATTTATAAGGAGATAGATGCATGAAAATGACCATTCTAGTAGCTGAAGATGAACAGGAAATTCGCGACGTCCTTCACATTTATTTGCGGAATGAAGGCTACCTTGTCCGGGAAGCGGAGGACGGGACGCAGGCTTTGAAAATGGTTCAGCAGGAAAATATTGATCTGATTATTCTCGATATTATGATGCCTCATTTGGATGGCATTCAAGCTTGCCTCAAAATCCGCGAAATATCGAATGTTCCTATTATTATGCTCTCTGCTAAAGGGGAGGATTTAGATAAAATTATGGGTCTTTCCACAGGCGCAGATGATTATGTAACGAAACCATTTAACCCCCTTGAGCTGATCGCTCGGGTAAAAGCCCAAATCAGGCGGCAGCATTTCGCTTCCAGCAAGCCAGCCATAAATGACTCTGAAATAGCTATGGATGATTTGGTCATTAATCGAGACCAGCATAGCGTTGTCGTGCGCGGCCATGAAAAATCGTTAACCCCCATTGAATTTTCCATTCTGGAATTGTTAGCGATGCACCGGGGGCAAGTTTTTAACGTCGATAAAATCTATCAAAGCGTCTGGAAGGAACATACCGCGTTTTATTCGGAAAATACAGTGATGGTTCATATACGCAACATCCGCGAGAAAATCGAGGTCAATCCTAGAGAGCCGCAATATATTAAGACGGTCTGGGGAGTGGGATACAAAATTGAAAAATAAGCTATGGACTTATTTATTCGGCAAAAAAAGCATTCGCGTCCAGATGCTTTGGGCTTTTATTTTCAGCCTGATACTTGCTACTTTATTCAGCACGATCTATTCCATGCAGCGACCCCAATCCGGTTTTATTTATAAATTTTTGCCTATAGGCATTTTTGTGCTCTCTTTTTGGTTCAGCTTCATATTAATGACCCGCCGTACGATCCGTTATTTCAAGACGATTACCGATGGCCTCAAAGCAATGTCCTTCGGGAATTTAAGCTACCGGATTCCGTTATCCAGCCAGGATGAATTAGGGCATGTAGCACAAAATATCAATGATATGGCGGAACAATTGCAAAGCAAGCTTGCGCGGGAGCGACAGCTGGAAAAATCGAAGATGGAACTGATCACCTCCGTTTCGCATGACTTGCGAACACCGCTGACCAGCATTATTGGCTATTTGGATTTATTGAAAACCCACTCCTTCCAAGATGTTCAGGAGCAAGAAAGGTATATCGACAATGCTTATAACAAAACCCAGCAGTTGAAAAAGCTAATAGACGATTTATTCGAATATACGCGGCTTAGCGACCCGGATGTCCGTTTATCTTTTCAGGAAATCGATTTCAACAGATTATTGGCGCAGCTTGTTACTGAATTTGAGCCTGTAGCTCAGGAACAGAACATTATAATAAAAAAAGCGTTGCCTGCTGTACCTGTCATAGCTCTCATGGATACTGGAAAAATGGTCAGAGCGATCGACAATTTATTAATGAATGCCTTGAAATTTTCCGTGAAGCCCGGAGAAATCACCGTAAAGCTTTTTGTGCAAGAAGGACGAATTACTTTAAGTGTTGAAAATGCGGGCCAACCGATAACGAAGGAGCAGGAGGAGCAATTGTTTGAACGATTTTATAAAATGGAGCCCTCCCGCAACCATGCCCATATGCCTGCCGGCTTTGGCCTTGGTCTATCGATTGCTAAACATATCGTCGAGCTGCACAATGGACGGATCTGGCTTAACCATCATCAGGGGCATTATGCGTTTTGCGCCGAATTTAAGCACCCGCAGCAGCAGCTTTAAGCATCCAGCTTGCTTTTCATGATATCTCGCCTATAACCGCACCTCCTTTTTACGGCAAACATATACAAATGCGGGAGGCATGTTTAAGGGCACAAATGTAATTTTTTCAATTTCAAAATGCTCTTTAAGCTGCGATCTCATCTGCAAGGAGTATTGAAAAGCAATGAATAGACCGTCATCTTTAAGCGATACGAGAATTTGCTCCATCAGCTTGTCTCGCAGCGTTTGCGGGAAATTGGTAAATGGCAGTCCGCTAATAATGCAGTCCAACTGCTTGATCGCTTCCGTATGCAGCGATGCCTGGAGGTAGCTGCTGTCCTCATAGCTTGAAAATTCGGGATAATGCTCCTGCAATTGTTCACGCATATAAGGGTCTTTTTCAAAAAGGATAACCTTAGTCGCTTTCTTTTTGGCTGCTTGAATGTATTTGGTTATCGCACCGGTACCGGCTCCCAGCTCTGCGATACTCGTTGCTTTGTTCCAGGGAACTGACTCCAGCATTTTTTTCGCGAGAAATTTTGAGCTTGGCGTTACGCTGCCGATTTGTCTGGGCGAACGCAAAAATTTATGTAGAAAAAGCAGTTTTTCCTTTTTCCAACCGTTTACATTTATCATCATCGTATCCCCCTTTATTTCACTTTCCTTATGCTATCCAAAAAATCTGAATATAAAGTGAGGGGGAAACTAAAGGAATTCTTAAGATTCTGAACGTATACAGTGGCATCGAAGATTATGGCGGTATACCTCCCCCGACATTCCCCTGACTCAATAACCGTTTAAAATATGTGTCAGCATGAAGCGCAGCGTATAGTCATTCCCTAGCTCAGGCGGTATACTTTTTTCAGAGGTGACTGTATGTTAGACCGCCACATCGGAGGATTACTTATGAATACGATTATGATTGTCGAAGACGAGGACGCCATCTCCCGGGTGCTCGCAGCCTATATACGCAAGGCGGGATTTGATTGCCGCATCTATCGCAACGGACGGGAAGCTATTGAAGCTTTTGATGCGGCAGTTCCTACGCTCGTTATTCTCGATGTTATGCTGCCGGGCATGAATGGCTGGGAAGTGTTGAACCATATTCGCTACAAAAGCGCTTGTCCCGTCATTATGCTGACGGCTAGAGGCGATGTAAGCGACCGGATTCTGGGGCTCAACGAAGGAGCCGATGATTATATGACGAAGCCGTTTGAGCCAGAAGAGGTTGTCGCCCGCATTCATGCGGTGCTCAGACGGCCGCCCCGCTCCCTCGTCAGCTCGGAACAGGTTACGTTTGGGAGCATTCGCATCGATTTTAAATCACATACGGTTTACTTGAATGGTGCCAGTCTTTCGATCACTCCCCGCGATCTGTCGCTGCTCATGTTCCTCGCCGAGCATCCGAACCAGATTTTTTACCGCGAGCAGTTAATAGATAAAGTTTGGGGAATGGATTATGAGGGCAGCGATCGGGCAGTAGATTTGGCCATCAAGCGTTTGCGCAAGCTGCTGCTGCATTGGCCGCCAGAAGAAGGAGAAATCCGCACCCTGCGGGGGACGGGGTATATGCTTTATGCCAACACCCACTAATCGTCGCCAAACGCTGCTCAGCCGCTGGACTTTTCGCTATGTGCTCACCTTATTCATAGGGCTGCTTATCATTGGATTGGTATCGATTTTCTGGATTCGCCAGGAGACGCTGCATGAGCGGAAGCAAAACCTCAAAGCCTTTGCGCAGGTCGCCTCGCAGTATGTGAGCCAAGAAAGTGGACAAATCGTCATTCCGGGCCATTTCTATGAATGGATCGACCGCACCCAGCGCCGCTACTCGCTGCCGGGACAATTTTCATTGCGCGTATTTGATCATAACGGGACCGCTATTTTTATTAAACAGGGTCCCAGAGACAGAGATGCTGCTCCAGCCCTCCCTCCACTTTCGGGTGAGTTGAACGTCACCCTATCAGATGATCAATATACGCTGACAACGCCAATATGGGGCAAAAACAAAGGGGAGGCCATCGGATCGCTTGCCATTTCCTACGACTACAAGGAGTTAGTCCATGTTAATCAGAATTACGGCCTCATCGGTTCACTGCTGCTTGGCTCAGGCTTGCTGGGCTGGCTCATCATCTACTTTCTGTCGCGAAATTTAAGAAGGCCGATCAAGCAGCTCGCTGAAGCGCTGAATCAGATGGAGGCTGGCAATTATCAGGTAGTCGTACCTAACCATGTGAAGGAAAAGGAAATACACGACCTGCTGGTATCGTTCCAGACGATGGCTGCGCGCCTCGGCACATTGGAAGAGCTGCGGACGGAGCTGCTTGCCGGCGTGACACATGAGCTGAAAACACCGATTTCCTCCATTCATGGCCTTATTCATGCCGTTCGCGATCAAGTGGTTGCGGAGGAGGAAGCAGAGGAATTTCTGGAAATTTCCTTGCAGCAGACACGCAGGCTTCAGCATATGGTCACCGACCTGCTGGATTTCAATGCCTTCGCTTCCGGTAAAATCAGCGTCCGACAGGACACGCTTGATCTCGGCAAGCTAGTTGGCGAAATTGTATACCAATGGGGACTGTTGGATCCTGTAGAGGGGCTCGAGCTATCAGCCGATATTCCAACCGGTGCTTTTCTGGCTGTCGGAGATGCAAGCCGCATTCAGCAAATTATTGTGAATTTGCTGAACAATAGCAGGCAAGCGCTGCAAGGCCAAGGCCGCATTCATGTCTCTCTATCGGAATCTTCAGCTGGCAGCTATGAAATTAACGTTCAGGATAACGGTCCAGGCATATCGAAAGAGGAGCAAAAAAATATTTTCGAGCGATACTTTCGCGGTGAGCGTAAAAAGCTTGCTGTCGGCGGCCTAGGCCTCGGTCTTACCTACAGCCGAATGCTTGCCATTGCCATGGGGGGCCAGTTGAATTTAAAGCACAGCACGCCGCAAGGGACGACGTTTCAGCTATTGCTCCCTAAGCAGCCGTAGCCACTCGTTTGGCCGTTTCGAGGCGTCCAGCAATCTTGGTGTCTGTCTAACCATCTTAGTGTCTGCCAATTAATTAAGGTCAGTCAGCAGCATCTGGCTGGCACTTTTCTTTGCAATCGTATGGCTACTTTCGAATTTAGTCTCAAACGTATTCAATAATCGACTTGGCGGACACAGCAGCCGCTATTTAAATAGAATCACGGGTTTTGGCACAGGCTGCGGACTCAGGAGACGCTAATGTGCTGCCAAAAGCCATTTTGAGGCGATGATGTGGGCAATAGCGGTTTTCCTGTCCGCATAAGATCCGAAACCAGATTAATAGCCAGAATAGCGGAACCTCTGTCCTTCAGAAAAGAGTTGAGCGTCCCCCGGCTGCGTTTTCTACGCAATAGTGTTTTCAGCATTCGTTTTTTAGCATTCGTTTTTTAGCATTCGTTTTTTAGCATTCGTTTTTCAGCATTAGTGTTCTCAACAATAATGTTTCAGCTACAATGGCATGCTGCGGTTCCGTAAGCCTTGAATCGTCAGATGAGATTTTCCTCGAATAAGTGCTTAGTAAGGCTCCGCAACACGGCTCCGGTTTGTCTATACACCTACCTGGCAACTGAAATGGATTTAATTATTTTGGTTTTTTTCTCCCCATTCACATAGCTGTTCCAAAACGGGTAATAGCGTTTCCGCTTTATCGGTGAGACTGTATTCGACTTTAGGCGGAACCTGAGGATACTCTTTCCTGTTCACCAAACCGTCCGCTTCCAATTCTTTAAGGTGTGAACTTAATGTTTTATAAGTAATCGTGCCAATCTGTCTTTTCAGATCATTAAAGCGAACCGGCTGGTTTTCTGCCAGGAGATAAATGATGACCATTTTCCATTTGCCACCAATAACGGATACTGTATAACCAAAAGGTGTATCTTGAATATTTTTAACTTTACCTTTATATTCAGCCATACTCATATTTACACTATCCTTTCGGGTAGTACCTATCAATAAAGTGCGTACTACGTTTTAATTTACGTTCAGTTTATACTAGCCTTACTTTGACGTAAAGGAGAACAAAACATGACTAATCAAACAATACGCCTGTTAATGCCGCAATGGCAAGGGGGCGACAACCCTAACTACTCTTTTGGAGCCGAACTGCTCGCTTGGCTAGCTCCGGACAATGATCAACCTCTTATTCATGTGCCCGTGCAAGCGTATGATGGCACTCCACTTGAAAACGAGAACGGTATAAAAGGGAGACAGCAGCTGCTTGAACAATTAGAGTCTGCTCAGCATATCATTAATGCCCATAAGCCAGATCGCATTATCATGTTTGGTGGCGACTGCTTAGTCGAACAAGCCCCATTTGCCTATTTGAACGAACGCTACGGTGGGGAATTAGGCTTAATTTGGATTGATGCTCATAGTGATTTAGTTAGATATGTGGGCTATGATAACGGACATACATTACCGCTCGGGAATTTGTTGGGAGAAGGGGATGAGGAGTTCGCAAAACATGTGAAAGTCCCTCTAAAGCCTGAAAATGTCTTTATCGCGGGATTAGCAGCTCCAACAGAGCAGGAATTTGAAGTCATTTCAGAAGCATTTCAAAGACTAGGAATAGCCCCTGTCGAACCAGACACCGAAATGATTCAAAGACTAGGTATTAAAACCGCAGGCACCGCAGAGCTATCAAGCAGCACGGAATCTATAAAGAAGTGGATTAAAGAAAGCGGCATTAAGCACTTAGCGATTCATCTCGATTTAGATGTGCTTGATCCAAAGGCATTTCGTTCTTTATTGTTCGCGAATCCCGAAGCCCCTTATCCTTATTCTCCTGCGGGAACGATGCAAATACCTCAGTTACTTCATCTGATTAAACAACTATCTGAAGAAACAGATGTAGTTGGATTAGGCATAACGGAACATTTGCCGTGGGATGCGATAAACTTGAAAAATCTGCTCGGAGAAATACCTATTTTAAATCAGTAGAGTCATTATCGGTAATTCTAATAGAACACTGTTCTGCTTATTCATAAAATACACTTTCGCGCTTTATGTTTGCGAGGGTGTATTTTTATGTGGCCGCAAATGCAAAAATCATGATTGGTTGGCGTTTCCATCCCCCATTCTCTCTCAACATCTTCCTGACACATAGCTATATTAATCTAAGTCCAGAACCACATCCCCCCATTTGAGAGGAGCTTCCCCTATGAAAGCCAAAAAAACGATCGTCACCCTGCTGATCCTGCTTGCGGTGAGTGCAGGTGCCGTTCAATTGACCACGGCCAACAGCAGTAATGCCAACCACGACGATAAGACGAATGAGGCAACAGCTCCAGCCCCAGTCCATAAGCAAAAAAAACCGGACAAACATCCCCCCTCCTCCCCGGTTTCTGAAAAGGCTAAGCCATCCGCTCATGCCGGGTCTGGATCAGGAGCGGGCATCAGCGTAACCGATCAGAACGGTTATACAATCTCGATCGAAGGCGGTTTTGACACAGATTCTGTGGATCATGGCCGCCCCGTTGTACTTATAGCTGCCGCGCTTGGCGTATCTACCGAAGTATTCCGTGAAGCTTTCAGCGGTGTAACACCTGCGGGCACCGAAAGCGGCGGCCCTACCTCTGAGCAGGCACAATCCAATAAAGCCGCTCTGCTGAAGGTGCTTGCTCCCTATGGCATTACTAACGACCGTCTGGATGAAGTATCGAACTACTACCGCTACAACGGCAGCAAGGGCGAGTTATGGACGCATACGGCGGCGACCGTTACACCCCTATTAACGAACGGCAAAGTGACCGGAATCAAAATCACAAATGCAGGTGCAGGCTATTCCTCCGCTCCTACGATAACCATCACAGGACCAACGGGCACCTTCTCCGCCACCACTACCGTATCCTATACAACGGATTTCAAGACAAACGGCAGTCTTACTGCGATTAAGTTAAATTAAAAAAGCAAAAAAAAGCTGCTATTGGTACTAAACCGATAGCAGCTTTTTTGCTAAAACTTATTATCGTATCCATAAGATCCACACATGAATCTTCAACGATTGAATTTGCAATCGTCTAGTCACCCTGCCCTTTTGTCAACCACAATTGAGCGGCTTCGGGCAAGCTCTGCAGTATTCGGAGGACATTTCGTAATAAAAGCAGCAGGTTTGACGAATAGAGGTCAACATTTCTCCGGCCCTGCCTGCCTTGGTCGGTTTTGCAAACTTCGCAAGCGGGTTGCGGCGTTCTCCAAATAGGGCCGCTGGTGCAGTTTCTGTCATAAACTTAAAATCGTCATGAAGACGCTGTATAACAGATGGATCGCCCTCTGCTTCCTCCAAACCATCCTCATATAGCGGAGCCACACGGACAAATGCATTTTCCCACAAAATCGCCAGCGGAACTTTGCCAGCTGCGGATAAAGAACGAAATAAGGGTGAAAGATGCTCCGCAAATAGCTGACGCAGCAGCTGCTCCCGCCATTCCAGCCGTTTTCCCGCCTCTGGCTCAGTAATCTCCAGTCCATCAATGCTCAAATTAGGAAACTTGGAGCCGCTCACCTTACTTTCACTTTCATCAGGCGAAGCCAGTCGGCAGTTATTTAACGTTAACGGCAAGCCCTTGTTATATACCGTCATCGCATATAAGACAGGTGCAGTGTATAGAAAAGCATAGCGCTTCGCAAGCATGGATGCTGCTACTCTTCTCGTTGGCGCGCCTATTTCACTTGCTAGTCGATCCAGATAGGACTTACATTTCTCTAGGTCTAGCAAATCTTGGGCTGCAATGGAGAGAGCAGCAGGCGGTTCCTTTTTTTCAGGCGTAAACTTGAACCTGGCTTCAAGCTCTTTCCACTGTGCAGGTGAAAGATTAACCGGCATGTTATCGCGTTCCAAGGAAAATTTCTGCAGTTCTATCCACAATCATATTAATCGCGATCGGCCCATAATAAGCAATCCATATGTTCGAATCTACTTCATATACTTGATTATTTTTCACGGCTTCAACACTTTTCCAAGTTTCCGTCTGCTGGAACTCCTCAACGACCTCCTTGAACATGTCGTCATGTACGAGGAAATAATGGTCTGCCCCTACTTCTGGAAAAGCTTCAAACGAAATTTGATAAGCCGTATCCTTCTCATCGAGCACCTGCTGTGGAGCAGACAAACCTAGATCGTTATATAAAATGTCCCCTGTGCGGTGGCTCGGCGTATGAATCCGTATGCCTTCATCACGTGGACGAATGAGCGCAACGGTCTGGTCTCCAAGCCTCGCCTTAAGCTCTTCCTTCAGCTTAGCTGTTTTCTCGTTATAAGCTTCCAGAACAGCACTCGCTTCTTCCGATTTTCCAACAATTTTGCCGAAGGTCGTTAAAGTATCGCGCCAATTCTCATCAAAATCGAGCATGATGGTAGGCGCAATTTTAGACAAGCTATCATATACTTTTTCCTGAAACTCTGTGCAAATGATTAAATCCGGTTCCATGGCAGCAATAGCTTCCAAATTCGGCTCATCCCTCGTACCGAGCAATTTAACATCCGTCAGCTTCTCGGATAAATACTCAGGGAAATCGGTTTTATCTGCCGCAGCTTTCACACTGCCCGCTGGCTGCTCGCTTAACGTCACCAGCTGGTCCACAAATTTAGTATCAAGCACCGCAATTTTCGTAGGATGCTGCTCCAGCGTTATTTCACCCTTTGCATGTTTAATAACGACCGGATAAGCTTGTTGTGCCGTTTGTGAAGCATTTGTATTTGATGAAACGGTGCTAGTTGGGCTGGCTCCTCCCGTATTGTTCCCCGAACCGTTGCCGGGCGCAGTTGCACATGCACCGAGCAACAAGATTAAGCTCAACATCAAACTGACCGCTAAAATAGACCCCTTGCTCCTATTCATTCCTAAAACTCCCCCGCTAATATGTTGATAATGATTATCACGCTCATTATTATAGGAGAGATTAGGACGGGAGCCAATGGAATATCCCGACACATAGGATGAACTTATGCGACTCTTTTGCCTATAATGCAGCGGGGAAACGCCACAAAACTTCTTAAATGCCCGGCTAAAATAATAACTATCCCCATAACCTACCGATTCCGCAATTACCTTTAGCGATAAATTCGTATTCAATAACATCGCTTGCGCATGGTCCATACGAATTCGAATCAAATATTCGAGCGGCCCAATGCTCAGCTTCGCCTTAAATAAGCGCTGCAGCTGCCTTTCGCTGCAATGAAGGGTACTTGCTATATCCTGAAGGCTGATGGGCTCAGCGTAACGCTCCTCCATAAACCGAATCGTCTGGCTAACGTAGTTTGGCTGGGCCATCGGCGTTCCCTCATGCGCATGGAGCTGCAGCAGGAGATCGTACACCAATTGGTGAAAAATAGCTCGCACATGGAATTTCTCCAATTGGGCATCAAGCAGCCAATAGGTGTGCATTTGCTCTATTTTGGCAAGGACACCAAGGGGATAGTTAGGAGCAAAGCCATATTGCATTTGGAAGGGATTATTGTCCCTATACACATTTAACAGCTCTTTGCGGCTGGGCACAGCGAGAACGGCTTTATAAAAAATCATATAATAATCGAATGGCTCAGCGACTTGGTTAATGTCGATCGTTGCGCCTTTCCCAGCGTGGCACACATAACAGCGATCGACGATATGCTCGGTACCGTCAATGAGGACTCTTGCCTCTCCAGCAACAGCTACCAAGAAGGCGCTCGCCGGCAAACGGAAACCTTGCACACTGTCACCCAATCGCAGCATAGACCGACGAACATCAAGCACCCGTATAGCCGCATGATTCCATAAGGGCAATTGTTCCTGCAACTTCATTATGTTCACCTTCCATGTCTATTTACAGCTTCCAACTCTTTCATTATAGTAAGAATCATTCTCATTATCAAAGAGTTTTTAAGCTGGTGCCAGCATAAAGGCTACAGCGACAGCCTAACGATTCGGCGATAATAACCAACGGCAAGCACAGCGAACACGAAATAAATGACCGTATACATCGCCATGGCAGCAGCTGCGGGAAATGTAATATCTGACAACGTCAGCGCAGAGGCGGCTTTCACGGCGACAATGGAATGGACCAGCCCGATTGCCAGCGGAATCGCGAATACAAATAGTTGTTTACGGATAATGCCGCCCATAATCTCTCGTTCCCCAAATCCAAGCTGGCGCAAAATCGTATAGCTCTTCCTCTCCTGCTCAGCCTCTGTCATCTGTTTAAAGTATAAAATACTGCCTGTTGCCATCAGGAATATAAACCCTAGAAAACCTGCTATAAAAATAATAAGCCCAAATTTTTGAAGCGACGCTTTGTAGTAAGTGTCAAAGTCCGGCCTGTTCTCAGCTGCCTTAACATATTTGGCGTAAAAACCGGATGCGACTGCCCGCTCGCTCTTGTCTGAAATTTGGTATGTATCTATTCGAATGGTCGCCTGTTCAGAAGCAGCAGGCAGCTGCTCACGAATCGCATATAACGTTGCTTCCGGCACGACAAGTTGACCGCCCGTTACGTTGTAGTTCATCGCATTACGATCGATGCCTTTCATAACCTTAATGGTGAGGGGGATTCCGCTGGCTTCAAAATCCACCGTTTGTGGAAATAGAACGGTATCCGGCTCCTTGCTTAACGCTGGCCTCTGTCCTTTATACCAAACGGCCTCGCCTTGCCTAGGCAGGACATTATCGGCGCCGCTCCCCTGCAGTTGTTCTGCTGCGAGCAGCAAGAGGCTGCGTTCTCCTTCCCGGCTATTGCTAAAAGTGCCTGTCAGTCGAACAGCCTCAACCGATTGATGCTTAAACGTTAGCTTTGCCTGCTCCAGCTCCGTACGAAATGAGCGTGCAGCCTGACTACTATTTTCAAAAATAAAATCGTAAGGCAGCATCCCACGCGACTCGCTCTCGGCTGAATAATACAGCGAATAAGCGATTGCCACCATGGTTAGAGTCATCGCTGACAAAACCGTTATGAGCGTGAGCGAGCTCGCATTCGCATTCATTCGATGCATGACTGGAGCGAGGGACAAGCTGTTTTTCAGTCCAAGCTGTCCGTTCCTGCTCCTTCGAACCGAGTAAAGCAGCCAGCCAATCGTGACACGAAATAGCAGGTAGGTTCCGAGTATAGTCGAGGCAAGAATAATCAGCATTCGCAAAAACAGCCCTTGCCCAAGCGGTTGGCTAGCTAGCATATAGCCCGCCGCGATCAGCACTATGCTAAGCAGTCCCATCATAGCGGAGAAAGCTGCTTTGGGCTGTTTGGGATGCTCTCCCTGCCGGCCCGCCTTGAACAGCTCGAGAAGCGTAGTACAGTAAACTTTAAACACCATTTGTATCCATGTAAGCCCGATGAGAATGGCAAACACCATAGCCGTTTGAATAGCTGCCGAGCTTGAGAAAGAGACGGAGATAACACTTTCGATCCCGACCAGTTTCAGCAGAATAAGTAAAAAAAGCCGCGATGCGATTGCACCAACTCCAATCCCAAGGAGGAGTGCTCCTATTCCAAGGAGCATATTCTCGGCAATGAGCAGCAGCAGCACCCCTCTGCGCGTCAGGCCTATCAGCTGATACAATCCGATTTCCCGGCTGCGGCGCCCTAGAAAAATACTGT
This sequence comes from Paenibacillus sp. JT22N15, assembly GCF_059383755.1. Classification (NCBI taxonomy): domain Bacteria; kingdom Bacillati; phylum Bacillota; class Bacilli; order Caryophanales; family Paenibacillaceae; genus Paenibacillus; species Paenibacillus sp. JT22N15. The sequence continues at coordinate 20,796 of NZ_JBXENV010000007.1, read as the reverse complement.
TCGCCTGCAGCATGAATATGACCACTATGGCCAGCAGCAGCAGCCCTGACACTTTAAACAACGATGCGAATTGAATATCTCCGAATATCGCGGTCATGATGGACGTATCATGCTGCAAGGTAGCGAATACAAAATATAGGGCTGTACTTGATATAAGCGCAAAAAAATAAAGATAATAATGCTTCATGTTTTTACGCATGCTGCGGATAACCAGTTCAAACAGTGTCAACATGGTCACCTCCGAGCACAGCCTGCACATTCATTATGTCTTTGAAAAAAGCTTGCCGCGTTTTGCTGCCCCGGTACACTTCAGAATAAAGCATGCCGTCCTTCAAAAACACGACCCGGCTGCAATAGCTTGAAGCTACCGGATCATGCGTAACCATCATAATGGTAAGGCTGCGCGACCGATTAAGCGTCTCCAGCTTTCCAAGCAGCGACGATGCTGCCTTCGAATCCAGCGCACCTGTCGGCTCATCTGCAAATACAATAGCAGGCTCGTGGATCAATGCGCGTGCGGCAGACGTCCGCTGCCGCTGGCCGCCGGAAATTTCATACGGATATTTATGGGCAATTTCCAAAATTCCCAGCTCCGCAGCAATCGTCTGAAATGCTGCCTCAGCCGCTTTTTTATTCAACTTGCCTAGCGATACGGGCAGCAAAATGTTCTCTTTTACACTTAACGTGTCTAGCAAATTATAATCTTGAAAAATAAAACCAAGCTTATTGCGCCGAAAAATAGACAGCTCCGCATTTTTCATATTCGAGATGTCCGCATCTTCAACGAATATTTTGCCTTCCGTCACTTTATCAATGGTCGACAACACATTAATCAACGTGGACTTCCCTGAGCCGGAAGGCCCCATAATGCCGACAAACTCCCCTTCTAAGACACGTAGATCGATCCCCTTAAGCACCTGCTGAACATTTCCTCTGACACCAAATGATTTACGGACCTGCTGCGCATGCAGCACGGTTTTTGGCAATTTGTTATGATTCATCTACATAGCCTCCTGCTCTGATCTAACATTCATTTTAGAGAAAAAGACCACACTCGTCGCTCGCATCAGATGACAAGCAGGAGGTTCTATGTGACACTATTGTCATATGAAACGGGCTTGATTTTAATATCTGCTATAACTGTCCTTTTTCCGCCCTTCATGTCCGAATAGCTTCGAACGCATTGCTTACAGGGAAGGTCATTTCCAGCGTTGTTCCTGCCTGCGGCCCAGATTGGACGGTCAGGCCAAGCCCGATTTTGTCCGCAACCGTCCGTGCTAAATAAAGCCCCAGTCCGGTTGCCGCATTTTGCAGCCTTCCGTTTCCTCCCGTAAACCCTTTATCAAAAATACGCGGCAGGTCATGAGCGGCAATACCTGGTCCCTCATCTTTAATCGTGATTCTCACATGCCCTTCAGGCGCAACGGTCGTCGACAGAAGTATCGTACCGCCCTGAGGGCTGTATTTGACCGCATTCGTCAGTAATTGCCTCATAATAAAACGGCACCATTTGCGGTCCGTCCTGACGATTGCCTCTTCCCCCTCAAACATGACGGCTATATTTTTCTCTACACACCAAGAGGCCAGCTCCCGGACTTCCAGAGCGGCAAGCTGCTGAATCCCAGCCTGTTCCACCACATAATCCGCCTCAAGCGCAGGCAGCCGTGAAATGTACAACTGCTGGTCAATGAGCAGATGAATGCGCAGCCATTCGGATTCGATTTTTCGCAGCGCCTGGTTGCTCCTATCGGCATCTATCGTTAACTTCATAGCGGTCAGCGGCGCTTTCACTTCGTGCACCCAAGCCGCCGTATAAACCTGCTCCACCGTGCGGGCCGCATAGCTATCTGCAAGCTTGTCCGAATACCAGTGACCTGCCGCTCGCAGAAGTTGATTTGTTGCTTCTTCATTATAAAAATAAGCAAGCGGCAGCGTTTCGATCCAGTCCTCCTCTATTTCTTCAGCCGTGCTTGCCAGTGCGCGCGCGTAGGCTGTTTCTTTTCGAAAGCGCCATCCTAAAAAAGCCAGCATTGCCAGCATGAGCAGGGCGTTCATATACAGCATCGAGACCGCTTGAATCGCAATGCCGTTGTCCAGCCAGATTAACAAATCCACGAACAGCAAAGAAAGCAGGTAGAACGCAATCCAGCTTTTTCTATCATATAAATAGCGGAGCAGCAACGCATTTCCCCCTCATAATGTGGCAGCCATGTAGCCTAGCCCTTTCTTGGTGACAATAGCTTCTTCCAATTGGAAAACCGTCAGCTTTTGGCGCAGCCGGGTTATGTTCGCTGTCAGCGTATTGTCGTTGACGAATTGTTCATCGTCCCACAGCTTGCGAATGAGATCGTGGCGGGATATGATCGTATCCTTCGCCTGGACGAGCACAACGAGAATAAAAAATTCATTTTTCGTTAGAAGCACATCCTGTCCGTTTTTACGAATGAGGCCGCGCTTCATATCTATAATAGAACCATTCCATTCGATCAAATCAGCCGCCGCTTCTCCATAAGCATAGGTTCTACGAAAAATCGCCTGAATTTGGGCCATCAGCACATCCATATGAAACGGCTTTTGAATATAATCATCAGCCCCCATATTCATCGCCATGACCATATCCAAAGGATGATCACGCGAGGATAAAAAGAGAATCGGCACTTTCGACACCGCCCGAATTTCCCGGCACCAGTGAAAGCCATCATACATGGGAAGCTGAATATCGATAATAACGAGTTGAGGCTGCTCTTTAATAAAAGTGTTCATCACATCATCAAACCGCTCTGGACTAGTGACTTGAAACGACCATTGCTCCAGCCTCTCCTTCAGCGAACGAAATATGGCCTCATCATCTTCAATCAGCAGTATTTTCAAATCCACTAGAGCCAAATCCCTTCTTCCAAGTGTTGCGCAGCCTCGATGAACCTCGCCAACTAAAGGGCTGCTTTCTACATCATACCATTCCAGGTTTGCACACAAAAAGGGGCGGCAAATCATTGCCCCCCAATCATACCTTATTTTAGCAGTGTTACGCCGGAAGCAGCATCGTGAACAACAGCGCCGCCAGCTCCTGCTTGTTTAACGCCCGCCGCGAGCCGTAATCAATCGCCCCGCCAGCTTCGATTACCTCCGGCCCATGCAGCTGCCATTTCACTATGGAGCTAACGGCGTCAATCGCCCATTTCGATGTGCCGGGCGCAAGCGGAGCAGTGGAATCCTGCGTCCTAATCCCCGTCATCGTCAGCAGGCGATAAACGATCGCTGCCGCTTCCTCGCGAAGAATAGGCCGGTCCGGCTCAAACAAGCCGGTCCCGGTCCCGCTCCCATTCAGCAGCCCCGCCTCAACGGCGGCTTGGATCGCTTTGCGATACGGGGAATGCTCGACGTCCTTAAATGAGGCCGGGTTCGTGGATTCAGGAATGCTCCATATCGCATTAAAAGCTTGGATGAAGGCGCCGCGGGTGACCGCCTGCTCCGGTTGAAACGGCTTAGACAAATCATCTGTCATAAGGCCAAGCGATTTCAATCCCAAAATGTAGCTGGCATAGGGATGACCAATTGTTACGTCAGGGAAGCCTTCCTGATACTCGGGTATTTTTGCTGCGTAGCTGAAAAGGTTAGCATATTTCAGATAGCTGATTTTCCCGTCCGCTTCCTCCTTGAATGCAAGGGGATTGCCCTGCTCATCCACAAACAGCAAATCATCGACCTGCTTCAATAGTTGACGGCTGGAAATATCGCTTACGGTGAGAGTGCCGTCGCCCGTCGCTTCGACCTTCGTTAGCAGCTTGATGCGCAAATCCGAATACAAGCCTTCAAACTTGGCGAGCTCCTTCGCAGGCAACGGCTTAAAGTCTGCAGCAGGTCGATATATCGATGGTTGATCGGCGTAATAGTGGTCCATAAATGCGGCAAACAAATCATTTCGCAAATCCTGATTCGAATTATAGGAAACGAAAACACCGGTTTTGCGATCTGGCAGCAGCCAGAGAAGCGAGCTGAAGCCAAGTATATCGCCTCCCTTGGAGATGACGGCTTCCCCGTTCGTATGGGACGGATTCACAGGCGCTTCAAAGCCGTAGGTCATATCCGGAAAATCCGGATCGATGGCGATGTGATACGTCGACATAGCCTTCACCGATTCAGGCGACAAAATAATCGTGCCGTCGGCCGCCCGGCCATCGTTCAGGAATACATTCATAAACAGCGCCATATCGGCGGCTGTCGATAGCATGCTGCCCTCCGGCCATTCGTTCGGCGAAAAACCGTACACCGGAATAGCGCCTCCCGCCGCATCATAAGAGGTGACGAGCCGTTCAGCTGCATTTTTAGTAAGGCTAAAATGGCTTGAGGTCATGCCTAGCGGCTCGAACAGATGCTTCTGCACATAGCTCCCGAAAGGCTCTCCGCTTACCTGCTGGACGATGTAGCCTTGCAGCCTTGAAGCAAAATTATCGTACATATAGGAGGTTCCCGGCTGGCGAATGACTGGCGGAAACACAGCAAAGATGCTTTCCTTAAGTGAAATCGGCTTTTGGGCGGGATCCAGCAAATAACTGGCATCTGTAGGCTCACGCACTTCAAAGCCCGTCGTATGCGTCAATAAATTTTCGATCGTAACCGGTGTACTATAGGGGTTGTTTACTTTGTAACCATCCAAATATTTTTCAATATTATCTTGCAGCGATATTTTCCCTTGATCGACGAGCTGCATAACGGCAGCCGCCGTGAACACCTTGGAGACCGAGGCGATTCGAAAGGTGGAACTATTCGCATTTACCGGTGACTTCTTCGTCAGATCGTTTACACCGTAGCCTTTGGATACGAGCACTTTTCCGTCTTGTACGACGGATATTACAGCGGCCCCGGCTTTTTGCTGTATGGCATCCTGCTCAAAAAAAGCATCGAAAAAGGCCTCCACCTCCTTCGCATCGCGCGGACCGCTCGTCAAAGGGGTGGGGGACGCGCTGCTGACTGAGGCATTCTGATTAATGGAGGCAGACGAATGGGATTGTTGGCGCTGCGCATACGCGCTTGCTTCCCCTGTAAAAGTCAGCGTCAGAAGTGCCGCCAAAATACCGGATGTGATGCAGGTTCGTTTCTTATGATGGATCAATTAAAATCCTCTCCTTGCTTACCCTAATTTTGGAGCTGGCTAGCTCGATCAAATCATTACTGCCGCTCCAACACCTTCATTTTAGGGTTTACAGCCAACACCGTCGTTCGATTTAGATGATAAACAGGAGAGGAATGGTTACATTTTTGTCATGTACGCCTACTTTGAAGATTGAGCAGCGGCAGGGTTACAGGCTGTCAACAAAATTCAAATAAGCTAGCGCGTTTGATTCTAATTTGCTTGCAGACGTTTCCGCCGCTGCATCAGGTTCATTTTCACCCGGCTCCGCTTCTGTACCATAAAAAGCAAAATAGGAGCGATAATCAGCACTGCAATACAGGAAGGAAATTTCAAAAGGAGCCAATACTTGTGCAAGTGTGTAGCGATATTTTCCCTCTTCCCGATAATTCTCTTCTGTTGCTCCAGCGGATACCGCTAACGCCACTTTGCGATTTTTTAATTTGTCCCCACCTTTAGAACCGAAGGCCCATCCATAAGCTAAAACCTCATCCAACCATTTTTTAAGAAGAGGCGGACAATTAAACCAATAAATAGGGAACTGAAACACCAGATTGCCATGCGCTTCAACCAACTGCTGTTCTTTCTCCACGTCGATGTTTCCATCAGGGTAAACCTTATGCAATTCATGTATCGTATATTTTTCTGGATATTTCGCAAGCTCTTCTATCCATCGCTTATTGATGACCGATGCTTCTATGCTGGGATGTGTGACAATAACGAGTGTTTTCAATGAAAGCTCCTCCTAAAGTGTGATTGGCCTCTTGAGTATAAAGCGCACGCTGCAATTATGTAAGTACGCACTTTAAGTACAGCTACTTACCTCAAGGTTAGTGTCAATCAGTCATCACACATAGGCAGTTGGCTAGGAGCCGCTTATATTGCCGCATGTGCTTTCCGCAGCTCATCCTGCAATTTGGCAATAGGTACTTGAGCTGGCTCAACCTCAGTCAGTACCGCTAAAGCTGCCGCTGTTCCGGCTGCCTGTCCGGTTGCCATACAGCTAGGGGTCAGGCGAGTTGTCGCGAGTGCCTCGTGTGAAGTCGAGATGCATCTCCCCGCCGCGAGCAAGTTGGGCACATTATGCGAGAGCAGGCAGCGAAACGGAATGTCATACGCGCCATCACCTGAGATGAAAGCAGCTGTTACCCCTTTTCCGGATGGGTTATGGATATCGATGGGGTAGCCACTGCGTGCTATAACATCGCTGTGCTTCCGTCCCTCTAACACATCTTCCTTCGTCAGTGAATAATGGCCGACAATTCGCCGCGATTCCCGTATGCCAATTTGCGGAGCAACCGCTGAGATGGAAGCCCGCTCAAAACCGGGTACATCGCGCTGCAGAAACTCCGCCATCATCAACACCTGCCGTCGCCCCTCCTGTTCAGCAAGTGTCAGATCCTCGGCACTAGTCGCATCCAGCCCCTGCACCCGTGTACAGTTAATCAGCACCTCATCCTCGGCTGGCCCCGTAAAAAACAGAATTTGATCACGGTTAATGGGCACATTCGCCTTCTTCCAGTGCGAATAGAATCCGCTCACACCAGTCAGCGGTAGACCCGGCAGCTCTGAAAAAGGGGTTTTTTGATAAAAGTCCTCCGGGTGGTCCATCATATATTGCTTTACTTTATCCAAGTTAACACCGCGCATCCTGAACTTCATCGTCATCGGCTGTGCCTGTTGATCCAGAGCACGCCCATGAAGCGTTTCTGCCCCGGAAAGGTAAGCGACGTCCGCATCACCGCTTGCATCCACAAATACTTTGGCACACACTTCCGTTCTGCCAGACTTATTGGTTACATGTACAGCCTCAATAACGCCTTCCCTCACCCCAACCTCGTCCACCATACTATGAAGCAGCAATTTGACGCCAGCCTCGCGCAGCATATCTACCGCAACGACCTGATAAATTTCCGGATGATAAGGCGTCAGCGTATGAACGAAACCGACCGTATCCCTGAGATGGCCAGGCGAGCCTCCGCGAGCCTGCAGCCGATCTACAATTTCCTGGGCGATGCCTTTAATGACCTGCTCGCCGCTGCTCGTATGGAATGTCATCCATGGATAGACCATTGCTGCCGTAGACATGCCGCCAACAAAGCCATAACGTTCGATCAGCACGGTTCTCACACCTTGCCGGCCTGCAGCAATGGACGCCGCTATTCCTGCAGGCCCTCCGCCAACAACGACAACATCTGCCTCTATTTTGTTATTCATTTCATCCTCCCTTTCGAAGCTGCACTTATTCCTTCAAGCCCGTCATGGCCACCCCTTCAATAAAACGCCGCTGGGCCAGAAAAAATACGATTAACAGCGGCACCGTTGCCATTACGGTTGCACTCATCAAATAATGCCAGGATGTGCCGACCTCATCTGTAAATAGCGACAGGCCAAGCGGAAGGGTCATCAAATGACGCGAATTAATGAAAATAAGCGGGTCAAAAAACTCGTTCCAAACCGTTACGAATGTGAAAATCGTCAACGTCGCCAGTCCAGGCTTGGCAATCGGCAGCATAATTTGTGCATAAATCCGAAATCGGCTACAGCCGTCTATCATCGCTGCCTCTTCCAGCTCCGTCGGCACCGTAATGAAAAACTGCCGCATCACAAAAATTCCGAACACTCCACCCGCCCCAAAGATCGGCAGCAGGATAAGCGGCAAATGCGTATCAATCCAATTAAGCTCACGCATGAACAGAAACATCGGAATCGCCGTTACCTCATGAGGAATCATCATCGCGCTGAGCAAAATCAGAAACAGGATATTTCGGCCCTTGAACGGTATTTTTGCAAACGCATAGCCGGCCAATGAGGCAAAAAAAACGGTGCCTAGCACAACTACAAACGCAATATATACACTGTTGAAATAAAAGCGGTGGAACGGAATCAGCTGGAAGACATCGACATAGTTTTGCAGCCGGAACGCAGGCGGGATCAGCTTCGGCGGATAGGTGAAGATGTCCTGCGGCTCCTTGAAGGAGGTAGACAGCATCCACAAAAATGGTACGAGCATAATAAGCGAGATGAAGCTTAAAAGGCTATAAACGCCAAACAGCGTCAGTGGCTTGCTAATGCCTGCATTAGGTGTCGCTTTCATTGAACACCCACCTTTTTCTGAGCTGCCATTGCAGCAGAGTCAACACAAGCACCACGAAGAACAGAACGAACGCCAGTGCTGATGCATATCCCATCTGAAACAATTTGAATGCTTTTTCCCAAATATAATACACCAGCACCTTCGTACTGCTGCTAGGCCCGCCTTGCGTCATGACATAAATTTGGCCAAATACCTTCAGAGAACCGATAATGGTCATAACGACGGTCAGAAATACAGTAGGCGTTATCATTGGCAGCGTTACATTAAAAAAGCTTTTGCCCTTGCCTGCGCCATCCAGCATCGCGGCTTCATACAAGGAGCGTGGCACCTGCTGAATGGCAGCAATAAAGAGCACCATGTTCAAGCCTACATTTTTCAAAACACTGGTTACAATAACCGATGGCATGGCCAGCTTCTCATCGTACAGCCACGCCGGCCCTCTAATATCCAGCAGCAGCAAAACCTGATTGATAAGCCCCGAATCCGTTGCGAACATATATTTCCAGACAATCGACCATACGATAAGAGAAGTCATGACGGGTACAAATATCGCTGTTCGGAACAGCCCAATCCCCTTGAAGCTTTTGGATAAAAGCAGCGCCAGCAGCAGGGCCAGCACAATATTAAACGGAACAAGGCCCACTGTAAAATACAGGGTATTGCCGAACACTTTCCAAAATAAATGATCTATCGCAATATTCCGATAATTATGAAGCCCGATAAAGTGGTGTTCACCAAGCAGCGGCCAGTCCATCAAGCTCATATAGAAGGCCTGCGTCATCGGAAACAGCAGCAGCAAAGTAAAACCGAGTACCATTGGCGAAACAAACAGCCAGCCTGCAATTTGCGCCTCCCGGACAAGCGGCCCTCTTCTTCGTTTTTTGCCCATTTCCTTCATGAAGATAACACCGCCTTCTAGCTCAATCTATCCATTGCATTGCGGAACTCGCTGACCGTTCTCCGCAGCTGATCCTCCGTCTTCCCGACTACGATTGCACCCAGCATAATCGCACTAATACCAGCATTGCGCAGCACGGCTACATCGCCAGGTACAAGCCGCCGCTGTGATGGAATAACAACCGGAAGCCCCGAATGCTCTACTAAATAGCGATATTTCATCACATCTGCAAAGCTGAGCGGCGTCCCATATTCGCTTCCCGGCACAATTGAAGCTTCCAGAGCGGTAAAGCCGAACTGCCCTGCGCTCTGCACAAGTGTGAGATCATAATGTTCATTGATTGCAAACGTTCGGTCAAGGCCTAGCTCCTCCAACAGGAGCGAAGGAAGATGATGGGCATATATTGAATAGAAATCAAAGCCCAGCGGAGCCAGTCTTTCCATGTCTGGTCTGGTCACGCCTTCAAGGCTCCCAGCTGGCACAACACCGAATGGTCCGTCAAACTTTTCCCGTATGCTGTGGAATACCGCCTCGTATTCGTCAAGTGAACCAAAGTGCGTGCCGCTAGCACGATGGCCCACATTGACATGCACCTTCAGTGCGTCAGCGCCCTCATCGAGCGCAGCTTGAGCCAGCGCCACATCATTGGCGGGCAGGCTGATGAATAAAGATAGCTTATGCTTGTTGAACTGCTCCTTTAATTTTCCCAAATCCATCCACTCCCTTAAATTTTTTTGTAGAGCTAGGCGGCCCGTCAGACGGACTGTCCCCCTTATACGGCTGCTTATTTCAAAATAGCGTCAACTTCCGTTTGCATTTTTGCCAAGTTTTCCTGCGTGCTGCCCGATCTGCCGAACAGGCGGTCGAAGCCCTGAAGAACGGCGTTGTCGATGTCCTGCCAGCGAATATGCCCCGGAAGCATGCGGGCCTTCGGCATTTCGTCGATAACCGCCTGAGTAATATGCTCTGCTGGCGGGTTGTTCGGCTGATTCAGGAACGCATCCGAATGAAGCACTGAGGTGCGCGGCGGGACAAAATAAGTCGCTGTCGCCTCTATACCGGCCTGGCTAGCGAAATATTTCAGAAGCTTCTTCGCTTCCTCAGGATGCTTACTGTCCTTGAACAGCGTGTAGCCCGCCTGTCCAAGCATCGGCACACTGCCCTGCGAGCCGGACGGCATCGGCGCTATGCTCCACTCGAAGCTCGTAATCTCTCTTGCTTTCGATACATAGCTGTAGTTGTCGAAGAACATCCCGACGTTGCCCGCATCAAAGCTGACCTACTCGCCAGCCTTCGGATGAGACTGGTCGGTGAACATCATGCGGCTCAGCATATCGAACGTTTCCAAGCCGTACTGGTCATTCCAGGTGAAAGCAGTTAAATCTGCGTTGAACGGTCCGCTGCCATTGGACCAGGAATAGGAGGATAAAATCGCCCATGTTTTCCAGTCGCGGAAAAAGTTTGCGCCATAGATGCGGCTTTTCGCATCGCTGTTTGAGATCGCCTTAGCGGATTGCTCGAATTGTTCCCATGTCCATTTGCCTTCTGAGGCAAGTATGTTCGGGTCTGTCCATTTTGCTTGATCAAACAGCGTCTTGTTATAGAACATAACGACAGGCGGCGTCGAGAAAGGCAAGCCCAGCAGCTGCTCGCCGTCGCGGAATAGGTCAAGGGTGCTAGGAATGTAATCGCCCAGCTTAAAGTCCGCGTCATTTTTAAATTCGGATACATCCGCCAATATGCCATTTTCCTTAAACTGGGGGATCATCCGCTCGGATACCCATGCGATGTCCGGCAGCGTCCTTCCGGCTGCCAGCACTGAAATTTTCTGCTGATACTCGGCGAACGGCACGGATTCCATCACCACCTGAATACCCGGGTTCTCCTGTTTGAAGCCAGCAATGAGCTTGTTGTACACATCCATATGCCCCTGATTGCCCCACATTAAAAACGTTAATTCGATGTCCTCCTTCTGCTCCGTACCCTTGTTTACAACGTTGCCAGAGTTCGTACTGTTGCAGCCGACAGCTATTACAATCGGTAAAATGGATAGAAGAGCCCGACTCGCTTTTTTCATAAAATCCCCCTTAGCAGCCATTAGTTTGTATTCCCTACTTAAGTATAGCGGTGGCTGTTGCCTTCCTTAAACCATGCAAATTGCAGAAATGGTGCGTTTTATTCCTCTATTTTCTTATCGCGGCTCATCTAAAAGCTGGAATCGGTAAATTGATCGCGATACTCGCCTGCTGTCTGACCTGTCTGCTGCTTGAATACAAGCATGAAATGCTTCGGGCTTTGGTGTCCGGACAGCCGTGCCACATCATAGATTTTCAGCTGCGTATGCACCAGCAGCCACTTCGCCCTTTCCATGCGCGCCTCCAATACATATTCCGAATAATTGACCCCCGTCTCGTTCTTAAACAGCTGGCTCAAATACGTCGCATTCAGGCTCACTTGGGAGGCGACGGTTTGCAAGCGTAAATCCCCGTCAATATGCCGTTTTACATACTCCCTGATGTCGCGGATAATTTTGCGAGTATCTCCGCCACTTCCCGTCTGTTCCAGATCTGCGGCTGCGGGCAGCGAAGTAGAAACGCCATACTTGCGATCCAGAAGCAGCTGGGCCTTTCGCATTGCAGCTACAAGCTCGTGCCGCTCAATCGGCTTCAGCAAATATTTGAACACGCCATATTCTATCGCCCTTTGCGCATATACAAACTCCCCGTAGCCGCTTAAAATAATAACGATCAGCTCCGGATACATTTGCTTCACCTTTCCCATCATCACCAGTCCGTCCATCTCTCTCATCCTGATGTCGGTGATCATGACATCGGGCATGTCACCCTTTAAATAAGCAATTGCCTCGCTGCCGCTTGCAGCCTCTCCTGTTACCTCAAACGAATGTACCGACTGATGGATCAGTTCCCGCAAGCCCTGGCGTATAACCGTTTCATCCTCTACGAGTAAAACCTTATACATCCTGCCCAGCCCCTGCCCTCTTAAAGTGGAATCGTAATCGTAACCGCGAAGCCCTGTCCCGGACTGCCATCCACCGCCAGGCTGCCGCCCTTGTCATACATAAGCACGATGCGTTGGAATATATTGCTTAGCCCCAATTCATCCTGACCGCTGAGCTGCAGCGACTGATTGGTCTGGTGCTTGCCTATCGCCTCGTTCAGCTTCTCCATTTCCGTCTCACTCATTCCTTTGCCATTGTCACGCACCGTAATAAGCAGTTCATCCTCGAAACGCAGGGCAGAAATCCAGATCGTGCCTCCCTCTTCTCGATCATCTATGCCATGATAGACTGCGTTCTCAACCAACGGCTGCAAAATAAGCTTCGGTATAAGGCAGTCCTTCACCTCATCTTCAATTTCGTACAGTACCTGCAGCTTGCCACCATACCGGACCTGTTGAATCCGCACATAGGAATCTACAAAATGGATTTCCTCCCAAAGCTGAATCCGTCTGTCCACCTTATCGATGGTGTATCGAAGCAGCTTGCCAAGGGCGGTCACCATATCAGACACCTCGGCATGCTTGCGCTGAATGGCCATCATATTAATCGACTCCAGCGTATTATAAATAAAATGCGGGTTGATTTGGCTTTGAAGCGCAGACAGCTCCGCTTCCTTCTCCCGCATGCCCAGTACAAATACCTCATGAAAGAGACGATTGATTTCCTCCATCATTTTGTTGAAGCCGCGCCCAAGCTGACCGAACTCATCATTGCTTAGCATCGTTACCCGCTTATTGAAATTCCCCTGCTCAGCTCGGGCCATCGCCTTCTTCAGCTCAATAAGCGGCCTTGTAATACGATAGGAAAGCAGCACGGCCAGCCCTGTAACCATTCCGACGCAAACCGCAGCAAACCATAGCGTAAAAGTCATCATTTCACGCGACTCCTTCTGGATAACGGCGATCGGCGTCAAGCTGATTACGGACAAGCCTGTATAGGAGGAATGATGCTGCACGAATAAATAATCGCGGCTGCCAAGCTTTTTCTTTTGCCTGTTCCTCATTTCCTGCAGCTGACCATCCTTTAACAGCTCGCCATAGGCGGAAACGCCGCCCTCTTCCACTCGCTCGAATATGAATCGCTGCCGGTCATCGACGATCAAAAGGCTTGCCTCCCGCTCAAAATTCAGGTTCGATAAAATATGGCCGAACGCCTCCACCTTGACGTCAATAATAATGTAGCCTAATCTCACTAGCGTTTTAGGCTCTCTAATAACTCTTGCGACTGATATGTAGGACTCCGAGTTTGGGCTGCTGTAATAGGACGGTTCATGAGGCGGGATGATTCTCCATTCCCCATCGGATTGATTCAGCTCTGAAAACCATGAATCCCGCCTGCTATCCCATACCGCATCGGCCGACATCGCATCTACGTTCGAAAATAAAATGCCGCTGTTGCTGATTAGATGAATGCCGCGAATTTCAGGTCGGTTGTATGCTTGCCCAGATGTATACAGCTTCATTTTCAAATAATCGTCGGATAGCGCCCAAGTCCCCGAGCCCATCGGCCCGTTGTATTTCGCCAGAATGGACAACACCATCTGATCATACAACGGCATAAGCGATAATCGTTCCAGGTCTTTCAGCATCCGATCAAGATTGGTGTTGATCTGTTGAACAATGTCGATGGTAAATTGTTCCGTCTTGTGATTAACCGTTGCTGAGAAATGACGATACGTCACCATACCCTGCAGGCTTAAAGGCAGCAAAATAAGCACGCTGAATAGGAGCAGCAGCTTAGTGCGCAAATTGCTTTCACTCAGATGACCCTTGAACCACTGATGCAAGAATGTCAAGATAATCAAGCTTGTCTTCCCCCTGTCGTGAATGGATAGGTCCTCCATTTCTTATTTGAAGTTTATATTATAATGGGAGAGGAATGAATCCTATCCCGTACCATTCGGAAAAGGTATGGAATATTTAGCAACAAAAAAACCACGCCTGTTGGACATGGTTTAGTCATAGTATAGTTGCTTGCTTTTGCGGTGAATTCTTGATCTACGACCTAACAAAAAAAGGCTATCCCTCACTTCCCCTTTCTATAAAATAATGGTTTATGTCCAGTCGTTGACTTGAACACTCTGCCGAAATGCGTCACGCTTCCGAAGCCTACCTTCCTCGCAATCAGATTGACCTTCATCGACGATTGCTCCAAAAGCTTTTTCGCCTCCTTGATCCTGACGCTGTTCAAATACTCCACGAACGTAAAGCCTGTTGCCTCTTTAAAAAAACGACTTAAATAATAGGGGCTGACATAAAATCTCTCTGCTAGCGGATGCAGCGACAGCTCTTGCATATAATGACTGTTGATATAGCGGACAACCTCCGAAATTCTTTCATGCATTGGACTTGGCGACTCTAGAGGCTCGATGCTGTTTTGTCTAATATGCCGGCAGCAAATAAGAAGCAGCTGTAGAACCAAAGTCTGCGCATACATCTCGAAGCCAGCTTTTTTATCCTGAATCTCCTCGATGATACGCTTGGATAGCGCCTCGATGGAGAGCCTGTCCTGCAAGGAGCATTTAATGATGATGTACTCCTGCTCAAACAGCGGCTGCAGTGTATCTATATAGGAGCCATTAGCCGAGGCCATGTTGCTCTCATGAATATTAATAATAAGCCGCTCATGCTGAGGCGTTTCCGTATTGGTCGTCCGGTGCAAAATATTTGGAGAGATGATAATAACATCCCCCTCATTGATCACCATGGTCCTGTCCTTAATAAAAAACTCCCGTTTTCCCGACATTAAATAAAAAATTTCATACGTGCTGTGAAAATGGCTGGCAGGCATATTGTGGCTTAGCGCCTTCCGGTGGGAAACCAATAAAGTCCCGTCCTTATTTTCATATTGAAAATCTCCCATCTTTAGGCTCCGCCCCTCATCTGTTATGTCATTTTATTATACGCCTCAGCTTATTTTCTGCAAGATATAAGAAGAATAAAGGTATTTTCGCAAAAAATGTACATAATCCTCTGCTAAACTAAGCTTAATACACGAAGGAGGAATGCACTCATGCAAGACACCCTTTCCCCCATCCAATGGGCCGAGAAGGCCTGCGAGGCGTTAATGGATAAATTTGAGCCGGAATTGCTTCCGCCAGACCGGTTTCACTATCATCAGGGCGTATTTCTGTCGGGTATGGAGAAATGCTGGCAGGAAACGAAGAAGGACAAATACAATGATTATATTAAACGCTGGGTAGACAGCCAAATTCTCGAGGACGGAAGCATCAAGAAATACAATCCGGATGAACTGGATGATATACAGCCTGGTGTTCTTCTATTTAGATTGTATGAGCAAACGGGCGACGAACGGTATAAAAAAGCGCTGCATACTCTTGTTCCCCTGTTAAAGTCATGGAAAACGAACCCTTCGGGCGGGTTCTGGCATAAGGAGCATTACCCGAATCAAATGTGGCTGGATGGCTTATACATGGCGGGCCCTATTGCCGTCCAGTTCGGCAAGACGTTCGGCGAAAGCGAATATTTTGACTTGATGACCTTCCAAGCGCTTATGATGGCAAAACACACCAAGGACCCGAAAACCGGCTTATTGTACCACGGGTGGGATGAAACGAAGGAAGCCGCTTGGGCTGATCCGGATACGGGGCTTGCTCCAGAGTTCTGGGGTAGAGCGATCGGCTGGTACCCTGTCGCCTTGCTGGAAATGTTCGAATACCTGCCTGAGGATCATAAGGATAAAGCAGCGCTAGTCCGTATTCTACAGGACCTGCTCCTTTCACTGACTAACTTCCAAGATGCTGCGACCGGTTTATGGTATCAGGTTGTCGACAAGCCAGAGCAGCCGGATAATTGGCTGGAAAATTCCTGTACCGCCCTGTTCGTTCATGCCATTGCCAAAGCGGTAAGATTCGGTTATCTGGATGCCAAGTATTTGCAATATGCTTGGAAGGGCTATCAGGGCGTTATTGATACGCTGAAGCTTGATGAGAATGGCAACGTCATCATAGGCCAAATCTGTATCGGCACAGGAATAGGTGATTACGCCCACTATATCGCCCGTCCTACCAGCGAAAATGATCTGCATGGCGCAGGCGCTTTTATTCTCATGTGCGTGGAAATGAGCTTGGCGGAAAAGATAGGTAAATAATACAAAAAAGCTGGAGCCTCTTTATGGGCTTCAGCTTTTTGCTGGATGAAAATCCTTTATACTTCCGCGGCATATTCATACCGTGCGAGGCATTGGATATCGATTTTCAGGAAATGGACTATGAAGATCCGTTCAAAAGTCAAAACGAGCATGGCCCGAAACCGTGTAATCAAAATAACCTTCTAAACGAAGCAGCTTTTCTTTCGCCTGCAAGCCTCCACTGTACCCCGTCAATGTGCCGTTCTTCCCGATAACACGGTGACATGGAATGACAATAGGAATCGGATTGGCCCCGTTGGCGCTTCCCACTGCGCGTGTGGCCTGGGGATTATTTATCATCTTCGCAATATCAAAATAACTGCGGCTTTGCCCATATGGAATTTTCATCAGCGCTGTCCAAACAGAAATCTGAAAATCAGTCCCCTGTAAATCAAGAGGGATCTCGAATGACGTGCTTTCCCCCTCACAATAGGACTGCAGCTGCTCCAGATATGGAGAAAGCCTGCTCTGATGTTCAATCAGCTTCGCATTAGGAAACTTCTTTCCTATCCATAACTTCAGGTTCATATGTGTGTCATCTGGCAACGCGATTAGACATAACCCTCGCTCGCTCGCCGCTACCTGCAGCGGCAAACCATTGAACAGGGAATGGGTAAATGTTGTCCAGTAAATTTCCGTTTGAGCCCCCATCATCCTCTACCACCCAGTAAACAGCGGCTTCGGCCCAGCATGCGTAGGGAAAAGCGGCAATACTTCCTCTGCCAACTCCTGAATGACTTCGGCAGGCGGCCGGCTCGAAAATTGGATGCCAAGCGCAGCATGATTGACGCCAACTGTCTGCCATTCCTCCAAAAGCTGGATCAGCCCTGCTCGCCCTGTACGCAATATGTATCCGCCACGAAGCGGCATTCGAGGATAATTAACATCTTCAACAAGATCAATCCATTCGTTGGTCATATGCGGCTTGAACATCCCGCCAGGGATTTTTTCCCGCCAAGCATTGATCTTACGTCCGAGCATTCGGGGACCTGTCTCATTTGCCGTAGCTTCGGGATAAGTGAGCCAGCCGTCACTGTGCTCTGCAATCCAATCTAAAGACTGCCTGCTTGAACCCGTCACGATAAGTGGAATACCGCCAGTTGCAGGCTTAGGCAGCAATTCAAGCCCTCCCATTCTACCAAGCGAAGATTGAATTTCAGAACTTCCCTGATGAATCAGCTCACGAAAAAATGCCACCGTCTCCCGAAAACGCACATCACGATTATCCGCATCTAGCCCATAAGCTGGAAACTCAGCAGGGCGGTCTCCGGAAGCAATCCCTAGCACAAGCCGTCCGCCAGAAAGTACATCTATGGATGCGGCGGCCTTGGCCAAATCAATGGGATGGCGAAGCGTGAAGATCGCGCTTCCTGTTACCAAGGATACGTTTTTTGTCCTTGCAGCAAGATAGGCCAGATAAACGAATGGATCGAATACTTGCCCAGCATCCCGGAAACCGGGATCAAATAGCGGAACATCCCGCACCCAGACGGCTGCAAAATTATTTTGATCAATCTTCTCAACTAGATCAGCTTGGCCCTGTAAAACATCCATCTGACCTGTATAAAATTTAAGTGGTAAAAATATGCCGATTGTCAGTTTGTCTGGGGCAAACATCCGGCCGAAACCCGGGTGATCATGAAAGGTCTCCATTGCCAACGTTGACTGGTGACCTGTATCTATTTTTTCATTGGAACCTATTTGTTTGTTCAATTCATTCTCCTCCTCAAGCGATAGTGTTCCTGTCATCTGGCATCTGGCATTCATCCAAATTCGACTGACTAAAAGTGATATAATTGTATTAAGCAATTGACCCCATAAGTAGTGACAAAACTAAACTAGATTATAGGGTCAATTAAGGTTACAAGGAGGATATGAATGATCGATTTGACGATATTGTTGAACAGAGATTCTGGAGAGGCGTTATACTCCCAGCTTTATCAATATATTAAGCAAGAAATTTTGAGCGGAAAGCTGGCCGCTGAGACACGGCTGCCTTCTATTCGGTCGCTGGCTGCCCACCTCCATATTAGCCGCAATACGGTGGATTTGGCCTATCAACAGCTGTTAGCCGAAGGTTATGTTCAAAGCAGGCCAAGGAGCGGCTTATATGTTATTGATCTGGAGCTGGAGTCGCTGCCTTTGTCGCATCAAATGAATAAGAAAGGGTTGAAAAATAGTACACAGGTTAGCTCGGCGATTCGATATAATTTTCGCTATGGCGATGTTGATGCTGCGCATTTTCCGTTTGCCACTTGGCGAAAGCTAGCCAATCTAAGCTTGCATCAGGATCAACTGGACTTGTGTTCATATGGCGATCCGCTCGGAGAACCTGGACTTCGAGAAGAAATCGCCAAATATTTGCATGGCTCCAGGGGAGTAAATTGTACGCCTGAACAAATTATGATTGGAGCTGGTGTTCAGTATCTACTGGGCGTGCTATCCCGCTTAATAGGTGGGGCGAACAACGGCAATGGCATGGCGATGGAAGAGCCGGGATATGACGGGGTACGGACGATTTTTTCACATCATGGTTTTCACATCCACCCAATCCCGCTGGAAACGGATGGGCTGAATATACAGAAGCTTTTTGAAAGCCAATCTCGCATCGTGTACATCACCCCGTCCCACCAGTTCCCCTACGGGATGGTTATGCCGCTCCCCAAGAGAATGCAATTACTGAAATGGGCAGCAGAACAGAATGGGATCATTATCGAGGACGATTACGATAGCGAATTCAGATATATCGGCAAACCCATACCGTCCCTGCAGAGCCTCGATACTCATGATCGCACGGTTTATCTAGGGACATTTTCAAAATGCCTGCTCCCTTCCCTGCGCATTGCCTATATGGTTCTGCCTCAGAAACTAATTGAGCTGCACGATGAGCAAGACTACCGATTATACGACCAAACGGTATCACATTTTCACCAAAAAACGTTGGAGCTGTTTATGAAAAATGGGCATTGGGAAGCCCACATTCGCCGGATGCGCAATGTCTACCGAGAGAAGCAATTCACGTTGATTTCAATGCTTCAGCAGCTGATGGGCGCTCAAGTATCCATAATCGGCCAGGATGCCGGACTTCATATTTTATTGCGTGTACATAATGGTATGGATGAACATCAGTTGATTGCCACTGCAGAGGAGGAAGGCGTCAGGGTCTACCCTGTATCTCCCTTCTGGGCACAGCGGGATGAGGCTGAGAAAACCATGGTGCAGATCGGTTTCGGTGGTTTGAGCAAGGAGGATATAACAGAGGGGGTTCGCATGCTATACCGCGCTTGGTTTGGGAAACGCCGCGACGTATGAATGCAACCGAAAATGAAACGCCATAACCGAAAAATTTATCGGCTATGGCGCATTGGAATGTGGTGTTATTAACCTATAATAGCTATTATACCTTTAAAGTAGTCACACTTTTATTTGTTCTAAAAACCACCAGCAGGATCGTGCTATTTGACTAGCCTCCGTACGATGCTTGCTGGATTCGAATTCCTTCTGAAGGGCCTTTACGACAATTTCAATAAGCGAGACATTCAACTCGTCCTGGGCTTGAAATAAAGCCAGAAGGCCTTTTGAGATTTCTTTTAATTTCGTTGATTCGTTTGATTTTTGAATCATTTTATTGAAATCGTGAAGCTCCTCTAGCAATGCCTCTTTATCTACATGACCCGTACGCGCAAATTCACTGGGATGAAAGAGGGCCAACGTTTGAGGATCAAGAATATGTTCTTTTCTTTCATGCATCGTGTGCAGTAATACCTCAACATAGGAGAGCACCTTCGGTACAAGCTCGTTCCATACAGGCTTTTGCCCATGAAAGCTTCTCCACGCATTGGCGATTTGATGCAGCATACCGTAGAAAAAAATAGAACCTTCGCTTGCATAAGGCCGGATCTCTTCTCCATATAACTGAGTCAATCGTTCAGATAACCACTTCAACTGCATATTCGCTAGGTTTGATGAATTAATTTCTCCTGAATAGAAACCCGTCCAATACAGCTCCCAAACGCGCTCTCTCTCAGGCAATGTCATCGGTATCGAAATTTGATCCACTAGCAGATCATATTCAGAAGCATAATGATCGTTTTCCAAGTTTTTTCGAATAGCGATATCCTCTTGCATCCGCTGCTCTAAAATGGCTTGCAAGCAATCATCCTTCGAATTAAAAAATTTGTAAAATGTCCCTTTCGATACGACTGATTTGTCTAAAATCATCTGGATCGTTGTATTAGCAACGCCATGCTCAATAAATAGGGTAAGAGCGGATTCTAATAGCAATTGTTTGCGACTACTCATATCTTGTCCCCACCAAATGTTTTTGCCCTTATTGTATCACGCTTCGGCTTCTCCGACATGGTTGCTATTGTGAGTACAGTTCTCCATAATTAGGATTCCTGTAGAGCGTTAATTTTGCGTTTTGCATAAAAACGAGCGCCTCCAGTAAGATGGGGTAGTCACGGGTCATAGCCCTTTAGCCATCATAAGGAGGTCGCTCT
>NZ_JBXENV010000006.1:0-447677 GCF_059383755.1 Paenibacillus sp. JT22N15 | reverse complement strand
GGTATCTGGAGTTCTTTTATAACCGAAAACGTTCAAACAGCACGCTTGGCTACATGTCACCCTTGCGTTTCGAACAGCTTTATTACGAAAAAATAGCATAATGGGCGTGTCCACTCTATTGACAGAAGAGCATCCTGTCCGCTTAGGCAGACTCAAAAAATTAGTAGAACCATACAATCACACGAGGGCAGTTCTTCCTTCGTATAGCCGTTCTCGCGAATCTGCAATTCGTGAATGACTTTGACCGTCAGCCGGGTATAGAGTCTTCCAGTTTGCGCAACCCTTTGCGAATGGTATTCCGGCTGACCTGGGAGATGGCTGACGCTGCTCTGCCTATTTTTCTTCATCCATTCATCCACTCATTCATTCACGGAGTTGTTTGGGTCTGTTTTTTCTTTCATGTGCCTTATACCGTGCGATTTCTGGAGGCGCCGAGGCCGGACAGGAGCAGCAGAGCGCTAACGACAAGCAGCAGCAACAGCGGGGGCTTCCAGCTTGCCGTAATATCATGAAGCAGACCGAACAAGATCGGTCCGGTTGCCGCCAGCAAATAGCCAACCGATTGCGACATGCCGGAAAGAGCAGCGGAATCGAAGGCATCTTTCGTGCGCAAGCTTAAAAAGATCATGGCCAAGCTGAACGCACATCCTCCGCCAATTCCGAGTAAAACGGTCCACAACGAAATGAACGCATTTCCTCCGAAATAAAGACCTCCCAATGAAACAAACAACAGAACCGACATGATGATGACCAGCAAACGTTGGTTCTTCATGCGTCCCGCCACGATCGGCACAATGAACGCAACGGGCAGCGCGGCCATCTGAAACAGCGACAGCAGCAAGCCGCCGCTGTCTTCATTCAAGCCCCGGCTTGACATGATTTCAGGCATCCAAGCGATCAGCACATAGAACAAGAGAGACTGCATCCCCATAAAAATCGTAACCATCCATGCCAGTGGCGAACGCCACAGACTTCCACGCTTCGATGCACCGCTCGTCGCTGCCCCAACAGCCGCCCGACTCGCCCGGGCTTGAGGCAACCAGAACAGCGCGGCCAACAGAACGAGTATGCCCCATATGCCGAGCGCGCCATTCCAGCCGAAACCGAGGTCACGGGCGACCGGAACACTGACACCGGATGCGATTGCCCCGCATAAATTCATTGACACGGAGTACACGCCGGTCATGAGGCCGACTTGATGAGCAAAATTCCGTTTGACCAAACTTGGAATGAGCACGTTGCACACCGCAATCGCCAGCCCAATCAAAGCAGTGCCTGCAAACAACGAAGCGGTTGCGGTCAACGAACGGATCGCGATACCCGCCATGAGTAAAACCAGCGCATAAAGCAGGGTCCGCTCCGCCCCCAAGCGGCGTGCCAGAAAGGGTGCGAACGGTGAAAGCAGCGCGAAAGCAAGCAACGGCAGTGTAGTGAGCAGACCTGCCGCAGCATTCGACAGTCCGAGGAATTCGCGAATCGAGCCGACCAATGGGCCTACCGACGTTAGCGGCGACCGCATTGTCAGTGCGATCAGGACGATGCCGAGGATGATCGGCCAACCCAGCGACAAAGACTTCTTCGCCATCATTGACTTCGTATCGCTTGTTACGCTCATAGCCGCTCGCCTCCTTTGACCTCAAGAACTGCTTTCGATTCCGCAATATAACGGTGAACCGTTGCCACGGCACGATCGGCGTCTTGATCGACAATCGCTTGAACCAATTGCCGGTGCATCTCCAAGAAATCCCCATCGGCTTCATAACGAGTCAAGCTTGTAATCGAATCTTGTGACGCGTCCGCGATATGGTTGTACAATTCAATCAAGATTTCATTATGAGACGCCGCGATGATGCCTTGGTGAAGACGGATATCCTCCGTAACAATGGCATCCATGTCACCGCGTGCTGCCGCCCCCTCCCAGCGTTCCAGTTGGAGAAGAAGCTCGCGCGCCTCTTCGTCCGTTCTACGCTGTGCAGCCAGATGGGCTCCCTCGCGTTCGAGTGCATGCCGGACTTCCAACGTCTGCAGCGTATCGGAGCGCATAATTCGTTTTTGCAGCACCACTCCCAGCGCGCTCGAAGAGCTGACGTACGTTCCGTCCCCTTGCTTCGTCTTTAAGAGTCCCGCGTGGATCAAAGCCCGAACGGCTTCCCTCAATGTATTGCGGCTAACATTCAACTCGACCATCAACTCCGGCTCGGCCGGAATACGCATCCCCACCGCCCACTTGCCGGACTCGATCTGTCTTTCCATTTGCAATGCGACTTGCTCGACCAGCGTCAATCGATTTGTTTTCTGAAGCATACGTCAGTCCTCATTTCATCTATTTATCAAACATAGGATGTTTGGTTAATTGGTATTTTAACACACTTATATCGTGGAGACAACTCCTTCCCTAAAAAACCAAGCTTCGATATATTGAAGTTTGCATAAACATCCTAGTAAAATTGTAATTCTATTATTTTCTATCGTTACCAATCCTCATTTAATGTCGTATAACTCTTTAGATTGCTTTGCTGCCCGCATGGATGCTGTCGAAAAAAATCGTTCTTTCGATAAACTTGTCCAGCCAATCTAGCAAATGGGCAAAAAAGAAGCTACACTAAAGCTATCGCAATATCTGAGGAGGGATCAACGTTGCCAAAAGCGCCATTCCTTGTTTCTACTCTATTATTCATGTCCTTGCTATTTCTGTTATTTCCGCATCAGGTTGCCGAAGCAGGCATGTGGAGCAACATAAAGGGCATTTTCTCCGCCCCCGAAAAAATCGACGCGCTGGAGCAGCAATATATGGATGCCAAGCAGCAGCTTGATGCACAGAAGGAGCAGCTCACCGAATCGCTGCAAAGTGCAGAGCAATACGCAGCCAGGCAAGAGGAGCTCATGCAGCAGAACGAGCAGTTCCGCAAAACCAACGAGCAGCTAATGGAACAGAACAACACGCTTATACAAGAAATGGAGCAAATCAAGCAGAAGCAAGCCAGCTTTACGCAAAAGCTCATCAATACAGCAATCATCATTATGATTATTATTTTCGCCTATATTCTTTCCCTTCGCGTTTGGCGCTATCTCGTTTGGCGCAAACAGAAGCATGTCGGCAGAGGAGTGTAGCGGATGAAAGCAACCTCCCCCGCGCCGATTGGACATGTGAAGGTGACGCTTCAGGAAGCGGACAAGCTCCATGTGCTCCATCCGGGAGCGATTATTGCTTACCAAGGCGCACCGCAGCAGCGCGAGGATCGTTTTATGAATTTGGCAGGCGTCTATCGCAAAAAGAAATGGGTGCGCGCCCTGCTGAGCGGCCCCTCCGAATTTATTATCGGCTTGCCGCCGGGCTGCTCGCTGGAGACGATCCCCATCGGACCGGAAAGCGATTTGCTGTTCGACTACCGCCACGTGCTCTATTTCACAGACGGCATGCAGCTCAAGAGCGTCATTCAGAAAATGAAAAATGTGTGGATCACCCGCGAGTTGGTGCGGATGCGCTTCTCCGGCCCCGGCGAGCTTGGGGTCATCACAAGCGGCGACATTGCGGTGCTTCAGTTGGACAAGGAGCGGCCGCTTTTTGTAAATACCAGCTCGCTCGTCGCTTATCCCGCCAATGCGAGCATCCAGCTTGCCGTCTACGGCAATCAGCTGGCGAGCCAGAACATGAACGTCCAGTGGAAAATTACCGGCAGCGGCCCTGTCCTTATTCAGACGGGCTCGCATGGAAAAGATTTGGAGCATCCGCTGCAAAACGACGGCTTCTTCAAGCGATTGCTGCGTGAAGTGCTGCCGTTCGGCAGCGTGTATATTAAATAGTAAAAGGGCATTGCAAAAAACACCCGAAATCGCTGTACTAGCGGTTTCGGGTGTTTTTTGTATTTGGGGCGTTCTTTTCCAAGAAAGATAAGAACGTTAGTTTTAGTGCGATATATGTAGAAGCAGATTGAGAGTAAAAATAGTCTTACTTTTTGCAACTTTAATCTGCGCACTCCGTACGGAGTGCGACAGTTGCATCAACCTATCTCCCATGGGCTGCACAGTTTCAATCCACGCACTCCATACGGAGTGCGACGAGCAGCGTTGTTTCCATTGCTCGGGCGACTCGAGTTTCAATCCACGCACTCCGTACGGAGTGCGACCGATTCGCGGATATCGTAGAAGCTGCGGACGCTGGCGTTTCAATCCACGCACTCCGTACGGAGTGCGACTTCCCCAAGATATTTCAACGATTATCAACGAGAAGTTTCAATCCACGCACTCCGTACGGAGTGCGACTGGTGTGTACATTATGCCGGACAAACCTGTCAGGGTTTCAATCCACGCACTCCGTACGGAGTGCGACGTTGACAGCGATTGGCGAGCGTATTCGGATGTACAGGTTTCAATCCACGCACTCCGTACGGAGTGCGACGCATTTCAGCAAAGCGAAAGGCGGCAAGCCAGTAGTTTCAATCCACGCACTCCGTACGGAGTGCGACCAACGGTTCCTTTTGCTGGCTCCTTATATTTAGTGGTTTCAATCCACGCACTCCGTACGGAGTGCGACAGCGAAAATACAAGTGATTGATCCCATCATGGCATCAATCACCTCATTTTACAATAAATATAATACTAGAAAAATCTAGATCAAATCTTGACTTTTCTTGAAATAGCTCAAAATCGACATGCTTCTACAATTTCTGAGGTGCGAATCCCCTAGGGTTTTTATGTGAGCTTCACATTCGCACCTGGGCATGTAATCTCAGCTGCTAAAAAACTTTATGCAACTACGCCGTCTTAAACATCGACACCGTATGCTGGAGATCATCCGCCAGTTGGGCCAGCGATTGCGCGGTCGCTGCGGATTCTTCGCTGCTCGCTGCGGACTCCTCGGCAGCAGCGGAAACATTTTCAACGGTAGTCAACACGTTTGTCGCTTGGGCCGCCTGCTCTTCGCTCGCTGCGGCAATTTCGGATACGCGATGGCCTGTATCGTTGACCATCTTCGTAATACGCTCGAATGCTTCTCCCGTTTTCTCCGACAGCGTTGCGCTTTCCTCAACTGCATTCACGCTGCGCTTCGTATTTTGCTGCATGCCTTGAATAATGACCGTAATTTTCTTCGTCGCTTCGCCACTTCGCTCCGCCAGCTTGCGTACCTCATCGGCTACAACAGCAAAGCCTCGTCCTTGTTCGCCTGCCCGTGCTGCTTCAATGGCTGCATTCAGCGCAAGGAGGTTCGTTTGATCGGCGATATCCTCAATGACCTCGATAATATCGCCAACCTGATGGGAATCCTGCTCCAGCTGGGACATTTGCTCGCGCACGCCATTCATGCTTTTCACCGAGTTGTCGATAATGGTGCGGCCTTCTCTAGCAATTTTCATCGCGGAATCCGATAGCTCTGATGCTTGCTCTGTACTTTGAGCGACCGATTGAATGGCCATCGTCAGCTCGCTGAACAGCTCATGAATCGTCTGTGCCGCCGATGCTTGAGCTGTGCTCCCGCCGGCAATTTCCTCTGTAGCAGCCGAAATTTGCTCTGCAGCCGCAGCTACGCTGTGCGATGATTCAATAATACCGCTAACCGTTCCGTTCAAACGGTCAATCATATGGTTGAAGGAGCTTGCAAGATTGCCGACCTCGTCCTTCGTATGGATGTCTACCTTTTCACGCAGATCGCCGTCGGCCACATTTCTCGCCAGAACAACGATACGGCTGAGCGGCTTCGAAATCATCCGGGACAACACGATTCCGAAAATAATGCTCAGCAGGAATGCCAGCACCACAATGACAATTGTAATCAACAAAGCGCTATTATATGCTTCCGCCCCCTTCTGGTTCGCTGCGTCCGCTTCACGAATCGAAAGCTCGATGCTATCCTCAAGAATCTTGAAAACAATATCACCCTGCGTTTTTAATTCGTTACTGATCAAATTTTTAAACGCGGCATCATCGCCGGAATTATTGAGTTCAATACCCCGGTTGTAAATGACCAAATAAGCTTTCCAATCCGTATCAAAGCTATCAATGATCCTTTTAGCATCATCGCTCATATTCGTTGCTTTATATTTTTCAACAGCCTGCTCGACATGTGTTGTCGTTTCCCTAATTGTAGCAAGCTCTGCCTGCATTTTCTGCTCCGTATCATGCATATACAGGCTTCGGATTTGAACCCGCATACTGGTATAGTTGACCTGCGCCTCATAAGCTTCTTTAACAGGAATCAAATTATTGGAATACATATCATCCTGCGACGCATGCATTTTATTCAAATTATAAATACCGAATAAACCTACGACACCTAAAATAATCGCAACAATCAGAAAAGCGGATATTAATTTGACACTGATTTTCAAGTTGTAGAACCAATTCATATCAAATACCCTCCCTATTCTATCTAATATTTGCTGTTAGTTTGTTTTCTTGCAGATCTGGCAAACGACGTTCTAGCTGATGCCGCTTGCTTTTTTCATAATGCCGCCAATTTCCAAAATCAACGCAATTCGCCCGTTGCCCAAAATCGTTGCTCCTGAAATACCGTCCACCTTGCCCACATAGGAACCAAGCGTTTTAATAACGACCTCTTGATTGCCAAGCAGCTGATCGACCGCAATAGCCAGCCGCTGCTCCGCTCTGCCGATCATTACGACCGGAATTTTGTCGGGTCTGCCCTCCGTGCGTGTATAGCCGAACATTTCATGCAGCCATACGAACGGTACGATCTGATTGCGGATTTTAATAACCGGCGAGCCTTTTATCATTTTGAGCGTGCTTGTATCGACTCGAATAATTTCCACAACGGCGCTCATTGGCAAAATAAACGTTTGGTCGCTCGCCTTGACGAGCAAGCCCGTTGTAATGGCAAGCGTCAGCGGCAGCCTTATCGTGAACTTCGTTCCAACGCCGACGGACGTATCAATATCAATAATTCCGCCAAGCCGCTCGATATCCGTCCGCACGATATCCATGCCCACGCCTCTGCCCGATACATCGCTAAGCTGGGAGGCCGTTGAGAAGCCTGGGTGAAAAATAAGGCGCAGCGCCTTATGCTCATCGAGCAGTGCCGCCTCCTCTGCGGTGATGACACCTTTGGCAACAGCGGATTTACGCAGCTTGTTCGTATCAATGCCGCCGCCATCATCCTCGACGACAACAACAACCTGATTATCCTCATGCGCCGCGCTTATTCTAACTGTTCCCTGCTCAGGCTTGCCGCATTTAACCCGCTCTTCCGGCATTTCAATACCGTGGTCCACCGCGTTGCGGATCAAATGAATCATCGGATCGCCGACCTCTTCAATAAGCGTGCGGTCAAGCTCTGTATCGCCGCCGACCATTTGCAGATCAACGCTTTTATTCAGCGTTTGCGCCAAATCACGGACCATGCGCGGGAAACGGCTGAACAGCTGCTCGATCGGCAGCATCCGTACTTTTAGTACGTTTTCCTGCAGGCTGCCAATCAATCTGGACAGATGATCGCTGATTTCGCCGAGGTCATCCATCGTCTCGGAATACCCATATGCTTGATGCAGTGTTTGAATGGCCTGCTTCAAGCGGGTTTGGTCGATTACTAGCTCTCCGAGCAAATCGAGTACATTTTCCAGTCGTTCCACGTTGACGCGAATCGTCTGCTGTTTCACTGACGCTTTGGACTGCTGCGTCTTGTCTGCTTCATCCTGCGCTACGCTTACGGCAAAACCGGGCAGCATGTCCACGTTCTCCTGTTCCAGCTCCAAAACTGCGGCTGTCTCAGCCTCCGGTTGGGACGGCATCGCTGCCTCCACCCTTACGCTCTGCACGTCCATCAGCCCAGCTACCGCCAGCTCAAGAGCATCTGGCTCCACCTCTTGAGTGGCAATCAGCCACCGTATCGCATGAATATCCTGATCATCCTGCACCAGCTTCATATTGGGCTCATTCCACAGCACCTCGCCAAACGCACGCAAGGAAATATCAATAATGCTGATGCGAGCGAGCTTCATCATGCAGTCCTCAGTCAGCTTGACGGTAATTGTATATACGGTTTGACCGCTATGTATATATTCTCGCAGCAACTGCTTCGCCTCTTCCGGCAAAGCTTCGCCTGCTGATTCCTTTGCAGCCGCGACTGATTCCGTATTTGCTTTCGAGAAGCGTCCCAATTCCTTGATGACCGCCGAAGGGTCCGGCAGCAGCTCCTCGTGGATAATGCTGTTTTGCAAATCTTTAATAAAGTCGAGACATTGAAAAAATAAATTCGTTAATTCCCGTGTCATCTCAAGCTCTTCATTGCGCAGCATATCAAGCAGATGCTCCCATTCATGGGTTAGCTGCTTGAGCTCCATATAGCCCATTGCCGCGGAAGAGCCTTTAATCGTATGTGCCGCCCGGAAAAGCCGCTGAATGCCCTCAGAATGAGAGCCTTGCTTTTCCAAAGATAAAATCTCTTCTTCCATCGTCATAATTTGTTCCTCAAGCTCTTCGAGAAACACTTGCCTAAATTCCGAGTTATCGAACATATGCACCACCTTGTAAGCGTTGACTTAAGAGCTCCCTTGCTGCTTGAAGTATGCCATGTGAAGCAAGAAGCATTAATCGCGCAGCAGCACCTCATCGATCTTTAATATGCCGACCAATTCTGACTCTGTAAGACCGATTCCTGTAAAATAGGCACCGTTAATGCCGCCTACCCGCTCCGGCGGTGGCTGAATATCGTGAAACGACGTAACCTTGTACACCCGATCCACAATAATGCCGATCGACTCCTCCTGATGATGAACAACGACGATTCGCGTCGCTTTTGAATACACATCCTCATCCAGTGAAAATAACGCTCGCAGGCTAATAACCGGAATAATTTTGCCGCGTAAATTAATGACACCCATCACATAAAACTGGCAATTCGGTATTTCGGTAATTTCCTGCATACGTATAATTTCATGAACTTCAGCTATACGTATGCCATAGCTTTCTTCCCCTACGCCAAATTGTACATACTGCATTTGCTCTACCCCCTGCATGATTTCACCCCCTTTCATATTCTGCCTTTGGTAACGTCCAGCAGCTTTCTGCCAATCTGCTCAATGGGCAGCACATAATCGACGGTTCCCCGATCAACTATCGGCGCTCCGGTTGCGTTTTTTATTTTTTACACAATTCTGACTTTACTTTATATATATCGGCTGACAGCTCTCCCGACGGCTTGGCGACAAAATCAACCGCCCCGCACTGAAGCGCCATAATGGTCTCTTCTCCACCAAATTTTACATCTTCAGTCCTCCCGTTTTGCTGATTGCTGCGCCTTATTTCCTACACAATAACAAACATCTCTGAATCATAACTGAATCTTTTGTCGATTTTTGTAGCATTTTAACGAATTTAATTAGCATTACGCGTTAACTTGATCAATTTAGGAAACTTTTCATAATCTTCTCAAAAGCGCAAAAAAACTACCTTTGTCTCAGACAAAAGGCAGCTTCTTATTATCCCCTATCAGGTTGATAGCATTAGCGACTCATATCGGTCTACAAGCTCGGCATGCGGACAAGCTCCAAGCTCCCCTGCACTGCGCTTGCAAAACTGCTTAAATACGGTGTCGGCCTTCACCCGATTGCCTCCTCTCTTATAGCAGCGGACTACGAGCCATAAGGCCCCCTCATCGTAAGGCTCCTTGTTTAAGTATTCGAGCGCATAATCCGTTGCTACAAGAATATCTCCCTGATTCAGCAGCTCCTCGACAAGCCGCTCCACAACCAGGCCTCCGATAAGCCTATAATGCTCGCGCAGCCGATAAACCCAGACGCTCTGAATGTCAGTCAGCACTTCCTCCTTGTATAAGTTCACCGCCTGTCGGAGCAAAAATAGGCTGCCCATGTCGACCGCACGTTTCGCTAGCTGTTGAAATTCAAGCATATCTGAGGACATATGCTCGGCAGTCAAAATATACTTCTCCCGCAGCGATTTAATCCGAACCCTCCCGTCCAGCCCATTACGCTTCAACAGCTGACGGAGTTGATACACGCAGGTGTGAATGTATGCCCTTGCCTTCGTATCTTCCATTCCAGGAAAAACATCATCCATAATATTCTCCACGCGGCATTCCCGGTTCGTCCATAAATACGCGAACAGCTCCTTCGTTTTCAGCACCTTCCATTTGACGGGACCTGCTGTCCCATACAGGTTCAGCTTGCCGAAGCATTGAACGTCGACTCTGTCTTTCTGCTTTACCGCCTCGGCGGCCAATTTATTTCTCCCAATTCTGCGTTGACGTACACGCTCCACCGTTCGCTGAAGCCGCTGCGGGGCTACCGGTTTCAAAATATAATCCTCCACATTCAGCTCATAAGCCTGCAACGCATGATTGTCAAATGCCGTGACAAATACGGTAGCCGTCCCTGGGCAATAAGCGAGCATTTCCTCCGCGAACATAAGACCAGAAATTTGCGGCATGTAAATGTCTATGAACACGACATCCGGCGGCTCGCGCTTAATGGCCGCAAGCCCCTCCAGCGGATCATCATAAAGCTGAATGGAGCCGATTCCTTCACAGTTCGATAAATATTCCTTCATTTCCTCAAGCGCCCAGTGCTCATCATCCACCACCGCGACGTTCAACATTTCAAATCCCTCCCTGTGCTGGTATCAAAAAGGTAACGGTCGTGCCTCCGCTTTCGCGCCGTCTAATATGTAGTCCCGTTCCAAAATGGCGAAGCAGCCGCTCGTTTGTATTCGCAAGCCCAATTCCCTGCCGCAGCTGTTGCCCGCTTGGCAAACGCCTGCCTGGCGGCTGCTTCCTTAAGCGCATGAAGCTTTCAAGCTGCTCCTCCGGAATACCGACTCCATCGTCCTTAATAATGACGCGGATGCCCCCAGGAACGGAGAGCGTAATAATTTCAATCGTGCCGCCAATGAGCTTGGCTGTAATGCCATGGCGAATCGCATTTTCCACCAGCGTCTGAATGACAAAGGGTGGCAGGTGAAACTGCGTCGCTCCGAGCTCGTAATTCACCTGCAGACGGCTGCCAAATCTAGCCTTCTCCAAATCCAGATAGGCGCTGACGAGTGCAAGCTCGACCTTGAATGAAACTGCCTCCGCCTGATTCTCAAAATCAAAGCTGCTGCGCAAAAATTCACTCAGGCTGCGAAGCAGTCCCCTCGCTTCCTCGGCATTACGCTTGCTGATGAAAATGATTGTGCCGATTGCATTAAACAAAAAATGCGGCTTAATCTTCGCACGCAGCATCGCCAGCTCCGTCTCTACAAGCCCGGCCTCTGATTTTCTCAGCTGCATGAGCATGCAGAGCTTATGCTTAAGCTCTACAGCGGCGAAGGGCCGCAATAAATAATCATTCATCCCAGCTGTGTAGAGCCGTTCCAGCTGACTCCTGGCCTTGATGTCAAGCAGTAGGAGTATGTATAGCTCCTTGCTGCCGCTTGCCTCACGAATAGCGCGGCACGCGGCTTCAGCATCCTCTGCCAGAGAAGCGTCAATAAGACATAAGTCAGCCTCGTCGCCCTGCTTGAACCAGAGCAAAGCGTCTTCCAGCCTGCTCTCAGCCGAGATTTGTATATTTTGTTCTGTGAACACATCCGTAATAATCGCTCTTTCGATTACGTGGTCATGAACGAGAAGCGCATGAAGCAATGCAAATCCCCCATTCCAAATTATAGTAGATAAAAACGTCTAGTAACTATATCGGTTATAGTGGCTTCTCTTTACACTAAACCCCACAGGGAGACGCAGAAAAGACCGGTTGTATTCAACCGGCCTTGCACGAAACCTATGTTTTTTATACGTATGCTATGTTGTGCGAAATTCTGCTGTCTACTCTTCCTTCGGAATCAGCTTGTAAATTTCTCCTGATTCAAAAGCATCAATGAGGCGTCCCAGCCATTTGTAATACGCAAGGGCTTCCTGAAGCTTCTGCCTGTCGCTAGCTAGCACATCCAGAAAGGCTTCGGACTGCTCCGTGTTGTTCTCAAGCTGTTCAATTTCCTTAAGAGAACGGGTTAGGGCGAGCACATTTTGCTCCGCAGCCTTCCTCCATTTAATAGAGAAGAAGTCCGTGAAGTTTTCATGCCAATCCGGCACCACCTCATACAAATCTTTGCGTGAGCCTTTGCCCCATACTTTATTGATCATTTTCAGATCGTATAACGTCCGCATTCCGGTGCTCATTGACGTTTTGCTCATTCCCATCGTAGCACTCATTTCGTCCAGCGTGACAGGCTCGCGGTTGAAATACATATTGCCGTATAAATGCCCGATGGACAACGTTATGCCATATAGATCCATGTTTTTGCCGATTGATTCAATGACGCGCCGACGCGTCTTCAGCAACTGCTGCTGCTGCTCTTCTGTTAATGCTGCAAGTTCATCCATGTCGTTCCTCCTGAGGAGTGGCGTGTCCCATTCATCCTACAACATGTATTGTAATCAAACGTCTAGGGAAATGTAAAGAAACATGTTGATATGAAAAAGGGAGTTATCAGGAGTATTCTGTACGAAAAGTTTGTAAAGTTATAACTGTACAAATTATACAGAGGCTCACGCCTTTTGACCAGTACATTGTTATCCAACTACACTTGTAAGCAGACGAACACTCGAAGCTTGGTGATTAAGCGTTATGATATAGCGTCCACCTCGCTTCCTGTGCCAAGGATCGTGGAGGGGGTACTACATGGCTATTATAGAAGCTATAAAGCTGACCAAGATTTTCGGAGCGGATCCAAAAAAAGCGATACCGCTGCTGGATAAAGGCTGGTCAAAGGAAAAGATTTTAAAAGAAACGAAGCTGACTGTCGGGGTGAATCAAGCTAATTTTTCGATAGAAGCCGGACAAATTTTTGTCATTATGGGCTTATCGGGCAGCGGCAAATCGACGCTCGTTCGCTTATTGAATCGCTTAATTGAGCCGACGGGCGGACAGGTGCTGTTTAATGGCAAGGATGTCCTGAAAATGACGGCTGAGCAGCTTAGACAATTTCGGCGCAAGCATGTCGGGATGGTATTTCAGAAGTTTGCGCTGTTCCCGCATCGCACCGTGCTGCAAAATATCGAATACGGCCTTGAAGTTCAAGGCATTCATAAGTCAAAGCGCCGGGAAATGGCAATCCAATCTTTAGAGCTTGTCGGCTTGAAAGGCTACGGCGACAGTTATCCCGAGCAGCTAAGCGGCGGGATGCAGCAGCGCGTAGGCCTTGCAAGGGGACTTGCCAGCGATCCAGAGGTACTGCTAATGGATGAAGCGTTCAGCGCCCTTGATCCGCTTATCCGCAAGGATATGCAGGATGAGCTGCTGGAGCTGCAATCGAAGATGAAAAAAACGATCGTCTTCATTACCCATGATTTGAATGAGGCGCTGCGCATTGGCGACCAAATCGCCCTAATGAAAGATGGCAGCATCGTGCAAATCGGCTCGCCGGAAGAAATTTTGATGCAGCCGGCCAATAAATATGTCGAGCGTTTCGTTGAGGACGTCGATTTGTCCAAGGTGCTCACCGCCTCTCATGTGATGGCGAAGGCCGAGACGATTACGAATGAGAGAGGACCGCGCGTTGCGCTCCAACTCATGCGTGCCAGAAGCATTTCCAGCTTGTACATGGTAGATAGGGAAATGCGCTTGCTTGGTGTCATTACGGCTGACGATGCTGCGAAAGCTTTGAAGGAAGGACTGTCACTCGAATCGCTGACCCAGCGTGATGTTCCGACCGTCTCCCCCGATACGCTGCTCAATGAGCTGTTTGAGCTGATGGGCAATGCCCGATTGCCCGTTGCAGTCATCGGTGAAAATGGCCGATTAAAGGGCATCGTCATTAAAGGCGCAGTGCTCGCCGCACTCGCAGGCAATACCGAAATAGAGGCAGGTGTTAAAGCATGAATATACCCAAAATCCCTTTAGCGGACTGGATTGGGGCGCTGGAAACATGGCTTGAAACCCATCTCAGCCCCTTCTTCAAGCTAATTAAAGTGGTCGTTGGCGAAACGGTTGGCGGATTAAATACCGTTCTCGACTTTTTCCCGGCGATCGTGCTCATTATTCTTTTTACCGCAGCAGCTTGGTTTCTCGGCAAATGGCGCATGGCGCTGTTTACGTTTGTCGGCCTGCTCATCATTGATAATCTCGGCTACTGGAGCCAAACGATGCAGACGCTGTCGCTTGTGCTGACCTCTGCCCTCATTTCAGTCGTGGTCGGTGTTCCTGTTGGCATTTTGTGTGCACGTAAAAATAGCATTCAAAATATCGTTACTCCGATTCTTGACTTTATGCAGACGATGCCGGCCTTCGTTTATTTGCTGCCTGCCGTCTCCTTCTTCTCGCTTGGCGTCGTGCCTGGCGTCATCGCTTCGATTATTTTTGCGATTCCACCAACGATTCGCATGACCAATCTTGGCATACGCCAAGTTCCGGAAGAGCTGACTGAAGCGGCGGACGCGTTCGGCTCTACACCATCGCAGAAGCTGATCAAGCTGCAATTGCCGATTGCGCTGCCAAGCATAATGGCGGGCATCAATCAGACGATTATGCTGTCGCTTTCGATGGTCGTTATCGCATCTATGATCGGCGCACAAGGTGTCGGCTCGTACGTTTACCGTGCGGTGACACAGGGCAACACTGGAGTTGGCTTTGAGGCGGGGATTGCCATCGTTATACTGGCGATTATCCTCGACCGCTTGACGCAAAATGCGATTCGCCGTACGAAAAAGGCGTAATTAATCTCAAGTCCCTTCCCGCCTATACAGCGGGATAGCTGCTCGATCAATCGAAAGATTTTCAGAAGGAGTGTTATTGTTGAAAAAAATGAAAATGCTAGTTGCTGCCGTTATGCTCGCTGTTCTAGCCGCCGGCTGTTCTTCCGCCAGCGGAAGCAAGAACATTACCCTTGCTTATGTCGCTTGGGATTCAGAAATTGCGAGCACCTATGTCGTTAAAGAAGTGTTGGAACAGAAGCTGGGCTACAAGGTTGAAATGCTTCAAGTGGATGCCGGGCCGATGTGGGCTGGCATTTCCGACGGAAGCGCAGACGGAATCGTTGCCGCTTGGCTCCCAAGCACGCATGCCTCTTATGCAGATAAATATAAAGGGCAATATGAGGATCTCGGCGCTAACCTAGAAGGCACCAAAACCGGACTTGTCGTTCCTAAATATATGGACATCAACAGCATCGAGGATTTGAATGATAAGACGGGTCCCGAGCTGGACTATAAAATTATTGGCATTGAGCCGGGTGCCGGACTTATGATGGCTTCGGTGAAAGCGCTCGATGCATACGGCCTGCGTGATAAATGGACGCTGCTTGAAAGCTCGTCCGCTGCAATGTCGCAGGAGCTTCAGAAGGCGTATGACAATAAGGAGCCGATCGTTGTAACGGGTTGGACACCACATTGGATGTTCGCCAAGATGGATCTGAAATATTTGGATGATCCGAAAAATGTATACGGCAGCGCGGAACAAATTCATACGATTGTACGCAAAGGACTGAAAGAGGACAAACCGGAAGCTTATGCTTTCCTCGACAAGTTCAACTGGACGCCGGAGGATATGGCGAAGGTCATGGTTGCTATTCAAGGCGGCGAAACGCCAGAAGCAGCAGCTAAAGCCTGGGTTGAAGGCAACGCCGAGCTGGTTGATGCTTGGTTAAAATAATTCAGCCTTGCTTTCATCAGCAGCGCGCGCTATAATACATCTAATTTCATTACAACGACTTGCTGATGACGAGAATCCAACTCCGAGGCGTTCTCGTCAAGAGAGATGTTTAGCACTTCTCCTAAGTTAACCGGGCCCGCCCGTTATCGCGGAACCAAAGCGGATCGTTCGGCACTGCCGTCCGGTCAAGTTGGGTGGCACCGCGAGTTTAACGCTCCTCGTCCCAAAAGGATGAGGGGCGTTTTTTGCGTTTTTATTTAAAAGGTGAAGGAGCGCGGTAACATGCTGGACATGAAATGGATTCGCGAAAACAAAGAGCTGGTGCAGCAAGCGGCGGAGCATAAGGGGCTGGATTTTAACGTTCAGCATCTGCTGGACGCCGATAGCCACAGACGCGAGCTGCAGCAGAAGGCGGACGAACTTAGGCAGGAGCGCAATGCGCATTCGCAGCGCATTGGGAAGCTGATGCAGAGCGCAAATGCGAGGCAGCAGAAGCAAGGAGCGGAGCAGCACGGGGCAAAGCAGCAACAGGCGGCGTTCGAACCGCCGCAATGGACGGAGCAAGAGCAGGCCGAGCAATTGAAGCAGGCAGTAGCGAAAATTAATGAGCTGCTAAAGCCTTGCGAGGAGCAGCTGCTTGAAGCCGAGCAGCAATTCCGCAAGCTTATGCTGGAGGTGCCGAATCCGGCTTCGACAGATACGCCTATCGGCAGGTCGGATGCTGACAATGTGGAATTGCGCCGAATCGGCAGCATTCCGGCCCCCGCTTTTGCGCTGCGGGATCATGTAGAGCTTGGCGAGCTCCACGGCATGATAGATATAAATCGCGGCGTTCGGACGGCGGGCTCGCGCAGCTACTATTTGAAAGGGGCAGGTGCCCTGCTGCACCGTGCGGTCCAGCAGCTTGCGCTCGATTACTTGCTGGAGCGCGGATTTACGCTGCTTGATGTGCCTCTGATGGTAAGAGAGGAAGCGATGTACAATACGGGATATTTCCCCGGGGGAACGGATTCGGCATACCGGATCGACGGCGAAGATCGCTGGCTGATCGGGACTTCGGAAGTACCGCTAGTCGCCTATTACGATAATGAAATCGTCGATGTGGCCGAGCCGATTCGGCTTACTGCCGCAACCGCCTGCTTCCGCAGCGAGGTCGGCTCGGCTGGCCGGGATGTGCGCGGCCTCTACCGCGTGCATCAATTTGCCAAGGTTGAGCAGGTTGTGATTTGCGAAGCCGATCCTGCCCGTTCGGAGGCGCTGCTCCACGAAATAACAGCGAATGCGGAACAGCTGCTGCAATTGCTGGAGCTGCCCTATCGCGTTGTTGCGGTATGTACCGGCGATATGTCGCAAAAAAATGTGAAGCAATTCGACATTGAAACGTGGATGCCGAGCAGGCAAGCTTATGGCGAGACGCATTCGTCGTCGAATGTGCATGATTTTCAGGCGCGGCGCTCGAATATTCGCTATCGCGATGCCGAAGGCAAGCTGCGCTACTGCCACACGCTCAACAACACGGCGGTCGCAACGCCGCGCATTCTTATTCCGCTGCTGGAAAATCATCAGCTGGAAGACGGCTCGATTTATATTCCGCCAGCGCTTCGTCCCTATATGAACGGGCTGGAAATGCTGCAAGCTCCAGCTGCCCCCCTTGCGGAAGCAGCCCAGGTGCAGCCAGAAACGAAGTAAAACATGTCCAGATAATGGTCATACCAACAGGCTGGAAAATAAAAAGACAAGCGCTGCCGATTCAGCAGCGCTTGTCTTTTCTATAGTTGAGCAGCAGTCTGAACGGCAGCGGGCAGCTTGCTGGCTTTATTTTTCCAAGCTGTATTGGCGTTAGGATGATTTCAGCTCTTCCAAGTAGGCGACCAGACGATCCGATGTTTCGCTGATGCCCTGCTCCATTCCCATTTCGACTACCGTCTTGAGTGCTTCCTCCGTTGGGTAGCGGGTCACGCTCACGAATTTGGTTTTGCCATCCTGCGTCGCTTCGAACGTCATGGTGACGTTAGCTGACGGCATGTCCGCGGATTCATTGCCTTCGGCATCGGAGAAATAATCTACGTAGGCGATTTTCTCATTCGTTACAATTTCCTTGTATACGGCCTTGCCCCATGATTCATAGCCGAAAAAATCCCCTTGGTTCTGGTCGATGCATTTCATGCAGTAATGCCATACGCCGCCTGGACGGAAATCGACTGTGCAAGCCGACAAAATCCAGCCATTCGGTCCCCACCAATGCTTCAAATGCTCAGCCGTGGAATGGGCTTCAAACACGAGTGCATGCGGTGCGTCAAAAACCCGCTCCATCGTAAGTACCTGTCCGTCTACCTTAAAGCTTAATTTGTTCGTCATTGTGATTGCCTCCTGAAAGTTAGTTTGGTTTGCTGCCTCGTTCCTTCAACTGCTGCAAGTAAAAATCCAATTTGTCGAACCGCTCGCTCCATAGGCTGCGATAGGTTTCCAGCCAGCTGTCCATCTCTTGGAGCGGCTCCACCCGAAGCTTGTAATAACGGCGATTGGCCGCTGCCTGCACCTCGACGAGCCCTGCTTCCAGCAATATACGCAAATGCTTGGAAGCCTGAGGCTGACGAATGGGCAGACGTTCCGCAATTTCTCCGACAGTCAAGGAACCATCCACCAGCAGCTCCATGATCCGCAGGCGCGTCGGGTCGGATAATGCGCTGAATGTCGTAGCTTTCATAAAAACCGCGTCCTTTAATGGCGCTGTTAGAATTAAAGGGAAGTCAGCGCTATGAAGGTGCTTTCGTTTCCCTGAATTGAATATACCATTACAGGAATATTCCTGTCAAGGAATAATCAAAAAAACTTCCGCCGAGCATAATTGGCATACTGTCATTTTGCACAAAAAAAAGCCGCTAACAAGCATAAAACTTGTCACCAGCTTACGTATAAAGATCAAAAAAAGAGCTGCACCCCAGCGGTGTGCGCTCCTTCTAGCCCTTCAATGATCCGGCGGCCATGCCGGAAATAAAATAACGCTGCAGCAATAAAAATAAAATAAGCATCGGCAGCGAGATCAGTACAACTCCGGTCAGCAGCCCCGGATAATTGGTTGAATATTCGCCCTGGAATTGCAAAAGCGCTAAGGGCAGCGTCATTTTTGCCTTATCTGTGAGCAGCAGCATTGGGAACAGCAGGTCATTCCAGACGCCCACGAGCAGGAAGATAGCTGTTGCCGCAAGCGAAGGTGCTGACAGCGGCAGCGCTATTTGGCTGTAAAGCCGCCATTCCCCCGCGCCATCCATGCTGCCTGCCTCGAACATTTCCTTTGGCAGCGCGCGCATGAAGCCCGTCAGCATAAAAACCGCTACTGGCAGCAGCATCGCGACCGTCACTAATATGAGCCCAAACCGGCTGTTCATCAGCCCAAGATCGCGCATAAAGGAGTAGATTGGAATCATATTCACCTGTGCCGGAACCATCAATCCTATGAGAAATATGCCGTAAAGGATTAGCCCGAGCCTATTGGCAATCCGGTAAATGCCGTAAGCAATCATGCTCGACACGATCAGCTCCAGGACAACCGTGCTGAAAGAAACCGTTATGCTATTGCTGAAATAAGACAGCATCGGTTGGCTGTCGAATAGATGGCTGTAGTTTGCCCTGTGAATGAGCTTGGAATACCGAGCGGACTCGCATAAAACTGCTGCTGGTCTTTGATCGTCGTCACAATCAGGAAAATAAGCGGCAGCAAAATAATGATCGCGAAAGCGAGCAGAAACAAACGCCCTGCTATTCGTAACAGCATGAATCCATGCCTCCTTTCTGATCTGATCATGACGCAAGTTAAGGGCCTATCTTCAAGCCGCCTGCTTCGCAGCGCGTGGGGCAGCTTGAAAATACGGCCTAATAGGAGACGCGATTCGCTCGCAGCGCTCTGAATTGCAGAAACGTAATGAAGGCAATAATAAACAGGAAATAAATCGATGCAGCGGACGCTTGGCCAAACTTATAGTTTTGGAACGCCGCCGAATAAATGTACGTGGACAAAATTTCCGTCGCATAATTCGGGCCGCCCCGCGTCGTAACGAAAATCAAATCAAACGCCTTGAAGGACTGAATCGTCGTATAAGCGACAACAATCGTAGCCGCAGGCGCAAGCAAGGGCCAAGTAATCCGGCGAAAAATAGCCCATCTGCCGCCTCCGTCCAGCTTCGCCGCCTCATACAGTTCCTCCGGAATCGCATGCAGGCCTGCGATAAACAAAATTGCCATTTGCCCAATATGCGCCCATGCTTGAACGGCAGCAATGGAATAGATCGCAAGCGACGGATTGCCAAGCCAATTATTCGCAAGCGCTGACAATCCGAGCATCCGGAGCAGCTCGTTAAGCAGCCCCAGATTCGGATCGTAAACATAAGCAGCGATAAAGCCGACGGCGGCAGACGATAATATCGTCGGGAAGAAATACAGCGCCCGCAGCGCCACCGTCGTTTTTTTATTTTTCGTCAGCAGCAGCGCTACAATTAGTGATACGAGCGTCTGCACGACCACGACCGACAGCATGAGCCGCAAGTTGTTGCCGATCGCTTTTTTGAAAATAATGCTGTCTGCTACCGTCTTGTAATTATCAAGACCTACGAAGCCGGAGGTGTCCGACATGCCGTCCCAATCCGTGAAGGAATTGTAGAAGCCGGACAGCGTCGGATATAGGAAGAAGACAGCATAGAGCAGCAGCCCCGGGACAAAAAAGAAGTATATCGTCTTCCGCACAGCCATCAGACTATGGCTTCAGCTGCTGTTCCACAATCGCTTGCGCGCTGCTGGCAGCCCCTTCCGCCGAATCGCCAGCAATGACCGCTTGAATGGAGCCGGTAACCGCCTTCTGAATTTCAATATTCGTAATGAGATAACGAGGCTGGAAGCGCGTTTTTTTATCGGCCCAGCCGCTGATGACTTGCAAAGCAGGGCTTGTGTATTCGATATCCTTGCCCGGAATGTTCTGGTTCGCCGCATTTGCGACTTTGCCCGCTACTTCTTTTTTGCCCAGATAGGAAATGAAGGCTTTGGCTTCTTCCGGATGCTTGGACTTGCTGTTGACGCCAAGCATGAATGTCGTCGTATGAATGCCTTCATAGATTGCTTGATCAGCGGGCACGGTAATTGGAGCGAGCAAATCCAGCTTCAGCTCAGGACTCGCTTTCAATACGGCTGCAATGGAGTACGAGCCAGTTGCCAGCATCGCCGCTTTTCCTTGTGAGAAAAGGGCAATCGCCGCATCCGTATTCGTACCCAGCGAATCCGGCTGGAAATAACCTTTGTCGTTCAGTTCTTTGAACTGCGACAGCGTGGTGGTCCACCATTCATCCGTAAGCTTGGTTTCGCCCTTCTCAAGCTTTTGGAACACCTCTTCATCCGGCGCATTGTTCATCATTATCGGGTTCATGAATTGGCCTGGTCCAATATCGGCGCCGGGGAAGGCGATCGGGATAATGCCGTTGCTCTTAAGCGTTTCGCTTGCGGCAAGGAAGCTGTCCCAATCCTTCGGCGGTGAAAGGTTGTATTGCTCGAACAGCCCGACGTTGTATACCGGAATGTTGTACACGAGAGAATACGGCAGCGCGTATTGCTTGCCATCCTTTGCTCCGGATTTAATCAGCTCCGGCACGAACGATTGGACGAATGCCTCATTCGTTAAATCGGTGTATAAGCCTGCTTTGGCAATGGATTCAAACTGTGCGCCCGGGAAGGAAGCAAATACGTCGCCTACAGAGCCGTCGAGCAGCTTAACCTGCGCCGTCGTCTGATATTGCTCAGACGGGAACGTCTGCATCGACACTTTGATGCCGGGATTTTCCTGCTCAAAATCTTTAATAATCTCGTTCCAGACTGGCACATCGCCCTGCCAATGGATAAAGCTGATCTCTACGGGCTTGCCAGCTCCGCTATTGCCGCTGGATGCGGTATTGCTGCTGGCATCGCCGCCATTGCCGCCGCAAGCTGCCAAGATGAGTGCAAGCAGCAGCAGTATGGCTGCGGGAAACGAATATTTTTTCAACATCATGGATTTAATAACCCTCCTGTCATCTTCTGTGAAAATTTACGCCCGTACTTCGCGTCTGCTCGCCCACTTCTGATGGAACAGCGGCAATGCTTCTTTGCCGAAGCGCTCTGCCTCCTCCAGATGAGGGTAGCCCGACAATATAAAGGAGGATACGCCTAGCTCTGCGTATTCAATTAATCGTTCTGATACTTGGTCGGCTGTGCCTACAATCAGGATCGCTCCGCCCGAACGGACAAGCGACAGTCCCGCCCACAGGTTCGGCCCTACGACAAATCGCTCATCCTTGAACTGCTCGCGCAGCTCGTTCTGCCGGCGTTGGTTCGTTGCATCTGTCTTGGCAAAAGCTTTCTGCGCCTGCTCAATCGCTTCAGGCGACACCTTGCTAATGAGCTCCCATGCCGCGGCCCAAGCCTCGTCCTCAGTGTCGCGCACCAACACTTGCGCCCGCAGCCCGAAGCGGACCGGACGGTCAATGCCCGTCTCCTCGCGATACTGCGAACGAACGACTTCAAAATCTTCGATCTGCTCGCGAATCCAGTCATGCGGCTCGCCCCACATTAAATACGTATCCGCGAATTCAACCGCTACGCGCTTCGCTGATGGAGAGCTTCCGCCGAGGTAAAACGGCGGATGAGGCTTCTGCACCGTCAGCGGCGTCGTCACCGCACGCGTGAACTGATAATATTTTCCGCGGAAAGGCTGCTGCTGATCGTTCTGCTTCGTTTCGGCACCTTCGCTGCCGACGAATTCAGAAGCTTTAATGCCATCCGATTGCGTCCACGCCTGCTGCATCACCGCCAAATATTCACTAGCGCGCTCATAGCGCTTATCATGCGCATGGGCAAGCGGGTCGCCAAGCTCCTCCAGATCCTGCACCGAGCTTCCGGTCACGACGTTAATCATCGCGCGTCCGCCAGATAATTGATCGAGCGCCGCTCCCATCCGGGCCGACAGCACTGGGGTTGTGAGGCCTGGGCGCACCGCTACAAGCGGGCGAAGCGTCGTCGTGTGGCTCATAATGGCTGAGCCAACAACCCAAGCGTCCAAGCACGGGCCGCCCGTTGGGATCAGTACGAAGCCAAGGCCTGCTTTTTCAGCCGCTTTAGCCACATCAATCAAATACTCCAGCGTAGGTTCCCTCTCCGATGCTACGCCTACGTAGCTGCCATCTCCCGCCGTAGGCAGAAACCAGCCAAATTCTATCTCTTTATGTTCATTAAGATTATTCACCATTATGCTCTCCTTTACGGGTATGACTCTGGATCCGTGAGCAGCCCGTATCTCCAGTTCGTCTGGCAGATGCCTATGGTACATCCGGCTGTCCGGTCAATAACCAACAAGTTTAGTAGGAATAGTTGTATTTGCATCATAACAATCAACCGTTAGTGGGTCAATGTCATTTCGCGGCGTTTTAAACTTGTCATTTTGTGATGTCGAATCATTTGCTATACTGGGAAAGGTTATGTCTTTTCACAGCGCCATTGAGGTAAAGATAGAATAATAGATTGTAGGCCAGGCACGTTTAAACATGGAAAAAAGGGGGTATTAATGATGAGACCGAATATGCGTGAGGACCATCATGAATGGCTGGAAATCTATCATTTCACGCCTTCTGCTTTCGAGAAATCGGGAGCTGCATGGCCCATTCGGGTCGGAACGAATATCGCCAAGCCGAATTATCATATCGGCCCGCGCGTGGCGCCTTATTATTATTTGCTAGGCGTGCTGGAGGGGCAAGGAACATTCATTCAGGGCAACAAGACGTACACGCTGCGTCAAAATGATCTGTTCTGCCTGTTCCCGCAAGTTACCCATGAATATTTCACCTTGGCGGAGGAGCCGCTGCACAAAATCTTTTTTGCCTTTGATGGCAAGAAAGCGATTCAGCTGTTGGCCCGGCTCGGGCTTGGGCCGCAATCGCCCCATGCACCCGGTGCATTGACACCACAGGCTGCCGAATTTATGCAGCAGCTATTGCAGCTCGTCAGCCACTCGGGTCCACCGAATACCGACCTGGCGCGGCTAGGCCTTTTTCACCGGATATGGGATGAGCTTGTCTCATCTGCTTCTCCCGCTGTTGTTCCCCGCGACCATCGCAGCATCAGTTGGCTGCAAAAGGGGCTGGAGTATATGGAGATTCATTATGCGGAGGGCATTTCCGTGGAGAGCGTCTCCGACTACGTGGGAGTCAATCGCACACATTTTACTAAACAATTCAGCAAAGCATACGGCATAACACCGGTCCAATATATCCAGCAGCAAAAAATGGGCGAAGCCAAGCGTCTTCTCGCGCAAACCGGCTATACGTTATCGGAAATCGCCAGCTCCATCGGCTTCCCCGACCTCTTTTCTTTTTCCAAAGCGTTTAAGAAAAATGTAGGGATTGCGCCCAAG
Organism: Paenibacillus sp. JT22N15; assembly: GCF_059383755.1. Classification (NCBI taxonomy): domain Bacteria; kingdom Bacillati; phylum Bacillota; class Bacilli; order Caryophanales; family Paenibacillaceae; genus Paenibacillus; species Paenibacillus sp. JT22N15. The sequence goes on along the minus strand of NZ_JBXENV010000006.1, from coordinate 423,656 downwards.
CAATACCGCTCCCAGCTCATTAGCGGGAAAACAGAGAGCAACGATTGACAGCTGTAACTGTATAAATTATAATTACAGTATTATCATTGTTAGATTGTAATGGGATTCAAGGTGAAACGGCCGTTGCCATCCTTTGACGGCGCAGCGCGTTTCATTCCGAGAAATATAGAGAAAGGATAGTGTTACGATATCCCTTCCTATATTTCAAGTGTAAACGGCTGTCGCCGTCCTCTGGCGGCAAAGTTACCGTTTCACGCTGAAATATAAGCCCATTTATAAGGATGTGACTTATAAATGCTTATATTTTTGAAAAAATCAGGCATAATTGCAGGTTCCATTAAACGACAGGTGGTGACTGGAATGAATAATGAGATGATAATTAAACCGGGCGACTGGATGAACGGAACGACTGGAAATGGCGAGCTGATGCTCGGCTTCGTAGAAAGCGTTGATGCTTCCCACGGCACGGTACGGCTATATGTAACGGCATGCGACAATGAGCTTGCCATCGGCAGAACGATTACGCTTGCAGCTTCACAGGTTAATTCGCTGCGCTCGTCACCGCTTTATACGGTGCAGCAACTGACGCAGCTAATCGACCTGGCGCTCGCAACAAACGATGAAGCTTGGTTTAATGAGCTTTCGGCCATGCTCGTCAATTTGAACAATGGCAAATTGCCGCAGGACAGCTCCCTGCCAAACGCCCATACCAAGATTTTCAACCGTCTGGGCATTTCGGTTAATGGAGAAGCAAACGGCTTGTAACACATAGCAGTAAAAATGTTCATCGTCGGCGCTAGTGTGCCGGATGGAGATGGAGATGAAGCGTTCCTTCTGGGACGCTTTATTTTTTTGAGGGTGGCATGGACTTGTGGGGAACGATTGGGGTGAGCTATAGCGTCGCTAGTATCAGCGGTATCGGCGGTGGATTTCATGCTGAATTAGGGGTTGTATTGTTTTCTGCCATCCCTTACGATGAGAGAAAATAATGTAAAAGAAGTATGTAAGGGAAATATGCAAAAGACTGGTGCGAATGTGAAGCTCCCATGAAATCCCTGGGGGATTCGCACCTCGAAACTTGTCGAAAACGACTTATTTTCATGAGAACGGGCAAAAGTCAATTTTTGTTTTAGACTTGTTTGGCATTACTTTTTTTGAAAATGTGCTGGATGAATGCCTGCTTGGCATCATTCATGGGGATTTTCGCTGTCGCACTCCGTATGGGGTGCGTGGATTGAAACTGCTGCTGGTGCTGCATCGGCTGATGATGTGGCAACGTCGCACTCCGTATGGGGTGCGTGGATTGAAACCCCGCTGTTGCTGCTCATGTGACAGCATACGCACGGTCGCACTCCGTATGGGGTGCGTGGATTGAAACAGACGAAAATCCTTTCATATTAACATTTGAAAAAGTCGCACTCCGTATGGGGTGCGTGGATTGAAGCTGCTTGACCGCACCTATTTTTTTCTTCCGCAAACAGTCGCACTTAAATAGATTTGGTGGACACAGCAGCAGCTATTTCGACAGAATCACAGGTTATGGCACAAGCTGCGGACTCAGGAGATGCTAATGTGCTGCAAATGATCATTTTGACGGGATAATGAGGGCAATAGCGGCTTTCCAGTCCGCTTAAGGTCTAAATTCAGTTTAAAAGCCAAAATAGCGGAATCTCAGTCCTTGAAAAAAGAGTGAGTAGCCTGAGCCGCGTACTCTTAGCAAAATCGCAGGCCATTAGAGCTCTAAAGTTATACCATTCTACTTGCAACATCAACAAAAACCGTTCCTTTCGTTAATGGCAGACTCTGCTTGCCCTTAACGATGAAACGGTTTTTGTCGTTTTACCTATTATCTTTTACCTCTCACCTTTTACCGATCAACCTTCTAAAGCTTAAATTTATCGATTTGCGTCCGCAGCTTCTCCGCCATGTTGGCGAGCTCCGCTGAGGAGGAAGCGACTTCCTCCATCGATGCCATTTGCTGCTGCGCTGCAGCCGAGACATTTTGAGATTCAGCAGCGGTTTCGCTGGCGGAATCGGCAATGTGACGAATAGCGTCCACTAGGCTTCCTGTGCCAGAGACAATTTCGTCCGCCGCTGCCGAAACGCTTCGGATGCTGCCAGCAACCTGCTCTACGGATGAGCGAATATGCGTAAACAGCTCGCTTGCCGATTCGCCTGCTTGTCTGCCCTGAGCAGCTTGCTCTACGGTCTGATCAGACGCGAGAAGCGTCCGCTTAATCTCAAGTTGAATGCTGCCAATAAAGCCGGAAATTTGCTCCGCCGATGCCATCGACTGTCCTGCAAGCTTCCGAATTTCATCGGCAACGACGGCAAAACCTCGCCCAGCTTCGCCAGAGCGCGATGCTTCAATTGCCGCATTCAAGGAGAGAATATTCGTCTGGCGAGCGATGTTGCTAATGCTTCCTACAACCTCGCCAATTTTGTCCGACAAGCCACTAAGGTCTTGAATCGTACCGGACAGCTCGCGAATGCCGAGCTCCATCTCGTCCATTTTTCCACCGAGCTTAATCATAGCGGCTGACCCATCTGTTGCAAGAGTGGACGTCTCAGAAGCAATGACTGATACGTCTGAGCTATGTGCAGCAACGCCGTTAATTTGCACAGCAATATTTTCAGCTGCATCGCTGCCATCTTGTACGCTGGACGTTTGCCGCTCCGAGCTTTCGGCCACAACCATAATAGCCTCCGAAATGCTCTGCGCTGCATGCGCCCCTTGATCGGCGCCTGCCGCAAGCTGCTTCGCTGATTCCGTCAATTGCTCGGATAAGCCTGCAACGCCTTTCATTAATTGGTGCATTTGATCGCCTGCTGCATTAAAGGAATGTAGAGCAACGCTAATATCGTTTTTGCCTTTGGCCGGAATGCGATGCGTGAGATCCCCTTGTGCCAGCAAATCAATTCCGTGAGTCAACTGGCGGATAGGATGTACAATTCGGAGCGCTATCAAAATGCTAAGCAGCAGCGCGCCCAAAATAATGAATTGCCCTACGATAATAATGAGCTTCAGCAAATCATTAACCGGTTTTAAAAACTCGCTTTCATGCACATAGGTGACAACGATCCAATTGAGATCTGTTTTGGTTAAATAGGAAAGCTGGTCGACCCCTGATTCATGGAAATGAATGGCCTTGTAATTGCCCTGAACCGCATCAGCGAATGCTTCATCCAGTACAGGGTTGTTCAAATCGGCAATCTTATTGTTTAAAATAAAGGACTCATCCGGAAAATAAATAAAGGTTCCATCCGCAGTCGTCATAAGAGCTCTTCCCGTCTCGCCTTGCTCAAAGCGGGCGATGCTCTCAACCGCCTCACTGATTGGATATGCTGCTGAATAGAAGCCCACAGGCTTGCCATCCTTCATTAACGGAGCACCAATCGCAACGACAAGCTGGTTGTCTACTTTAGAAATAATCGGGTCAGAGACGAAAGCGCGTCCTGCCTGTACCTCCTTTATATAGGCGCGTTCAGATAAGTCATATTCCTTGCCGTTCAAGTCTATTGCAAGCTTGCCTGTCATATCAGCCGAATACATAATCGTTGAAAATTCAGGATGCAGCTTCTGTGACTCGATGATATAGTCAAGCTGCTTTTGCTTGTCGTCTCCAAGCTCCGCTCCATGCTCCGCAAGCATTTTAATAATGGTCTGCTTCTCTTTCATTCTGCTGTCAACTTCCTTTGCCAGCAGCCGCGTATTCAACTCCATTTGCTTCTCTGACTGGCTCCTGACCTCACTTGAGGTGGGGGCATAGAACGTATAGGACAGGACCGATACACAGACAACGACTATGAGCAGTGTAGACAGCACGATCCGCCCCGCTGTTTGACGAAGGGAACAGAACCTAAGTAAAGCACGAATAAAACGTGAATTTTTGAAAGCCATAAGCTATCCCCTTTTTTAAAAAATGATTATTGTGTAGTAGTTATATCGGAATAGGAATGAGACTTTTTAACCAATGTGACACTTTTTCGACAATTTTCTATTCACTTGTTTTATTGCAGCCTTAGCTAATCCCTTGATTATGATAATAAAATTTCATCCCTTGAGGTTGTAAGCCCTGAGCATCTTGCGCAGCAGTTGGCGACGTTGGTTTAAAAAAAGGCAAAATACAGAAGAGCCGCACCTTAATGGGGCGGCCCTTCTGTATTTCGTTTATTACAACGGCTTTATTGCTCGGATCTCCTCTTCCGTCAATCCAAATGAGCTTTCTTTTTTTCAGCATCATATTTATTAAATTGTTGCATCTCAACATTAAAACCAAGAGGAAGAGCTCTATAGAGCCCCTCCTCTTGGTCAAAAATAAAACGATAGATCTAGCGTAAAAAAAATTCGATGCTATGCTCTTTCCACTCTCTTCACTACCGGCTTGCTGATGCCTTCCGCCGCACTGCCCGTCGCTGCGAAGCTATCCGCTTCGTAGTTATACGAGATTCGCTCCGGCAGCGGCATCCGATTGCCGTCTAGCAGTCCGCGAACGAGCTCGCGGCCAAGCTCTGGCGTCATGCCGTTATACCAGTTGCCGTCGGGATAGACGACCACATTGCAAGCATCCTCGCATCTGCCGTTGCACATCGTCTTCGTCGTATGGACGAAAGAATCCGCTTCGCGCCTCGCAAGCTCCTCACGGATGGCGAGCGTTACCTCTTCAGCGCCGCTGCGTTTACAGCTGCCTCCGTTGCATAGAAGCAGATGATGGCGCGTCTGCGTCAGGTTCCAAGTTGCCATCCTCTTGAAGCCTCCTTTCCTACCTCGTTTCCCGGTGCACAGTTACCCGCTTGAGGCGAGGACTGTATTTGCGCATCTCCAGCCGCTCCGGGGTCGTACGTTTATTTTTGGAGGTCGTGTAGTTGCGGTCACCCGTCTCCGTGCATGCCAACGTTACAGTAACTCTCATTAGGCTCACCTCCTTTTATAACATATTATTGAACGGCCTGTCTCCTTAATTTATTGCGCAAGCCTCCTGCTGCGACTGCGGAAACGGATCAATAAGGCTGTCCCAATCCTGCTTCATCTCTTCCTTCGTCAGCAAGCATTGGTCAAGCGTTGCTTCAATCTCGGCACGCTGCAAATCGATTCCGATAAACACAACCTTATTGATTCGGTCGCCATACATCGGATGCCAGCTGTCCGCCAGCTCAGGCTCCGACTCAAGCAGCAGGTGCTGCTCTGACTCAGGAAGCGCAGCCACCCACAGTCCAGCAGGGCCAAATTGAATCGATGGCCCCGCCTGGCTAATGCTCTGCGCCTGCAAGCTGCGGGTTGCCAGCCACATAATGCCTTTGGCCCGGATAATGTCCGAAGGCCACTCCTCCATCCAATGCATCAAGCGCCCCGGATGAAAAGGCTTCGCCCGCACATAAACGAATGAGCCAATCCCGTATTCTTCCGTTTCTGGCGTATGTACTGGGGCATTCAGCTCCCGCATCCAGCCAGCCGATACGCTGGCTTCTTCAAAGTTGAATCTGCCGGTATTCAAAATTTCCGCGGGATCGACCTTGCCCTGCTCGGTGCGAATCAGCTTGGCACGCGGCTGAAGTGTACGAAGCACACCTTCCAGCTCGTCCAAATCCTCCTCGCTCACCAGATCGCATTTATTTAGCAGCAGCACATCGCAAAATTCAATTTGGTCGATCAGCAGATCAACGACCTCCCGGTGGTCTTCCTCATGCGCCCCTTGGCTGCGTTCAAGCAGCGTCTCGCCAGAGGCATAATCATGCCAGAAGCGGTATGCATCAACGACCGTCACCATGCAGTCCAAGCGGCAAAATTGCGACAGGTCAATGCCCTGCTCCTCATCAATATAGGTGAACGTTTGGGCAACGGGAACCGGCTCGCCCACACCCGTCGATTCAATCAAAATATAATCAAAGCGCTCCTGCTTCGCCAGCCGCTCCACCTCGCGCAGCAAATCCTCGCGCAGCGTGCAGCAGATGCAGCCATTCGACATTTCCACCAGCTGCTCATCGGTGCGGGACAGCCCGCCTTCTTTTTGAACCAAAGCCGCATCAATATTGACCTCGCTTAGATCATTGACGATGACCGCCACCCGAAGGCCATCGCGATTGTTCAGCACATGATTGAGAATCGTCGTTTTTCCTGCTCCTAAATAACCGCTTAGCACCGTCACGGGAATTTTAAAGCCTGCTTGCTTCTCCACTACTGCTTCCTTGTCCATTCGTTTTCACGCTTCCCTTCATATATAGCTTGTAAATAGCTTGGTCTAAACGCTAGATGACCTGTCTCTTGCTATGGCTTAAAACTGCCTTATTCGTTCAAAGCGAGCTTGAGTGCTTCCAGGTTATTTTTCATTACACCAATATAATCGAGCCCGTCTGCCGCTTCTTCCTCTGTCAGCCCTTCAAGTGGATTAAGTACAGCTGTCTTGGCGCCGATTTCGCTCGCAATCGTGCTGGCGATTTTTGGATCAACCAACGTTTCGAAAAAAATCGTCTTTATTTGCTGCTCCTTCGCCAGCTTCACAATTTCCGCCATTTGCTCCGGGGATGGCTCCTGGTCAGGAGAAAGGCCGGAAATCGGCACCTGCGTCAAGCCGTATTCACGCGCCAAATAGCCAAAAGCCGCATGCTGGGTAACGAACTCCGTACGCTTCACTCCTGCAAGCCCTGTTTTATAAGCCTCATCCAGCTCTTGGAGCTTGGTAATATAAGCATCAGCATTCGCTTTGTAGTTGTCGGCATGGGCGGGATCTGCTTTCGCGAACGCCTCTTGAATCGCCGCTACTTCTGCTTGTGCCAGCTTCGGACTCAGCCATACATGCGGATCGAGGCTATGCTCATGAGCGTGATCATGCCCCTCCTCCCCATGGGCAGCTTCCTCATGCTCGGCAGCATGGTCATGATCATGTTCCGCATCCGCATCACTCGCAGCACCGTGCGCCTCTTCTCCATGCGAATGCTCATCTTCCCCGCCCTCTGCTAGTTCAATGCTGCTGCTCGCCTCCACGACGATGCGCTTCTCATTGGCGGCGCTGTCCAGCGCCTGTTCCGCCCAGCCTTCTACAATGCCGTTATATACGAATACATCTGCCTCTTTCAGCACCGCCATGTCCTTGGCACTTGGCTCCCAGTCATGCGGCTCCGTGCCGGCCGGAATAAGCGCTGTTACATCGGCATATTCGCCGCCCACCTGCTTGCTGAATTCATACATGGGATAAAAGGTAGTTACGACTTGCAGCTTCTTCGCTTCCTTCTCCCCCGCAGTTGGCGAAACGCTTGGCTCTGATGAAGCAGCACCTCCGTTATCTGCCTGCGCCCCAACTGTATTCACCCCATTCGTGCTTCCTGCCGCGCCGCATCCCGACAACAGCAGCATCGCTGCCATTAATAACAAAGAAATTTTACTAAACATAACTTTCATTTTCTGTACCTCCATGTGTGTGAGTAGCTGGTGCATCCAGCTTGTTGCTCTTCATACGGGGAAAAGCGTCCTGCTTCGCCACTTGCACTTGCCCCGTTTGATGATGGTTGATGATGGTGCGATTTTGCCGATTGCCCAGCTTGCCGGCGATGACGGATACCTTCTTCAATACAATGCCAAGGATCAGCAGCGCCAGCAAAAATAGGGCGATCGTTCCGCCTGGCGGCGTTCCCAGCTCATAAGAGGCGGTCAGTCCGGTAAAAACGCCCGCCACGCCGGCCAGCATCGCAATCATGAGCGCTGCCGCAAAGCTGCGGGCAAGACGAACCGCCAGCGCCGCAGGCAGCACGATCAGCGCCGATACGAGCAGCACGCCTACAATCGGCATAGCCGCAGCGACAATCATGCCCGTCACCATGCTGAACAGCATGGAGATGAGCCGGACGGGAATGCCATTCGTTTGTGCCGTTTCCTCGTCGAAAGCCATCTGATACAACGGTCTGCGCAGCAAAATAAAAAAGATCGCGCCTACTGCCGCCGCACCGAGCATGAGCATAAGCTCGGCTTCGTTCACCGCGACGACGGAGCCGAATAAATACGAGGAGAAGCTTTTGTTCATTCCCTTATTCAGCCCCATCAGTACAACGGCACTCGACAAGCCGCCAATCATAATAATGGCAATCGACATTTCGCTGTAGGCGCGGTAGGAGCGCCGAATATATTCAACCGCTATCGCTCCTGCTACAGCAGCAGCAAACCCGGCATAGGAAGGATTCCAGCCCAGGTAGGCACCCGCGGCAACGCCGGCTAATGATACATGCGAAAGCATATCCGCCATCAGCGCCTGCCGTCTCAGCATTAAATGTACGCCCAGCACAGAGGCGACTAAAGCGATGATGCCTCCGGCGCAAAATGCCCGCTGCATGAAGTCGTAGTGCAGCATTTCCATCCTCCCTCCCCCTTTCGTTCCAGCTCAATTATTCGGTCCAAATAAGGCCGGACCTCTTCGAGTCCATGGGTCACCATCACAACCGTCCGTCCATGAGCCTGCACATGATGATACATTAACTCGTAAAAACCTCTACGGCTCGCTTCATCCATGCCGGTTGTCGGCTCATCCATAACGAGCAGATCAGGCTGCTGGGCCAGCGCTCTGGCAATACACACCCGCTGCTTCTGTCCGCCTGAGAGCTCGCCGATTTTGCAGCCGTGCTGCTCCCACATGCCGACCTGGCGCAGCGCCTCCTCGGCACGAGCCCGCTCCTGCGGCCGCAGCCGCCGCAGCCAAGCTCCGCTCTCATATGCGCCTGACCTGACGAACTCCAGCACCGTGCTGGGAAAGCCGCTGTTAAACGCCGCAATCTGCTGCGGCACATAGCCGATCACGAGCTTCTTGCCGCTCGCACTCTGCTTCGCCAAGTAAACCTCCCCGCTCCATGGCTTCAGCAAGCCCAGCGCCAGCTTAAGCAGCGTCGTCTTCGAGGCGCCGTTAGGCCCGGTTACCGCTATAAATTCGCCGGCATGAATCGCCATATCGGCTTCATTCAGACTCGGTACGCTGCCGTAGCCGAATACGACCTTTTTTAAAGTAGCAATCTGCACGCGGTCTCTCTCCTTCTGCTCCAACGTTATTTTTTAAAAATATAAGAATTTATAAGTTTCACCCGCGAAACGGCAGCTTTGCCGCCTGGGGATGGAGACAGCCGTTTATGACTAATCGTAATTATTACGATATTATCTTGAAAAATAAATCGCCAGCAGCGACTTGTTATCCGTTATCACCTTGTTTAATAGTAATTATTACGCTTAATGAGTATAGCAAGCAGATTTTCATTCGTCAACTGCCTATTTTGGGCTAGCCCCCATCGCCTTATACGGAGGAATATCCGAGGCATGCGCTGGCATACAGGCCAGATCCAGTATACAATAAAAGTCATTATTCAAATATTTTCCGGCATAGCTTGCCAAGAAAGGATGTTTACATTTCCGATGAGTACATCCGTTGAACAACATCGCGAGGAAGCACCTTCGACCGTCAATTGCATGGTCATTACCGTATCTGACACACGTACGCCTTCTACCGATAAAAGCGGCACGCTGCTTATAGAGCTGCTCAAGGCAGGCGGCTATCAAACGACGCGCTACGCCATCGTCAAGGATGAATACAGCGAAATCCAGTCCGCGCTGCGCAGCGGAGCTTCGGACCCGGCAGTTGAGGCGATTTTGCTCAATGGCGGGACGGGCATTGCCAAGCGCGATACGACCTATGAGGCTGTAAAAGATTTGCTGGACAAGGAGATGCATGGGTTTGGCGAGATTTTTCGCTATTTGAGCTTTGCTGAAGATATCGGCACGGCGGCAATTTTAAGCAGGGCGATTGCTGGCGTCTACGAGGATACAGCGATTTTCTCTATGCCCGGCTCCAGCGGCGCAGTCCGGCTCGCGGCCGAACGCATTATCGTTCCTGAACTCGGTCATGTGATGCGGGAAATTTATAAGGATATTCGCTAACGGCTTTAAATAAATTGCAGCAAGGTATTATTAAATAGGAGATTGCAAACGATGATAGAAGTATTTGAATTGCGAGATAAGATGGCGTTTTTTGATGAGGCTGTTCAGATGTACTGGGATCAATGGGGTAGCGAGAGCAACTTTAAGTTTTATCAGGATTGCATGCTTCATTCATGTAAATCCGATTGTGACCTTCCACGATTTTATATTGCGCTGCAAAATGATTCCATTGTCGGTACATCTCTCTACTGATTTGGAAGGCTATTATGAAAAATATGATTGGACGTATCTCACCAAGGGCTACCTCTTTAATGGAGAAGCTGCAAAAATATATGAAGCCACTGTCCATCCATAAAAACAAGAGAAAGAGGGGGCGGCCTCTCTTTCTACTCTTTCTCGCGCCTCTTTTTTCAGGCTCTATTCAGCCTCTCACCTTTCCATCTTTCTATATTTTAAGAATAGTTCGTTCGTTTGAATGTCGCGTCGTTTTTGGCAGTCGTTGTTGTGAGCGCGCTCAAGACATCCAGCCGCAGCACGAAGTTATAATGGCGAACGTAATAGCCGCGAATAATCGCTGCCATTTTCGTAATGCATCCAAAGCACCTATTTGCCTGTTGCGGCGTTATAGATGACCTTCGGGCGCTCAATTTTGCTCGTATTCAGCTCCGTTGCCGAGGTTTTAGTCAGCACACTGCTGCGGAAGGTCCAATTTTTGAGATCGCTTGACGTATACACGTTAACGGCATCGAAGGTTCCGCTCGTTGCATGCTCGCCATACCAATAGTAGGTAGAACCGACTTTTAAAATGTTGCCGCTGTTCGCAAGGATCGGATTGCCTGCGGTGTCTTTCCAATCCGTCCCGTTCATAATGCTGACGCTTGCAGCGTTGGCACGGCCCGCCGGAATCGCTCCGGCAGCAATCAACATTTATGTAAGCGATTTCAATTGAACAATCCGGCGAAGGGTGAACGATTTGGACGACGGCCGAAAAGGGACAGAAAATGAGTACTTTATCAGAAATTTGCTATTCAAACTCGTTTATTGTAACATTTTATTAGTTTGAGAGATTGCTAGTTTTGCTGCCCATTATTTATATTTATACATTCAGGAGATGATCTAGATTAGTTACGCTGCTGCATTTGCAATGTCTTTCCTTATTGTGCTGCTGCTTATTCCTCCGCTTCGCAAGCTCGCTTTCCGCATCGATTTTGTGGACAAGCCTCGCAAGGATGTCGAACGCAAAATACATAAAGAGCCGATTCCACTCACGGCGAGCTATGCTATTTTTGTCGGCTTCATGGCAACGTATTTGGTGTTTGTAGATGAAATTACAATGAAAACAGTAGCTATTATTATAAGCTCGATTTTGCTGCTCATTATTGGCACGATTGACGATTGGTACAAGACGCATGGCAAGGATTTTCCGTCTCTGCCGAAAATGCTCGTTCAAGTGTCAGCCGCCGCAATCGTATTTTTCGCCGGGGTATCGTTCGAGGGCTTCTATAATCCGCTTAGCGGGGAATTCGTCAACCTGCCTTATGCTTTGCAGTTCGTGCTGACGATTTTATGGATCTTCGGCGTAACGACCGTTATTAACTTCTCGGATGGCATGGATGGCTTGGCGGGCGGCCTTTCAACAATTTCAGCTGTGACGCTGTTTATTGTGGCCCTCACCAAGGGACAAAGCGATTCCGCGATGCTGGCTATTATTTTGATCGGAGCTGCGATTGCGTACTTGCGTTACAACAAGCCTCCGGCGAAAATATTTATGGGCGACGCTGGCGCGACGTTTCTCGGCTTCATGCTCGGGGTTATTGCCCTCGATGGCGCCTTCAAGCAGGCGACCGTGCTGTCGATATTCATTCCGATTTTAGCGCTCGGCGTACCGATCTTCGATAACATCTTCGTCGTAATCAAGCGCATGATTCAGGGCAAGCCGATCTATCAGGCAGATGCGACACAGGTCCATTACCGTCTGCTGCATTCCGGCCTCAAACCTACGCAAGTATTGTCGTTTCTGTTCCTGATTAGCGTATGCTTCTCGCTATTTTCGATTATTTTGCTTATGATTCCGGTATAGCGCGTGTTATACAAAATCCCCCTGCCGCGTGGCAGGGGGATTTTTCATGGCTGCGTCGTATAGTGGCTGTTAATTCAAGCGCTGCATCACGCGGTGCAGCAGCACGCTGACTTCTGCACGGATCGCATGCTCGCCCGGAGCAAAAAGCTTGTCCGTCCGCCCTTGCAGCAGCTCCTGCCCGTACAAATACGCAATATCCTGCTCTGCCCAGTGGCCGCTAATATCGCTAAACGGATGCCCGGCGGACGAGGCTGCTCCCGGCGCACCTGCTGGCTTGGCCTCGTTTGTCGGCGAGGCTTCCGCAGTAGCTGCTTCCCCCGTTGCAGGCTTTGCAGCTGCTGCGGAAGCAGCGGCCTCCGCCGCGCCGAGCGCCTTAAGCTGCCGCGACAGCACCGCAGCAATTTCCGCCCGCGTAATCGGCTGGTTCGGCAGAAAAGCGCTGCCTTGCGGCCGCTCTACCCCTTGCAGCAGGCCACTTGCCGCAGCCGTCTCCACATAGTCGTATGACCAATCGCTTTTGCCCACATCGGTAAAAGCAGGGATGGACTGCTGCTTCATATCCAGCTCAAATGCCAGCACAGCAGCCTTAGCGAATTCTGCCCGCGTCATTAGGCGTCCCGGCTCAAAATCGCCAGCGGCCGTACCTTGCATCACCTGCTCCAGCGCCAGCTCCCCGACAGCTGCGGAAGCCCATTTCAGCTTCGCAACCGCTTCATAATCCTTGAATTGCTTAAGGCGCTGCTCCACGGTCAATTGGGCGGCAGCTTTCGAAGGCGCTTGTCCAACGATTTTCGCCGCACCTTCCTTTGCGGGTCCGGCGCCAATGCTGACAACTGGCTCATTCACGCTATGCTGGATATTCAGCCCCGGATTATCCGGCAAAATAATAATCGACTTCGCCAAGCTGAAGCTCGCTGCTCCATCCTTCACCGCTTTGAAGGTCACACTGCCCAGCTTGCCATAGCCTGAAAATAATGCCGGGCCGCGCTGGGCCGTCGCCTCGGCAATCTGAATCAGACCTGCTGCTGCATCAAGCTTGTTCAGCAGCTGCATGGGGCTCGCCGCAGCTGCAAATACTGCAGGCCGCAGCAGCGCCCCCGCCCCTTTTTCAACTACAGGCGCTATCCGCTCCGTATCGTATTTCATATGTACCTCATAGCCTTGGACACCACCGTAGCTCCCCTTAAACCCTTGCAGCCATACGGCGACCTCGAACTCCTCGCCAGCCTTCACCTGGTCCGCGGATGGGACAATGCGAATTTGCGGCAGCTTGCCTGCCTCCACCTTCTCGGCTCCCGCGGCTGCAACCGTACCAAGCCCCAGCCATGCAGCGGCCAGCAGGCTAGCCCCCATCAATAACAACCATTTTGAATGCAGACTCACTCTCAAATCCCATCTCTCCTGTCCTCAGCTTCTTACGCCATATCCATCGCTTGCCTAGTGAGCAAATATAATTTAAAAGGCGGTTTTCTTAAAGGTTATTACTATTATGCGGAAGTGGTCTGAAAGTTGTTAGGTTGCCTGCCCAATCTTTTTTATCAAGTTTATAATAGTTATATTTTTCGTTATCAATCTCGATCATACTCTGAAAGTTGAAACCACATTTATCTATTACTCTATTCGACGGAACATTGTCTAATAGAGCAATAGCACTAAGCACCTCAACATTCGTATTCTCGAATAAATAATTAGTCATTCCTTGTGAGGCTTGGGGTGTATAACCTTTACCTCTATGATCTTTTGAAATTGCATACATGATTTCTCGGTTTGGCGGTGGCAATTCTTCTTTCATTCCTGAACAACACCAACCGATAAATTCTCCTGTCTCTTTCAAAATAATTCCTAATCGAAGACGGAGATCACCAATATCTTCACCTTTCGATACCGTATTGAAAAACTGTTTGTTCTCTGGAATTTCATAGTTAATAAACCAATCTTTCCGTTGCTCTTTAGATACGTTCCAGCCTGGCAAATACTCATGTATTTCAGGTTGCCAGGTGAGTGAATGAAAATGATCTAAATCAGTAGCCAAGAATTCTCTTAGAATCACATCCTTGCAGTCAATCGTAAAAGCGTTTTCCTCTGGAACGAAACGAATATTAGTGTCCATGATAATTCTCCCTCTATAAACTGTACTAATGTCTATAATAACTCTCTAAGAGAATCTATTGCGAGGGTAAAATCACTATAATTGTTTTTTATTTAGCTACCATATTTCAGAAAACAGCCTATTAAAAAAGAGAATGCTCAGATTCAACCATACCTATGTGGCATCCTGAAAATAAGGAGGGGAGCCGATCGCGCTCCCCTTCCATTTTTTCACGACTGTTTCATGATCAGCCACTTGTCTCTTGTTTCTTGTTTCTTGTCCTTTTACCTCTTGCCGCTTACAGCTTGAAGTTGCCTAAAACGAAGGAAATATCGAGCAGATCAACCGCGTTATCCCGGTTAATGTCCGCAGCGCTTGCTTGCGCATTTGCCCAGCTTGAGCTCCGCGACTTGCCGAACTGCTTGGCAACAAGCTGGAGATCGGCCAGATCGATTTTGCCGTCGCCATTCACGTCGCCCGCCAGAAGCGGTCCGACATTAAGCGTCGTATCCTCGCCTGCCACCGTCACCGAAGCAGCCGAAGCCACATGGCCTGGCGCTACTACGCGCACCGTATAAGTCCCCGCTGGGACAAGCAGCGTATAGCTTCCATCCGCCTTCACTTCACCAACAGCTGCAACCTCTTTGCTTGCTGTAATGGCCTCTACCACAACTTTATGCACGCCATCCGCACCCTGGTACCAAGTCTCGCTGTAATTCACACCGCTGCCGAAAGCTTCCGCTGTTATTCTGCCTGTAATCCGATGCTCCGGCTCTGTAGGACCCGCAGTCACCGTAACAGACACGTCACTCACGCTGCTGTAGGAAATTTCTTGCGTATCGCTGTTCAATGCCCGTACATTGGACAATTTAAAATCCCGTTTTCCGGTGCTGCCACTGGAGAAATGGAACGTTGCCAGCGTCCCGGAGCCACTGTAGCCGCTATGATCTCCGGTCAAGGATACGACATAATCGCTCCTTGCAGTGCCGTTGCCGAGATCGACAATCGTCTCATCTACGATAAGCGATCCGCCAGGATTCGCCTGCTGCTGGTAGGTCGACAATGCAACGCTCGGCTCCACTGAGCCTTTCACCAGCGAGCTGTCATACGTCAAGCTGAATTGCGCCGCATATAAGTCCTTAACATGAGCAAAATTCACATCAATGTCAAAGGTTTCTCCTGTCCGTACGCTGGACTTTGAAGCAACAGCCGCTAATGTGGCAGGCTGCTGAGCCGTGCTCTCATAACGGACAACAAAGGCTGGCTCAATGACGCCATTATCGGCGGCATCATACACATACACATCAAACGTATTGCTTCCTTGGACAATCGGCACCGGAATCTCAAAACGCCCGTCTGCTGCAATCGTCGCATCATACTGCTGCAAATCGCCTTTTGCATCCTCAGCCATCGCAGCAGCGCCAACTGCCGAATAATCGCCGAACAAAGTAATGAGGCGGTCGCTAATAATTCGCCCGCTAATCACGCCTTCACTGCCCGTAACGGCAATCGGCGGATCAGAGAGCTCCGCAACCGGAGCCTGCACATCCACGATAAATTCGGCAAGCTGGTCCAGCAAATAATCTTCGTTCCCAAGACCAACCCAAGGCACGACGACATATTGTCCTTCCCCAAGCTGCTGAGGGCCAAGTGCCGTCAATATTTCCCCGTCCCAGCCTTCAACGATGTAGCTGCCCGGGCTAATGCCTTGCGCGCTTTCCACAATGACGCCCTTCCAGGACAAATTGCTTCCCGAAACCGCATAAACATCTAGTGAAAAATACGGCAGTGTGGCATTTACGCGGAACTTAAGGTCGGTCGTATCCGCTGCGCCATCACCATTTGGCGAAAAGAGGAACGGTTCAAGCGTAATTTCCGATACTTTTGCCGGAAGCTCCACGTCGCCCACATAGACAGCGAGTGGAAGCTGTATCGTCTGTCCTGCACCTTGAATGACGACCTCGCCCTCGTAACGGCCAGCTGCTGCTGCTTCAGCTACATGCAGCGCTACATCGAAGGAAGCAGTACCTCCTGCCGCCACCGCAAACTGTTCTTCGCTAACACTCAGCTCACCCGCTGCCTCGCCATACCATATCGACGATACCGCATACGAGCTACCTGCTCCGGAAATATCCTTCACTTGAATGGTTTTTGCCGACTCATTCCCGGCGGCCAGCGCCCCGAAAGACAAGCTGCCCGTCAAATAGGATGTAGCGGCTGATCCTGCTACCGCAACCGTCGTTTCTTCCACGAGCGCTATCGCTTTGGCATTGGAAATTTGCTCCAAGTCAATCCGTCCTGCCCCTTGATCCATATGCGAATAACGCTCGCCGCTGCGATCTGCCAGCTTCTTCGCATTGTTCATCAGCAGTCCTTTTACCTCAAACGGAGTAAGCCCCCGCTTCTTTTGAAGCAGCAGCGCCGCAGCGCCTGCAATATGCGGACTTGCCATGCTCGTGCCTTGCTTATTTTCATAAGCATCCGAATAATCGCCGCCATACGCAGGTATGGATGAACGAATGGCTACACCTGGCGCCGTTATATCCGGCTTAATGGCCAGACCCGGCAGCGATGGGCCGCGCGAGCTGAAATCTCCCATCATATCCTGCTCTACTACTGTGCTGAAGTCGATCATGTAAGCACTGGCTCCAGCCGCCGCCGCGTCAGCCTTCGCTTTGAGCGCAAGTCCATCCTCCTGCGAGATGCTAAGCGTTGGGACATAATCGACTCCAGCATTGAGCGTTCCGCTAAATTCGCCTGTCGCATTGTTATAAATAATGACAGCCGCAGCTCCGGCATTTAAGGCATTCAGCGCCTTTTCGCCAAAAGTAATGGAGCCCCGTGAAATGAGGGCAGCTTTCCCCGTCACATCTTTGCCAATGAAATCTGCCGCTGTTCCAAAGCCGGCATATACAAGCTCCAGTGCACTATTTTCCAAATTTCCAAGCTCGGGAGAATAGGCCATGTACGCACCATAAACACGGCCTGCACCAGCTCCTGTCAGCACTGGCACTGATAATGGCGGTGAAGATGCACCGACGGAAATCGCCAGCTCTGCAGTAGCTGGAACACCAACCGTATACGGCTCTGGTCCATCATTGCCGTTCGCCGCAACTGCCACGACGCCCGCCAGCATCACATTATTCAGCGCAACGGCGCTAGCCTCGAACTGGTCATTAAAGTCATCGCCCAGCGAAAGGTTAATGACATCCATACCATCAGTAACCGATCGTTCCATGGCGGCAATGACGTTTTCGGTCGAACCTCTGCCTTTTGGCCCCAGTACGCGGTAAGCATAAATATCTGCACCGTATGCGACGCCTTTTACCCAGCCGCTTTCGCTATCCGGGTTTCCCGGATCGCCGCGCCCTGCCACGGTACCAGCCACATGTGTGCCGTGGGAGGTTGCCACTTCGGCATCATTCGGATCGGGAAGCGTCTCGTACGGATCATTGTCATTGTCGACAAAATCATAGCCGCCCTTATAAGCATCCTTCAAGCTTGGATGGAGATAGTCAATGCCGCTGTCGATCACACCAACCTTAATGCCTTCCCCCGTTAGGCCGCTGTCCCAATAAGTAGGGGCACCGATAAATGGAGCACTTTCGTCCATTTTCGCCTCTACGCTTGGCAGCGGGTCTATAATGATTTCCGTATTCGGGTAGATTGCCTTCACGCCAGGCAGCGCCAGCAGCTTGTCCACCTGATTGGCCGGAACCTGTACCGCGTAGCCATTGAAAATTTGCTGATACTGGCGCCCGAGCTTCACATTCATCTTCCTCGCAGCAGCAGCAAAGCTCGATTGCTCCTGCTTCACAATCGTCTGATAGTTGGCAATAGACTTAGCCTGCCCTTGCTGTGCCTTGACGCCCTGTACGGCAATGGGATCAGAAACCAGCTCAACAATGACGCTGATCGTCTGGCCACTGTCCGAATGCGGCACATAATTTTTGAGCAATGGCGTTGTTCCATCTGCTGCAGAACCCGTGGTTTCGGAGCCACTCGCCGCTTCCAGCTTGAAGCGCTGCTCGCCCTGAGCGCCAAGCAAGCCTGCCGACTCCTTCTTGCCAGCTGAATCTATTTGCTGATAGGCCGATTTTGGCAGCTTCAGCTGCTGTGACAAAATGGAAGACTTAATGCTTTGCGGCGCTGCTTCCGCCCCCATAGCTCCCGCGGGGAACAATAAGGTGAGCAAAAGCGCCATAACGATTAAAATAGATAATGGCTTATTCCGACTTGTTTTGCGTTTAAACCATTGCTGCATGAAATCCCTCCTATTTTTCTTTGCCCTCTACTAAACTGCTAGCCGATCCTCCTTTCTATCTCATATCACAAATTTCCTTTTAATCCATAAATATGTATTTCTAAGTTCGCTAAAATCTATTGTAAAGGATCGTTTACGAGAAAATTGTAGAATCGTCTGATTATTGAAAATATTTTGGAGCATACAAGGTGAAACGGCTGTCGCCGTCCTTTGGCGGCGCGGCGCGTTACATTCCGAGAAATATAAGCCGATTATAAGTGTGAAACTTATAATCGGCTTATATTTAAAAAAAATCTGGCAAACGCTATAAAGCAGCGTCTGCCAGATTGTCTATGAATCTATGAATGGCATACCGTTAAGCGCCAGCTTTCGGCAAAATCAGCACGGATGCGGTTCAAACTATGATTTCGTTTTTGTCGCTGCACGCACCATAGGTGCGACCTTCCCGGCTAAAAGCTCGATGCTTTCGGCAACTTTGGCATAAGGAATGCCGCCAATATCGAGCTGGGCAATAAAACGCTGATGCCCGAACAGCTCATGCTGGCAAATAATCTTCTCAGCTATTTCCTCAGGGCTGCCGACGAACAAGGCCTGATCCGGCGCCGTCATATCGGCGAATTCCTCCTTCGTAATCCGGAAATCGCTGCCGCGCTGGCGGTTCATATGCGACCAATAATTCGTGTAATAGGGGAAATATTCCGCACGCGCCTGCTGGCTATCCTTCGCGATATAACTGTGGCCAGTGACGCCAACCTTCAAGCTCGCTGCATCAAAGCCCGACGCGATTCCCGTTTCGCGATAAAGATCGACGAGCGGCTTGAACCTGTCCGGCGAACCGCCAAGAATCGCCATGATCATGCCGAGGCCAAACTCCCCTGCGCGCACGGCGCTCTGCGGCGATCCGCCAACGCCAACCCATACCGGAATTTGCGGCTGAATTGGACGCGGGGCAATCGCAGCGGCCCGAAGGGCAGGGCGATGCTTGCCATTCCAGGTTACCGTATCCTGGCGGCTTAGCTCGCCGAACAGCTCCAGATTTTCGCTAAACAGCTCATCATAATCGCTCAATTCATAGCCAAACAGCGGGAACGATTCGACGAAAGCTCCGCGTCCTGCAATAATTTCCGCGCGTCCATCAGATAATAAATCAAGCGTCGCATAATCCTCAAACAAGCGCACCGGATCAACCGTACTTAGCACGGTAGTCGCACTCGTCAGCCTGATGCGCTTCGTTTCCCGGGCAATAGCTGCCAGCATAACCGGCGTTGCCGAAACGACAAAATCATGGCGATGATGCTCGCCCAAGCCGAAAATGTCGAGGCCTCCCTCATCCGCCAGCTTTGCCGCAGCAATAATGTCCTGAATCCGCTGCTTCGCACTTATCGTGTCCGATGTATGAGGATCAGGCAATATATCGCCTAGTGTATAAATGCCAATTTCAATAGCGGCCTGTTCCGGTTGACCATCCGTTTGCTTCTCCATCTCCACTTACCCACCAATCGTCAGCAAACTGGATATGCCAGAAGGATCTGTGACCATCCAGCCATCTGCCTGCTTGCGGAATTGTATTTGCTTTTGCCCCAGTCTGGCCAGCACTTCGTCCATCGCTGCTTGATCAGGAAGCACAACCGTGTAGTAGTCCAGACCTGCTGCATTCGCTGGAGCCGCCGGAACACCGACGCCTGCCCATGTATTCAGGCCTAGATGATGATGATAACCGCCCGCCGAAATGAACAATGCGGAGCCGCCCATATTGAAAATAATATCAAAGCCTAATGTGTCGCAATAAAACTGCTGGGCTTGCGGCAGATGGCTTACATGCAAATGCACATGCCCGATGACCGTGTCCTCGGGCAGTCCGTTCCATACTTTGCCTTCAGAAGCATCCAGAAGCCCTTTAATGTCAACGGGATCAGTCGCCATCTTATAGCCGCCGCCCTCCAGCTTCTCCCATTGCTCACGCGGGCGATCGCGGTAAATCTCAATGCCATTGTTGTCTGGATCATTGAAATATAAAGCTTCGCTAACCAAATGGTCGCCCTGTCCGACGGCTACATTATGGTTTGCCAAATTCCGCAAAGCAAGCCCTAGCGCTTCGCGGCTCGGCAATAAAATTGCAAAATGATACAGTCCCGCAGCTGCACGCTCCGGCAAAACAACCGCACCCTGCTGCTCCTGCAGTATGAGCAGCGGACGCTTGCCATCAGCCGTCAGCTGCACTTCGTTTCCGCTGCGTGAAAGCTCCTTAAAACCAACAACCGCTTTATAAAAAAGGAGCGAGCGCTCCATATTACTTACTTTAAGCTTCACATATCCAATATGTGCAGCCGGATGAATGGAAATAGTCATTGTCCATCGCCTCTTTATCTGATATATTTGTTATAAGAATATATGTTTTATATGAGAAATATTATCATGCTCATGGTGGCAAGTCAATAAAACATTTGCTACTATGGATGAAGCTTAATGCCACATTCACAAATCAGCCTACAAAGCCATCACAGCCTAACGACATCGGTTAAGAGGCAAACTAGGTTTCAGGAGGTACTCATGGATATTGGCAATACAATTCGCACAATTCGCAAGAAGAAGCAGCTCTCCATCCAGCAGATTGCGGAGGCTACTGGACTATCGCAAGGCTTCCTGAGCCAAGTCGAAAATAATAAAACATCGCCATCTATTTCTACGCTGGATCACATTGCGGGTGCGCTGAACGTTCCGCTCGCCTTCCTGCTGCTCAAGAAGGACGAGCGAATGCAGATATTGCGCAAGGATGAGCGTCGGCACACCTTGTATGGCGGCGGAAAGATGAAGGTAGAGCAGCTCAGCGAGCGCGGCTCTGTCAAAATGATGCTCGTCGAGCTTGAGCCCGGCGCATCGACGGCAGAGGCGCACGCCCATGCGGGCGAGGAAATCCACTTCCTCCTCTCCGGCACGATCTATGTAGAGCAGGGAGACGAATCGGCGACCATCTACGCAGGCGATTCCTTTAGCTGGAAAGCCTGCATGCCCCACTATGCGAAAAATATTGGCGAGGATACAGCCATTGTGCTCATTTCCATCAATAACGATACGCAATTGGTTTAGCCCATCCTATTCAAATTGCTCTGCTGAAAAAGCAAAAACCCGCAGCTGGAGCATCTGTTGCCAGATGTCCTGCCTGCGGGCAGCTTATTGCATGAGCTGCTATTATTTTTTGGCTGCTAGAAAAGCATCGATTTGGCTTTGCACTTCTGCAATAATTTTATCAATGCCGGCCGCTTTCACCTGCTTGTTCAAATCCTCGAGGCCTTTATCTACATCCTTGATCGCGCCGTATTCCAGCGGAATCGCAAAGCGGAGCATCACATTGCCGACGTTAGCGACTTCCGTCTTCACCTTGCTGTTGTCAAAGACGAACGTTTCGAGCGGATAGTGGTAAACCTTTCCTTCCCAATCGTTCGTAAGCGCAGTTGCTTCCTCTGGGAAGGATGCGTTGTCACGGTTAAGCGGCGAATTGAAGCCCCAGCTGGAGAAGCCTGTGAAGTTCACGCTTTTATCGGTCGTATCGTATTTATCGTCGCCAACTGCTGTGAAATGTACGCCTGGGATACCGTATTGCACCAAGTCATGAAGCTCTCTGTCATTTTGCATCAAGTCGACGAACATCAGCGAACGCTCCGGATTTTTGGACGTTGCATGGATAGAAACGCCGTTTTGCGTCGATACGGCATTCGATTTCTTCGTATTCGGCGTAATGTCGGCAAGCGCAAGCTCATAAGGCGATTTTTCCATGCGCATCAATGCCATGAGTGAGCCGAGCGTTCCCATATTATGCGTAATGGACGCTGTTTTGCCTTCCTTGAAATCCTGCTGATGATCATTTTTATTATTCAATACGTTTTTCGACCAGGCATTATTGTCGGCAAGATCTTTGTAATAATACAGCAAATCCTTGAATTCCTGTGTTTCATAGACGTTAAACACTTTGCCCGCTTCATCCGTCAGCTTAAAGCCGATCGGCAGGTCGAAATCGAGCATGTTCCAGTCATTTTGCTGCTTGAGCAGGATGCGGTCTAAATTATGCAGCTTCCAGTCGCCGGTTTCCGGTGTGAATGGCGTAACGCCTTTCTCATTTTGAGCGACCGCTTTCAAATAGTTAGCATAGGCTTCCGGGCTGTCGATAGCAGGAAGGTTGTATTTTTTACGCAGGTCCTCCCGGTACAAAATCAGCTTCTCTACCGATTCGCCTCTGTTTTGCGGAACCATGTACAGCTTGCCGTTTACTTTCGCCTGATCCCAGCCAACCTTGTCCATCGCTTTCCACGTTTCTGGCATATATTTGGACAGCATATCGTCGGTCAGCTCCAGAAAACCGCCTTTGAGTGCCTGATCGTTATAGCCCGCCCAGTTCGCAGAATAGATAAGGTCAAAATCTTCATTCGCCGCCAGCTTCAGCGGATATTTTTGCGCCCAATCGGACCAATCCAAAAACTCGGCATCGACGGTCGCATTGATTTTTTCCTTGAGCTTTTTATTAATTTCTGCGAATACGGCATCATAATCAACCGGCTTCGGGCCGACAAACACCATTTTCAGCTTGACCTCTTTGGAAATATCTAAGCCGTCCTTTGTAGGCGACT
This sequence comes from Paenibacillus sp. JT22N15, assembly GCF_059383755.1. NCBI lineage: Bacteria > Bacillati > Bacillota > Bacilli > Caryophanales > Paenibacillaceae > Paenibacillus > Paenibacillus sp. JT22N15. The sequence goes on along the minus strand of NZ_JBXENV010000006.1, from coordinate 400,694 downwards.
GCGTTGCGGAAGAATTAGTACCTGATGCTGGCGCTGTGCTCGCTTCTGTTCCTGTATTGCCACCGTTGCCGCATGCACCAAGAACCATGGCTAAAGTTAAGGCTACCGCCGGTATAACGACTTTTTTCTTCTTTTGCATATTGAATTTCCCCCTTAAATGTAACTGTTGATATGCCCATCTATCTTGATAAACCAAGTTCCCTTGGGATTATCCTTTCACTGCGCCAATCGTCAAGCCTTTTACAAAGTACTTCTGGATGAAGGGATAGGCAAGCAGGATCGGACCGCTGGCTACAACCGTCATTGCCATCTTAAGACCCTCTGTCGGCAGGCTTGTCGTCACAACAGCGCCTGAGCCCATCATCGCCTTGCGCATACCATCCATGTTGCCCAACATTTTGTACAAGTAATATTGCAGCGGCATCAGCTTGTCGTCGGCAACGAACAGCAGGGCGTTATACCAATCATTCCAATAGCCGAGGGCAAGGAAGAGACCGATCGTTGCGAGAGCAGGCTTGGACAGCGGAAGAATAAGTTTCATGAAAATGAGGAAATCGCCTGCGCCATCGATTTTGGCCGATTCAACAATCGCTTCTGGAATGTTGCTCATAAACGATTTCATAACGATAATATAAAACACGTTCAGCAGCAGCGGCACAATCAGCGCCAGCGCCGTATCCTTCATATGGAGATAGTTGACGATGAGCAGGTACCAAGGCACAAGCCCGCCGCTGAACAGCGTCGTAAAGAAAAAGAAGAAGGAGAAAAAATTGCGCCATTTGAAATCTTTGCGTGATAGGCAATAGGCGGTCATAGCGGTCAGGAATAGGCCGATCGCTGTACCGATAACGGTAACGGAGATGGTTACCCCATACGCCCGAATCATTTGTTCGGGATATTTGAACAGGATTTTATAAGGCTCCACAGAGAAGGCCGTTGGGAAAAATTGATAACCCTCACGCACAATCGTGCTTTCCTCCGTAAACGAAGAGGATACGATCAGAATAAAAGGCAATATGCACAGAACCGACAGTACGGTTAAGGAAGTATAGCCGATAATGGCAAGAAGTTGGCGGTCGAGCTGACCGCTCTTCACAGACTTGACGGCTTTATTGCCGATATTAGCATCAGATACACTCATTTTCATGACCTCCCACTAGAATAAGGCGCGATCTTTGTCATACTTGCGAACGGCATAGTTAAACAGCATAATGGTGGTGAATCCGAGAACGGATTGGTAAACACCCGCAGCGGCTGACATGCCAATGTCATTCGAAGTGATGAGCGATCTGAATACGAACGTATCAATAACATCAGTAGACGAGAACAACACACCATTATTGCCGACCATATTGTAAAACATTCCAAAATCACCTTTGAAAATATTACCGACTGCCAGCAGTACCAATATAATGACGGTTGGATATAAATTAGGAATCGTTACCTTGAAGATACGCTGAAAAATATTCGCGCCATCGATTTCCGCGGCCTCATACATTTCGGTATCAATGCTCGTGATCGCCGCCAAATACATGATCGTACCGTAACCGAGCGTTTTCCACGCCGCGACCAGTACGAGAATAACCGGCCAATAGGCAGGCGTATTATAAATATCAATCGGCTCCATCCCAATATTTCTCAGCAGGGAATTAACCGTTCCGATGTCAAAGCTGAGCAGGTTGTAGGCAATCGCGCCCACGACAACCCAAGAAATAAAGTAAGGCAGGAACAAAATTGACTGAGCGATTTTGCGGAACCATTTGCCCCCAACCTCGAACAGCAATATCGCCGTAAAAATTTGCAGCACATTGTTGACCACAATAAAAGCGATATTATAGAGCGCCGTGTTTCTGGTTATGCGCCACGCATCCCCCGATTCAAAGAAAAACCGAAAGTTGTCCAGCCCGTTCCACGCGCTGCCAAAGATCCCGCCGGCATAATCATAATGCTTGAAAGCAATAATAATGCCCGCCATCGGTATATAAGCAAACAGTAGAAAAAACAAAACGGCTGGCAGCAGCATGAGCAAAATAGCCCGATATTTGATGACATCCTGTATAAATCCGTGTCGCTTCATCTGTGCTCCCCTCTCTTCTCTTGTCTGCTTTCATTATAAGAAAAGCAGGGCGTCCGCATAATTAAGGGGAACAACTAAAACTTATACTAATTCAACGATTGCATAAAATGGCGGTTAAAAAATAACCCGGAATCCACAGGACCCCGGGCTGTTACCATGAGATAAACTCAGAAAAACGATTAAATGTTATGTTTTTTCCGATATTCCCCCGGCGACATGCCAATCTGCTGCTTGAATTGACGATTAAAATAAATAATATTTTTATAGCCGGCCAGCTCGGCAATTTCATATATCTTCTTGGTCGGGTCCTCCAGCAGCTTGCACACATGCTTCATACGCAGCTCGCTTAAAAAATCACTGAACAGCGTATTCGTCTCGGCTTTGAACAGCTGGCCCAAGTAGTTTGGCGTAAAGTCAAAGTGGGCCGCTACCTCATTGAGCGTAATTTTCTGATCGAGCCGCTGCTCAACATATAGCGCAATTTCTTCAATCAGCTTCCGCTTCTGCCGCTGCTTCTTCAAATACAGCAGCTCGGACAGCTCGAAAAACCGCCTTCTCAGCCAGGAGAGAATGTCATGCACCGTCTCAAATTGGAACAAAACAAACGGCTGATGGGAGTCCCATTTTAAAATTTCATATAAATGCTCGTTCATTTGCTGGAGATCCGCATGCAGCTTGGACGTAATGCGAATGATGAGGTCGTAGATGTCGTTTTTCCCGGTTAACGGCTGGTCGCCGCTGAACAGCTCCCGCAAGCAATCATCAACCGTCGTCAGATCATATTCCAGCATCGCGCGCAGCATACGGTCTACCGTCTCTTCGAGGCTGTAGGCCATCGCTTCTTTCGGCGACCAAGCCGCTGCATCGTGAATAAGCCTGTTTTTCCCGACAATCCATTTGATGCTGAGCGCTGCCTGTGCCTGCTGATAGGCATCATGCAGCTTGGCGATAACCGTTGTATGCATGCCAGCGCCAATCGTAATCGAATACGGAAAAGCTTCATTAAATGCTTGCACCAGCTTTTCAAGCAGAGCTTTGCATTCCGCCTCCTGCACCGTCGCCAGCAGCACAAAATGATAGTCATAGCTGGTCAGCACGGTTCCAACTTGATGCCGATCTACAAAGGTCCGAATGAACAACGCCATTTCCGCTGTTAAGGAACGGCGCTCGTCAGCTGCCATTTTACCCAGCTTCCACTCCAAATCGTCGATTTCAATAATGGCAACGGCTGCTCCGCCCTGCAGCAGAGGCATGAGGAAGCTGTGGAGATGCTGCTCTACCCGCCCCGATGTCGGCTCGTTAAACCAGCGCAGCAGCAGCTCCTGATGCACAAGCGTCAGAGTCTCGGTCAGCGATTGGTTTTGCATCCGCTCCTGCTCGATTTTGTTGCACAGCTCCAGCAGCATATCATGAAGCTCGTTATCATCAACCGGCTTAAGCAAATATCCGGAGGCGTTCAGTTGGATCGCTTCCTTCGCATAGCTGAAATCCTGATGTCCGCTTATAAAAACAAGATGGGCCTGCGGGTTAATCGCCTTCGCCCTGCGCGCAAATTCCATCCCCGACATAATCGGCATGCGAATATCCGAGAGAATCAGATCGATGCGCTTCTGCTCCATCATTTCCAGCGCCTCAAACCCGCTAGTGGCCACGGACACATCCTGCAAATGCAGGCGCTCGTTGCCGACTACCCTTCGGCGAAGCCATTCCAAGTCGATCGCCTCATCATCCACCAATAATAAACTAATGTCCATCCCCGCACTCTCCCCTCTTAGCTGCTTATGGATCAAATCCCTTCCGCATCCTCCCGAATCTCGGCATTTTCCACTGGAAGAATAATTTGCACCGTTGTGCCTGCACCATAATGGCTGCCAATTCGAATCCCAAAATCTGTGCCGTAGCGCAGCTTGATCCGCTCTTCGACGTTTTTCAGCCCATATTTATCCGATTGGCCATTTTCCACGCTATCCGTTTGGTCGGCAAGAGCTGGCAAAGGCAAAGGCGTATTCGAGAGCATTTTCCTCAGCGTATCCGGCCGCATTCCTATGCCAGTATCAATAATTTTCAGCTCAATGCGGTCGCCCAGCCGCCTGCCCGTTATGCGAATCGCTATCGTTTTGCCAAACCAGGCATGCTTAAATATATTTTCGACAAATGGCTGTAAAATAAGCTTAATAATCGGCGTTTGCAAAATATCCGGCTCAACATCGTAATAAACCTCGAACGTGTCCGCATATTTGACCCGCTGAATGTCCAAATACGTCTTTACCTGCTCAAGCTCCTTCTCCAGCGTAATGTACACATTGCCGCCATTCAGCGTTAAACGGTAAAACTTCGAAAGCCCCTGAACCATCGCGGTCACCTTGTCCGTCTCGCCCAAATTAGCCAAGCTGCCAATCGTCGAGAGCGTATTATACAAAAAATGAGGGCTGATCTGCGCTTGCAGCACGTCCAGCTCCGCCTGTTTTTTCTGAATGCCCTGCACGTAAACGTTTTTAATCAGCTCTTGAATGCTGGTCGCCATCTGATTAAAGGAATTGGCGATGTGGACAAACTCGTCATTGCCGGTAAAACCGATCCGCTTATGAAAGTTCCCCTCTTGGAAAGAGCGGACCAAGGTGACGATTCGCTTCATCTTCTTGCCGGAAAGCCGGGCGACGATGTAGCCAATAAACACCATGACCAGAAAGCTGATCAAGCACACGGCGAAAATAACCTTTTGCATGCGGCTGGCGTCCTTGTTTAAATAAGCATGCGGCACTATCGTTTCAATGACGAATGGCGTTCCGGGTATGTCCTCTTTCACACTCAGGTAGGAGGCCGAATCAGAATGATCGCTTGTTATGCCGCGCGTATACATGACCTCGCCTGATTGAGTGTTTAGCAGCCGCAAGCTGATGCCTTGATCGATCGGGAACGTATCGAAGTTGCCAAGCAGCTCATCGAAGCGGGCCGTCACGCGCACATAGCCGATAATGGGAGCCATCCCGCTGGAGGACACCAGCTTGCGAAAATGCGAAACGTTTTCCAGCTTGCGGTCGGAACCCAGCTGTATCCAAAGATTATCCTGATTGGATGCTTGAAGTGACTTGAACCAGTCTGTATGCTCGATCTGACGCACCGAGAGCACATAATAGTCTCTGCGCTGAATCGGCTTGTCCATATCATCGCCCGGCACCTCGTACAATTTCTCGTCTACCGTGTAGACGGCAAGCCTGATATTGTTGCCATACAGTTGGAGCGGCGCTCTCATCTGCGGTATGATGTCATCCTTCATTTTCAGCATCATTTCCAGCGGCTCTCCCGTGTTTTGCAGCGCATTCTGAAAAGTTAAGCTGCTGAAAAGCGTGCTCGATATGCGCTCAATTTCATCCATTTGGTATTCAATATTATTGCGCGTCTGCTCCAGCGCGGTGCGAATATTCGTCTCCGCCATCTCCGTTCGCGATTGGATGAGCATCGTATACGATATATAGCCGACCAGCACATCCGTCAGCAGTACAAGCGCCATATAGGGAATCATCATTTTATACGTAAATGGTATATACAGCTTGCTCAGCTGGAAGCTCTTCATCTGTCGTCTCCTTTCGTATCATGCACCGCTTATGTGCATCATTCTACAATACGGGCGGGGAATTTGATATGGCAATAAAATCACTATTTTCTGCACTTATTTAAGCATTACAAGAAAACAACCCGTAAAGTGGAGGTTGTTAGAGCATCCACTTTACGGGTTATAATGATTTATTTATTTCACAATACTCTCAAGCACATCATCAATCATCTGCGAGTTCGCAATCGTTCCCGTATACAGCCAGCTGGCATTGTTGTCATACGCGTAGACATTGTTATTTTTAACCGCAGGAATGCCCTGCCAGATTGGATCGCTCAAAATTTCCTCTTTCGTCGCTTCCCTGCTATTCACAATGAACAGGTAATCGGCGTCCAGCTCGGCCAGCTTCTCCTTGGAAATCGCACTCCAATTCGCCTTCGCTGTCGACGATATTTCCGCAACAACATTCGGAACGGTCAACTCCAGATCCCGATAAAGCAAATCGCCGCTGGATAAGTTTTGGTTGACGACGTACACATTTTTAGCCGTAACCCAGAGAACAGCAGCTGACTTATCTCCGATCGCCTGATGCAGCTTTTCCTTGGCATCTGCTGCTTTCGCTTCATAATCAGCCAGCACCTGCTTCGCTTCCTCGCTCTTATTCAGCACTTCGCCTACCGTCAGCAGCTCCTGCCGCCAATCATTGTTGACATCGCTGCCTACCGTATAGGTTGGGGCAATTTTAGCATATTGTGCGTACTTGTCCCCCATCACCATTTCCGCATTGTCGATAATAATGAGATCCGGCTGGTAGCTCATCACGACTTCATAGGGAAGCTCGGATGGAATAGCAGGGATATTAGCCAGCTCCTTCTGCAAATAATTTTGCACCTTCCCATCACTGACCGACCACTGAGCAACCGGAATGACGCCTAGCGCCACCAAATGATCTTCCAAATAAGAGGCTATAACCCGTTTAGGATTAGCTGGAACCTTAACTTCATTGCCCAAACCGTCCTTCAGTATCCGCTCACTCGCTGTCTGTTCTGCTGCATTGCTGCTTGCGGCTGGTGCAGTGCCATTTGTCGCTGGAGAATTTGCCGAACTTGCGCATGCACTGACCAATAAAGTCATCGCAAGCAGCATCATAATGGCAATGGATTGTTTCGAACCTCTGTTCATTTTTAATACCCCTTCACTACTGTTTTGATAATGATTATCACCAATAACAGTATGCCCGCTGCGTCTTCTCGACACAATAGGGTATCGGGACATTAATAATGGATTATAAGGGCGTTTTCGCGGAGCGCTCGCTTCCGTTTTATAATGGATCGGCGAAATGCCCGTGTGCTTTTTAAAAATACGACTGAAAAAATAGACGTCCGGATAGCCGACACCGGCAGCGATTTCCTGTAAAGTCCCCTCCGTGCTCGTCAGCAGCTCCTTCGCCTTCTCGATACGAAGTTGGATGAGATAATCAATCGGACTATGCTGGATTTGATTTTTGAACAGGCGTGTTAAATGCCTTGGCGTGCACTCCAGCACCTTCGCCAGCCGCTCCAGTGTAATGGCTTCGGCATAATGCTCATGGATGAACCTGACCGCCTGGGCGACCAGATCTGCTTTTATAACGGGAACCTCCTGCTCACTGAGCTGCCGCATCCATTCATATATAAAATCATAAAACAATGTTTTCACATGCAGCTCGGCAAGCTTGCCGCCCTTGTGAAATTCCTCGTCCAGCTGCTTCAGCTTCTCATAAAGAGATATTGGAAAAGCAGGCGTAACGCCATATTGCATGCGAAAAGGATTTTTCTCCAGCAGCCGCTGTTTCTCCGGCATATTCAGAAGCGGCTGAACCGCTTTGTAGAGGATGAGATAATATTCAAAAAGCTCCTCCGTCGAGCGAATATCCAAATAAAAGCCTTTTCCGCCATGCAGCATTTGAAATTTTTTGAATGCATACTCCCGGTTGTCCAATGCGACCGCCGCACTGCCTCGCAATGCAAACAAAAACGCATTGGCCGGAAGCCGATAGGCGCTAAGCGCTTCCCCTAGCTTCATTTTTATATGCCGAACGTCCATCACTTTAATGGCGCTATGCGTGAACCAAAAAAGCTGCTCGTCGATGTTTATCGTGTCGTTCATGACTTCCACTCTATCTTCACTCCTTGCTCTAACGCTCCACTCGTCTATATTTGAAAAAACGGATAAAAAAGCAAAAAACAGGCCAATCATGGTAATATCTAACCATAATCGAACTGTTTCATGCAACTAACTTTGATACCTTTAAATGTTGAAGGACTGAGGTTCCGCTATTTGGGCTTTTGATTCGATTTCAGGCCATAAGCGGACAGGAAATCCGTTATTGCCCTCAATATCCCGTCAAAATGGCTTATGGCCGTGCATTAGCTGCCCCTGAGTCCGCAGCCTGTGCCATATCCGTGTTTTTGCCGAAATAGCGGCTGCTGTGTCCGTCAAACCTCCTGAAAGCTCCTGAAACTTTCTAAAATTTCCTAACCAGCGAGCGATACATGAGGAACAGGAAATACGGACTGCCAATCAGCATAATAATTAGGCCTGACGGAATTTCTTTCGGCGCCATGATCGTTCTTCCGAGCGTATCAGCAATGACGAGCAGCAAGCCGCCGAGCAGGCCTGACAAAATAATGGAGCGTCTCGTGTGATGCCCAATCATCATGCGCACGACATGCGGCGCCATAAGTCCGAGAAAACCTATCGTACCTACGCTCGCAACAGCTCCCGCTGCCAGCAAAACGCCGATAATCATCGCCCAGAGCCGCGTTCCTCGAACCGGCAGGCCAAGGCCTACCGAACTTTCGTCGCCAAACGCCAGCAAATCAAATTTCCGTCCCAAATAGTAGGCAACCGGTAAAAGGATAACCAGAAACAGCATAATGCTATAAAATTGGTTCCAGCCTCGCCCATAGGTCGTGCCCGTTAACCATATTAGCGCTGTACTGTTCCACAGGCTCGCCTTGACGATCATCGCCTGTATGCCCGCAGCGCCGATTGCCGATACTGCGATGCCAAGCAAAATAAGAACAGACGAATTTAAGGATTTGCGCCATGCTAACAAAAATACAAAGGCCGCGGCAAGAATCCCACCTGCAATTGCAGCAAACGGAAGGGCGAAGATTGTTAAATTCGGCAGTGCAACCAATACGATTAGCGCGCCAAACCCCGCTCCCGACGTTACGCCAATAATTGAGGCGTCGGCCAACGGATTTCGGACGGCGCTTTGAATTAAGACGCCGCTAATTGCAAGCGCAATACCGCCTCCAGCCGCAACAAGTGTACGCGGGAGCCTTAAATTCAGCAGCACAGAATACGATGAGTCTCCTCCACCGACAAGGCTGCCCAGCAAATCGGCAATCGGTATTCTCGTTCCCCCAAGCGACAAGCTTACAAGGATGATAACGATGAGCAGCGCTGTCATGGATATCACAGTCGGAGCGAAGCGCATACGCAGCGCTACCCCGCCGATGTTCATAGATGACTGCCCAGAGCCTGCTCCGGATATATTTTTCATCTTGGTGAGTACGAGCCAAATGAGCCAAGGCGCTCCAATAATCGCCATGACCGCGCCAACCGGCATTTCCCCTAAATTGCTCCGTACCATACGAGCAAGCAAATCCGCCGCCGTAATGAGCAGCGCTCCCCACAATGCGCTGGCGGGAATGAGCAGGCGATGCTTGCGAATACCGCTAAGCCGGACAAGATGGGGAGCGACCAAACCAACGAAGCCAATCGGACCAACTACACTGACTACAATGGCAGCCAGCAGTACCGAGAGGCCAAGCCCCATTGCCCGTGTTAATCCTACACGCTGCCCAAGCGAGCGAGCAGTAGATTCGTCGAGCTCCAAGGCATCAAATTGCCTTCCTGCGAGCATCGCGATCCCAAGCAGGGCAATGACGAAAGGCCATGCATACAAGACGCCGCTCCAGTTCAGCTGAATCAAGGAGCCTGAGCCCCATAAAAATAAATTTTGCGTTTCCGTTTGCTTAAAAATTTGAATGGCCGTTGTAAACGCCCCAAGCACCATAGATACGATCATGCCTGATAAGGCAAGTCTGATAGGTGTGGCCTTCCGGCCGCCGCTCAGGAAATAGGCAATTAACGCCGCCAGCAATCCCCCCGCCGCCGCCAGCAAAAATGGGAACTGCTGCTGCAGAGCAGGAAAAGCTACCACGCCAAGGACAACCATAAAATAAGCCCCGGCATTGATACCTAATGTATCGGAGGCAGCGAGCGGATTTTTCGTTATCGTTTGCAGTAAAGCACCAGCCGCAGCGAGCGCAGCACCAGCCAAAATACCAATAACCGTGCGCGGCATACGGATATCCCAGAGCAGATTATGCTCCATTATATCTTGGCGGCCGAGCAACCCATCTAATACGGTAGCTGCCGGGATTTTGGCCTCCCCGAAGCAAAGACTTAAAATCGATAATACGAAAAGGGCGGCAATGCCGCCCCCAAATATTCCAATTACCCGCCAGGCCATTCCGATTGAGGCTTCGTTGTTAACATTTTCGTTCATCGTGCCACTCATTTCGTTAATGTATTTACAACTTCATCAACGATCACTTTAGAGGAGATTGGACCGCCGAACACCCAGGTCGCGCTATCTAATCCGAAGAAACGTTTTTCCTTAACGAAGGTAAGACCGTTCCAAACAGAGTTATCCTTTAGTTCTTTCGAAAAAATATCATCATCCTTTTGGACGATGTAGATTAGATTGGTGTCTTGAACCGCAGGCAGCGCTTCAACCGTCGAAGTGCTAAATCCATAAACCTCAAAATTTTCCGATTTCCAATCGTTTTTCAGGCCAATCCGATTCAACGTTTGTACGGCAAGAGAGTTATCAGTAAAAAGACGCAACGTTGCTGCATTTTGGTAGCTGTACGCTTGTGTCAGTACATAGTTGAAGCCGCCCTTGCCTGCCGCCTCCAGCTTCGCCTTTGCATCCGCATAATGCGCATCCAGGTCAGCTAGAACCTTCGTGCCTTCCTCTGTTTTGCCAACAGCAGCTGCAATCGTTTTGAACACTTCTTCCATCTGATCATATTGATTGGTTTCCCCTTCAAGCGGGTACAGACTAAAAATCAACGTTGGCGCAATGCCTTTCAATTGATCATAGATCGCTTCGTGGCTATCCGTATTCGCAATAATCAAATCCGGCTTCAAAGCCGCAATCGTCTCCAGATTCGGCTCTTCACGCAAACCAACATCCGTCACGTTTGCATCCAGTGGCGCCTCTGATGTCACATACTGCTTATATTGTGCGTTATCGGTATTCCCCACTGGCTGCATGCCAAGCGCAATCACGTCTTCCGTAAACGTCCACTCTAGTACGACAACCTTTTGCGCGGGCTTATCCAGCTTAACCTCGCCTTTAGCATCCTTAAGTACAATAGGACCAGCCGCAGCGGACTCCCCATTTGTATTTGCAGCAGCTGAATTGTCAGTTGCCGTTCCTTCTGCTGCTGAATTATTCGTTGTGTTAGATCCACAGCCTGCCGCGACCAGCATAACCATGATGACCATAATTAAACCCATTAGCCTTTTGTTCATTTTATATATCCCCCTATTTTTTCAAAAATCAAAGCTGTTCCAATGTGATAATATTTATCATTATATTGATAATGATTATCATAATTAGACACAATAGCTATATTAGCTACCATTTTACCGAAAGTCAATGTTTAAATTTTCAAATTCCACTTTATCCGACCCGAATACAAAAAAAGAACAGGATACGTTCTCCTGTCCTTCGCTACCTTGTATTTCTGCCGCAAGCTGTATCTATGCCATCCGTTGCATCAATCCCGCAGTCTTAGACACTCACATCTTTCAGCTCCGCAGCCAGACGCTCATTTCGCCAGGCTGGCGATTGCCCCATAAATAATAAGGGATGGACTTGAAGCGCACAGCTGTCTTCTGCTTCGTAAAAGGACGGTAGGGCTTGCCATCTGACCACGAAGCAGAGTCTGTCACTACTCCGTCTCCTTCTACAATAACGCAGCCGCCAAGAAGATTTGGAGCGGTATACTCCGTCAAATTTGGCTCCTCCGCCAATGAGAGCGAGGCAATCGGAGCTCCATTGTCCGCTTCCTCCAAGCAATAAACGAGCGGCCCGCGCTGAATAGCCACTTTGCCAGCATCAGCCCGAATAGACGGGTGGGCTGCAATGAACTTCGCCTCCATCGGAAGCAGCCACTCCAATGTATCGCCATCTGACCAATTTCGCGCTACTTTCGCATAGCCATTTTCAACACGATAAAGCTGCGTTTCGCCATTCACCTTCAACGCTGGCTGCTCGTGCTGGAACCAATCAGGTATGCGTAAGGCCATTTCAAAAGCAGCACTTGCAGTGCCCTCCGGAAGGGAAACCGACCATTCAACATGTCCGCTCCAAGGAAGCTCAGAGCGTTGATGCAGCGTTACGTTGACGCCGCCAAGCTCAAAGGAAGCTTTGCTTCCAATAAACAAATGAGTGTACACCGTTCTGCCATCCTCAGACACGTCGTAAATATAATCGTTTAGTGAAGATAGCAGCCGTGCGACGTTAGGCGGACAGCAGGAGCAGCCGAACCATTTTTGCCGAACTGGCTTTACGTGCTGCCGGTCTGGACTTTTGCAGCTTGCTTCTGGCCATACCTCTAGCGGGTTGACATAGAAAAAATGCTTGCCGTCGTTGGACATGCTGCCCAGCACATTGTTGTACAGCGCTCTCTCCATCACATCCGCATATTCGCTCCTTGCTTCAAGCTGCAGCATGCGCCGTGCCCAGAAAATCAAACCGATAGAGGCACAGGTTTCTGCATAAACCGTATCGTTAGGAAGATCGTAGTCAAACGTGAAGGCTTCTCCGTGATGCGTTGAACCAATGCCTCCAGTAATGTACATTTGCTTGCCTGTCGTATTGGACCAAAGGCGCTCGCAAGCTTCGCGCAGCCCCGCGTCTTCCGTCAAACGGGCGAGGTCAGCCATCGCCGTGTACATGTAGACGGCTCGAACGGAGTGGCCGACAGCGACCGTTTGCTCACGTACAGGAAGATGGGATTGGTATACTTCCAAATTAGGCATGCCTTGTGACCAAATGTTCGTCCTGCCGCCGCGTTTCCATTCCTCTACAAAATAGTTTGGCTCGTTTCCACGCTCATCAATGAAGTAGCGGCTAAGGTTCAAATAACGCTCCTCCCCCGTAACTCCGTACAGCTTGACCAAGGCCAATTCAATTTCCTGATGCCCGCAGTAAGCCCGGATCTGGCCCGGTTCAGTTCCAAACAAGCTTGCAATCAGGTCAGCGAAACGGCAAGAGAGGTCGAGCAATTTACGCTTTCCTGTCGCTTCGTAATAAGCAACTGCTGCTTCAATCAAATGGCCTGCACAATAAAGCTCATGGGCCTCGTAAAGATTCGTCCACTGTTTTCCAGGCTCTTTAATCGTAAAATAGGTATTCAAATAGCCGTTGGTTTGCTGGGCTTTGCCGATCAGATCAATGGCTTCATCAGCCGTTTGCTCCAGCTCAGGATCGGGGTGGCGATGCAGCGAGTAGGCAACAGCCTCCAGCCATTTGTACAGATCGCTATCTTGAAAAACCCAGCCGCCAAATTCCCCTTTCGCAAGTCCTGCAGCTATTTTGAAATTTCGAATGGCGTAGCTCGGCTCAGCACCTTCTATCCTATCGTTCAGTGCTTCCCACTGATAAGGGATGACGGTTTGGCGAACAAGCTCGGAATATTGGTTCCAAAAATCGTCTTGGATAAAAATCTGATTTTTTCGCATAAATATCCACCTCGAAGCTATAAAATTTGACTCTCTATAGCATCGAGTATATGCTTTTTATAGCTGTCATAATAGAAACGGATTGACCTTTTTTCTATAAAATATAACACAGAAAAATGAGGGTAATCACTTGAAGGACGAGTTAATGGTTTCGCTGCAGACCCCGCCCCTTCCTTATTATTGGGAAGCTGGCCGCGCGGACTTTCGCGCAGGAGATCGCCACCCGAATCGAAAACATTTCGGTCTGTTCGACCTGCTGCTTGTAGTTAATGGAGCACTGCACATTGGTGAAGACGGGAAAGAATGGTCGCTTGGCGCAGGGGATACGTTATTGCTGCTGCCGGAAGGGGAGCATTATTCGGTCAAGCCATGCGAACAGGAAACGATTTTTTATTGGGTTCATTTCGAGCATAAGGTTTGGCGTCAAACTCCTGCGATTGCTAAAGCAGAAGCAACGGCCCCATCATCTCCCTTCGATAATCCAAAATTAATCCATATCCCTAAGCATGCCTCGCTGCCTAACCCCCAGATCGCGTTTGATCTGATGAGGCAGCTTCTGGAGCTGCCGATCGGCGAAGCCTTCTGGGAGAAGCAGCACTTGCTGTTCCAGCTACTCGCTTTGCTGGAAAATGGAAGATCGGGGATGACTAGCACGCCAGCAACGCGTCTGGCTGAGAAAGCTGCTTCTTACCTGCAGCGCAACTACCAAGAGGAAATTACCAATGAAACGCTGGCATTAGCGCTGCACTTCCACCCTAACTACATTGTGCGTTGCATGAAAATGAAATATGGGGTCACGCCCATTCATTATTTGCTGCAATTCCGGATGGAGCGGGCCAAGCAGCTTCTCGTCTCAACGGAATGGTCCATCGATCGCATAGCTGAGGAGGTCGGCTTCCGATATTCCCCTTACTTCTCGACCTGTTTCAAGCGCAGCGTTGGAATGACTCCACTCCACTTTCGCAAGAAATATTTGAATTGAATAAATACGATTATTCATTATCCGAGGTTTGAAAATTAGAATAGACACCGCATATTTATAGCCAACAAAAAAATAACGACCGATCATCATTGATGACCTGTCGTTATTTTTTAAGTTAGAGCATTTGCTGCTTGCTCCATTATTTTTTTCAGCTTATACCCAAATAAGCACTTAAACAACTTGTGATACGCTCATGTTCATCAACGTCCGAGGTGCCCGTAACTGCTATGGCCCCAATAAAGCCAACTCCCCTTACTACGATTGGGAATCCGCCTCCTGCTGCTACATAGTCAACAGGGCTTAAATGGAGAGCCTCCTCCAGTGTCACACCTTGCTCCTTCAGCTTCAATTGAATGCCCAATGTGCTTTGATTGAGCCTATAAACCGTATTTTTCTTCTTCCGAAGCCATTCATCGTTGTCTACGGTCGTCCCTTCCAATGCAGCGTGGAAGATTTGTTGTCCGCATTTAGAAATATCCACTGCAATAGACTTTCCTTCACTTCTGGCTTTGTTTAGCAGCAATAAACCAATTTCTATTCCCATGTCATGACTAAATGTATCAAATTGCAATAACCTTTCTTGTTTGGCAATCCTCTCAATATTCATCGTCAATTCCTCCATCCTGTTGCGTTATATTAGCCTCTTCCCTTAATCTTCAAAAGGATATTTAAGCCCCCATTGACGCCGCAATTCATCGCACTGCTTCATAATGGACAGGCTTTGTTCCCATGTCATAATGGGCGACTGCTTCAGATTTCCCCTTATGCATTCATTCACATGCGCAATCTCATATTGAAAGCCATCATCTTGAATGCCTTCGACACTTTGAGGCGCTGTTTCTTCATAGGTTGTAATATTGCCATCCTTCATCACATGGATTAAAGTAGGCTTCCAAAAGGACGGCACTTCAATATAGCCCCCAGTACCATAGATCATGGCAGTATCGACCATATTCGTTCTCACGCCACTGCTCATGACGACAAGCTCGCCTTTATCATACTTGGCAATATAGCTTGCTTGCTCGTCAACCTGTATATGGTATTCATCAGAATCAATAGTAGCGAATCCTGTAAGGGCAACGGGATTTTTCCCTAATACGGCTTCGGCAAAATGAAGATTATAAATACCTGTATCCAGCAAGCCGCCGCCAGCAAGCTCCGGATTCATCCATCGTTGATCACGGAATTCGCCAGGCATTCTAAAAGAAAAAGCAATATTCATCGCTCTAACTTCACCGATGCCCTCATCATTTAATAATGACCTTATCTTGTTCATCATCGGAAAAAATCTTGTCCACATGCCCTCCATGAAAAATACATTATTTTTCTTGGCACATTCTAATACTTCAGTTAATTCACCTGCATTGACACATGCCGGCTTTTCTACCAATACTGATTTTCCGTGCTCCATCGCCATGATCGCCATTTTTTTATGTGCGGGATGTGGGACGGGAATATAGACAACATCAATATCCGGTCTTTCTAGCAAAGCATCATACTCTAGCGCTAAGGGAATATCGTGCTTTCGAGCCATCTTCTGCGCACTTTCTATTGTTCTCGACGATACAGCCACAATTTCCACATCATTCAGCTGTTTGGCACCACAAATCCATCTGTCAACAATACTTCCTGACCCTAATAAACCCCATCTTATTTTTCTATCCATGGTTATACTCCTCCTTATGGCTTCGCCCGACCTGATCGCTCAATCCTTGTATTCGCTTTCATTCTATCTTTTAGTTTACATGGTGGAACGACGAATTCCGATTGTCCAAACCAAGGCGTTTTTACCCAAAATCGGGCTACACCCCCGTTCGATCGCGATATTCCTGGGGAGTCATGTTTGAAAACGTCCTGAACAGCTTAATAAAATGCGGCACGGCTTGATACCCAATGATTCGGGCGATTTCATAAATTTTCTTGTCGCTGCTGCGCAGCAAATACGCGGCCAATTCCATCCGGTATCGCAAAATATATTCGCTCAAATTGTTTCCTGTTTCTGCCCGGTACGCTCTCGACAAATAGGCGGGATGAAGACCGATTTGCGCCGCAAGCGTCTGCAGCGATAAATTGTCGTTCATGTTTTGCTCGATGAATTTATGGACTTTGTCCACTAATCCGGTCTGCTTGACGCATGAATCTTCCAATTGTTCTTTAAGGCAGCGGAATATGAAAAATGCCCACTTCTCCAACTGCTTAAGAGAAGGAGCAGTTGGCATGAGACCGAAGGAGGATGCCCCGAACTCGCTTAGCAGCTTTCCTTTCTTGTGCGCCATATACTGGTAGGCGTTAGCAATGGCGAAATACGCTTCATTGGCATACTCGGGGGGATAATCTACGCTTTTCAGTTCCTTGAATATTTCGATTAGCTTTTCCTCCGCATGCAGCCAGTTCCCCGTATCGAGCAAATGAATGAGGAGAGGAGGGCGATATAGCGATGTCAGCGTTCCAATTCGAACCTGATCGAGTAGGCCCGTGATCCGCAAAAATAGGCTTTGCCGCCCTTCTTCTATCCGCCTCATGCCATCAATTACGGAGCGGTACAGGCCGGGAAGGCCTTCGGGAAAAGATACCCCGTTCACGGCTAGCGCGATGGACACATGGCCATTCAAGAGGGACTCCGCCTTTTTCTTCAGCGCAGCCACCCGGACGTCCATCGTAATCCGATCGATTGTCATAGCTTGTTGAGCCTGCCCGTTCGCACTGGCTTCCCCTTTGGCCGAAACGACAAAGACGAGATATTCATTATGATCACGGCAGAACCACAAGTGAAAGACGTCCCTAAACAATTCTTCCGCCATATTCGTGACCGCATATTCAATAAGCCCTCTATCCATGCTTTCATATTCTTGCAGCCTGCCCTCCAGCCTTACGATGAACAAGCCTACTTCCTGACCCAAGGTGAAAGGCAAGTCCAATAGGAAAAGCTTTCGTTCCAGCTCCGCGAACGGGATGCCGTTATCGTGCAGCAAACGATTCAACAGCTCGTTGCGCAACGTAGGCAAATTTTCTCTGAAGGCGTATACGTCGCGCTGCTGCTGTTGTTGCTGCCTCATCTCGCAGGTAATTTCTTCGGATAATTTGCCCAGCATCTCCCGAAGCTGTTCGGGATTTACCGGCTTCATTAAGTAGCCAGACGTATTATACGGTACAACACCTTGCGCATATTCGAAATCGGCATACCCCGAAATAACGATAATTTTGACTTTGCGTCCCATTTTACGTATTTCTCGAATGAATTCAATTCCGTTCATCTCAGGCATCCGTATATCCGTAATGATGATATGTATGTTTTGTTCCCGATAAAGCTTTAAAGCCTCCTCACCCGTATGGGCTTTATGAATATGCCTGATTCTAAGTTCATCCTTTGGAATGGTAGCGGCTATGCTGTCAACCTGGGAGGGAATATCGTCTACGATCAGCACTTCAAATATCGGAATCGCCTCCGTTCTTAATCATCAATCCCACGCGAAGCCCACCTAAAGAGGAATGGTCGAGCAAAAGCCCCGAGGATTGTCCGAAGTAATGCCTTAGACGTTGATGAACGTTCCTTAGCCCAAGGCTGTGATCCGCGCTTGATTTCAACTGCAAGGAATGCCTTAAAGCATTCAATTCAGCTTGCTGCATTCCGACGCCGTTGTCTTCTACGATGAGTTCCCAGCCTTCCTCGGTCTGCTTGCCGGTTATGACGATTTCAAATTTTCCCCTCTTGCCTTCCATTCCATGCACGATCGCATTTTCGACAAGCGGCTGAAACAGCAAGCGGGGCATAAGCAAAGAAAGCATGCCTAATTCAATCTGTTCATGAAATTGCAGGCGCTCGGACTGCATCCGGTGGATTTCCAAGTAATTGCGAATCAATTCCATCTCTTCGGCCAAAGAAGTCAATTGCTGCTCCGTCCTGGTCGTATAACGGTAATACTGGCTCAAGTGCTGGGTGAAGGCGACAATCGCTTTCGTCCGTTCAAGCTGCGCCATGCTTTGGATATATGCGAAGTTGTTATACAGAAAATGCGGATTGATTTGCGCCTGCAAATGCTTGAGGGACGACTCTTTAGCCTGAAGCTGTTCCGTGTACACTTTATCGATTAGCGTCTGAATATCGTGGGACATCAGGTTAAACTGCTCGATCAAATAATAAAACTCATTGTTCGATATATGCTTGACCCGATGACCGTATTCGCCCCGCCGGAGCGACTTCACTGCCCGAATTAAATCATAGATCGGCTTCTGCACGTTGCGATACAAAAGCGCTGCGGCGGCAACACCAAGAACCAGCAAAAGCAAGCCTGCGGCATAAAACATTTTCTTGCTATGATCAATGGGCTCCAGCACTTTTTGCATCGGTTGGAAATCGATTAAATACCATCCCAACGAGGCGGATGCCACATAATTGACAAGATACGGTTCATTGCGAAAAGTCAATTTGACCGACCCTTCGGTCGGGTTCTGTGCTTTGATTTTATCAAATTGCTTGGCCATGGCATTGATCAGATCGGGCTCCGACTCCCGCGGCATAATCGGCTCGAAGCCCGGACAATAGAGAAACGGCTCTCCGACGCTGCCTTGCTTAAAACGATCCAG
Source organism: Paenibacillus sp. JT22N15 (assembly GCF_059383755.1). Taxonomy (NCBI): domain Bacteria; kingdom Bacillati; phylum Bacillota; class Bacilli; order Caryophanales; family Paenibacillaceae; genus Paenibacillus; species Paenibacillus sp. JT22N15. Next base: position 381,683 of record NZ_JBXENV010000006.1, on the reverse strand, counting down.
CATTTTGACTAGATTTTCCGACGAGAACGAGACTTCGACATACAAATTCGGATTTTCTGGCTTGGCGTTCGATTCGAAAGGAGTTATTAAATCCCGCACAAATGCGTTTTCCGGTCCACGCTCCGTAACAATCATGCGATAATCCCAGCGCTGCTGGCTCGAATTTCTGAAGTAATCCGCATCGTGCTGCTGCAAATAATTCGTAGAAACCATTACGTCCGAAACCGGGGAATATACGGTGAAATCATTTACCCATTGGAAAGTGGTAGACTGCATATCCAGCTTCTGCAGCAGAAGCGTCTTCGATGCCAGCATGGAATAGGAGGGTTCGGAAGAAGAACGCAGCTGCAGTTGCAGCGCATCCGGGTCGGATGCAACGACGAAGGCCGCTCTCCATAAACGGTCTGCTTCAACGTCCATCTGCTCCACAAAAAAACGAATCCGATTCATGTTGACTTGAAGCAGCTCCTGCTCAACAACGCCGGTACTAATCTTATTCGACGAATTATACATCATAACGACAGGGATGAGCATGAGAACGATCACGATCATGACTTTCGTGAATATATTCATTCTGCCTCCCATAACGCTTCTGCTGTATAACATAGGTCTCCTCCAATTCAGTTGCATCTTCTCGGCCTGCTAGAATTACCCTAGGATTTCACCGAGCCAAGCACAATTCCTTTAACAAAATACTTTTGCAAAAATGGATACACGAGTAAAATCGGCAACGCGCCGATAAAAATTTGTGCTGTTTTAACCGTACGGTTGGAGAAATTGGCTATACTTTCCGATGTTACACCAATCCGTGACATATTGTCACTAACAATCATGGAATGCAAATAAGTGGCGAGCGGATACCCATCCGGATTGGTCATATAGATTACGCCGTCAAACCATGAATTCCAATGAGATACCATTGAAAATAAAGATAATGTCGCAATGGACGGCATCGATACGGGCAAATAAACGCTCCAAAGCACTCTCAAATGACCAGCTCCATCGATATGGGCAGCCTCTTCCAGCTCCTGAGGAATCGTCCGGAAGAAATTGAGCATCAAAATCATATTCCACACGCTGACAGCCGAAGGCAAGATCAACGCCCAAATGGTATCGATCAGATGCAGCTTGCTGACCAATATATACGAGGGAATCAGACCACCCGAGAACAGCATCGTGAACACGAAAATCCAGATGTAAATTTGACGCCCCGGGAATTTGTAGCTGGATTTCGATAAGCTGTAGGAAGCCATCGTGACCACAACCATTGAAAGGATCGTGCCTAACATGGTCCGCTCTACGCCAATCCACATGGCTTTAAGAAATTTCCCGTTGGCTAGCGTTTTGACATAGGCGTCAGTCGTAAAGCCGACCGGCCAAAAATTGACGATATTCGCTGTTGCCGCAGCCCGTGAGCTGAAGGATACCGCAAGCACATGGACAAGAGGAAGAATGCAAATGAGCGCCAGCAGGCAAAGAAAGACGGTGTTCAGTATCGTAAATACGGTGTAGCCTCTAGAGCGGTAGTGCATGGTCGACCTCCTCAAGCGTAAACGGCTGAAGCTGTCCTTTGGCGGCAAAGCAACCGTTTCGCGATGAAATATAAGTCTATTTATAAGTGTGAAGCTTATAAATTCTTATATTTTAAAAAATCCGGTAGTTAGCTAGTTTATATGCCAATCTGTAGCTGATGACGATTAAAATGAAGCCGATTAAAGACTTGAATAGTCCAACCGCCGTTCCGAAGCTGAATTGTCCGTTGTTCAGTCCTTCCCGGTATACGAATGTATCAATGATATCTCCGTGCGAATACACGAGCGGATTGTACAAGTTCAAAATTTGATCGAAGCCGGCATCCAAAATCCGGCCGAGCGATAGCGTCGCTACCACGATTACGATTGGCAAAATGAGCGGAATGGATATGGATTTGACTTGCTGCCAACGGGTAGCCCCGTCGATTTCGGCCGCTTCGTATAAAGCCGGATTGATGCCTATTAGGGTAGCTAAGAAAATAATGGCAGAGAAACCAAATTCCTTCCACACGTCGCTAAGGATGACCGTAAACCGGAACCATGGGCCGTTGCCTAAGAAAAAGATGCTGTCTATGCCGAACGAATTAAGGACGCGATTGACGATTCCGCCCTCCGTCGATAAAATATCGAGCATAATGCCACCCAAGATGACCCATGACAAAAAGTGCGGCAAATACACAAGCGTCTGCACGACTCTCTTAAAAAAAATCTTCCTGACTTCATTGAGCAGCAGAGCGAATACAATGGGAATGAATAAATTCATAATTACCTTAAATGCGGCGATAATTAACGTATTCCATATGACCTGCTTGCCGTCCGGATACGTGAACAGATACCGGAAATGATCCAAGCCCACCCAAGTCGACCCCTTGATGCCAAGCCATGGTTGATAATCTTGGAAGGCAATGACAACTCCAAACAACGGGATATATTGAAACACGATGCATAATATTAAGGCCGGCAACAATAGCATGTGGAACGGCCATGTTTTTCTCCAGTACATTGCCACTTCGTACCCATCCTTTCATCGGAAAAACGGAAAGGAGACCGGCAGCAAATGCTGCCCTCTCCTCCGTCCTCCATTCCTGTTGTCAGCGCGCGTTACTGGTTTTCCGCATACCACGCGTTAACTTCATCCGTAATTTTCTGGCCGCCATTATCCAGCCATTCTTTGACGAATTCATCGAAATATTCGATCGGTTGATCGCCATAAATAATTTTGAGGTAGCTTTCAGTAGCAAGCTTCTTCAGCAATTCGCCTTTGGATTTCATCGTTGGCGTCATTGGGCCGGTAAAATAGTTTTTCCCCTCCGTGATGCCTTGGTTAATACGGACGCCCTGACCATCGATTTGTTTCTTCTTCATTTGTTTAACGTCAAATTCTTTGGAGCTTACGGGCTCAGCGTTAGGGTCGGCCAAAAACTTCTTGACTGGAGCCTCGTTGGAGTAAGGAATCGTCACGCTTGAGCCGAGAATATTCGTCATCATGAATCTCATATCCATACTTCTTCCGTCTTTAAGCGGCCATTGGTCTGCCGGAACGCCCGCTGCTTCGTAATCGCCCTTGATGAGCTTGCCGTTGTATTTCACATAATCGTATCCTTCATAGTAACCGTCTTTCCAACGTGGATCGAAGAACGGATCGCCTTCTTGCTCCAATTGCTTCGCGAACATTTTGTTGAAATAAGCGAACCATACTTCGATATCCTTGAAGTCTTTATTAAATACGGTGAAGCCCGAAACCAACATTTTCTCCGCACGACCTACCAAGCCATCCGGACCAGCTGGAAGCGGATATGGCTCAAAGTCGGCTTTTGGATCGTTCTTGGTCGCGTCGCTCAGCGGCCAGTCACCCATCCAGGCCGGACCGAACATAATGCCGGCTTTGCCGCTGGCAACCAATTCGGAGGATTTTGACGGATCCTTGATTCCAGCTTCTTTGTCCATATAACCTTTGCTCATCCAATCTTTCATCGTCTGCAAATACAATTTGGCGTCTGGATTAATCGCGCCATAGGTCAGCTTGCCATCTTCCCCCTTGTTCCAGAAACTGCGGATGTCAGAGGTATTGATCATTTGGGTGGTAAGGGCTGCAACAATGGCGTCCGTCTGCCCCATCCAAGTCCACGGTCCTTCTTTAAGCGGAACGGCCAGACCGATCGTATCGTTCTTTCCGTTTTTATCGGGGTCATTTTCCGTAAATTGCTTGAGCACGTTTTCGAACTCGGCCAGCGTCTTAGGCGGCTGAAGACCTAGATTATCAAGCCAGTCTTTGCGAATCCACATAACGGTGCCTTCATCACCCATGAAGAAGGATGGCAAACCATAAATTTTGCCGTCTTTTTTGACTTCACCTAGTGTGTATCCATAATTTTTCAATAATTCCTTATAGCCTGGATGCGCATATTTCTCTATAGCTTCGTCCAGAGACATTAGTTTATTAGCTGCAAGCAAGCTTTGAAGCGGCTCCCCCTGGGCTCTGAAAGCATCAGGAAGCTTGGCGCCACTGGAAAGCAGGAGGCGAAGCTTCGTATCGTAATCTTCCGGTTTCGTTACAATAAAATCGAATTTCACGTTGATGCCCATATTTTCTTTCATCCAGCGAAGATTCATGTTGTCTTCCATCGACTCGCCAGGCTTGAACGCATTGCCCCTCGAAGCGCCATCATCGACAATGGCAGTCGTAATCGTAACCGGTGGGTCAAACTTCTGTTCCCACGTACCCGCCCCAGCCGAAGCGCTTTCAGCTGTGCTTGCCGGGCTGCCAGACGGCTCTTGATTATTATTGCTCGAACATGCGGCTAAAGTCGGCAATACTCCGATCGCAATAGAAAGCGCTAACAACTTTGCAAACTTAACATAATGACCCATGTTTTACCCCATTTCTATATATTGATGGTACATAGGAGCTGCGAGGAGTTTAGCGGTCCTTTATTTCGTCGCAGTCTCATAGCTAATTATAGGGTCATAGTGCAGCTGTTTATATATTCCGTTTTTAACATCATATCAAAAATCGTACATTCGGCTTTCCACTTAGACTTTCTTTGATGGAATCTAATAGGAATCCGGCTATTCATTTACCCCAGACTAAGGTGATTATATAAAAAGAGTAAATAGAAAAAACTAGACATACTGTCAAAATTTACTTATATTGTGATTGAGAGTATTCTGGTACTTCCGTATAGATGTATCTGTCGATTCATTCTATCTATGAATCTGGTGCGGTTATCAACAGATTATTCCTCATTATTGAAAAGGGGGCGATCTTCATGAATCTATAGAGAAAATGATTCTATCATTATTAAGAAAATTCTAAAGGAGGAATATTTATGAAAAGTAGTTTTAAATTCCTGTTCACGTCTGTTTTTTCTTTAATTTGTGTTTTGTACTTTCATACGAACGTTTTTGCCGCACCTGCATACGACGGAGTTGTCGAAATAGAGCAACCGTCAGGCGAGTCGTTTCAAGCTACGATGCATGGAGATGAATGGTTCCATTGGGCAAGTACAAACGATGGCGACGTACTTTTACAAGATCAGCAGGGGTATTGGAATTACGCTGAACTTACATCAGACGATCTGAAATCGACGGAAAAAAAATATAAAATTGACATGAAGCCTGCAAAAGCGGTAAATGAGAACAATTTAATTACATGGGTAAACAAATACAATCCTCAAGCTCAGAAAAAACAGGAGCTGATAAATGAGCTGCAAAAGGAATCCTCATCTTCTCTTGAACGTTCAGAATCGAAAGAGTTTACGGGATCTCTACAAAATATTGATGGAACTGTCACTTCAGTTTCAGGAACCAAAAAATTACTAGTTTTGTTAATTGAGTTTACAAATATTGATATCGCATATAGCGACAACGATTGGAGCAACAAATTCTTTTCAGCAAATCAAAAGTCAATTAAAGATTACTATAATGAAGTGAGTAATGGAAAAGTGCAGCTCACTCCAGCGTCCGAATTATATGGCACGCAAAATGATGGGGTAGTAAAGGTAAAACTAGACTACGATCATCCGGACACATCGGGAAAAAGCATGGGAACAGTTATAACAGAGGCACTGACTAAAGCTGATCTTGCGGTGAATTATGCTAGTTTCGATACCAATAATGATCAGGTCATCGATTCTAAAGATGGTTTCTACATTGTAACTATTCTTGCTGGTAATGAAGAGGCTAGTGGTGGTCCAGCACCAAATGTTTGGGCACATCAGTCGTTTGCTCCCGACACCAATCACGATGGTGTTACAGTATCAGGTATGTATACGGCACAGGGCGAAAAACAATATGGTCATATGGCAACGATTGGTCTCCTTGCTCATGAATTAGGCCATTCCTTTGGTCTTCCAGATCTCTATGGTTCTAATAATCATGTGGGTGAGCTAAGTATAATGGCTAATGGATCCTGGAATAGTCTTCAAGGAGAAGATTATGGAGCTACACCCACTCATATGGATGCCTGGTCAAAAGTAAAATTAGGATTTGTAACACCTGTTGTAGTAAATACAACAAACAATGTTACTCTGCATAGCATCCTTAATAACTATAATGTTATAAAGATTCCTTTAGCGGATAATTCTTATTTTTTAGTTGAGAATCGCCAAAAAGTTGGATATGATGCAAGCTTGCCAACCGTTTCTGGCGGCATCGCGATTTGGCATATTGATGAATCCATGAATAATATCCAAAATGATCCTCACCCTTTCATCGATATTGAGCAATCCGTCAGCGAATACCAGGACTCGTTCTATTATACGAATAATAATCATGCTGCTTCCTTTGGTCCAGGCACCAATCCAAACAGTAATACCTACACTGGAAATAATTCAGGAGTTACAATTACGACGACAAGTACAAGTAATTCCGCTATGAATACGACAGTAACAGTAGGAGGAGCCAATCTGATTCCGCAAACGAATTGGACGCTAAAATATGTAGACAGCGATGAATTGTACAATGAAGCCCTGAAAGCCTTTGATGGAAACAACAGCACGTTATGGCACACGAAATGGTCCCCAGTAGCTCCAATGCCGCACGAGATTCAAATTGATCTGGGTGCATCCTATACTCTCTCCAAATTCAGCTATCTGCCAAGACAAGATGGCCAAGTGAACGGAACGATCAAGGACTATGAGTTCTACGTCAGCACTGATGGGGTAAACTGGGGAACATCTGTAGCCTCAGGTGCCTTTACAAATGATACCACTTTGAAAGAAGTCAGCTTTGCAGCCAAGACAGGTCGATATATTAGACTGCGTGCCTTAAGTGAGGTAAACAATAACCCATGGACAAGTGTGGCTGAACTTAATGTATTTGGAGTGACGCAATAATGTATCAGCCCTCAAAATTCGAAGTACCGGGCATCTTAATGCGATTTTTGAGTTTCTTCCGCCACCTTATGGCACACTAGAGATTTTCTTTCTTTAGCCAGTTGAGCTACCAAGCGCACAAGAGGCCAACCTATTATACAAAACTAATAGGTTGGCCTCTTTGATTTAATAGATTTTTCAGGCTCTCGTTTACCAACCGAACCGCTTCCATTTTTGGCTCCAGAGACTGCCGGAAGTTCCGCCCTTATCGGCAAAAAAATACCATGTGGCGGCCTTTATGTGATTTCTCCAGAACCTTCCCCCCTTATAGAAATTGTTCGGGCTGCACGCATTAAAATGGTTTAATCATTTGTTGGGCGTTGCTGAATCAAAGTGTGAAGTTCTTTTTGAAATTCGTCTGCCAGACAGGCCGTTTGAATGATTTCATTAAAAGTCAGCAAAGCTCTTTGGAGTTTAGACTCGCCAAGCTCTGTTAAACAAGTATAAACGCCTCTTCGATCATCTTCACAAACATGACGTTGTAAAGCGCCGCAATTTTTGGCTTCCATTCTAACTACCAATCTGGATATGGCACTTTGACTCAAACCGACCATGTCTTGCAATTGCTGCAATCTCAGCTGTTTATCGCTTGTTTGAGACAGAAAATACAGGACATAAAATTCCTTTAAGGACAAGCTGTATTTCTCCTCTAAAGCACTCTCCAGCTTATTATTAATCTTTGCCTGAATGTCACTAAAACTCAGCCAATTATCTAAAAGTTTGTTATCGGTGTTGGTATTCATCAAGTTTTCACCTGTTCTATTTCATAGTATTTAGTCCATAGGCCGATCAACTTGAACATTTGTTCAGCGGCATATCGTTATTATAACCTTAACCTTGTATCCGTACCAGAGCCTTCATTTTATAGCTTTATATGCTGGGGATATAAGTTGTCACTATGCATTTTACTATTTATAGAGGGTGGGAAATGACAAACCGATAACGCACATTGTACGTTCAAGCTAGAGCTGTCGTCATTTTTCTTCTATTCGTTCAGCTCTTAGAATCCAGAAGAATACTGTTTAGGGATATCGGTTTCTTTGCTCAGCTTTGATGCGGCTTCCAATGCCCAATAAGGGTTTCTCAGCATTCCTCTGCCAACGGCAACTAAATCAGCATCTTCATTGCCAATGACGGCGTTAGCCAACGTTGGATCATCGAGTCTTCCTACAGCGATCACTGGAATATCAAGAGCTTGTTTAATATCTCTAGCCAATGGCACTTGATAAGCAGCATGAGTTCCCGGTCTGCCCCATGCAGCAATTGGCCCCTCACCACCGGATGAAATATCAAACATGTCCACCCCTGCTTTTTGATATTCCTTGGCAAACGCAATGCTTTCCTGAATACCGTATCCGCCCTCCACGTATTCCTTGGCTGAAATACGCATTATGAGCGGCATATCTTCTGGCATCTCGGCCTTCGCCGCCTGAATAATTTCCCGACCAAAGCGGTTAAGGTCTTTGCCATATTCATCATCCCGTTTGTTCGTAAGTGGCGAGTGGAACTGATGAATCAAATAGCCATGTGCCCCATGAAGCTCAATCGTATCGAAACCCGCCTTCACCGCGCGAGCAACAGCAGCCCGGAATTTCTCTACCAATCCTTTAACCTCTTCGGTTGCAAGCGCGCGCGGCTGTTTTGAATTTTCATCAAACGCAATCGCAGATGGCGCCACAGGAACTTCGGCATCTTCTGCCTTGCGTCCAGCGTGGGCAATCTGAATCCCGACTTTGGCACCGTAACTATGGCATGCATCTACGATTCGTTTCAGCGCCGGAATCTGCTCGTCAGACCATAACCCTAGATCAAAATCGGAAATACGCCCATCCGGCTCTACATCCGTCATTTCAAGCATAATAAAACCAGCTCCGCCTACTGCACGGCTAACATAGTGCATGTAATGCCAATCTGTAGCGATACCATCTTTTTTACCAACCGAGTACTGACACATTGGCGGCATTACGATTCGATTTTTCAATTCCAAACCTTTAAATGTATACGGACTAAATAAATCTTTCATGAGAAAGACTCCTCTCTTTATTTAACTACATAGAGAAATTCAAATCCGCGCTTTCGCAAAATTCGCGCAGCTTTTTTTGATTTAAATGCCCTAGTAGACAATATGATGACATTATCCTCACGGATAAGATGCTTTTTCCATACGTAAGGAAGGCGGCCTAGCGAGATATTGATCGTCCCAGCTGTAGGATCAGCCAAATACTCGAGAGAATCTCGGATATCAATTACTTTATATTCACGAAATTCATCCCGCCGTTTCATAAAATCTTGATAATCGATATGTTTAAGGTTTGGCAAGGGCCATAACTGACGTATAACAACGAACATTGCGATTATAACGGCTAAAAAAATCAACCAGAACATTCCGAAGCCCTCTCTCATTTCATTCGGATTTATACTGCAGCTGCTTTTTAGACTTTTTTCAATGCATCGGCAATTAAATCGTCACCAGCAATTAAGTCAAACGCACGCTTGTAGGTATGCTTCTCATCCAATGCGGCCAAAATAGCATGAGCTACATCTTCACGAGGAATACTGCCAGAAGTGATATTCTCAGCAGCAAATACTTTTCCTGTACCCGGTTCATTCAAAAGAATGCCTGGCCGTATAATCGTGTATGTCAACTTGCTGCTTTCCAGCAGTCTGTCTGCATAATGCTTTGCTGCGTAATACGGAACAATCTCAGTGTGCCAGTTCTCACGGTTATTCGCCTGAATGGCACTGATCATAATAAATCTGCCAATGCCTGCTTTTTCAGCCGCTTCAATCGTTTTCACAGCACCATCTAAGTCAATCAACAGTGTTTTATCATGACCTGTTTTGCCTCCTGAGCCCGCGGTAAACACAATGGCGTCACAGCCCTCAGCGGCTGCGGCAATGGAATCGACCGTTCCTTCCAAATCTGCAAGCACCGTTTCGACGCCCTGCTTCTCATAGGCATCGGCTTGTTCTTTTTTTCGCACCATCGCCCGGACGGTGTGCTCTTGGCTTGCTCTCAACAGTTGAATAAGGCGCTGTCCAATTTGTCCATTCGATCCGACTACTAACACCTTCATATTCAAACCCTCCTCGTTATGAAATATTGCCAGTCTATTGCGATAGCCCTACGGATACCAGCAATGCTTGAGTATTGTGGGTAAAGGACGCTTTTGTGCGCAAACGATCTATGATCAGATAACAACATGATCCGTACGCCAAATCGAATAAAAGCATGCGCATGCATTTAATTTAGCGTAAAAAACAAATGATGTCAAGTCGTGTATACCATCAATATAATCAGTCATTAATTGAAAATAAGCTTCATCATTTCCTCTTTATTTCCTCGTTCCTTTGATATTTGCTTGGCCTTGGACTTTTTACCTCTCGGTTTTATTTGTCTTGTATCCAGTCTCACGAATTTCTAAATTCACACTAAGATCTCGTAGCGCCTGCTAACTAAAAATAACCAAATTTTAATCCTTTTCAGGTACATAAAAAAACAAGACGCTAAACAATCGCGTCTTGTTTTTTTATCTTAGAAGTCATTTAAAGCTACTAGCTTCACTAAATGATAAGTAGATTGCTTTATTAATTGGCGAGAGACTGCTCTCCGCCATCCGAGCTCCGGGTATAACGGTGATCCGTGGACGCCTCCTGAATGTGTCCGAACGCCCAATGACTTGCCGGAACATCCTTCCAGGCGGCTTTCTCGCCCGTGAGTGGACCGCGCTCCAGCACGCGGTTCAGAATGACGACCGCTTCTGCGCGCGTCAGCGAGTCGTTCGGTCGGAACAGACCGTTGCCAGAGCCGGACATGATGCCAGCTGCGCTTACTCGTCCGATCGCTTCAGCCGCCCAGTGGCTGTCATTATCCTTGAACGATGCTTTAGCATCGCCCGCTGCCATTCCGTTTTTCAGCAAGCGATCGACAATCACTGCCATTTCCGCACGGGTAATCAACTTGTCCGGCATGAAGCGACCGTCGGAGCCCTGCATATAGCCCTGCGCCGTCGCTTGCGCAATCGCTTGCTTCGCCCAAACGGCGGACGGCAGATCGGAGTAAGCAGCATCCGCTGCTCCTGCAGTAGTACCCGGCATCGCTCTGGATAGCAGCGCCGCCATCTCCACACGCCGAACTGCTTGATTCGGACGGAATGTACCGTCGCTGTATCCTTGAATATAAGCCGTATGAGACGAGCTATCTACACTCAACTTCACGATGGAAAAGGTGCTGAACTTCGTAATGGTAAATCGGATGCCCGGCTTGTTCGTTCCGTTGTAGCCGACCTGTTCACCCTTCACCCATTCCTTCGTATCGTCGCTATGCTCGATGAAAACGCCCAGCTTCTCCAGCTCCGCCTTTGGCAAATCCTCCCCTACCGGCAGCTCAAGGGTTACCTCGCGGCTGCTCATGTTCGTCTCGATCGTCATCGGCCGACCAATCAGCTGCAAGCCGTCCGCCGTCGCTAGTCGGAGAAGCGTTGGCTCCTCTTTGAGGCGCTCTTCTACCTTCTTGCGTTCGACAGCTGCCTTAATCGGTACGATATGGAAATACACTTCCTCCTGCAAGCCTTGCAAGGAGCGGCTTGGGATGAGGATGCCGCCGTTGTTGGTCCAGATTTGCAAATCAACGCCTTGTGCGGCAAACTGCTTCGCAGCCTCTGCCGGCAGCTTAATAATCAAATCGGATACTTCGTCCTTCTTGTCAGGAATGACGATTCTGGCCGTAGACGAGCCGGCTTCCTTCAATTGCTTAAGCGCCTGCTCCGCCTGTGCCCACGTCAATGTCACTTCGTCTTTCTTGCTGCCATCTGCAAGGGTCGTTCTTGCAATAGTCGTGCTGGCGACTACACCGCCCTTGCCGCTGCCATCGCTGACTTCGACTTTAATTTGCTCCGTCGAAGTCGAAGTCGAAGCTCCGCCGCCGCCTCCACTTACCGGTGCCGTCGGTATCGCAGCTTGTGATGCTGCGGACGGATCGGACATCCCCGCAGCATTCTGGGCGACAGCGTTGAAGGTATAGGACGTGCCGTTCGTCAGCCCGGAGATGACGACCGACAATTGCTCTCCGCCAACTGTGACAGAGATGTCGCCAGGATTAGACGTCACAATATAACGATCTACCGGAGCCTCGTTCACATTGGCTGGCGCGCCCAGGGTAACTTGTACTTGCCCATTGCCTGGCACAACCGACAGGATAGCTGGAGTCAGCGGCTTCGCCACCGGACGAACCGTGCCGATGAGCGGCGCCGAATCTCCAGCAACATTCACTGCGTAGATGCGAATCGTGTACGTCTTTCCATTAAACAAGCCATCGAAGCTCGCGCTGTACAAACCCTCGCCGCTTTCCGGCACTTCCTTCGCTGAAACGATGCCGTTATCTAGCAGCGCTTCGATGCGGTACTTCAAAATTGGCTCGCCGACCGCTCTGACCGGCTTCACAAAGGAGATGACCGCCGTCCCGCTGCCTGGCGTGGCGTTAAAATTCGTCGGTGCTCCAGGAACCGAAACAGGAGCGACTGCCTCCGAAGCCGGGCTCAGACCGGATGCGCCGGAAAGATTGACCGACTTAACCGCAAATACGTAGGATGTACCGTTAGCCAGTCCCTCTGCAGTATACGCATTGGTACTAACCCCACTAGCGATCTCTACCCAATCGGTGACGTCGTGAGGCCCAGCTTCTCCCTCATAAAGGTATACTTTATACGTCTCAGCCATCGGCACGGCCGGCCAAGTCAGCCCGATCTTGCCATCACCCGGAGTCGCAGTGACCAATGCCGGAGCTGCGGGCGGAACGACGACGGAAACTTTGCCGTTTGAGACAGTCTTGTTCATCTCCACGGCATGCACGTCGGTAAACGTCAGCTCCCGCACGTCATTTGGCGTCTCGATAGTCAGCGCGTGATCGCCGATCGGCGTGTCATCTTCAACTGCGAACTTGATCGTGAAGAGGGTCTGAGCATCCTGAGAAGCCGGAATCGGGCTATCTCCGCCCGTCAGATCCAGCCAAGAAACAATCAACCAGCCGTCAGTATTGTTATAGTTCGACATGAAGCCTTGTTCCACGATCCCATCGTAGCTTATCGCGTCCGGATCGAACTTGATCCGTATGCCATAGGAGGCAACCTCCTTATCAAGCTTCGCCTTCACCGGCACGGAGACGATGCCGTCCTCCCCTGCCTTGATGGACGCCGAGCCGATTTCAATGGCCGCATTTCCTGATGGAGACACGGTCACCCTCCCTCTCACGAGATCGGCAGATACTGGATTGACGTCCTCGTAAAGCTGGCCCTGAACGACCGTAAGGGCGGAGTCGCCTGCCGGCACGCCTTCCTTGATCTTGAACCGCAGCGTGAACAGCTCGCTGGAGTCCTCTATAAAACCGGTAAGCGTCAACTTAAGCTTCAGACTTCCGGTTGTTGCTTTGTCTACAAGCAAAAGCGCGTTGGAATCGATTGCTTTGACCAGCCCGCTAATGGCTGCTTCCTCTCCTGCCACCGGCTCAAGCACGTTCGGATCGTAATTAATCGTAGTGTCCGACCGGTAGACATACAGATCGGAGCTATTCGAGTCGAAGAAAACCGGCACATCAATATAAGCACCCGGCGCTCCGGCCACCGTGCCGACACGCACGGATGGCGTGTTCGACGGGGCAGCAGACGCTTTCGGGAGTGCCGGCAGCAGCAGCGCCAACACCAGCAACAAAGCAAGGAAAGCGCTGAACCTGCCGCGCAATCCAGATCGGTTAGCATAAAAGTAGTTCAATATATTCACCTCAAGGTTTCTTAGGTTGCATTGCCCATATAGATATTCATAATCAAGGTAGCATCAGCTTCGGTCACTTCACCGTTATCATCCATGTCGAGCGCTTCAAGCTGATCTGCCGTCAGCGTGATTTTCCCTTTTAGATACTTGGTGATGAGCAGCGCGTCCGCAGGCGTTACGGCTCCGTCCCCGTTGGCGTCTCCCTTCAGCCCTATGATAAGCTCCACCTTGCCGGCCGTTTCGGAATACGCTCCGCCAGAATCCATGGCCAGCCATTCGAAGAAGGTCGTACCTCCCCAAGCTGCATCGGGCGTGAATATCAAGCCGTTCAACGAGGCCTCAGTAATCGCTTGTTCGGCCTGAACAGGAACTCCTGCGAGGCTGAGCGTGCCGTGAGCCGGCAGCGTAACGATGCGAATCCCCTTCATCACATGGCCGTTCGGATCGGAATAATGGTTCAGGAAATCCGAGCCGTTCAAGGCAATCGCATGGCCTTTCTTGCCTCGTTTCATGAAAGAGCCGGCGATCGGGGGATCGTTCAGCTCGGAGGTCAAGCTAAGCACCCGATTAAAGGTGCCGGTATCATCCAAATTAAGAACGACAATGCGATTTTGAGGCGCATCCGTCACATACAGTTTATTGTCCGGACCGACGGCAAGGGCATGCGGCTCGCTGATGCCGTAATCGTCGGTCAGGTTGAGCCAGGGCTGAAGTGTTGGGCGATTGTAGTAGGAAGCGCCGTTATAGGAAGTACGATAGATTTTCGTCTTGTTCATAACCACGTAAAACATCTCTCCGATGAAATCGACCGCGATTTCCCCCGTCGAGTAGCCATCCCCTGGAAACGTGTTAAAGACAGATTCCAAGTCGACGTAGTAGCCGCCAGAATCCCAGAGTTTACCGTCAAAGTGAAGCGCGAAGCCCAGCTCTCCTTGACCGGAGCTGCCGCGGCCCGAGCCGCTCAGATCCAGTCGAAGACTAGCTTTTGTATTAACCATGCCATATGTCGCAGGAAAATAACTGATTGTTCCGTAGCTTTCATAATAGAAGTTGGCTTCTGTGTACACTTGCTGGTTGATCGGGTTGATTTTCTGTCTAACGAAAAGACTTTTGATGTTCATAAGCTTCGGATAGTTTTGGACAGCGGTGACCATCGGGGTGATCAAATCAATGGGATTGTCCATCGCCTGCCCGTTATGCTTTACTAGCGAAAGCAGTCCTCCTTCCCGGTTAAACGCATGCAGTCCCGCGGTCAAGCCCGATTCGGCGACGTAAATATTGCCGCCTTGGTCGACAGCGACTGCCGTCGGATTATTGACGGGAAGAATTAAATTCGCCAGCCCGTCCTGATCCGCCCGAATGACCCGGTTATTGCCGGTGTCGGCGATGTACATCTCCGTTATGCCGTTGTAAGTGTAGAATTTGATATCTTGCGGTGAGTTGAGGTACAAGGGACCAACCGCTGCATTTGCCTCGCGGGACGGCAGCGCCAATGCGGCCAATAGAATAAAGACCATTACCGCAACAGACCTTCTTTTCCATTCCTTCACCCAGTTTGTTTTTCTCGTTAGCATCTGAAACTGTCCTCCTCCTTAAGTCATCAGTTATGATGGTATTTGTCGAATAGTGTAACAGCAAGCACTTAACAAACACTTAAACTTTAAAGTCCATATTGCACAGCTCATGCTAATGTTCATAATCAATTTGACCCTGCTTGCCGGCATAAAAAATGCACCCCCTAGAATTTCATTGGATAAACCAGGGGTTTATTCCAATGTCTATTCTAAGGGGTGCACTTCAAAGTTGGTCAAGTCATTCTTGTCGTTTTTATACGTGGCTGCCATTTTCAAATGGTCTCAGTGATGTTCGGGGGACATCTAATCAAATATAGCTAATAAATGTTCTTACTTAAGCTCATAGTAAACATCCGGTACGGGCGTTTGTTTGAAAATGGATTGTTTCCTCAAGTAGGCTTTCCCATTTACCTGAACTTCAAGCTCATTGAAGCTTTCAATGAGACCCCAACCAACCATTTTATCCTGATTAAAAACAATAACGAAATAACCCATAAAAATCGCATTATCAAACTCGAAATCAGAGTTAAGTGTTGTATTTACAATCATAATTTTGCACTCCTCTCTTTTTCAACATTTTCGCTTCTCCTACTAGAACCTTTTTGCTGTATACTCACAACGCTTGGGAACAATTCACTCGGCAATCCGAATGGATTAGCTGACTTTGGAGTGACTCAAGTGGTAATGTAAGATAAACTAACGCTTTACCGCTAGCCTTAGCGACGGCCTCTGCTCTCTGTCCACCAGTCAGAATTTCTCAATGCCCGCCATAAGAAACATAAGGACTAAAGCACTTTGCAAAATAATCAAAATCATTGACAAATCATTCTCTCCTTGAAAAAATGAATAATAAAAGACGGGATTCAACAAGGCATTCCCGTCTTTTGGTAATATTTTGCTTAGCTTTGTAAAACCTTTGCATCAACAAAAATGTATTTTGATGTGCGCTCCTTAATGAGCCACTTTTCATTTTGACGTACATATACATCATGATATTGAACACTATAATCAGTGAGGACTTCTGTGCCCTCCTCACCGTCACGCAACATTTTTATATGAGAAAATACGACTCCCGTTGCAGTATCTCCATCCACGTTTACAACATGCTGCCCGTTCAGGGAGAAGTATCGTTTCACAAGTGAAACGTGACCGTTGAACTCCTCCTCCAGTTGTGCGGTGCCAGAAACATTAGACACCAATTGGTCACTCATATATATTTTAAATTGGGTATCTGGTGTAAATAATAGCATTTGATCTGAAATTCTTTTCTCATCGGTTAAAGTTGCATAAGCATCCACAAGTTCTCTTAATTCAAGTTTTGCTTGGAGCGTTTCTAGTGACATGATGTTATCCTCCTGGTAATTTAGATTAGAGTAAGTAATCCAACACTTGTTGAACAACTTATTCTTATTGCTTATTATATAAGGTATATCGATTCGTTCAATTGTTAATCATTCGGTTTTTGTTCGATATTCAACAGAAGATCGTGTTTTGTTGTATTTTTTCAGGGAGGTTATGCAATTGGAAGGTAAAGTTGACAGAAGAATTACAAGAACAAAAGAGGCAATTTTTCAATCCTTTATTACTTTGGTCTCTGAGAAGGACTTTGAAAGCATTACGATCAACGATATTGCAGATCGGGCTAATATCAATAGAGGCACCGTTTATTTTCATTTTGATGATAAATACGACCTTCTGAACAAATGCATAGACGAAAACCTAAATAAAATGATTTCGGTTACGACTGAAACAAATGCAAGCGGGGAGACTGTCGATTTGATAAAATCCTCCTTTTTGCCCGTTATGAATTATTTTGCAGAGAACCATCGATTTTATGCATCTATGCTTGCGAATAAAGGAATACCTATATTTCGTGAACGGATGCTAGAGCTCGTTACGAGTCACATCAAACTCCACATTGATATGAGTGGCAATAATCAAAATTACAGCAAGGAGCTAGTGACTCAATTTATGGGCTCGGCATTTGTAGGGGTAATCGAATGGTGGATTCTCAATAACATGCCACAATCTCCTATTGAGGTAGCTGATCAGTTATGGGGTTTGTTGAAACGGAATCAAGTCATCAATTAATCATCTTGAAGTCATGCTCCTCATGGCACGACTTCATTTCCCAAAGTTACAAGATAAGCAAGTAGCCCTTGTTACAGATGCGAATCGAGGAATCGGATTTAACAGACATATAGGCCTGTCAGCCATTGTCCAGTGCGCTAACTGTAAACCAGCCAAATTCAGCCCACCCAGGTGATGCCTGTTCCTTAATGGCGCTTGCCGTCTGATCTTTGACAACATCCGATTTAGCATACACCCCTATTTTAGCTCCTACCCATTTGCTGACTGTTGCTTGAAATAACGGTGCGTTCAGAGCTTCGAAGTGCTCCCCATCTAAACTATATCCAAAGGAGCAGCGGGCTTCAGGGTAGACGTCTGCCCGCAATACAACATGATTTGCTTCAATGGGAGCTTCCCAAATCACCGTTTCCTGATCCTCGTTACCGTGTACCAGTTGCAATTTTCTTGTATTCATAGATTTGCTGCAGCAAACACGAAAAGCAGCATACTGGTATCCAAACACAATTAATCCAGCCTCCATTCCAGCTGGAGCAGCTGAAATGTCCAGTAAGGTAGAGACTCTGAACGAAGGCGCCGGAAACTTCTGTAACAACAGATGAGGAGCATGAAACAACGTATCCTCCGCATTCAGTCGTGGCTGGGCAACCAATCTTAGCCAACCTGGCCGCTCCGACAGGGAGTACCAGTTGTCAGACGGATTGGCCTGCCACTGCCATTGCACGCCAAGAGTAGAGGCTGCAAAATGATCAGATGTGGCCGGAACTTCACACGAATGCTGACTACCTACATCAGGTTTACGGTAGCGTTCGAGCGGTTCTCCCACACCATTACCATCCACAGCATTCCCCATAACCGGCCAGCCATCGACCCATGCAACGGGCTGCATATGCACAATTCTGCCGTAGGCATCTTTATCCTGAAAATGCAGAAACCATGATTCCCCGGATTCTAATTCTACCCATCCCCCCTGATGAGGGCCATTTACCTTTGATGCTCCCTGAATAAGCACAACACGCTCTTCATAAGGACCATAAGGGCTGGTAGCCCGAAATACGGCTTGCCAGCCGTTCTCCACACCACCTGCAGGAGCAAACACATAATAGTATCCTTGTCTTTTGTACATTTTTGGACCTTCCAGTGTGGGATGCCGCTCAGAATCATGGAAGATAATTCGGCCTTCGCCCAACAGTCTTGTTCCATCAGTGGACATAGGACGCAGACACAACCGATGCTTAAGGCCGCTGCGGCTTTTGGCAAATGCATGAATTAAATAGGCTTGTCCATCTTCATCCCAGAAAGGGCAAGTATCAATGAGGCCTTTGCCGGCGTGTACAAGATGCAGCTCCGACCATTCTCCTGCTGGGTCGTCAGCGGTCGTCATAAATATACCTACATCAGGGTCACCATAAAAAATCCAATACCGGTTGTCATGATACCGAAGGCTCGGCGCCCATACGCCATTCCCATGCTGAGGTCTGTCGTAACCTTCCAGTGGCATACGCTGCAGGGCATGATTGATAAGACGCCAATTTACCAGATCCTTTGAATGCAGAATCGGAAGTCCTGGAATATGTCCAAAGCTGGAAGCCGTCATGTAGAAATCTTCACCTACCCGAATGACATCAGGATCAGAATAGTCGGCGTGCAGAACAGGGTTTCTGTAAGTCCCGTCTCCCAGGTCAGCAGTCCAAGGTTCCAACCCATATTTCGGTTTGATAAGTTCCTTCATCATTTTCGTTTCCTCCCCTTGTTCAGCTATTTTTGTTTGAACTCGCTTGGGCTCATGCCCGTGTACTTTTTAAATACTTTAGAAAAATACGCACGGTCTGAGTATCCCAGCATATAAGCTACATTCTCTGCCGTTTCATTTTGCCCGCCAAGCAATCGTTTGGCTTCCTCCATTTTCAGAAGATGCACATGATCCGTAAAATTCAAACCGGCCAGTTTCTTGAAATATCGTGAGAAGTAGTTTGGGTTAAGATGCAGATATTGCGCAATATCAATAGAAGTAACATTTTTGTAGATATACTGATAAATAAAAGCGTTTATTACCTTAAGATCAGGATTTGTGTTCTGATTGTCTGTGTAAGCCGAGCGCTTCTTCTCCATAAAGTCGTCTGAAAAAACACTAATAATCACAAGTGCCTCTCCTAAATTCAACGCTTGCTTTATTTCCTGTTGAAGCCGCTCATCCATTGTCCCCTTTAATTGATATACCGCCTGTTGCAGCATGCGGATCAGCAAATCCTGAACTTGTTTAGCTTCCGGTTTTTTTTCACGAATAAGCTTTTCGATGGTGCTTGCATATATGAGGACAAGGGATCTGTTAAACTCGCTTAATGCGGCTGCCCATTTCTGACAATAGGGTTCAATAGCAGTTAAATCTATATCATTTCTTGTTGCAGATTGGCTTTCAGGCCCGTCAATTGTAATCAACCACGCAGATTCGTAATACGAGCTTTGCTGTTTCCTGATAATCTCTTCAACCTTCGACTTCAGTTGAGCCAGTCCAACGGGCTGAAGGGAGATTAAGAAACAGCAATTAATTTTTAGAAATTCCAAAATTTTCTCATGAATGTGGTTGAGATGCCCGCTGACAGCTAATTGTTCATCTGAGTTGCCGGAGAGGTTAGCAATAAACCATAACTGCAGCCCTTCGGCTTGAATCGGAGTAATCCC
This sequence comes from Paenibacillus sp. JT22N15, assembly GCF_059383755.1. Taxonomy (NCBI): domain Bacteria; kingdom Bacillati; phylum Bacillota; class Bacilli; order Caryophanales; family Paenibacillaceae; genus Paenibacillus; species Paenibacillus sp. JT22N15. The sequence continues at coordinate 361,667 of NZ_JBXENV010000006.1, read as the reverse complement.
GGTTCCTTCCGTTAGTTCTTTGGCTATGTTGTACGCTGCATATTTGACCAGCTCCAGGTTGTTTCGATGATAAACGTTCAGCATAGAGCCTATATCAAGATGGCATAAAATAACCATATAATTAGGAAATACCCACTCGATCCCGAGTCTTTCTCCTTGCTTTAATAATGACTCGGGCTCAGAAGCCTTAAGAATTTCAAGAAAGAAACGCTGGATTAATAGATCCTTATTCCGCTCAACATCGCTTTTATAGGCTATCTTCTCCAGTTCGGTTTGGGCAGATTTCATTTTTACAACCGCTTTTTCGACACTTTGAATAATTTTATCAGGGCTTAATTCGTCTTTGACGATATAATCATCCGCTTCAATACTCATTGCTTCTTTAAGATAATGAAAATCCTCATGGCAAGTTAAAAAAATAATCCGCAGCTCGGGATATACAGACCGGAAATATTGAGCGAGCTCTATACCGTTTCCATCAGGCAATCCAATATCCGTAAGCAGGATGTCCGGATACTCTTTCATAAATAATTCCTTGGCTTCACTAACTGAAAAAGCTGCAGCACAGACCGACAGACCATGATTGTCCCAGGGAACAAGCCTTTGCAAATATTCAACAACCGGCACATCATCGTCAATTAGCATCACTTTGGCCATGTTACATTTCCTTTCCAACTATTCATTCCGGGTATCCGTAAAATACATACAAAACCCTTAGGGTAATTTGGCGTAACTGTAAAAGATGTTCCCTCACCATAACTGAGAAATAAACGCCTTTTCACATTGTGAAGACCTACGCCTTTTTCATCTGTCGATTGTTCTCCTGAAATCAGCTTTCCACTCAGCTGCTGTAATTCCTCTTCACTGATCCCGCTGCCGTTGTCCTCCACCCGGATTTCTATCGTTTGATTAGCCGCCGATTCGACGGCCACACGAATGCAGGGATTTGAATGATTTCGTTTTATTCCATGAATGATACTGTTCTCTACCAGGGGCTGAAGCAGCAGTCTCGGTACAATTAATTGACGGTATTGTTCAGGCAGCACGATATCGAGCTTAATGTTTATCCGGTTTCGCAGCCGCATGATGGACATATATTCTGTTAACAGATTACATTCCTCATATAAAAACAAAGGTTCATTTACCCGCAAATGGGCCCGCAATAAAATCATTAAGGAATCAATGTTCTCACTATTAGAGAAATCTCCCTCCAAGGCCAGATTGCATTTAATCGAATTTAATGTGTTAAGCAAGAAATGCGGTTGAATCTGCGAAAAAAGAGCATACAATTCGATCGTTCGCTTCTCTTCTTGTTCCTCCTCAATTTTTCTCATTAAGGAATGAATATTATTGAGCATATGATTAACCGCGCTGCCGAGCTGAGCGATTTCATCTTGCCCCTTCACACTGTAGCGGACCGAAGTATTCCCTTCTCCATATTGCTTAACCACGCGCATCAGCTTTCCTATCGGACGATTAAGCCCCCTGGCAATCACAAAAGATATAAAGAGAAATATAAATAAAACAATTAATATGCCCATCAGTAAAAAGGAAAAGCGCTGTGTAATCTCGCCTGTAACCTCTTTTATATCCACTTCAAAGGTCAGCTTCCATGGAGTTCCTGCTACCTCTGTCTTCTCCAGCATCCAGCCTTTTTGCGCAACTGCCGGCAGAAGCGGGGCACTCCCATCCATCCCGGCTATGAGCAAATTCTCCTCGCTATACAGCGAAAATTTTCCATTTGTTGTATTTTTAAATAATTGGATAAAATAAGACTCGGGAATCCCAATAAACAAAGTGCCCAGTATTCGGTCTTGTACAGGATCGTAAACGGATTTTTTGCAATAATAATAGTATTGTTCCGCTACCCTTTTCTGCATAATCTCAGGCCATTCTGACCGGAACCATTGCACAACTCCGGAAGCTGCCTCGGCTGTAGTCATGTGCTCGAACTGCCTATCCATTTTTAGCAGCTTAATATCTTCAGTTGTTAGAGAACCGACAAGAGGATAGCCCGCTTCATTAATAAAAAAAGTATCAACATGCAGCAGCGAGAGTTTACCCACCAGAATGGTCATGCTCTCATTTAAATCCGTATAATTTTGATAATCCTCAAAATGATCAAAGTGCTGCAATTGATTTAGCTTTCTTAAATCGTAAAATATACCGTTAGCCTGAGGTGTCGTAAATTGATTTACCGTATACAAAATATCATTTGCGGTTTTAGATAGATCATTTGCCATTATGCCAGTGATCCCCTTCATATTTGCATGTGCATTAACTTCGCTGGACTGTTTGTTAGCAAAATAGGAGAACCCTGAAATGAACAGCAACGGAATAATCAAAAACAGCAGCAATGCTGCCTGAATCCTCCGGTAAAACGATATCCGATACAACCACCTCATGCTGTATTCCCCCAAAGTCTGCTTTCTTCTGATACTACACGAGGACTATCTAAAGAAAAATAGGGGAATCGAAATAAATTCGATCTCCCCTTTCGTTATGGTTATGGATTAGCGGCAATTATTTTTTGACCTTCATCCATCATGTATTTCTCTGCTTGCTCATAAGTGGAGTTATCGAGTAAATATTTATTGATTCCTGCTTCAGCCACTTTCTTCAATTGCTGCTGGTAAGCTACACTCACAGTTGAAGAGCCTGCCGTATGCACACGTTCATCGAACAGTACACTTGAGAGCACTTGATTATCCACCAAATCTGATTTATCACCAATAATCTTCGCCAGAACCGCTTTTCCATCTGCCTTCTTCCAGCCAGGGATTCTTCCCGACAGTTCGGCTCCTTCCATCGTTGCGAATTTGATGAACTCAAATGCAGCTTCTTTCTGCTTGGAGTTTTTATGCATGGTCAGAAAGCTACCGCTTATGCTTGTCAACCCAGGTTCTGCAGCCTCAGAGGAACGAGGCAATGGTGCAAAGGTGATCTTAAAATCTCTAGGATAGCTTTCTGTGTTTAAAAAAGCTTCATCCAATGCGTAGCCTGCAATAGGAAGCATGCTGGTAGTACCGTTCATAAAATCTGTAGCCCAGTGCTGCTTAGCAGCAAGTACATCAGCGAGCGGTTTTACCGATTTGTCTTGTACCTCCATCGCCCGGCGTAAATTAAACCAATATTCAAAGGAAGGATCATCGAAGAGCAGGGTACCATCTTCTTTTAGCTGAGGATTTTTGAAATCCGTGTAAGCAATTAGATTAGCGTATTCTCCAAAGGTATGAAAGTAAGTACCGTAGCGGTTTTCACCGCTCGCTGCAAGCTTTTTGGAATATTCTCTGAAGTCATCCCATGTCCAGTCAAAACCGGGAACCTTAAGACCGGCTTCCTTCAGATGTGTTTCATTTAAGGCAACAAACCAGAAGCTGGCATCTGTCATCGCAGCATAGTGCTTGCCTTCAAAAATCGGATTGCGGTAATATTCATTGTCAGGATTGATATTGCTTGCTGTAAAGAATTCATCTAAAGGATATAACATCCCATTACCCGCACGCTCTAGCACAAAGCCTTCGTTGTTAAGCAGAACGACATCCACCTCTTCACCTGATGCTGAGAGAACATCAAGCTTTTGAAGCATTTCTCTGGAGTCATTATTTTGTACAAGTGCCACATGCTCTACATTAATATGATCATTCTGCTCATTAAAAGCGGCCACCAGCTTCATCATCGGTTCTCCCGGGTCGCCTTTAGCATTGGTATACAATTTTATCGTAACCTTTTCAGCTGACGAATTTTCTCCGGCTTGATTTTCCGGCTTACTGGTACCGCTTTCGTTTTTCCCGGCATTATTGCCGCAAGCGGCCAAAATCAACATTAAGCTCAGGAATAGAAAGATAGATGCCTTCTTCATGCGCTGTATCCCCTTTTTCTTATATAGAATGTGCTGCATCTTTATCATACTCATTTGTAAGCGTTTTACCGTGTAACCTGATGCGCTCTTTTTCGTGTGTAATTCCATTACATCCTGTTCTGCTATCCTTTTACACCGCCGACTGTAATACCGTTAATCACTTGTTTTTGCAGGGCAATAAACACAATAATCAGCGGAATAATCGCCGAAACTGCGGCCATCATCATTAGTGAAACGTTGTTTGAATATTCCTGACGGAAGAACTGTATCCCGAGTGGCAGCGGATATAGCTCCTTCGTAAACAGAAAGATAAGCGGGTTCTGGTAATCATTCCATGTCCAGATAAACTTAATAATCCCTGCTGTGGCCAATATAGGTTTGCTAAGAGGCAATAAAATTTGGGCATAAATCCGAACATAGCCTGCACCGTCAATTTTGGCCGATTCAATAAATTCATTGTGAATCCCTACCATAAACTGACGCATTAAGAACGTAAAGTACATGGAAAACATCAGCATGACGATAATGCCAGTATGCGTATTATATAAACCCATCCATTTTATCATAATAAATCTGGGAACCAGTGTCGCTTGTTCAGGAATAATCATAAAGGACATCATCATTCCAAACATCAGGCCTTTCCCGGGTGCTCTCAATTTGGCAAAAGAGAACGCGGCCATAGACGAAAAAAGAAGGGTAAATACGGTAGCAATAACAGAAAGCTTCAGGGAATTCCAATAAAATAGACCAAATGGGACATTCTCAAGCCACACCTTGTGAAAATTACTAATCCAATTCCAGTCCGTTGGAATCCATTGAATAGGGTATACCATGACATCACGTTCAAATTTGGCGGAGGCAGAGAGCATCCATACCAGTGGAATAATAAAGAAGATAGACAAACCGCCAAGCACAACAGATACGATTATACGGCTCCAATCCCATTTTCTAGCCTTCATTCGTTCACCCCCTCTTCTATGCCCTTTTTTCTTTCGCTTGAAAAATCCATGTGACTGAAGTCACCAAAATAACAAGCAGGAAAAGAATCCATGACATCGCTGAAGCATATCCCATATTAAAATTAATGAAGCCTTCTTCATAGATCCGGTAAACAATAACCGTTGAAGCATCGTTTGGTCCGCCATCGGTTAAAAACTTAATCAAATCAAACACTTTAAAGGAGCTTATTATCGTTGTAATGGTCAGGAATAACGTGGTTGGAGCTAGTAGAGGCATCGTAATAAACCAAAATTTCTGGATTCCGTTTGCTCCGTCTATGTCGGCTGCTTCATATAGATCCTCCGAAATTTGAGTCAAGCCCGCCATAAAAATAATCATCTGGTATCCGAGTGCCTGCCAGATCGCAATGACCATAATGGCTATAATCGCGTAATGGGAGTCCACAAGCCATTTCGGCGGATGCTCCAGACCTATTTGCATCAAAAAGCGATTGATCGGCCCGCTTGACGGATGGTACAAGGCTGCCCACACGGCAGCAACCGCTACGGTAGAGCAAATATAAGGAATAAAAAACAACACTTTAAACAAATCCTTGGCATAGGCCTTGGTATGAATAATAACAGCCATAATCATTGCTGCTATTAGACCAACGGGAACCGTTATAGCCGTAAAAAAGATATTATTCTGAAGCGCCTTTAGAAATTTTGAATCCTCTGCCAATCGTGTGAAATTGTCAAACCCGACCCATTTCATCCCCTCAAACCCGTTCACCAGATTCCAGTCGGTAAAGCTTAGAAATAACGAAAAGATAAGCGGGAAGATAGCCAATATAATAATGCCTATCGCTTCCGGTGCTAGAAAGATCCACCCGATAACGCCCTCTTTCCGGCGTTGATTCCACCATTTCCTCTGAGGTCGATCTGTACTTCGTTTGATCGCCATGGACATCTTGATCCTACCTCCTGATTGTTGTTATTCGCATAGGATCATTATAGGAATATATAGGGAGGGTGACTGCTTGTAATTTACACCTTTTTGTCGTGTATAATTTCTTATCCCACAAAGATCCCATGCATACAAAAAAGCCAAACAACGATTCCCTCCTACACAAGCGTAAACGGCTGAAGCCGCCCTCTGGCGGCAAAGCTACCGTTTCGCGTAGAAATATAGAGAAAGGATCGAAAAATCACATCCTTTCTCTATATTTGAGAAATCGCCGTTTGGCTTACTGAATATAGAAGTTTGAGGTTATATATAAGGCTAAAAATGAATTTCCTCATTCGAGGAGAAGGAATAAGTCTGTCCTGCTTCAGCCATAAATTCTACCTTCGCCAGGCCGGGCCCGCTTATTCTGCATAGGCCCGCTGCTGTACACTCTATCCTAGCCTCTACTACCTTCATTTCCGACCACTGCATGCTTACAGTAAATCCTCCACGCGCTCTAAGACCGCGGACGAATCCACTATCCCAAGCTGCCGGCAGTGCTGGCAGGAGCAGGATTTCTTCCGTATGACTCTGCAACAGCATCTCGGCGATACCTGCCGTTCCACCAAAGTTGCCGTCTATTTGAAACGGCGGATGATTGTCGAACAAATTAGGCAGTGTCGAATGATTTAATAACGCTAACACATTGGAGAAGGCTTTCTCCCCATCCTGAAGTCGCGCCCAGAAATTAATGATCCAGGCACGGCTCCATCCCGTATGCCCGCCGCCTGCGCTCAGCCTACGCTCCAATGTTACACGTGATGCAGCTGCAAATTCTGGCGACTGCTTCTGGTTAAACTCGTCGCCAGGATAGAGGGCAAACAGATGGGAAATATGACGGTGACCCGGTTCCGGCTCCTCATAATCCTCCATCCATTCCTGAACCTGTCCATATTTGCCAATCTGTGGCCTCGGCAGCTGTTCCAGTGTGGCGGCAAGTTCTACAGCAAACGGCTGATCGCGGTTCAGAATTTCACAACTTCTTATACAAGCGCCGAACAACGCTCTAATGATTTGAAAATCCATAGAGGCTCCTACACAGAGTACACCACTCTCCCCTCCGGGAAGGGTATAGCGGTTCTCGGGAGATACAGAAGGACAAGTGACCAGCCTTCCTTCTGTATCTTCTATTAAATAATCCAGTAAAAACTCTGCCGCCTCCTTCATGGTTTCATAAGCCTGTTCCAGAAAGAGACGGTCCCTTCCAAAACGATAATGCTCCCAAAGATGCAGGCAGAGCCATGCTGCGCCCATCGGCCAGAAGGAAGCCGGCAAATAAGTATCCTGCGGGGCGGTATCCGCCCAGATGTCTGTATTATGATGGGCTGTAAAGCCACGGCAGCCATACATGACTCTAGCTGTGCGGCGGCCAGGTTCTCTCATCCGCTCTATCAGCTCAAATAAAGGCTCGTGACAATCCGCTAAATTACAATTTTCCGCCAGCCAGTAGTTCATCTGAGTGTTAATGTTGATCGTAAATTTACTGTCCCATGGCGGAAGAAAGCTGTCATTCCAAATTCCCTGCAAATTGGCCGGCAAAGAACCGGGACGGCTGGAGGAAATGAGCAGATAGCGTCCATACTGAAAGTACAGGGCGACTAAACCATTATCCACCTTCCCTTCTTTGACCCTGCTTAGCCTTTCATCAGTTGGCAGTTGCTCCATTACCCCATCAATTCCCGCGAGCCCCAGCTCCACCCGATCATATAGTGCTCTGTAATCCTGAGTATGCTTTACGAGTAATTCATTATAGGACAGCTTCTCTAGTGTGCCCAAATGTGATTTGCAGTGTGTCTCGGGGTCGCTGTATCGAAAGGTAGTGGCTGCCATAAGCAATAGAGTTACACTGTCCGCCTTATCAATAAGGAGATGTTCACCAACAGTCCGGCAGCTTCCCCCTTCAAGGACAGCCTTAAGCACCACCCGGAACTGACTTCCCCCTTCACCTCCGCATTCGCCTCTCATGACCAGTCCGTCATGACCCCATTTTTCTGTCTTCTCCATATACTTCCACCGATTGCGGTTGAATCGAGCCTTCAGTGAGATAGCACCTGGTTTATCGGCAGTAAACCGCAGCACAATCGTCTGGTCGGGATGGCTCGCGAACAGCTCCCGAGAGCAGTTTGCATCGCCTAAACGATAACTAACCCGGGCCACTCCGTCAGACAGATCCAGCTCCCGGCTGTAATCCGCAGTATCCTGGTCATGTCCACCCATAGTGAGGAGCAAATCACCGAGCGGCAAATAATGCCGCTGGGCTTCCGGCAGCCCCGGCATTGTCAGTGCTGCAAGCTCCTCGGCTTCCTTCAGCCGTCCTTGCATCAGCAGCTCCCGCAGCTGCGGCAAATGAGGCAGCGCGTCTTCATTATTTCTATCCCGTGGTCCGCCGTACCATACTGTATCCTCATTTAGCTGAAGCTTCTCTTCAGATATTCCACCAAAGATCATCGCACCCAATCGACCATTACCAATAGGAAGTGCCTCATTCCACTCTGAGGCAGGCTCTTTATACCATAATTTTTTCCTTTGTTCGTTATTCAACAAAATCCCTCCCTTGTAAATATGGTTGTCTCCGATTATGTATATAGACATTATATAAATAAACGGGATAGAAATAAGCTTGTAATTTACACTTGTTACCGTGTATAAACCTCTCTTTTCAGGAAGTGTACAGCCTTTTCAATCCTTAAATGAGTCTGCTATAGCCTCCATTAAAATGACTCTTTCATTCTAAGTTAAGCTTCTTAAACAAAGAATGTAGAAAATTAACTTATGCATGAACAATTCTATCCTCTTGTATGTTTCACATTGGTTTATCATATGTGGCTAAGGTAATTATTTTTTGAGTATACACGCGAAAAACCCTGATAGATCAACGTTCTTGATCCTATCAGGGCATATTTAATTCTCATTTATTAAGTTTCTACAATGAACCCCATTGCTTATATCAGTGACGTCCTATTTAGTCATTGGACGAATTTAACTTTCATCTTCTCTGTTTAGTATACATGTTCCTGCTTAACTAACAGATCTTTTACTACATGAGCGCTGCTAATCGTTACAATATGCTGTGGCTGTAATCCTAAAAGCACTCTCCCGTATAGCTCTAGGCAGGTAGAGGCTGTTGTAAACGCATGGTTAGCTGCTCCTCTAATATCACGATATATTTGAGATAAATGATTCGAATTCAGGATTGCACTACCACCGCTTTCTACCATCAGCATTTCAACAGCCTCCGAACATAGCATAGCTGCGTACCCAATATCCGTTTGGATTCGTACAAAGTCTTCTTGATCTAATAGTTCATTATTTCGTATATGATTCTCTAGAATTTCAATGGATCGATTGATCTGAAGATGAGCAGATTCTATCTTCATGGCTGCTAGACCTACTTTGTACTGGATATGTCCAACTTCTGCCTGGGATTTGTGAATGGTCATAGCAATTCCTTTTTTAGGTGCTCTTTCAATAAAATACTCCAGTGCCCCTCTACCAAGTCCAAGAATGGTGCTTATTCCTGTTGTAAGGCTGGTAATCAGAAATAAATAATGCTTATATCGATCTTCGCCCTTTAAATGTTGTAATATAGCCTCATTCACTTGCTCAAAATCTTCGTCAGCAACACATTCATTAGGAATAAATACGCAATTCATTTCTAAACTATTACTTGCCGATCCTTTTAAGCTCATCGTGTGCCAATCATCAACAATTTTAATTTCATCCATGGGAACAACAGCGAGCTGCATTTTTGGATCTTGTTGCATTGTACTAGCATCTTTTAGATTTAACAACGCGTGTGTGGCATGCTTTGAACCAGAACCGAATGCCCAACGGCCATACTCAACCAAATAGCCTCCATCCACCTTCTTCACAACCGATTTAATCGCCAGTAGTACCGAGCAAAATTTCACCTCATTGGCTTCTCTGAATATTCTGTCCACCACTTCTGAGGGCAGTAGTTGGGAGGCACTATAGTTATTTCCGTTTATATTTTGAATCACCCATCCAACAGAACCATTGCCTTTCGCCACTTCGGAGACAATTTCAATCATTGCTCTTATGCTAACTTCAAATCCACCATATTTCTTCGGTGTTCTAAGTTTAAAGAGTCCCGCACTTGAAAGCTTTTCGATAACTTCTTCCGGTATGTGCATGTCTTTATCAATTTTCGTACCATATTCCTTTAAAAATGGGACTAATTCCGCAGCATTCTGGAGAAGTTTTTGCTCTTCATCGGTAAGTGAAATTACTTTACTAAGGTTTGACATTACGAACACTCTCCTCTTTACACGTATTAGGTTTTAATATGGATCATGAGTTAAAAGACTCTCAAACTATTCTAATTCAACATACAATGGAATGATAAAGAGGAGCGAATAGATATTCGTAAATCATCTATTCGCTTTTACATCTTTTATTAATCCTATGGTTAGGTCAATAATGCTTCAAGACAAGCATTATGACCAATCGGAGTCTCCTGACCACTTATGAACCTTCACTCGTCTAACAAATACGCCAAGAACAAGGCCGGCAAGGGCTACAAACATCGTGAAGAATAATGCGTTTTGCATACCTGCAGTCAATGCCATTGTTGCATTAGCTGGGTTTGAAGGATCAGCAACATTCTTCATAAAGTCTGCTATTCCGGTTGTCATGACACTAACCGCCATAGCAATACCGATCGCTCCTGCAATTTGCTGCAACGTATTCATAATAGCCGTACCATCCGGGTACATCTCGGAGGGCAGCTGGTTAAGCCCATTCGTCTGAGCAGGCATCCACACCATAATAATTCCAACCATCAGGCAGGTATGCAGGATGACAATTAAAGTGATTGACGATGCAACCGTAATATCAGAATAGAACCATAGGGTGGCCCCAGTTAAGATTAGACCAGGAACCACCAAAAATTTAGGTCCGAATTTGTCAAAGAGTGACCCTACAACTGGAGAAAGCACAGCTGAAATGATACTGCCTGGAAGAAGAGTCAGCCCAGCTGTCAAAGCACTTAATTCAAGAACACGAATCAAAAACATAGGAAGAATAAACATGGCTGCGAGATCAACACTCATACAAATGAATACTAGCAACGTACCGATAGCAAACATCGGATTTTTAAGCGTTCTTAAGTTCATAAGTGGTTCTTTCATGTTCATTTGGCGAATGACAAATAGTATCAATGCAATAACACCAGCTATTAGAGATATAATGGTCACAGGGTTACTCCAGCCATGGTCTCCCTCTCCAGCAGTACTAATACCGTAAACAAGTCCGCCAAAACCAATTGTCGACAAGACCAGAGAGTATATATCAATACGTGGTTTAGTTATTGGTGCTACATTCTTTATAAATATAACGCCAACTACCAAAGCAACCACCAGTGTCATTAACGATACCCAGAATATCCAGTGCCAGCTCAGATTATCAATCAATAGACCTGAGGTGGTTGGACCTAAAGCAGGTCCTGCTGTAAACACAAGAGTAACCAGTCCCATCGCTTTTCCACGTTTCTCAGCTGGGAATATAATGAGAGCAGTATTAAACATCAATGGAAAGAGTAGAGCTGCTCCAGCAGCTTGAAGTATCCTTCCAAACAGCAATATATCGAAACTTCCTGCCATAGCACCAATAGCTGATCCTACAATTGAAATAATGACGGATGTCAGGAAAAGTTGCCTCGTTGTAAACCACTGATTTAATAATCCTGAAAGTGGAACTAAAATTCCAAGTGTAAGTAAATAACCACTTGTTAACCACTGGACTGTGGATTCCGTAATCGCAAACTGATTAATTAAATCACTGATAGCGATATTAATTGCCGTTTCATTAAACGTACCTATGATACCTGCAAGCATTAATGCAAACATTATGGGTAAAACTTTAACATTTGGGACCTTTTGCTTTTCTGAAATAGTTCCTGATTGCAAAACCTTCACTCCTCTAAGACTTTCTAATTTTCACCGCATGACACTACGCAGCACAGATTACCTTTATTAGAAAGCTCGTGCAGCAGAACCACGGTAACAGGCAGTGCATTGAGTTATTTCCATATCTGAACCTCCTCTTGCATCTTTATCTCATTCTCTCTCTAAAATCTTTCTAAAAGTAAACTCGGAAGCGAACGTTATAGCCCAGAACTTCCAAATAAAGTAGAGGAGAACTTCCAACTTTTCGATCATAACACACGCGTGTCAAGTCCCCCCCTCAACTAAAGAAAAAGTCAACCCCATTTATTTTTTTTTGAGTAAAATTGAGAGAGATTTCATTTACTATCTATTGCAACTAGCTACAAATGAAAAGTTTGCTTGTTTGATCTTCTCTGAGATGCTGGAAAAGCATTGATCATTTTGCTGACTATTTTTACTTTTTCACATCAAGTTTTTGCGCTCATCCAAAGACAAAAAAATCTATCTTTAAAACAAAAAAAGCCGCTACTTATGCGACTTTCTAAGCGATCTGTGTTTTATATTTTTCTATGTTTCCTTCCTCAAAGCCTCCACGATACTCGTTTGATTTAATCGATACATTGGCCAAACTGTGGCAATCAGCGTTGTTGCTATGGCACCTGCACAAGCAAGGACAATGCTACCCCATGGAATTGTCCAGTCTATATCCAATACACCTCTTAAGAGCCGATGCAAACCATAACTCAGAACCGTTCCGAGGGTGCTGCCGTAAATTGCAGCGTACATGCCGTAAAATAATCCTTCCAGCAAGATCATTTTGCCTACATTTCTATGTGTCATGCCAATGGCCTTGAGAACCGCGAATTCTTTGGTTCGCAGAATGAGATTTGTGCTGACGGTATTCAATATGTTCAGGAATGCAATAAGGACAATTACACCGATAAAACCATACAAAAAGATGCTTGCTGTGGTGGCATCGTTTTTGGCCTTTGCACGCGCCATCACATTATCCATATAGCTGTAACCTGCGTCTTTTTCGGTTAGGGACTTGAGGTAATCCGTGATCGGTTTGTTGGAAGTATCGGTTTTCGCAAGAATAAAGATCCTTGAATAAGCATCGTTACCTGTAACTTTCTCTATGACTTCAGGTGTCGTAATGAATTCAAGCATAGCACTCTCATTATAATCTTTCGATAACACCCCTTGATCAACGATTCCAGTCACCGTCAGTGTCTTGTATTTTTGATCCCCCCCCTCTAAAGTACGTACTTGGATATGATCCCCAACCTTAAACTGGGTTTGGTCGATGATAATCTGTTTGCCTTCCTCCGTCGTTATGATTCGTAACTTCTGATTGAGAATGACGCCATTCTCCTGGTTCATCTTATCCTTGTCGATCGTGCCAGCCGTTAGTTTGGATTTCAGAGCATCGAGTCCGTTATCTCCGAAGGATTGGAGGTAATTGTTGTCAGTTCGATACCCCTCTCCTTCTTCAACAGAATACATTCCCTTCCTGAGTTCATAGTATTTGGGATTCACTTTATCCTTCGGAAGGATTGCCATCACTTGATGGGTGTATAACTTATAGGCATGTTCAACTGCGTCAGTTTTGACAATATCTGAATATACGGAATCATCGATCCGCTTGGAATTCCCTTCATATTGAACTGAGTAGGAATATTCGATCCCCGATTGAGACGTCTGTCCTAAGAATTCTGTCAAGCCGCTAAAGACAATAAATAAAAGCATACTGACAACCATGGAAAAGGCTGTGATGCGGAAACGTTTTTTATTCCGTCGTATGTTTCGACTAGCAAATTGGCCTTCCATACCAAACAGCTTTTTCACCAGCATCGATTTACGGATGGATGTTACATTGTCCACCTTTGTGCTGCCCAAGCCATTTATCGCTTCAAGTGGGGACACATTGGCTGCCAGTCTAGCCGGTCCGATCGCAGAAAGATACACAGTCAGCAGTCCAAGTGCACCAGCAATCATCAGGATCGGTAGGGAAATGACCATTTGCATATCATTCAGAAAACCTAGTGCCAAAAAGCTAATGTTGTAAAACAGTAGCTTCATAAAGACAGTTCCCGTGAATAGTCCTATGGGAATGCCAATCAGACTGAGAATTGTCGCCTCTTTGAGAACTAATTTGCGTATTTGTGATGGGGTAGCTCCTATGCAACGCAGCATACCGAATTGGGAAGTGCGCTCCAAGACAGAAATATGAAACGTGTTATAAATTACCGCACTCGTACAACCCATAATAATAAGTATGATCGCAGCGAATGCGTATAGTAAGCTATGGTTTACACCTTCGTAGATGCTTTTGCCATATAACTTGAGCAGTTCATTATTGTACTCAATCCGAACATTTTTAATGTCGATAGCCCTATCTAGTTTTATGGCAGAACCTTGATCCACTTTCTCAATATTCAGTGATGAAAGGATAGCTTTTGTCTTTGCTTCGATTTGATCCATCGATTTCATTTTGACGTAAATGAAATATTTTTTATCTGGTTCGATCGCTTGGTTATCTTCGTAAGTGATCGCCGATAATATGAAGTTGGCCGACCAGGAACCCTTAATGCCTGGGTTACTAAACCCTACGACGGTAAATTCCCTCTCTGTTTGGGGTCGAAAACCTTCATCCTGATCCCAGCCGAGATCTCCCAAACCATTGATTGGTTTGATCTCCCCTGTTGATGCGACAATCCGTTCTCCCAGAGTTAGCTTAATCGAATCACCCAGTTTCGGTTTCGTCGGAAAGCTATCCAGACTCAACGTCGGTAGGATAACTTCATGCGAATTCTTGGGCAGTCTGCCCGCATCCAACTGGATCTGGAGTTTGCTCATCGCATCGGTGTTATAACCTTTGAGATTCAAATACCGATAAGGCGCAGCAAATGGATTTTCTCGCTTCTCTTTCTCACTCGTTTTACTAAGGACCGAATATCCTTCCCTACTAACAATTCCGGCACTCTCCACCGATGCATGATTGACAACTTTAGAGATGGCTTCTCCGGGTATTCCGTTAAAAGAAACATGGTAATTCCCATACTCTTGAACGGTTTGCCGAACTACCTTGTCCCTAAAGCTAAGGCCAATGGTTCCGATGGCTGTAAGTAGTGTCACAGACAAAATAATACCAACGACGGTGAGCAGTGACCTTCTTTTTTGCCCGAGCAAATACTTCTGGGTAAGACTGGTATACTTATTCACGATCGCTCACCCCGGGTTGCTGCATGAGTGTGCCATCTTTTATATTTACAACGCGGTCCGCTCTTTGGGCTACATTCAAATCATGCGTAATCATAATCAAGGTTTGATTGTATTTTTTGACAGAGAAGGTGAGCAGATCAACGATTTCCTTACTGTTTTTGCTATCCAGATTGCCTGTGGGTTCATCGGCCAGTATAATCGATGGTTTGTTAATCAATGCGCGCCCAATTGCAGTTCGCTGCTGTTGCCCGCCTGATAATTGGGACGGAAGGTGCTGCCTTCGATCGCTGAGTCCCAACACGCTCAATAATTCTTCGAGATAGCCCTCGTCCACTTTTTTGTTCTCCAGCAGCATTGGCAGCTTAATGTTTTCTTCCGTGGATAGGACCGGTATCAGATTGTAAGATTGAAAAATAAAACCGATTTTACGTCTTCTGAATATGGCGAGTTCTTTCTCGCTTTGTGAATACAAATCCATACGATCAATAAAGACTTGACCACTTGTCGGTTGATCGACGCCCCCGAGCAGATGCAGCAAGGAACTTTTTCCAGACCCGCTGGCGCCCACGATTGCAACGAATTCTCCTTGGTTGACGGACAGATTAACGTTTTTCAGCGCCTCCACTCTGGCCTCAGCACTTCCATATGATTTACATAAATTATCGGTCTTCAAAATTTCCACCTTGTTGTACCTCCGTTGTGTGATTAACATTGCTTGATTGTTATTATAGGTGTGGAAGCTTACGATGAAGTGAAGAAGAAGCTTACATTTTCGTAAGCTTCTTCTTCACTTCATTATCTTTTGAAAAACGAAATTCTGAATGTAGCACCCTCTCTAGGCACGCTCTCCACCGTAATAATCCCGTTTTGTTCCTCGATGATCGATTTTGTCAAAGCCAGACCGATGCCTAAACTATGGGGCTTGTTATGGTTCTTTCCTCTATAAAATCGCTTGAA
This sequence comes from Paenibacillus sp. JT22N15, assembly GCF_059383755.1. Taxonomy (NCBI): domain Bacteria; kingdom Bacillati; phylum Bacillota; class Bacilli; order Caryophanales; family Paenibacillaceae; genus Paenibacillus; species Paenibacillus sp. JT22N15. Next base: position 345,773 of record NZ_JBXENV010000006.1, on the reverse strand, counting down.
AATATGAGGCAGATCATCGGGATGGATGCCTTCGCCTGTGTCTCGGATAACGATCGTATTAAATAGTGCGTTTTCTTCCAGTTTAATACGGACCTCCCCTTCTTGTGGGGTGTGCTCCAGTGCATTTTTAATCAAATTCATAAAGGCTTCCTTCAGCCATTCTTCATCCGCTTGCAAAAACGCATTCTCCCCGCCGCGAATTGTGATGGTCTGTCGCTTTTGCTCTGCTACTGTTCGGAGTGAATAGACAGCACTCTCCATTAACTCCCGTAGCCTGATTCTTTCTTTGCAAAACCCGATGGCCCCAGCTTCGACCCTCGCCAGCTTCAGCAGGCTCACGATAAGCCATTCCATTCGGTCAAGCTGCTGCCGGCTTCGCTCCAGAAACGTCATTCTCATTTCTTTTTCCATCCCGGGATCGCTGAGCAAATTTTCATTGAACACTATGAGGGAAGCAAGAGGCGTTTTGAGCTGGTGTGAAATATCGGATAACAGGTTTCGCAGAAAGGCTTTTTCCTGTCGGAGTTGCTCCAGGCTGTTGGTTAGCCTTCCGGCCATCGCATTGAAGCTTCGGCCTAACGAGCCGAACTCTCCCTCCTCATTCTCGGGAAGTAGGTTGTCAAACTGATTTTCCACAACCTGCTCTGCTGCGTAGGAAATCGTTCTGATTTTGTCAAACAATTTGCGATATTCCCATAGCAGCAATAACATGAGCGGGATTAGGAGTAGCAATACCTGAGCCGCTGTTTTCAAGGGTAATGATCTTCCCGAAAGTACTGGCTGATTTTCTATGGGGATATCTCCCTGATAACCGTATTGCGCGAGGATGCGTTTGCCCTCAGCGAGTTCATCTGCTTTAGCTCCTTGGGTGATAAAGTGAATCACCTCATTTTCCAACCCTGGCTCTTTCATCAACAGATGTCCGATCAGGGCGGTATTTTGATTCACAATGGTTGTATTGATACTCTCGACTTGGTGGTGCATGTAAAAGAACATTAATAACGACAAAAGAACCTGCAGTGCAAGCACTTTAACGGCGATGGATTTCCACTCTGGATTACGCAGTACTTCGATCATGTTCATTTCCCTGTGACTTCCACGTTCCATTTATATCCGATCCCACGAATGGTTACGATATATTGTGGTGCAGCGGGAATGTCTTCCACTTTTTCTCTTAACCTCCGGATATGGACTGAGAGCGTATTATCATCAATGAACTCGCCCGAAAGATCCCATAGATGGTTCAAAATTGAACTCCTGCTGCATATCTGCTTAGGGTGGGAGATTAACATCAGTAATAGTCGATATTCAAGCGCCGTCAGTGTAATTTCAGTATTATTTTTGAGTACAGTTCCTTCTAAAATACGCAGTTGAATGTTGTCGGATTTCCATATGCTCACTTCTTGTTTGCTCTGGTTTTTCCGTCGCAATACCGCTTTGATTCGTGAAATAAGCTCTTTGGTTCGGACAGGCTTGGTTACATAGTCGTCCGCTCCTAGGTCAAGTCCGACAACCACATTCGCTTCCTCATCCAAAGCTGTCAAAAAAATAATGGGCACCTGGGAGACTGCCCGGATCTCACTGCACAATTGATATCCTGACCCATCAGGCAGGTTGACATCCAACAAAATTAAATCGATGGGGTCTGCCTGAAGCTTATTCCTTGCTTCTTCCAAGCTGCCTGCCAGAACGACAGTATATCCTTCACTGGATAGCGTATATTGTATACCAAATACCAAGTTTTCATCATCTTCTACGAGTAATAACCGATTCATCTTGCACCTCAGATCATGCTATATTTAATATAAAAAATACTGCTTCATTTTTATTAAATTGTTACAGCGTTATTATACATCATTTTAGTTTCACTTCTAAATCCGCTTTCTTAACCAAGAAAAAAAGCTATTGCTTTGATTCAACCAAGAGCAACTATCTAATATTGATTCAATACAGAGTTTTAACCGATTACTTGTTTTTTGGAGCTACGTGTTGCGTGAAATTTCTACGATCTTCGTTACCTAATTCTCAATGTTTTTTATGGAAGCCCGAAGGTTACACAGATGCTTCATAGACAAGGCAGGAACGTTTCGGAGAAGACCGTCGATCGAATGATGAAGGAGCAGGGGCTGAAATCCCGAACCGTTAAAAAATATAAAGCGACAACGAACTCCAAACATAACCTGCCCGTTGCTGAGAATGTACTCAACCGCCAATTCAGGCCCAAGGCACCCAATCAAGCTTGGGTGACCGACATCACCTACATCGCTACGGATAGAGGTACAAATGCGTACGTACTGAAATGCAACTTGATCCCCTCGGTCTCATGTGGTTACTCTATTGACAGTAATACGAAAAGTAATTTAAAATCCCCCAACTCTCATTAATACTATAAGTAAAAAGCCATACCATAATAAAAATAATTGCAAAGCGTATTACGATCTGAAGAGGCATGAATAACCCTCGATCGAATAAATCAGAAAATAATTCTCTCATTGTTTTTTTCTTTTGAGTAGGTACTGACAATTGATGATATAGTTTATCTTTAAGTTCCTCTTCATTCCCTCCTAGCTCAAGATAAACATGTCGTAGCAGTGCTCTCTTTACGTTTTCACCGCCATGAGTAATGTCGATGACCAAATTCATCCGAATCAATTGATTGAATTTCCCTATCTAATGCAGATTGCATGGCTTTGCTCATCTTTACTACCTCCCATTATTAATGACTTTTCATGTACAAAATACTATTTCTTTTTATTAAATAATCCGAATTCTTGAATCTCCACAATGCGATCTTCTTTTTTATCATAAATGAGAAAAAACTCTTTAAATAAGATACCTTTTCCTAATAGAACAATTCGGTTCCCCTTCTCGGCATACTCAAATTTTTTTGATTTGATTGAATTAGGTAGAGTCATTAAGATATGCTGTACGGTAGGCGTTTTGGCACTAATGGGAGCTATCGAGCTACATAAAGAACACAAGTTTCCAGGATTGCAATTGCGGCAATAGAATTGGTCGCAATTTGTGCAAAGATGCTGTTCTTCTTTAGCACAAGACTGTAAGCATGTATGGCAATTGATACGATGAATGTTACATAAAGGCAGCTTTGTTACACTTGATTCAGTCATGCATGAAGGACAAATAGAATTTGCACATACCTTGCAATTATTCAACTTTCTATCATCAAAAAGCTTATTGCATGCCGTACATACAAAGGTATGTTTTTCAGCAACAACAATATGATCATTAGTGATTGTAAAAGGGCCTTCTGTAGAGCTACTAATCAGACACTGAACGTTTACTGGCTTGTCACCATGTACCTTTAATTGAGTATAGCCAGCTGCATTCTCGATTCGTACAGTCGCATGTTCAACCATATTTCTTACGACCAATATAGCTACTGGTTCGATCAATACTTCATTTTCTGACATCGAAAATTTTATTTCTTGCTGGTGAATTAGTGCCTCACGCTCTTTGAACAGTAAATCAATTTCCGTCTTGGGATCATTACCTTTTGACGTTTCTCCAGTTTGATTATCAGCAATGAGGGTATCATAATAGTCATTTATCCGGCTGATCTCATTTTGTAGTTGGTCATTTGTTTGTTTTTTAATTGTTTCAACAAAGCGTTCAGCGTCTTTCGAGGCTTCAGTTAATGCATTTGAAAGAGCCACCTCTAACCTTTCTCTGGATAGCCCCTCCACCGGTAACGTTGCTGTACTTTCAATTAATATCTGTTCCAAACTTTCAAGTAGAGGGATTACTTCTCCTGACTCGACATCAACTTGAAATCCTTTAAGATACTCCTCTATTAGATGCCCGTGGACAGTTGATTTACACCAAACATATAGCTTGTCCAATATGGTACTTTGCTCATTTATTAATTCAAGAACACAGTTCGAGAACTTTGTTGTAATTTCATCCACTAATCGCTCAATTGGGTGCAACAATAGGGTATGTCCGACACCATGATTTTGCTCAGCAACCAATTTTGCTAACTTCTGTGTGAAGAACGATTCAAACGTAATATAAGTTTGCTTTGGGTTTGAGGTTTTGATAAAACTAATCTGATATTCACCGACACCTGAAAACTCCTTTTTAAGATGTTGAGGAATCGTAACAACCATCAAATTCTCGGAAATCGTTACTACATCTATTCCCAAAAACGAACAGCTTTCTTTTATATAATCCTTAAGATTGAAGATTTCCAATTTAGGCACCTACTCCGATATGATCCAATATTTTTGTTGTCTGATCAATATCCCCTTCCAACTCTTGTTTGGCTTTAAGCATATCTTCACCTATCGCTCTTAGTTTTTGTTCAATTTCGGATGCATGGGCAGACTCTAATATAATTGTGCCTATTCTAACCTCAAGTGAATCATCTTCAACTTTCATATAGGACAGAATGGTATCTAGTTCCCCAATGACAATCTCGAATAAATTAACTTTCGAGGTTAGAATATAAAGTAGGTACTCATCAATTGTTCCTTTAGTCGGCATAGTAAATATCTCAACATCATTTACTTGTCCAAAACGATGTACTCGACCAATCCGTTGTTCTATTTTCATCGGGTTCCAAGGTAGGTCATAATTGATTAATCGATGACAAAATTGTAGATTGAGACCTTGACCGCCTGATTCTGTTGATATCAAAACTTGGCAATCTCCATTTCGAAATCGTTCGATAGACATTTGCTTTTCGCTAGAAGAGAGGCCCCCTTGAAAAGTAGTAAAAGTCACGTCATGATCGGTAAACACAGACTTTAGCATTTCAATGGTTGCAAGATATTCAGAATATACGATGACTTGATTGCGATTAGCTTTAATGATTTTCAGTAATTCTGCTGTCTTAGTCGGTACTTCAATACTTTCACCAAAACCAATAAGATCTTCACATATTTTTTGGTCATCTAGTCCTGATAATCGAGGCAGCATTCGATTCTTGAGAGTCCTCAAGGTTGATTGTGGGCTGCTGCAATTTTGCTTCAGAAGCATCATTAGAATAAGAACAATTAAATTGATCTCTGTCTTATCCCATCCAATAGGAATTTGGCCATCTACATACTTACGATAAATATTTCTACAGAAATCTATAACTTGATTATGGAATTTCCTCTCGATATCAGACAACTCTATCTCAATGCTATAAACTTGCCGTCTTGGCAGCTCCACTAATGTATTAGCCCTTCGATTTCTGACCATTACGTTATTAAGAAGTTCTTTAAGGTTTTGAATATTTTTGGGTGTATAACGGTTAACCATATACTTTTCTCTGAATAGTTTTCGACTACGTAAGTATCCTGGTTTTAATATGTTCACGAGATTATAAAGTTCTCTAATATCATTTTGGATAGGTGTAGCAGACATAAGTAATGTGTTTATCTTACTTATACTGTAGATAAACTTGTATGTAGCTGTGGTGTGATTTTTAAGGCAGTGCGCTTCGTCTACTACAAGGAGATCAAATGTACGTTCACTGATTCTTTGTTTTCTCTCATCAGAACGCACGAGTCCAGGAATGGATGAAATAATAAAATCAGACGTCTCCCAGCCTGACTCTTTACTATCCTTAAGCTCAATATGAAATTTCTCATTTAATTCTTCTTTCCATTGTTCCACAAGTGGAGCGGGTACAAGAACAAGTACAGACTTGATGAGCCCTCTAGTATAAAGTTCCTTAATTATCAGCCCTGCTTCTATTGTTTTGCCCAGCCCGACCTCGTCGGCTAATATCGCGCTTCCTTGCATATCACGCAATACTTTCATTGCTGCCTCCGTTTGCCATGGACGTGGTTCAATTTCTATTTCGGAAAGACATATTAAACGATCAAATCCTTTTTGAAGTCGAATGGTCTGGGATTGTAATTCCAATTTAACGTTTATGCTGGAAGATCTACCTGATAATAATGCTTGCATCTGAACTTCTGTAGGCATAGATATTTTCATCTAGAGAACCCCCAAGATCGAATTTAGTAATATTGTATCAGAAACAGAATGTCATTAACTGTCGTTAAAAGTCGTTATATATCAAATTATAAAAAATATAGGCATAAATAAAAGACTCATACACTTCAATCCACATTGTACTTAGTCAAAAACCCATATTAGCTCCTAACTCAGCTATGAAGACGGCAAAAGAGCCTGCGTTAACAGGCTCTTCCATGTCATATAATGCGATTAATCATTCCATAATGATAGGCGATCTTTCACTAGAGCCCCGTAGCTGTCTTCCAACTTCTCTACGCCCGCATCGATCAAATCTTTCTGATACGTATCCCATATAACGTCGAACTGGCCCTCTTTGACGTCATGTCAATGAGCTTAATCGGCTGAATTCCTAACCATTGATAGTTGCCTAGCACTCATATTTGTTTTCATTAATAGAATGTGGTGTAGCACATCAACATGAGGAGGCATGCCACAAATGCAGAAAAAGGGACCTGTAAGGAAGAAAACAAAAAATTGTAAAAAGGTACAGCGGCACGTACACGAATTTGAAGGTAGTACTAAATTGGCTGAAGAAGGCGATGATCGACATAACCATCGCTTCGCTGGAGTTACAGGCCAAGCGATTCGAGTAGGAAAAAGCCATATCCATGAAATCGATCTGACGAAAACGGATTTCTTTAACCATTTTCATAAACTGAAAAAGATTAAAACAGGGCCTGCAATTCCAGTAGGAAATGGTAAACACGTACATTTTGTAACAGGTCAAACGACATTAAATGATGGTCATGTTCACCAATTTAAATTCGCAACATTGATTCAAGAACCACTAATTTAGTGAAATATCGCTTAACGGAAAACAAACCTGCCGGATGAAAATATCGGCAGGTCTGTTCTGTTTATATTTTCAATTTTGAACTTTAAATTATTACTCACATAGGACATTGTGGCCAACTGCCGTCATGTTTTTATTCAGCTGTATTCATTTGAGGTTCCCACCAGACTCCCCCTTCAAGTTCCTCTAATGTTTTAGCCATTAGAAATAACCTGACCGTTAGAATTCCTGTAATACGAATAATTTGGAGTTTGAACAAAAATGAGCGCCTCTGGCACGTTGGCTCTCTACTCAGAGCATTGAGGCCGTTCTCGTCAATCCTCACTTTTCTTCATTTTAACTATCTGAACCGTTGATTAACAAAAGCCAGTAGAATCAGGCTTTTTTAGCTACTGGCTTTTGTAACGACAAAACACTATAAAATTAGCGTCATTATTAAATAAAGTCTACACACATGATCAAAACAATCTAAACCTTATAAGCCCGCATCGCCTTGCGCAGCTCCTTAAACGTCGGGCGCTTGCCATACATTAGGACGCCGGTGCGATAAATTTTCGCTCCCAGCCAGCCGAAGATGTAGATCGATACGAACAAAATGCCTAAGGACAGCAGCACCTGCCACACTGGCGGGTTCGTCAGCCCAATTCGCAGCATCATGACGAATGGCGAGAAAAACGGCACATAGGAAGCGACTTTCACGAGCATCGTGTCCGGATTCGAAATACTGAATGTGCTAATGTAGAAGCCTGCCAGCGATAAAATCGTAATCGGCATGACTGCCTGTGCCAGATCCTCCGTCCGGCTCACAATGGAACCGATTGCCGCATACAGCATCGCATACAGGAAATAGCCTGCCAAGTAGTAGATGACCGCATACACAATCAGCGACGGATCAATTTGGTCGAAATGAATATTCAAATTCGTGAACGCATCTTTATTTTGCGGCATCGATAAATTGATGATCATAACGGCTCCATACAGCACCAGCTGGAACAAGCCGACGAGGAACATCCCGAACACCTTTCCGAACATTTGCGTCAGCGGCGATACGCTGGTAATGAGAATTTCCATAACCCGCGAGCCTTTTTCCGATGTAATTTCTGTCGCAATCAGCTGCCCCGTCACCATAATAACAAAGAACAGCATAATGACAATAATCGATACGAGTCCCATATTGACCGCTTGCTGCTCTGGGGACAGCCCCTCTGCATTGGAACCTGCTCCCGCTTCAGCAGCAATTTGCATGGTATCAATCGTTACCGGCGCGAACAGCTGTCCCTTTTGTTCCTCGCTCAGTCCGGCTTCCTTGAAAATCATTTCGGTGCGTATGTTTTGCAGCGCCCCTTGCAGGGAACGGGTTGTAGATTCATCCAGCAGCTTCTCGGATTTATAAGTTACAGCTGGAAGCCCGTTTGCCTGAACGTCGCCAAAGGTCAAATATCCTTTAATTTTCTGATCGATAATGCCCTGCTTAAGTGCTTGCTCATTACCCGCATCGGCACCCGTATCCGCAAAATCAACCAGCTCAACATTTGGCTGCTCCTGCTGCGAATAATAGACTTTGAGCTGCTCCGCAAGCTTAGTCCCCTCTGCCCCACTGCCCGCTTCCGCCTGAATATAACCAATAGAAGTGGTTTTTACTTCGTCATTGTTAAACTGGGAGATGAGATAAGGCAGATTAGCACCAATCGTAATAATAATTGCAAAAATCAATGTCATAACCAAAAAGGATTTTGTCCGAAACTTATTGCGAACGGTGAAGCTGACGACTGTCCAAAAATTACTCATGCTTTTCACCCACCAATTTTATAAAGATTTCGTTTAGGGTTGGCTCCATAATTTCAAACCGCTTAATTTCCGTTTGCTCCATCGCATGGCGTAAAATAAGCCCGCCCGCCGCTTCGTTCTCAATACGGAGCTCGTAACCCGATTCATTGCGCTGCACATTCGTTACGCCTTCCAGCGTCTCAAGCCCCTTCACGGTGCGCTCGGTGCCTAGCATGACGCGCTCGCGAGGATATTGGCCCTTAAGCTCCTTAAGGTTGCCCTGCAGTACCGCGTTCGAGCGGTGCATGATCGTAATATTGCGGCACAGCTCCTCCACATGCTCCATGCGGTGTGTCGAGAACAGCATCGTCGTACCTTCTTCACGCAGCTCCTTCACCGCTGCCTTCAGCAGCTCCACGTTCACCGGGTCAAGCCCGCTAAAGGCTTCATCCAAAATGACGATTTTCGGCTTATGGATGACCGAGGCAATGAACTGGATTTTTTGCTGGTTGCCCTTCGACAGCTCCTCCAGCTTCTTGTTGTAATATTCCGGCACGCCGAATTTTTCCAGCCAATACTTCAAGCTTTGATCGGCATCCCGCTTCGACATCCCCCGCAGCTTCGCCAAATACAGCAGCTGGTCGCTTACGCGAACACGCGGATACATCCCCCGCTCCTCCGGCAAATAACCGAGCATTTGCAGCTGATTATGGCTGTAAGGCTTGCCGTTATATAAAATTTGGCCCCCATCGGGAAAAATAAGTCCCAGCACCATTCGCATCGTCGTCGTTTTGCCCGCGCCGTTCGCACCTAGCAGGCCGTAAATTTCGCCTTCTCCTACTTCCAGGCTAATGCCATTTACTGCTGTTTTATCGCCATACTGCTTATAGATTTGTTCAATTTTTAGTGGCTTCATTGTCGTCTCCTCCTTGATATCAAGCTCTAATATGCTGTCTGTCCTGTTCAATTAATACGGCCAAAATATCATCAAGGTCGAGCGCCTGCCGCCCCATGATCTCGATGCTCGCCTGCTCAAGCCAGCGCTCGGTTTCCAGTGCCTGCCGCGTAATGATTCGCAGATTGCCGCAGCCTGCATCTTCCACCACGCATTGGCCGGGAATACTCCTCACATCCCTGCCTTCAAGCTCTCTGCCATTCACATAAAACATATGCCAGCTGCTGAGCAGCTCATCCTTCTCGTACATGCCCAGTATGCGGCCTTGCGACATAAAGACGATGTAATCCGCGAGACGCTTTACTTCATCCACAATGTGAGAGGCCATAAGAATCGTTCGCTCTCCAGCATTCATATAATTGTGCAAAAAGCTCATCATGCTGCGCCAAGCCAGCGGATCGAAGCCAGAGGAAGGCTCATCAAGCAGCAGCAGCTCGGGATGATGGGCGAGTACAAGTGCAAACTCATACTTGCGCCGCGTCCCTTTGGACATTTTGCCAAGCCTGATGCTGTCATCGACCTCGAACATTCGCAAAATTTCACGATACAAATTCACGTCCCAATTCGGGTACCATTTTTGCACAAAATCGGTCTTATCCGAAGCCCTCAGCTTATTCTCATGACTGCCAAACAGCTCGGGCACATAACCGATTTTATTTTTCCAGTCGATATCCTTCTGGTCTGCAATGGAATGGCCAAGTACGCTCAGCTCGCCTTTATCAGGCTTGATCAAGTCCAGCAGCATCCGAAAGGTCGAGCTTTTGCCTGAACCATTCGGGCCGACAATTGCAGTAACGTATCCCTTCGGCACTTCCAATGAAAGCGGCCCTAGCTGAAACCGATCACGCCGCAGCTCAACTTTTTTTATATGAATAGCCGTCTCGTTGCTCATCTCTTGTCCTCCCTCTAGGCTTGATCTTTAAAATGCTTCTCCAGCTGCTCGCGAAAAATCTGTTCCAGCTCCTCGCGTGAGCACTTCACCCGCTGTCCCGCTGTTATCGCCGCCTCGAATGCTTCGACGACAGCCACTAAACGGTATCGGTCACGATCATCCTGCTCAACCGCCGCAACGTAGGTGCCCGTTCCTTGCCTCGTTCGCAGCAGCCCTTCCGACTCCAGGTCCTGATAAACCCGGCGTACCGTGATGACGCTGCATTTGAGCGATTGTGCAAGCTCCCGGATTGAGGGGAGCAGCGTTCCTTCTGACAATTGCCCACTGACAATCAGCGCTCTCAGCTGGACTTCTATTTGATAATAAAGCGGCTCGGCGCTCTGCTCATTAATTTGAATCGGCAGCCACACGGCTTCACCTTCTTTGCTTATTTACTCAATTGCCTATTTAAAGCTGCGCGTCTCCAGCCGATGTTTTAGACCTCTATAACTAATGGTGATTCCAATCATACTGACTAGCATCCCAACTAGCAAATACCACCACTCCCCATTTCCAATTCCTATCAGCGAATAGTTGACGATCGAAATGCCATTAAAGCTGAGCAGAGCGCTGATGATCAAAAACACAATGCAGTACAGCACACACACGAGCATGTACGTCTTTCCCGTGAAGCCATATTCCCAAATGGCATACGTAGCAGCAAAGCCAAGCGAATAGAAAAACCAGAATAGTCCATATAAAAGATAAGCACCCGGAGAAATTGCCTCACTTAAGCCATCCACTAAAAAATATTGAATCAGGAAGAAAATGATTTGCATCGGGAAAAGCATAACCGCCAGCTGCAGTATTCTCCCCCATATAATCTGCGGTACTGTAATCGGCATCGTACGCCATTCTGCCAGCTTGCCACTATAGGTATCATTGAACCAGAACATATTAGAGCGGCTTAGCCCAAAACCGAGGCAAGGCAGCGTCGTAAGAAAAACAAAATCGATCGCCCAATATTCACCTGCCGAAACATCCAATTCGTTAATTTGGTACAACATCCCCAACACAATTGCCATATATATAGCTAGTAAAAACGAAGCTAGAAAACCCCATCGTGTTTTCCGCAATTCATAAACTAAAATATGCCATGCCCCTTGCCACATACTCACAAGTTTTCCTCCAGTCACTCTATATACTGTATATATCTTTATACACAGTATAATCACACCTAAATCGGTTGTCAATCCATCCCAGCATTTTTTTTGAAAAAGGGCTCTGCCTAGCCATGTTTGTTAAGCGGCAAATCAAAAAAAGCCTTGGACATGAGCTTATTAGGCTCTGGCCAAGGCTTTATAGCTTTTAAAATGTAGGATGTGCTGCTGTTTTAGAAGCGTGCTGCTGCTGCTTTCGCTTCTTCGATTGCATGCGCAACAATAGCTTCCGCTTCATTAGGCATTTGGTTGTGGCCTTCTGCAATGACGATTTCGAAATTCGTTACGCCGAAAAATTGCATAATATTGCGGACATAATTGAGGGACATTTCAGCTGCCGCTGCTGGACCTTCGGAGTATACGCCGCCTCTTGCATTCAGCAAAGCTACCTTTTTATCAGGAATAAGGCCAACCGGACCTTGCTCGGTATATTTGAACGTTTTGCCTGCTTCGTAAATGTAGTCAATATACGTATGCAGCACAGCTGGAATCGTCAGGTTCCACAGTGGAAAACCGAAAACGACCTTGTCCGCAGCAAGAAATTGATCAATATATTTGCTGGAAACATTAACCGCCGCTTGCTCCTCAGGTGTCAGCTCATAACCGCGCGCCGCTTTAAATTTACCGTTAATCATATTGGCATTCAAATACGGAAGCTCTTCTTGGAACAAATCCAGTTCCGTAACGCTATCATTTGGATGTGTCTCTTTGTAAGTATCTAGGAACGCTTGATAGAGCTTCACGCTCACTGCTTGGTCCAAACCACGATCATTTGCTTTCACAAAAAGTACAGTGCTCATAATAATTATTCCCTCCGTAAAAAAGCGCTCAATGCGGGCAGCTTCTCTATTGTGTATTTGTAATAAGCTTTATTTTACAAGCCTTTTTCTTACAAATCATCGGCCAATAGCATGAAAGTCGCCCGTTTTGAGTCTCAGAGGGCTTAGGTCTAGTCTTACGACTCTGGGCCCAAATAATGAATGCCGCGCAGCGCGGCTTGTGTTCGATCGGTTACATCCAGCTTGCTAAGAATGCTGCTGACATGGGTTTTGACTGTTTTTTCGGCAACGACTAATTCCCGGGCAATTTCTTTATTGCTTTTCCCTTTCATCAGCTGCCTAAGCACCTCTATTTCACGAGGCGTTAGCGATGTAAAGGCTAATTGATCGGACTTAGCGCGTGTTGAATCGGGTTCCGCCTGTAATTGGAGCGGAGGATGCAATAAACGATCCTCTGTTCTTTCAAACCGTCCAGCTGGCGTCCCACCCCCGATCAGCACGCTGGAAATATCGGGATGCAGCTGAATATTGCCTTTATAAGCGCTGCGTATCGCCTCCGCCAGCTGATCCGGTGCGACATCCTTCAGCATATACCCAATCGCCCCCGTCTGAAGAGCAGGAACAATATGACCGCGGTCTGCGAAGCTGGTCAGCACCAGCACTTTAATCGCTGGATGCTGCTCGGCAATGATTCGGCTTGCCTCAATCCCATCCATGACAGGCATTTGCAGGTCCATCAAGATCATATCCGGCTGGAGCTCGGCCGCTTTCTCCACTGCTTCCTTCCCGTTGGCTGCCTCTCCGACAATTTCAAAATCCGGCTGCAAATTTAGAAAGAAAGCGATGCCCTTCAAAACAATTTGATGATCGTCAACGAGTAAAAGCTTAATTTTCACCGTTCATCCTCCCTCCTCTGCTGCCAGCGGTATGCTCGCCCGAATGACGGTTCGCTGCCCCATTTCGCTATGAATGATAAACTCACCGCCGAGCGCCTCTGCTCTTTCGCGCATAGACAGCATCCCCATCGTCTGTCCCTGCAGTTGTTTAGGAGAAAAGCCTCGGCCATGATCCTCAATTTCCAGCGTTACTTCCCGCTCTGATTTCACAAGCCGAATATAGGCAGCTTCTGCACCTGAGTGCTTTCGAATGTTGTTAAGCCCTTCTTGGCCAATCCGCCATAAGCCTTCTTCAAGCGCACGGGGCAGCTCCTTCAGCCCTTCCGCCTCTGCAAGTACGACAAGCTCCATCCTTTCTCCATACTGCTTAAGCGCAGGAAGCAGACCATTCTCAAGACCAGCGGGATGCAGCTGCCAAATAAGCGTCCGCATCTCCCCCAGCGTTTCCTGCGACAAGCTGGCCATTTCCTGAAGCGAGCGTTCCACGATCGGCTCTTTTCCGCCGAGAATCTTTTCTGCCCCTTTGGCGATAAAAGACAGCGAAAATATTTTTTGCATCACCGAATCATGCAAATCCCGTGCCATTCGGATTCGTTCCTCCATACGGGCAAGCTCCCGGCGCTGTTCATTTACTCTCAAATTATCAATGCTGAGCGTCAAATGCTCACCGAGCGCATACATAAATTCTTCATGATAATGATCGAATTGCCCACTATCGTTACTGCTAATGAACAAAACACCATAGGGACAGTTGCCTCTTCGCAGCGGAATCGCTGCAGCCGATGTGAATGCCTTTAGACCTTTCGCTGTTAGCGGGACGACTGCTTCCTCCTTGCTATCTGCAACAACGACAAGACGATTTTGGTGAAAAGCGTCAGCCACAACTCCCCCGTTTCCACAATCGAGCTGCTGCCAGCCTTCCCTCGTCTGCTGCCCGTCGTAATAAGCTCGAAGCGAAAGCTTGTCCTGCTCATAGACGAATAATGCAATTTGCGGCCAGTCGAAAGCAGCGCTTATATGTTCAACCGCTTTCAAGGGCAGCTGGCTAATGTCCTGCACCGCATGGATGCGCGTAATGACCTCGCCAAGCTTCGCATAGAGCAGCGCATTTCGCTCCTGTGCCTGATATAGGCGGATACGCTTAATCGCTGTGCCTATCTGGTACGCAACTGCCTGCAGCAGGGCAAGCTCCTCATTTGAAAAAAATTCTTTGCCCGCCTGCGCAGCATTCAGCAATCCAAAGCTCTCCGCGCCTGCCTTCAGTGGCACCGTCGCATGATGCGTCAAGCCGCCTTTATCGCCAGCATTGTATTCCGCAGCATATACAATTCGGGAGCATTCAATAATGTTGACCGCACGATTCAGCTTGTTTTGGCGATAGCTTTCGGTGCACCAGCAGCCTTCTCCGCACATTGCTGCATTATCGTTGGCTGCAAGGGTTGAGGGGAGATTTTGCGCGGCCGCACATATGCTGTCTGAATGCTCATCAAGCAAGAAGATCCAGCCCGTCGTAAAGCTGGTAACCTCAAGAAGCTTCACCAGTACCGCATTCAGCATAACCTTCATATCATTCATCGAATTGAGCATCTCCGCAATTTCCTTGAGCGCCGCCAGCTCATCTGAACGAATCTCTCTGGACAAGGCAAATCCCCCTTTAATACAGCAAAGCCGCGAATCAGCTTCGCGGCTTCCTTGTAATATGAACTTTATAGACCAAATATAGCATCAATCATCGGCTTCGTATGGCCGCCTGGATATAATAAATACAGCAGGACATAAACGATAACGCCCGTAATCGCTGTGAAAAACCAGATAATCGACGTTACGCGGCCCCATTTGCGATGCTTGGCATATTTGCTCTTGAAGCCCAGCACGAGCGTCGTAATGCCAAATACCGCTGCTACCGTCGCAAGCGTAATGTGGAAAATCAGAAAGACAACATAATAGAGATGCATGCTGTCGGGTCCGCCCCATGTCGTATTGCCGACAACTATTGTTCGCGAGGAGTAAATAATAAAGAAGATGATGGCTGCAATTGCAGCTGCGATCATCACTTTCTTATGCGCCTCAACTTTACGCTTAATAATCAGTCCCCAACCAATCGCAACCAGAATCGCACTAATAACGATAAATGATGTGCTTATTGTAGGGAGAATAAAATACCAATCCAATGTCGATCCCACCTATATCGGTAAAATAGTAAATCCGCCTGTATATTATGCCGTACCTGTGTTGCTATTGGGCAAATCGTCTTCTTTATGCTCACGCTTGTACCATTGTGAGAATATATACGCCAGTATAATCCCGTACATCAACTCTTGCAATAGCTTCATGACGATGCCGCCTAGCTGCTGGTCTTCTACCACTTCCATTAAATTGAAAAATTGAGGACCGTCGAACATCGTAAGCAGCCGCGTCGGATCGCCCGACACACAATACCCCATCGCCTGAACCCAGACGTTTGGATCATTATATACCGCATATAAGGGAGAGCTTGCAAATATAATTAAGGCGCACGCGGGAGTCAGCAAAATGCCATTCGCGAAAACATACGCCATCTTCTTCAAATCCGTCAGGCGATTCCATTCCGGCACAGGACATGCAATCTGCCACCACATCATGATCGCAGCAATTAGCATAACAAAATAATAGATACGGTGAATCGTATAGTGGGTCATGACAAAGTCATGTATGACTGGTACATGGTAAAAAGAAAATAATAGATTAAACAGCAGCAGCGATAAAATAGGATTCATTAGAAAGTTGAGTGAACGCCATTTTTTCGAAGCAAACAGCTTGCGCCACATAAATGCGGGTATCGATAATATAAGCATCGGCGGCACAATGAGATAAGAAATCGACATATTGAACATATGGAAGGTAAACATTAAATGTCCCAGGAAATTAAGCGGCCCGCCATTGCACAAATAATAGAGAATAGCCGAAACAACAAACATAAACCGCTGCTTGCCTGTTGCGGACACCTCTTGCGGTGCGTGCTTCTCCCGCCATGGTCCGTTCAAATAAAAATACAAAATGATTACAGCAATTGTACCGAACATATACCATGGGGTCCACAACTCTTCAAAACTGAAAT
The DNA here is from genome assembly GCF_059383755.1 of Paenibacillus sp. JT22N15. NCBI lineage: Bacteria > Bacillati > Bacillota > Bacilli > Caryophanales > Paenibacillaceae > Paenibacillus > Paenibacillus sp. JT22N15. Next base: position 329,404 of record NZ_JBXENV010000006.1, on the reverse strand, counting down.
ATTCCAGGCCAAGCATGGCTGCAACCTCCCTTTATCTTCTGCAAAAGAGGAGGGAACCCACCCGGGAACCCTCCTCTGTGCAATTGTAAATCTCTATTACCACCAAACCCAATATTCCGCCATAACGATACAAGTAAATGCAATAAATACACCCATAAGAATGCCGACCGTAGCAAAAACGTGGCCGCGGTCTTTCATATGCATCCAGAATGCCATTTGCACGAACACTTGGAGCATAGCGCAACCCATAATAATGATGTAGATAAAGCTTTTATTGATTTCGCCAGCCGCTACCGCAGCAAATGCTACGAGTGTCAGCAATATGGAGAAAATGAAGGCAATAATGTGCTTCTTCGGTCCTTCTGAGTTGTGGCGAACTGGACGCTGCTCTTCAGCTGTCGAGTGATTGCTTGCCATTTGGCTAGACCACCTTTCCCATCAAATAAACGACGGTGAAGATAAATACCCAAACTACGTCGATAAAGTGCCAGTACATACCTGCAACATACACTTTAGGAGCTGTAACAACCGTAAGGCCTTTTTTCATCAACTGTCCGATAATGCTGGAAATCCAGAAAATACCGAACGCAACGTGGGCACCGTGGAATCCGACTAACGTATAGAAGGAAGAACTGAACGCACTTGTCGTAAAGCCATGCCCTTCATGCACATAGTGGTAAAACTCATAAATTTCAAGTCCTAGGAATCCAAGTCCGAGCACAACGGTTACGATTAACCAGTTGATCAAAGCTTTTACATTATGATTATGCAGCGCTTGGATAGCAAATACGCTAGTCAAGCTTGATGTAAGCAAAATAGCAGTTGCTGCTGCAACGAGCGAAAGCTTGAACAGCTCGCTTGGCTGCGGTCCATCCAGCACTTGATGGCGAAGGGCAAGGAACGCCGAGAACAGCGTTCCGAACAAAACTGTTTCACCGCCAAGAAATAGCCAGAAGCCTAATACTTTATTGCGGCCCTCAAGAGTGGCTTTCTCGGGCTCATGAGGGAGATGCCCCTCTGCATGTGAATGTGTACTCATGCTTTAACCCCCTTGTCTTCCAACTCTTCCGGCTCAATGTGGAAACCATGATCATCATATACCGAGCGAAGGAACATGCTTCCGAACGTTATTAACAGGCCAAGACCGGCAACATAGAAACCGATATGTTCTGTAATAAACGTCCAATCCCTCGAATACATCAGGCCAAAGCCTGTAATGAACAAGCCAAGCGACATTGTGAACGGCAGAATAGAAGGAGATGGCATATGGATCGAGCCAATTGGCTCAGCAGGCGTCATGCCTTTGTGTCCATCCATTTTTTCTTTCCAATAAGCATCGTAGCCGCGAACAAGCGGAGTTTGCTTAAAGTTATATTCTGGAGGCGGCGATGGAATGGTCCATTCCAGCGTACGGCCATCCTCCCAAGGATCATCCGCTGCATTTTGTGGTTTTGCATTAGTGATAACTACGTTCAGGAAGAACATAATCGTACCAATACCCATCATGATTGCACCAATTGTACTAATCAAGTTCATTTCATTAAATCCAAGGCCGTCGAGGTACGTCCAAATACGACGAGGCATACCAAGCAAACCGAGGAAATGCTGAATAAAGAATGTCAGATGGAAACCGATGTAGAACATCCAGAACGTCCATTTGCCAAGCGTTTCATTCAACACGCGACCGAACATTTTAGGCCACCAGTAGTGAAGACCGGAGAAAATACCTAAAATCAGACCGCCGACGATAACGTAGTGGAAATGCGCAACTACGAAATACGTATCGTGATACTGGAAATCCGCTGGCGCAGCTGCAAGCATAACGCCTGTAACGCCGCCCATTACGAAGGTCGGAATAAATCCAACGGCATACAAATTAGCGCTCGTAAACTTGATCGATCCGCCCCACATTGTAAAGATCCAGTTGAAGATTTTAATACCTGTTGGCACTGCAATCAGCATCGTTGCTATTGAGAACAATGCGTTAGCTACAGGCCCCAGACCCGTCGTAAACATGTGATGCGCCCATACCATGAAGCCCAAAAAGCCGATCAGAATTGTCGCGAACACCATCGAGCTGTAACCGAACAGGCGTTTACGCGAGAATGTACTGATTACCTCGGAAATAACACCGAAGGCAGGCAGGATGAGAATATACACTTCAGGGTGTCCGAAAATCCAGAAAATATGCTCCCATAGTACAGCGTTACCGCCATTGTTAGGGTCGAAGAAGTTGGCATCGAATACCCTGTCGAACATCAGTGCCGCCAAACCTACAGCAAGTGCAGGGAAAGCGAACAAGATAAGCGCCGACGTAATGAACGAAGCCCATGTAAACATCGGCATCCGCATGAAGGTCATGCCAGGTGCACGCATATTAATAATCGTTACCAGGAAGTTAATCCCCCCGATAAGCGTACCAATACCCGCTATCTGGAGACCTAAGACATAATAATCCATCCCATGGCCAGTACTGAACGCCGGCCCCGAAAGTGGTGCGTAAGCCGTCCAGCCGGCGGCTGGCGCACCTGTGCTTGTAAACCAGCTGACATTCAATAATACGGCTCCGAAGAAAAACGTCCAGAAGCCAAGTGCATTTACAAAAGGAAACGCAACGTCGCGTGCGCCGATTTGCAGCGGCACGACCGCGTTCATTAAAGCAAATAGCATCGGCATCGCAGCCAAGAAGATCATTGTTGTACCGTGCATAGTAATCAGCTCATTGTATGTATCCGCACTAACGAAATCATTTAGCGGCTTCCAAAGCTGAATCCGAATAAGAAGTGCTTCCAAACCACCGACCAGAAAGAAAAAACCGCCGGCGATCAAATATAAAATACCGATTTTTTTGTGGTCAACCGTTGTTAACCAGTCCATCAGACCAGAGTAACGCTTAACCGCGTGTCCTTGAGCCAAGTTGGTACCTCCTTTTCATCACCGATGATCTATTTTTCGTAGTCCAATGTTAATTCCGATAAGTATTTCGCAATACCATCAAGCTCTTGCTGCGTCAGATCGATCTTGCCCATCAGATTGCCAGGTTTAATGTCATCTGGATTTTCGATCCAACGATGAAGATTGTCATAAGTGGAACCTTCATTGGAGTACTGAGGATCATCTGTATTAATCAGGATACCACCAACGGAATCACGGCTTCCGATACCTGTAAGGTTCGGGTACAATGGTCCGCCTTTGTCGCCAACAGCGTGGCAAACGAGACATTTGCTTTCGAAAGCAGCGGCAATTGCCGGATCGCTTGGCATTGCTACTGGCGCTTGAAGCGCTGCTACCCATCGGTCGAACGATGCATCATCAACCGATTTCACCTTAAAGTCCATCAAGCCGTGGGAAGGTCCGCAAAGCTCGGCACATTTGCCCAAGTAAACGCCTTCTTTTGGTGCCGAGAAGAACATTTTATTTGTTGAACCACCAGGATTAGTATCGATTTTACCTGCAAGGGAAGGAACCCAGAACGAGTGAAGCACATCTGCTGTCTTCGCTTCAATTGTAATGGTCTTGCCTTTTGGAATAACCAGCTCCTGCGCCGTCTTGACGCCCAGATCCGGATACTCGAATTCCCACCAATATTGATGTGAAGTTACTATTACTTTAACCGCATCTGGATCGTTTGAATGATCCTTTGACAGGTTAAATACGGTCTGAACGGTAGGAACACCCAAAATAATCAAGAGAATAATAGGAATTACGGTCCAAATAATCTCTAGCTTGTGGCTACCTTCGACCTGCTTGGGAATCGACTTATCTCCCTTACGTCTGCGAAAACGGACAATGACAAACAAACAAAGTGCAAATACAATCACTACTACACCGATCATGATTGAAAATGCGAGCTTCATCAATCCGAATTGCTCTTGCGCTACGGGCCCCTGGGGATTCAGCGCGGATAGATCTGCTCGTCCGCATGCTGACAGCACCAATACCATCAAGGCCAGAAGCGGCGCAAGCCGTTTAAAAAACTGCCACCGATTCATCAATAATCAACCCCACTTTTGACGTTTTTGCAGCTGTAAACACCCCGAAATTGTGGCAAACTGCTTGTTTTTAAGCTAATAAAAAATGACAACTTCTGCGACCTTAATACCTTATTAAATATAAAGTTGAAGCCCTTATTTGTCAATGTTCCACAGAGAGTTCACAAATTGTTCGCAAAGCTGTCAAATTCGTTATTTTAAAGCGCTTTTTTCGAGAATCGTGGGCTTTCCGTTCACAAAGTCAAATCTGTATAGCTTTTCCTGCGTATATTTAATCGTTCCCTACAAACCCTATTCTTATTACAGCAGGAATGGAGGACATCTAAATGCCAAAAAAACGAATGTTTTATGCGTTATTATGCAGCGCCCTCCTCGTATGCTCATCGGCTGCCTGCAACTACGAGCAGCGGGTACAGGACAGCGACTACGATTATGGCAGCAGGCAAGCCGGCGATCCGAAAATGCTGAGCAGCAAAATGTATGGAACGACGACGAACAATCCGCATCAGCATGACAATGCTTTTTTCGAATACAGCAATACGTTGTCTAAGAAGGTGACCAACTTAAATGGCGTAGCTGCGGCGAACGTCATGCTGACGGACAAAAACGCTTATGTCGGCATCGTGCTTGATTGGACCGCTGTCGGTACAAGAGGTGCTGGCGGCAATCGGGAGCAGTTGAACGGCGGGCAGCCGGAGGACGCCTACAACACGAGCCGTGTCAGCCCGCTTGAGGACAATCGGCTGCTCGTCAAGCCTTATCAGTCGTATTTCTCGGTCAACGACCACAATGAGCTGTCCCCGGAGCTTAAGCAAACGATCGCCACGCGTATTCGCGAGCTTGCCCCGATGGTGCAGGAGGTGCACATATCCGCCAATATGGATTTCGTGAATAAGCTGAATGATTATGCTGTGGAGTCGTGGGGAGGACGATCACTGACCCCACATGTGGATGCTTTCAACACTTTGGTGAAATATCAATTCGTCGGGGGCCAGGAAATGCCTAAGCCAATTAATTCCAAAAAAACACCATAAAGATGAGCCTCGCATTTGTATATCAAAAAAACTCTTCTATTATATATGCTGATGCAACGCAACAATGATGAATGGGGACCTTTAAGCAGGGTCCCCTTTTCTCTGTTTTAGCATAATTAACAGACATAGCAGCATGGCAGCAAACGACCAAACAGCCATTGCCCCATAAAGCTTCGCCCCGCCATACTGATCAATGAACCACCCTCCGGCGGTTGCCGATATGATGCTCGATACTCCAAAAAGCAGCACCGCTAGCACCGTCTGGCCCGTTGCCTTCCATTCCTCAGGAACAAGCTTATACAAATATTGAATCGACGCCGCGTAAAAAAGCACAAAGGAGACCCCTTGCAGCAGTTGCAGCCACATAAGAGCAGCAGGATCAGTGACGACAGCAGACAGTGCAAAGCGCAAGGCATAGCAACTAGCGGCAACCGCGATAACAGCAAGCTCTTTTCCCGGTTTAATGAAATAATGGCTAATGGCGAAAAAAACAACTTCTATAATCGTCATAACGGTCCAGGCTTGCCCGACTAACTGGACATCGCCGCCCAAGCTTTTAATATATAGGCCGATATAATTATCATTCATCCGGTGCGGCACTGCTAGAAACAGGACAAGTCCGAGAAACCATAGCGTCTGCTTGCTTCTGAAAAACAAGCCGATTTCCCTAAGCGCAATCGGTTTGGCGGCTGCCGGCACTTCAGCAAGCAGGCTGCACAGCAGCAAGGTGATGACCCCGTACACGAGAAATAATACCGCCAAGCTGCCGATGCCATAGTGCTTGCCTGCATAGCCGATGATGGAAGAGGCCATCGCAAAGCCAAGCGCGCCAAACATTCGGATCGAGCCGAAATTGACCTTATATTGAAGGGACACACGATAATTGAAGCTTTCAACCAAAGGGTCCGTCGGCATGAAGAAGAAATACATCAAGCTAATGCCTACAAACAACGGCACCAGCTCCGTGGAACGATAGAGCAGTCCGCCGATAACGACAGATACCGTAATTAGCAGCAGCAAAACCTTTTTGATTACCTTGTATTTGTCGCTAATCATTCCCCAGAGCGGCTGGGATACGACCCCAATGAGGCTGCCCAGCCCCAGCATCAACCCAATATTCGTGGCGCTAATATCGCGCTCAGCCAAATAAATAGGCAGAAAGGAGAGAAATAATGCAAACAGCGAGAAATAGAAGTAATTGTATGCGCGCAAAAATAAAACCTGTCTCATAGCCCGCCCCTTATCGTTATGTATATACACCTCCGTACATTTTAAAATACATCGCCTGCATTGAACAGCCGTTTTTGCTTCAATGTATGCCTTTGCGTCAGCTGCTGTCCGGCTTATTTCTTATCGATAAGCGCTTGCAGCTTGTTTACCGCACTTTGATAATCAGATTTATCCTTTTCATTTAAGGACAGCTGATCCTGAAGCTGCAATTGCACCTCAAATTGCTTCATTATACTTAGCAGCTGTGATTTGGGGTTCGTCGGTTTAGCTGGCTCAATGGATTTGGTGCCCGTCTGAATCATCAGCTCACCCTGATCATCGACTTGACCCAGAAAGATGTCCGTTAGCTCGATTCGCTGATCGCGCAGCTTTTTGTTCAGCCAGTTGTCATCAAGTCCTGACTCTCGGAGCGACTTCTTGAGCACCTTGCCATCCATAATAATCGTAGTCGCTTCCGCCTCCGGCTCTACTTGAAGGCCGAGAATATCAGCGGTCAGCGGCTGTTGTTCCTTTTTCAGCAGCACATTAATTTCACCGCTTTGCTCCATAATAGCAAATTCCACATCCGCCATCCGATAGACATCCTTTTTACGCAGCTGCTCTAGAAACTCATCGAGCGTCATACGCTCCTTTTGCAAATTTTTTCGCAGCAGCTTTCCTCTTCGGATAAGCACGGTTCCCTGCCCGTCGATAAAGTTGCGAAGCGTCTTGCTCTTCATGGTAGCAAACTCGAAGCCTACGGACACAATGACCCATACGAGCAAGGCTACAATACCCAAATACCATTCATTATCGAGATCCAGTGAAATGTACGAAGCAATGTTCCCCATCGTAATCCCCGTAATATACTCGAATAACGACAGCTGCGAAATTTGCCGTTTGCCCAATAGCTTGGTCATGACAAACAAAATAACGACCGAGGACAACGTTCGCAGCGTAATTTCCAACCAATCTTGCATAAAAGGTTTCGCCTCCTGCATTTGTTTGTTCTTACCCGGGGAGTGGAACAAACTTTGTGAATTTTGTATTTAAAGTAGCGTAACCAGATAGGCAAAAGTCATACATATATAGGTATCTTTTCGCCCCTCTTGCAATTGTTCTTCATATAGGCTATAATGATCTTTGATGTGTTATATTTAACCCCCAAATATCCCTCCTAGAGATTCAATGTTTTCCACAGTTTTGATCTTCTTTTCTGGATTTTCTTTTCTGTTCATTTCTGAATTCTCACGTTCGTGCTGTACGAGCTTTGATTCACACTGGCGCGGTCTAGGAGCCGCAAGGATGGAAGAGAGGTAGGGCTTCCGTTGTTTTGGAGTTAGGTTACGAGGCAAGATTATGCTGTCTTGCAAGATTAACAAGGGATATAACGGCCATTCATGTTGCTGAAGGCCCGGTTAAATATACGATACACAAACAGCGGCACCCATTTGATGGGTGCCGCTATCCAATTTTATAGTGATATTTCCGCAATTAAACGCAGGCTGCACAGCGCGAGTGGCTGCTATCTGATCTGTTTTCCCCAGACTGCGAGCCCTTTGTCATCCATTCCGGTAAATACTAGCGTAGGCTTGTTCAGCTCTGAGTCCCATGCTGGCAGCACCAGCACCGTTTCAATCCCCGCCTTCGTCTGATCCTCATCTTGAAAATACAGGCGCACCGTATGCTCGCCATCAAACTCCCAATAATTTGCTGATTCTTCAGCGCCGATCTTGCCGTCTTTTCTCAGCTCAATCGCTTCTGAATCAAGCGGCCCATCTATATATTTCTCGTGCACAATGCGCTCCCATGTGCCCGTAAGCGCGCTCTTAGGTATCGTTTGCAGTTGTTCCCCCGCATATCGCTCAGGCGACACCACCGGCCACCCATCGCCAGTCCAAAGCAGCTTGCGCACATGCAAGTACATCCAGTTCGAATCCTGCTCTGGGCGAGCATGATGAACGATATAATCGCTATCGCCGTCCTGCAGTATCGAATTGTGGCCGGGAGCAATCCAGCCTTCTCCTTCCGCAAACCGGTAGCCGCCCATCACCTTGTTGCCGACATCGAAGGTCGGATCATAAGCGGTATCCAGCATATCTCTGCCGAGGGAATCGAGAAAAGGCCCTGTTATCGACGCCGAGCGTCCTACCCGCACATTATAATCCTGACTGAGCGAGTCATAGGAAACGAACAAATAATATTGCTTGAGCTCAGCATTATAAATCATATAGGGACCTTCCACTGCTCCCGATTCCGAGGCAGCGCGAGCCGCGATTTTCGTCCCGTAGCCCTGCTCCTTAAGCTTGCCCGTAGCCGGATCAAGTGGAGATACATAGATGCCTCCGAAAAAAGAACCATACACGAACCAAGGCTTGCCTTCGGCATCCTTCACAATATTAGGATCAATGGCATTCGGCTCGTCGCCAGGCCCCGTCTTTATGACTTCTCCCTGATCCGTCCACGGCCCTTCCAGTGAATCGCTTGTTGCAACCCCAATAAACGAGCGATTTGAGCCAAAGGTCGACGCGGAATAATATAAATAGAAGTGGTCGCCAAGCTTCGCCACCTCTGGCGCCCACATGCCCGTTGCCCCCGTCCACGCCTCTGCTTCCGCTGGAACACCATCAAGCGCATAGCCGGCCCATTCCCAGTTCATGAGATCCTTCGATTTTCTGACCATAAGTCCTGGTTTTGCCGCTCCTCCGACCTTAACATCCGTGGAGAAAATATAATACGTATCCCCTTCCTTAATAATAGAAGGATCATGCACATTGCTTATATTCCAGCCCTGCTCATTGTCTATATTCGCTGTATCATACATCGGGTAGCTAGGCGGCGCCTGCGGATAAACCACTTCCTCGCCCGAGCAGCCGGTCAGCCAAACCGTAGCAACTGCCGTTATCGTTAAAAAATATCGTTTCATAGGCGGCTCTAACCTTTCACGCCAGAAATGGCAACCGATTCAATAATTTGCTTCTGGAATACGAGAAAAATAATAAGCATCGGCAGCAGCGCAATGAACGAAGCCGCCATAATAAGCGCATAATCGGTCTGAATCGCATAAGTCGCGTTAAAATTCCAATGACGAGCTGGAGCGTCTGCTTCTCCGGCGAATTCAAATAAATAATCGGCGCCAAATAATCATTCCATACCGCCATAAACCATAAAATAAGCTGTGCCGCCACAGCTGGACGGATAAGCGGAAAAATGATTTTGGAGAAAATGCCGAAATACGAGCTGCCATCTATTTTTGCCGCTTCGATAATCGCCCCTGGCACGCTCGTCAAATACTGCCGCAGAAAAAAGATCATCATAATGTTGCCGAATAATCCCGGCACGATTAGCGGCTTGAGCGTATCGACCCAGCCAAATTCAGAGAACAGAATAAACTGCGGAATCATGACCGCCGGGTAAGGAATCATTAAGGCGGATAACAGCAGCAGAAAAATCATATTTTTGAAAGGAAAACGCAGCTTGGCGAAGGCGAACGCCGCCAGACTTGAGGTGAATGTGCCGATAATCGTCACGCACACCGTAATAATCAGGCTGTTCTGAATACCGCTCAGCAGCGGGCCCTTTTCCCAAATTTCGATATACTTCTCAAAATGGAACGTTTCCGGTATCCATACCGGAGGCAGCGCAAAAACCTCCGCCTTCGACTTGAAGGAGGTCGACAACGTCCACAGCAGCGGGGCAACCATAAAGACGGCACCGATACTGATGACGATAAAAGCGAGCAAATCGGTCAGATTGAATCTTTTTAACGATAGCATAAGTCAGGCTTCACTCCTTTCCTGCCGGCAAGTTTATTCCATATCCTTCGAGGAACGTTCATTCATGCGGAACTGCACGAGCGTAATGACGAAAATAAACAGTCCCAGCAGCATCGCCATCCCCGAGGCATAGCCCATCTGCAGGTTCTCGAACGCTTTCTTCCATACATAGAAAACGACCGTTGCGGAGCTGTATTCCGGCCCGCCCGTCGGCGTCATAATGTTAACCTCAGTGAAAATTTGCGCTCCCCCAATAATTTTCGTTACGACGATAAAGAACGTGACAGGCTTCACCATCGGGAACGTAATGTTCCAGAAAATTTTCCAGCTATTCGCGCCGTCCAATTGCGCCGCTTCATAATAATCCTTCGGTACGCTTTGCAGCGCAGCCAAATAAAGCAGCATGGAATACCCAATATTTTTCCAGATCATCATCAATATAAGAGCAGGCTTTACCGTATACTTATCCGTGAGCCAGTTCGGGCCCTCAAAGCCAAACAGCGCTAGAAACTGGTTCACCAGACCATAATCGCCGTTATAAGCCCACTGCCACAGTATCGATACCGCTGCAAGCGAAGAAATAACCGGCACATAATAAATGACCCGGAACGTTGTCGTGCCGAACATTTTCCGATTCAGGCCCATCGCCAGCAGCAGCGCTAATGTAATTTCAATTGGAATACCAATCATCATAAAAATCGTATTAAAGCTCGCTTTATAAAAAAGCTCATCGGCGAGAATATCTTTAAAATTGTCCAGCCCAATAAACGTCATCTGCCCGAGCCCATCCCAATCGGTAAAAGAACCATATAGGGAGTACAGCAGCGGGTACAGCGTAAACAAAAGATAGCCGATAACGGGCGCCAGCACGAATAAATACCCGTAATAGCCTTCCTTCCGGTAAAGATTCGACCTTACTTTCATGTTTCACCCCTCAAAATGACCGGAAGCCAGAGGAACAGGCACTCTTTGCAGCTGCCCCTTGAAAACCAAGGACCGTGCTTCGCTTGTCCTCCGTCCTTCCGGTACTGAGATTAGCTTCTGCTTGCAACCATTATTTCTTGGATTTCGCTTCCTGCTCAACCGCTTTATCAAGCAGCTTCTGCATCTTCGGCTGCTCCGCCTTCACGTAGTCCGCTGCTGTCACCTTGCCATCAAGCACAGGCTGAATATCGGTGAAAAACAGCTGATACCATTCGGAGTTGTATGTCAGCGTGTTAGGCATTGGCTTGCCGTAATCCTCTACGATACGGAGGAATTCAGCTTTGTTTTCAGGCTTCGTCGTCGTGTCTGCGGCCCATTTTTCCGCCATATCAATCAGGTTCGGAATTTGCACCTTCGCATCAACGAGCTGCTGCATGCCTTCCGGCGATGCGGTCAGATACGTTACGAGCTGTGCCGCTTCTTCCGGATTTTTCGAGCCGCTGGATACGCCGATGCCAAGCGAGCCAAGGAAGGTCGCGGATTTGCCGGTCGAGCCAGCAGGGTAAGGGATCAAATCATAATCGAAAGGCAGCGTCTCATACGTCGCAAGATCCCATGGACCTACCGGGAAAAAGGCAAGCTCGCCCTTCATCCAGCGCTGATACGTATCAAGCGTCGCCGCATCTTCAATGGATGGCGTAATTTTATAAACATTTTGCATATCGGCAAAATATTGCAGCGCCTCCGCGAACTTCGGATCGTCAATCGTCACCTTCGTATTCGTTGCGTCCAGCCAGTCTGCCCCATTGCTCCAGACGAAGGCCTGCAGCGCCCAGTTGACATTAAAGCCCGTTCCGTACTGATCGATTTTGCCATCGCCATTCGTATCCTTCACCAATTGCTGATTGACCTTGATGAATTCGTCCCATGTATACGGCTTTTCCTTATCCGGCAACGGGATTCCAGCCGCTGTGAACATGTCTTTATTGTAGCCGAGCGCAAACGGGCCCACGTCCTTCGGCAAGCCATAGATGCTGCCCTGGCCTACGTTATTGCCATCATAGCGGTAAATATCTACGCCACGCTTCCATAGGTTATCGAAGTCGACATCCTTCACGTATTCCGTAATATCTTTCAATACTCCCGCATTCACATAAGCTCTTAAATCGCCTGGGTCAAAATAAAAGACGTCCGGCACGCTTTTGCCCGTAATGGCTGCTTTCAGCTTCGTCGCGTATTGGTCACCCGTTGTCGTAATGATTTTCACCTTTACATCAGGATGATCGGCCTCAAACTTCTTGACCGTCGCCTCATACGCCTTCTGCTCCTCCGGTCCGCCGCGGAACATGAAGCTGATTTGCTTCGTGCCGCCCTGCCCAGTCTCGGTGCTTCCTTCTGTTTGCGAATTGCTGCTGCAGCCCGCGATAACACCCCCCAGCACAATCGTCGCTGCCATTGTTGCAAGTAAACTTTTTTTCATCCTCAAACCCTCCTCCATAAAATGAAAACGTATTCACAATTTCGAAAAGTTGCCTTGCATCATGATGGTATAAGTACAGTGCTGACTCACGCGACACATCCGTTTGCAAGTCAAAATCGCCTTTCAACCGTTGTATCGCGCCTTATTAATCCTATTGCTTCACAAACATTAATAATATATGTATTAATCATTAATGTTTTTATTATTTACGATAATAGTTCAAAGCGCTTACATTGTCAACTATATTTGTTTGATTTTTGGAATTCCTTTGCGCTCAGCCAGCTTCTTACTTGCCGTCCCGCACCGGGACGCCAAAGCTAGGCTTACCATCCGCTGTCCAGCCGAATACTTGCGCCCTCGTGTGGCGATTCGGATCGTAAAGCGGATCCCCTGTAATCTCCTTATAATTGCGGGCATGGTAAATCAAAATATCCTGCTTGCCATCCGGCGACACCGTAAAGCTGTTATGTCCAGGTCCATATTGCCCGTTCTCTTCACTCGTTACAAATACAGGCTCCGGCGCCTTGCTCCATGAAGCCGGGTCGAGCAAATCGCTGTCCTCGGAAGCGCTCAGCAGTCCCATGCAATAATGGTGATCGGTTGCGCTGGCCGAATAGCTAATAAATATCGTCCCGCCACGCTTCAGCACCGCAGCTCCTTCATTGACGTAAAAGCCGATTTTCTCCCATTCGTATTCGGGCTGAGCAATCATAACCTGCTTGCCGCTCATCGTCCAAGGATTGCTCATCGCCGCAATATATAAATTAGAGTTGCCTGCGATCGCCAAATCCTTCTGCGCCCAGACGAGATATTGCGTGCCCTTATGCTCGAAGCTTGTCGCATCCAGCGCAAACGATTCCCAATTGGCGACAAGCTGCCCTTTTTCAACCCACTGGCCTTCGAGCGGATTGGGTGATTCATTTTCCAATACGAACATGCGATGGTCGAACAGCCCCTCAACTGTCTCCGTCGTCCGTGCCGCAGCGAAGTAGATATACCATTTGCCCTGAACAAAATGCAGCTCCGGCGCCCAAATGTTCGCGCTCATCGGTCCCTCGGCATATTTTCGCCAGACGACAACTGGCTCTGCTTCCCCCAGCTGCTGGATTGTGCGCGCTCTTCTAAGCTCAATGCGGTCGTATTCCGGAACGGAACCCGTGAAATAGTAGTAGCCGTCGGAATGGAGATATACCCATGGATCCGCACGCTGCGGTATAATAGGATTGACGAAAGATTGCTCGGCTTGGATCTGCTGCTCCATCATAATCAAAACCCCTTTGTTAATTATTCATAAATATATTACTTACTTCCTTCGATGTTAATATATCAACAGCTTTACGCCGCTGTCAACCAGATTATGCCTGTTTGAAGGCGTTTCCTTGTCTGTTTTGGCCAAATCATGTATCATTAGTCACAATCAGTGTTATTCACATATTCATTAATATTTCAATTTCCGGAGGACGCCACGTTGAAAATAGAACTTTCCGAACAATATTTGCCTGTATTCGAGGCTATATCCAGCAACGTCCGCATCCAAATCATTCACCTTCTATCGCACAAATCGATGAATATTCGCGAGCTTGCCGAAGCGCTCGGGCTTAGCAGCGCCATTATGACGATGCATGTCAAGAAGCTGGAGAAAGCAAACATTATTCACTCGGAGATGACGCCCGGCAAAGGCGGGGCAGCGCAGAAGGTTTGCTCGCTCAGCATCGATAATTTGGAAATCATGTTTCCAATCAAGGATGTGATTCCTCGCGAGGTGCGGCGAACCGATATTTCGATTGGCCATTTTACCGATTTGGACATTTCGCCAACCTGCGGCATTTGTACGAGGGATTCCATCATCGGCATATTCGACGATCCGAGGCATTTTCTTGATCCAGAGCGGCTGAATGCGAAAATTTTGTGGTTTGGGCAAGGGTATATTGAATACAAGATGCCTAATTACATGCTTGGGAGCGAAAATCCGGAGCAGCTCGAAATTTCAATGGAAATTTCCTCGGAGGCCCCTTTCACGAACAACAATTGGCCTTCGGATATCAGCTTCTTTTTCAACGGCATGAAGGTTGGCATGTGGACGAGCCCCGGCGACTTTGGGGGCAAAGGCAAGCTTAATCCGCCATGGTGGTTCGAAAGCGTCAATCAGCATGGGCTGCTCAAGCATTTGATCGTGAAGAAGGAAGGCACCTTCATGGATGGCATTAAACTGTCCGATGTGACGATTGACGATATTGATATCCGCAGCAACCAGTGGACGTTCCGCATCGCCGTAGAGGAAAATGCCGAGCATATTGGCGGCGTCACGCTGTTCGGCTCCGGCTTCGGCAACCATAATCAGGACCTGGTGTTCCGCCTGTATTATACGAAGCAGCCTCAGGAGAAGGAGATCGAAGCTTAGGCAAAGGTAACTCCCTGCACAATGACAGATTTGGCGGACACAGCAGCCGCTATTTCAACCGAATCATGGGTTAAGGCACAAGTGGCGGACTCAGGAGCCGCTATTGTGATGCAAATGACCATTTTGACGGGATAATGACGGTGATAGCGGCTTTCCTGTCCGCGTACGGCCTGAAACCGGGTCAAAAGCCAGAATAGCGGAAACTCAGTCCGCCAAAATAGTGTGAGCGTTCCCAAGCTGCTGCGCGGTCTAATCAAGGGTGATTTAAACAAAAGTGTTCTCAGTAACAGTGGTATTAGCAACGGTGTTCTCAGCAACGGTGTTCTCTGCAACATTCGCACGCTGCCGTTCCTCCACCCTTGAATCTGAATCGCAAAATGAGATTGGCCTTGAATAAACGCTAAGCATGGTACAGCAGAATAGCTCTGGTCTGCATACCCACCTAGTATAACTGCACGCAAAAAAGCTGCATCCTTAGTGGAGGCAGCTTTTTCGCATGAACAGGAAGGGTTGAGATTATTGATTTCAGTGAGTATCAGGAGAATGAAAAGCATTCATATTCACATATTGATTAACGGGCTTGCGGTAGCCGCGCGGGCGCTCTTTGTTCGGATCGCTTTTGCCCAGTGTTATGAGCATAACCGGCACATAACGCTCGGGGATTTCAAACAGCTCCTGCACTTTATCCGCGTCAAAACCAATCATCGGGCATGTATCCCAGCCCTGGTCTTTGGCGATCAGCATCAGCTGCATCGCAGACAGGCTCGCATTGCGAATCGCATCGTCCCGCTGGAACAGCTCGCCGCGCGATTCGTAAAACTGAATCACATTTTCATTTTCCTGATCATAATCAAGCTTGCTCATCATGCCCAGCGCGAGCATCCCTGCGTTCAGCTCTCCAACATTAAGGTGCGCCTTCGTATCACCAAGCACGATGATGGCCGCAGAAGCATTTTTTACTTTATATTGTTTGGAAGCTTCATAGATTTTTTCTTTGCTTTCCTCGGATGTCGCCACGATGTAGTGGCTGTGCTGCAAATTAAAGGCCGAAGGAACGAAGCGGTTTAGTGAAAAAAGCTGCTGAAGCTCCTCCTCCGATATCGCTACATTTTCCACAAAATTCACTGCCGAACGACGTTTTTCGATAATCGTTTTAAGTTCTCCCATGTTCAAACGCTCCCTTTGAAAATCATTTTTATGTAAAGCGGCCTACAAGCTTTCTTCTATGTTTGTAATTATAATATATTTGCTTTATTTTTGTAAGTGGTTTACGAAAAAAACTTTCGTTATGCACACAAAATAAATTCAACTACTTTCATGATAAAATAATGCCTGATAAGGAAGTGTCCCATTAGTAAAAAAGATGTGTTCTGATTCAAAATTCGTTGTCTGCTATTGGTACTCATGGAGTCGTGATGACAATGATGATGGGATATTTCGCTGCGAACAACGCTATCTAGCATTTTAGTCTTACTCAAGTGCTTGATTACAACATTGTTAAAGAGCGCGGTATCACCTTCGGAAAAAAGGGAAACCGCTTTATCGTTCATTCCCGGAAAAACTTCATTAGTAAATACAATTAATTCATTACCCGCATAGTATTATCGATATCCGATGTCATGGTCGACTTTAGCTGGGGTGAGTAAGCCGATTTGATCATAATGTCGGTCGGAGTGTTGCAATCGTTATATGGCCCAACTTAGCCATCTCGCCAATCGAATAGTATCGTTTCATTAGGTGTACTCCACCTAGTTGACTCTAATGTAACATGGGGGTTTATAGTCGAAATTTCAAAACTGTCTATTCATTATGCTGTGCCTGATGTCATCGCATCCTTAGCTATGAGCATGTACGGGATATTAATTATAACGCTGTATTGATCGGTATGACACGGGGATTGTGTTTCGTCATCAATTAAGGGGAGAATCAACTTGCTAGAATTAAAGAACTTATCATCTTGAGGATCAG
Organism: Paenibacillus sp. JT22N15; assembly: GCF_059383755.1. Classification (NCBI taxonomy): domain Bacteria; kingdom Bacillati; phylum Bacillota; class Bacilli; order Caryophanales; family Paenibacillaceae; genus Paenibacillus; species Paenibacillus sp. JT22N15. Next base: position 312,620 of record NZ_JBXENV010000006.1, on the reverse strand, counting down.
AGTTGTGTTAACCGTAGGCATTTTATGTGCAAAATACAAACGTCAGTCCATTATTAGGCTGACGTTCGCATGTGAAAATTACTGCATGTATATTAGGTATCAGTCCTTTTTGGAGAAAACGCATTATTTCAAGCCCGTATTGGCAATGCCTTCAATAAACTTGTTTTGAGCCAGGAAGAAAACGAGCAGAATCGGGACTGTTGCTATGGTCGAAGCGGCAAGCAGCAGCGGCCAGTCCACTCCGGCATCCGTAGTCAGCATGGATAAGCCGATCGGCAGCGTGAACAATTCCTTCGTATTTAAATAAATAAGCGGTTCAAAAAACTCGTTCCAGCTATTCATAAATGTAAAGATGCTTACGGTTGCCAATGCGGGTGTGGCGATCGGGAGCATAATCGACCTGAACGTGCGCCACGGCGAACACCCATCCATTTTGGCTGCTTCATCCAGTTCAATAGGAACAGTAATTAGAAACTGACGTACGAGAAATACTCCAAACATCCCTCCCGATCCAAGCATTGGCGGAAAAATCAGAGGAATATGCGTATCGATGAATCCGAGGTTTGACATCCAGCTGAATAAAGGAATGGCCGTAACTTCGGTGGGAATCATCATCCCGCTGAGCAGGAACAGAAAGATCGCGTTTTTGAATGGAAAGTGCAATCTGGCAAACGCATAGCCTGCCAATGCGGACAATAAACAAGTGCCTGCCGTGACGAGCACCGCGATATACATACTATTAAAAAAGTAGAGATGAAACGGCATCTCCGTAAACACGCGAATATAATTGATCCACTCCCAAGCTGCGGGTATCCACTGGGGGGGAAATAGAAACACCTCTGATTCCGTCTTCAAGGATGTGCTGACCATCCAAAAAAAAGGGAACAACACGATGAGGGATACGATTGTTAGAACCAGATAGGATGCAAGGTTGGATGTTATCTTTTTATTGTTCATAATGTACCCATCTCTTTCTTAGTTTCCACTGTATCAAAGTCAGAATCAGGATAATGCTGAACAAAATAAATGCCAGTGCCGATGCATAACCGAATTCGTAGGCGCGGAACGCTTGTTTGAAAATGTAGAAGACCATCACGTACGTGCTTGTTCCCGGACCTCCGCCTGTCATCACATAGATTTGTCCGAACACTTTAAGAGAACCGATAACGGTAATTATCGTTACCATGAATACGGCTGGCGTAATCATTGGCAGTGTAATGGATTTAAAGGTTTCCCAGCGCGAAGCGCCGTCAATTTTGGAAGCCTCGTAATAATCCTTTGGCACATCGTGCAAAGCGGCCAGGAAGATGACCATGTTCATGCCCACACCTTTAAGCGCACTGACCACTATAACGGTAGGCATCGTCCAAGTTTCCGAGAAAAGCCAGGGAATCTCCGTTCCGCCAAACGTTCGGATCAGCAGATTGACTAAGCCGCCGTCCGTAGAGAAAATAAACTTCCATACGATCCCCCAAACCACGAGGGAAACGACTACCGGCGTAAAGATCGCAGTCCGAAACAAACCAATGCCCCATATTTTCCGTTTCAACAGCATGGCCAGCAAAAGCGATAATACAATGTTCAGCGGGACCAAACCCGCAGAGAAATATATAGTATTAACGACCGTATCCCAAAAGACGGGATCATCGCGCATGGCGTAAATATAGTTATCCAAACCAATATACGCCTTATTCCCAAATAACGACCAATTCGTAAAGCTCATCACGAAAGCGTAAACGATCGGGCCAAACAGGAAGATTAAATATCCCGCCACAATAGGCAGTATAAACAAATATCCCGCCCACATTTCTTTTGATTTCATAGTTGCTAAACCTGCTGGCTTACCTCCGGCCATTTGCGCCTACCTCCTGTTGTGAATATGACGAAACCCTCTCTTTAATATACGAGATCGCCCTATTGTTCATATGGCGATCTCGCAATACTCCACCGTTCAGGAGGGTTACTTCAATAGAGGATTAATGCTGTCTTCCATAATTTTCAACGCTTGCTCGGTTGTCTTGGAACCGAGCAAAATCGCGTCCAGGTTTAATGTCACCTGCTCGTCAATCTTGACCCAGTTCGGATGGGAAGGCCGGATTTCACCTTCGGCCAACCGATCGTATGCAGCCACTTTCATCGTTTCAACAGTCGGGAACGAGAACTTGTTAAGATACTCATCGGAGTAAAGGACAGACTTTCTCTGCGGCACAAAAAACTGGGCTACTTTTGCTGCATTTTCCTTATTACTAATAAATTTTAAATATTCCAATGCTTCTTCCGGATACTCTGCATCTTTGAAGATCGAATAGCCTCCAAAGCCGATAGGCACCGTGACGCCATGGTCGCCTTTCGGAAGCGGAGCAATATCCCACTCGAAATCGACTTTGTCACGGTAAGCGCTTGTACGGGTAACGTTCTCAAACGCCATACCAAGCTTACCTGTATCGAAAGTTAACTGCTCGCCGATGCTTGGATGCGCTTTCTTATCGATCAGCCCTTTAAAGAGATTGATCGCTTTGGCCGTCTCCGGCGTGTTCATAGCGAATTGCGTTGTGTCTTCGTTGAAGATTTCGCCGCCCATCGCCCAAATCAATGGAATCAGATTATCGGACCAGTTGGAGGAACTTTGTATGAACTTCACGCCGTATACCCCTTCTTGCGGTTTGGATATCGCTTCGGACGCTTTGACCATCTCATCGTAAGTCCAGTTGCCCTCTTCATAAAGCTGCATTGGCGACTTCAATCCATTCGCTTCAAACAGCTTTTTATTGTAGAAAACGACCTGAGGCGGCGTAGAAAATGGAATGCCGTAGAGCTTGCCCTCCTTTTCAAATGCAGTGAGCGTGGATGGCAGTATATCATCGAACGCATAAGCCGCATCCTCTTTCACGGACGAAATATCCAGCAGCTGGCCCCCATTCATAAATTGCGGAATCATGCGCTCTGAGATCCATACGATATCAGGCGAAGTTTTGGTCGCTGCCATGATCGCCAGTTTCTGCTGGTAGTCCGCCCACGGAATCACGGTAGTTTTGACTGTCACATTCGGATGGAGCTTATTGTATTCCTCAGCAAGCTCGTCATACAATGCCACCTGGGCATCGCTGCCCCAAACGGACATCTCAAGCTCCACAGGATCTTTTGATTCAGCAGCCACTTCCGCACTCGGCGTATTGTTCGCATTTTCCTTGTTTGCCTTTGCGGCGCCATTATTGTTCTTTCCATTTACTCCGCATGCGCTCAGCAAGCCGAGCAGCAATATAACAGACAGCAAGATTAACCCGTATTTCTTCATCTTTATGCCCCTCTCAATGTTTGTAATCGCTTTCTATTACTAGTATAAATTTGATGGCTCCCAGAAAAAATAACACGAAATCGAGAAAAACTATGTAAATTCGAGTACTTTAATAGAATCAGGTATATAACAGAAATTCGGCCTAAGCCCGCGTGACAAGGACTTAGGCCGAGATGGTTCCTAATCGTTGACGAAGCCGACAAACACCTCATTGATTCTGGCCATCATATCATTCGAATTGCCATTGCCCCATGACGGACGGACAAAATGGAAGCGCACGGCAGTCGTCACGATGGGATTTTCCAAATTCAACATCGTATACTGACCCCAAAAAGCGTCCTGATCATTATCTCGGACTTCGGCTATCGTCTTCCATTCTCCGTCTTCCAAGAACTGCAGATCAAAATCTCTGACATGCCAGTTGGCCGAGCCTATAACCGGCACATGTCCGCTCCACAGCTTCACTTGGTTGATCGTTTGCTCCGTTGTCCAGTCCAGCATCAGATAAGGCGCTTGGGAGCCGTTTGATATCCAGCGGGTTTCCAAGCTTCCGTCAAGTACTCTATCTTTTGTATTTGTACCCAACGTGGAGTCGACCGACAACTGCGCAGTAATCGCTAGATTATTGGTTACATTAAGAACGAACGTTCCAGTGCGAGCAACGCCATCCAAGACGACAGCTGCCTGCAATGTAGCTTCTCCAGCTTGAAGCGCGGTAACCACGCCCGTATGATCAACAGTCACTAGATCCGGCGTCAGACTTATGAAAGATATGTCCGCATTTTCCAACGAAGCCTCCGATCCTGTATTGTATGTGCCGGTCACATGCAGTTGGGTAGTCATGCCCGGCACCAGCTGCGAACGATCCGCCTTTACCGCTACGGCCGCAAGTTCGACGGGAGGGTAAGTTTCAACCCGCAGGTAAGGCCTATAGCTGGAGTCGGTTCCATTATATAGCTGCGTCAAGTAACCGATTTGATCGGCATCCTGGGCAAAAGCAAGCGATATCGTCCGATCTCCATCCAGCCGTTCTTGCAAGAGCACAGTCGCATCGAATACATACCAGACATTCTCGCCGTTATTATTCAGCTGCACAGTCGAGAGCTTCTCGCCCAGCTCTGGCGGAGACTGGTACGAATTCCATTGCATTGTATCGCTGTCCCAGTCATTGCTGTCCACTGCATAGAGAGAAGTTGCAGCTCCCGTCTCTCCAGCAGGGCTCTCCAGCGCCTGTCCATAAACATAGAGCCAGGCGGTAGCCAGCTTGCCTTCAATGGGATTCAGATCGAATTGCAGATAGCTCCTCGCCGATTCGCTATCTTCTCCACCCTTAATCTGTAAGAGATCCGTAACCGGGGCGTTCTGAGCATTTTTCTGTACACTTGCCGCCTTGGTTGCCGACAGCAGCTCGGAAACCGCCACTTGATTCTCATAATCCGTCCCATTATTTCCGCTGATCTCATTGCCAAAGAGACGAATATTCGTACCGTGCGAGATCATAACGCCATTCGTATTCCCCGTAACATGATTGTCCTGAATGACAATATTCTCGGGTATTCCTGCGCCATTCCCGGCGTTGGTCGGATCGCCATCGTCTTTCATGGCAATTATGCCCCAGAAGTCGGGAGCCGTATTGTTCACGATCTGATTGCCCTTCACTATCGTTCCGGGCGCATTTTTCAGACGTATTCCCTGGCTCCCCGCGTTCGTAAATCCGGTAATGGTATTATTCTCGATAATCGTATCCGGAGATCCCAAATACACCTGTACCCCATACCGTTTCACATTCTCGATTAAATTGTTATGAATATAATTGCCTGGTCCCGCGGCATCATGTGTAGCGCCCGGATTGCCAACGCCGACAGCCGCTTCGCCGCCGCCAACGATATGGTTGCCGCTTACTTCATTCATATACTCGTCTTCTCCATGGAAATCAATAGCGTCTAATGCCGAGTTCAAGTAGTAGTTGTTTTCAATGAGATTGTTATGCGTGTAAGAATGCGCCATCGTTCCGTGACGCAGATAGGGACCGATAAACTCGTTGTTGCGAACGACATTGAACCGAGAATCGTCCTCTCTGCCGAGCCGACTTTCCTTGGACTTGCCTTCGATGGACACGCCATATCCATTTCCGCCCTCGGCTAAGTTCGTCGCGTTGCGAAAAAGCGAATTTTCCACAATGACATCATGACTGTTCGTAATGACAACGCCGATCCGTTGAAACTTCTCGATCGTTAGACTGTCCAGCGTAATGTTATATGACGGTTTGCCGGAAGCGGCGGTAATCATGATCACCTGCTTAGGTCCGCCCCGATCCGGATTCGCAACCGACGTATTCGTTGAATAATTCAAGTCCCAGCTGGATGTAACTGTCATGTTGCTGATCTTAATATTGTTTTGTCCAGCCATGCGAAATACGATGCCTTCAACCGTAGCATATTCTTCCTGTTCATTAGCATGGTCGGAGACCAGCAGAACGCCATCCTGACTCTCGCCGCGCATCTGCACGCCGGATTTCATAATGAAATGGGTAACTCCGTCCATATCTGTGCTCGTTAATTGATAGTGTCCGTTCGGAAGATAAACTTCGTCCCCAAGCGTCGCTGCAGCCAGTGCAGCCCGGATAGCTTGAGCGTCATCAATTCCGTTGTCGGCAGGATCGGCGCCGAAGTCCAAGACATTATACGTAGAACCAGTCACTGCCTGAGCCTCATGCGGCACATGCGGTGTGCCATCCGCATAATAGAGACCAGCTTTTGTCGGAATTGGGGAATCCGGATCCGGTCCTGTTGGTGGAATCTCCACATCCCTTAATATAACCCCGTCCACATGGGGAGGGTAAACCTGAATTTCCGTTATGCTTGTCCATTCGCTTGCTCCGCGCCCGACAACCCGCACATAACGGGCAGTGGAGGCTTCAAAACCAAAGGCTTCAACCTGCGTCGTCGTGCCGCTGCTGTCGCCGCTGTATAAGCGGGTCCAGTTGGTCTGGTCGTTCGAAACCTCAATATCAATGGTCTTACGGCGATTGTCTCCCCGGTAGAAAGCAACTCCCAGATAAGAAACCAGCTGTTCCGAGCCCAGATCCAGTTCGATCCATTGCCCGTCATCATACGCCGACCACCTTGTCTGAATATCGCCGTCAATGGCATACTCCGGAATATTGGAATCACTGCCGCTGGCCCGATAACCCGCGACCGTCAGCGGGGTTGCTGAAGCACCGCTAAGTGCCGGTGTGGATACGATCACCTCATTGCTCGGCACAGAGGTCAACTCAGTCGTCGTATGCGCTCTTATGGTAAAGGCGTATTCGGTGCTAGGCTCCAGATTGAACACAAGCGCGCTATATAGACCGCCATTCGCATCATAGGTGGAAAAACTTACGGAAACCGCAGGACTGTCGCCGTTGTAGATCACATATTGGCTAACATCAGAGCTTGGCAACGGATTCCACTGCAGCTTGACAGTTGTGCTCGTCGTCTCCATGACGTGAACAGCGAATGGCGGTTCCGCCTCAACATTGTAATCGTCCGGAGCGACGTTCTCGAAATCCTCGAATACGATCCGGTTAGCAGACTCCGCCTCGGCTTCGGCCTGCACACGGCTCGAGCCCATTAAACCCGTGAACAGCATACTTAGGATTAATAATAACGCTGTAGATCTTTTTGTACGAATAGTCATTATCCACCACATCCTTTCTTTCATGTCATTTCATTTGCTCTTCTCTTGCAGTCTCACTGTAAGCGCTTCCAATAAAACCCAGACCAGATTTCCTCTTACACCTCCCGAATATCCGAATGCAATCATTCTGTCGCAATACATGAAGTCTCTGCACCAATTGGAAGCGCTTAATAACAAGTATACAAGTCAGCCTGTCAGTGAAAAACAACGCAATTTCGAGAAAAGCTACGATATTTATAGCATCTGTTTTGTTTTGTGCTCAATGATCTAACCAGCCTTAGTTCAGCGGCCTTTTTCTATATTCGGTAGGCTTCGCTCCGCAATGCTGCCGAAACACGGCCATAAAGTGATTGGCGCTGGCATAGCCGCAAAGGTTTGCGACCTCGTATATTTTCAGATGTGTATGGGTCAGCAGCTCCTTGGCTTTACTCATCCGGCAGGCCGTCACATAATCAGAATAGTTTTGCCCGGTTTTCACTTTAAACAATGTGGATAAATATTGGTGATTCAAATGCACCTGCTCCGCGATGAATGGAAGTGAAACATCCTGATCCAGACAAGAGGCGACCAGTTCCTTCACTCTTCGAATCGTCAGATCTTCATGGGCTGCTTCGGCGTTAGGCATCTCTACCGCCCGCTCGCGGTCCAGCCGCGCTTTCAAATTCAATAGAAAATAGGAAAGCTCAATCCGGTCCACCGGCTTCAGGATGTAATCCGACGCATTGTGACGCATCGCCGCCTTGGCATAAGTAAAATCTTCATGCCCGCTGATGATTAATACAGGAAGGTTGGGATACCCCCCCCGGACATGCCGCAATAACTCGATTCCGTTCATCTGGGGCATACGGATATCCGTGATCAGCAAATCCACCGACTGCATTCTGAGAAGCTCCAGCGCAGCGAAACCGTGCTCCGCTTCTGCGGTTACCCTGTAACTGCCGATCACTTCCTCTATCATTATCTTTAACCCTTCTTGAATTTTCTTCTCGTCTTCTACCAGCATCACATTGTACATTCTAATTCCCCCCAACGTAATGGCAGCCGGATTCTCCATAGTGTTCCGGAAGCCTCATCGCTCTCCACGCTTAAGCCGTATTCCACGCCATAAAGCAGTTGAATGCGATGGTGAATATTTTTGATGGCATAGCCTTTAAGTGTGTCTCCAAACTTTGGACGGCTGCCGTCCCGCTCCGGCTTGCACAACATCTGCTCGCGAACCTCCAATAAACGTTGCGTCGGCATCCCCACCCCATTATCCTGTACAGTCAGGAGCAAATCCTGATCCAGCACGGATGCCCTAATCGTTATCGTTAATCCTCTATTCCCCATTCCGTGCTCCAATGCATTCTCAACCAGCGGCTGAAGCAGCAGCTTTGGTACAAGACAAGATTCGAAGGACGGATCCACATACATTTCCGAACACAGCTTCTCGCCATGTCTGGATAACTGAATTTGCAAATAGGCGTGAACGAACCGTATCTCCTCCTTCAATTGCACCGGCCGTTCCTGCTTGTCAACCGTGTATCTCAGCATTTTCCCCAAGCTGGCAACAATGTCGCTGATTTCGAGATTTCTCTCCTTCAGCGCCTGCATGCTTACCAATTCCAACGTGTTGTACAGAAAATGCGGATTAATCTGGCTTTGCAGAGCCGACAGCTCGGCTTCGCGTTCGCGCAGCTTCGTTTCATATACTTCCTTGACCAGCCGCTCCACTTCCGTCACCATCAGATTAAAACCCTGGGCCAATTGCCCAATTTCATCGCGATTCATCAAGCTCAAATCTGCCCGTTCGCTGAAAGCCCCGTCCTTTACCCGCCGCATGCGCGATTGAAGATAACGAATCGGCCTGACCAGCCGCTCTGACGTAAAGATCGCAAGCAAATAGGCAATGATAAGCGATATTACTGAAATGAGGATCGTAAATCCGACGATTTCCTTGCCTCCCCGTTGCAAATCGGCCATCGGGATAAGTCCGTGAATATTCACTTTCGTTGATTTGGAGTGCATGGTTGTGTACATATAAGTCTGGTCATTCCAATCTATCGTTCCGTCCCCCGGACCGGTATCCGGGAAATTAACCAGTCCATCCGGAAATAACAGCTCGCCGTTATCCTTTGTCAAGTAAAACTGGCTGTTGTCGCTGAGCCATACTTCTGACAATAACGCTTCGAGCTCTTTCATGTTAAAATCAATTTTGACGACCCCGATGCTTTGCCCCGTTGCAGGGTGATTTAATGCTCTGGCAGCGGAAATTACCCGCTCCGATCGTTTGTAATAAGTCGTCTCGTGAGGTTCGATGATGACAAGCCTTCCTTCAGCATCCAACACCTCCTGCATCCAGCCATTTCCTTTCTCGTTCCAATAACGCTGTGTCAGTTTTTCTTGAACGCTGTACATAATACCGTCGCGGGTAAAAAAAATCATTCGTTCAATTCCAGGCTGATCCAATGTGAGCGAAGCTGCTACTCTTGCCATTTTGGTAATTTCCGCCGACGGAATAAGCTTCTCCTCGCCTGGTTCTTCATAACTGTGCTTCTCCAAAATACGCAGCACATCTTCGTTATACAAGGGAGCCACCGTTATTCTGTCCGCACCTTTTATCGTATTTTCCAAATTAATTTTCACTTGATTCATAATTTGCATGGAGTACGCTCTGGAGTTTTTTTCGGTTTCCTCCGCAAAGTTATTGTAAGTGCTGATTCCGCTAATCAGGAATGGAATGGTGATGAGCAGAACGAACATGGTTATAAATTTGGCTCGTATCGAAATATACCGCTTCATTTCACCGACTCCTCCTGACAGATTATAAGCGCAAACATATACTATCACACGGTAAAAAAAAAGGCCGCTCATCCGGTAGAATGTTTGTTTTCCAACAAACTTCCGATACGAGGCGACCTTATGAAAAAGTCTACCATGTTCCATTTATTTCTTCAATTGAATTTGGCCGTTATCTCGCTGGCGGATGCGAGCTATACAGTCTGCCCACTGCGCAGCAGCGCGCCATTTTGAATTAGACGCTCCTGCAGCTGTCCAATGTCGATTTTTCCCGGTGATATACCCTGCTCCCATCCAATTGCTGCCGCCGTACCGGCAGCCTGTCCCGTCGCCATGCAGCTAGGTGTCAGACGCGTCGTTGCCAGCGCCTCATGCGTCGTCGAAATGCAGCGGCCTGCCACGAGCAGATTGTCAATCCGCTTTGGCAGCAAACAGCGGTAAGGAATATCGTATGCCCCGTCTCCCTTGACCCATGCGGCCTGTACGCCCTTGCCGGACGGATCGTGAATGTCGATGGGATAGCCGCTTCGTGCAATGCAATCATCAAACGCGCGTCCATCTACAACATCCTGTACTTGGAGTGAATAGCAGCCGTCTATTCTGCGGCTCTCTCGTATGCCGATTTGCGCTCCGACCGAAGAGATGGAAGCGTTCTCGAAGCCTGGCAAGCAGCGGGTCATGAAATCCGCGACCATGCGCACCTGCTTCCTGCCCTGCACCTCTCCTTCCGTCAAATCCTCCAATTCAGTTCCATCCAGCCCTTGAACACGAGTCGTATTGACAAGCACTTCGTCCGGTCCCGGACCTGTGAAGAAAAGGACCTGGTCTCTGTTAATGGGCAGGTCAGCCTCCTTCCAATGCTTGAAGTAACCCAATACGCCGGTCAATGGCAGTTCCTCCAGCTCATCGAAAGGCGTCTTCTTGTAAAACTCGTCCGGATGGTCGATCATATACCGTTTAACTCTCGCCAGGTCAACGCCTCTCATTCGGAACTTCATCGTCATCGGCTGCGTCAAATTGTCGCTGTCGCGTCCCTGCAAGCACGGCGCACCTGACAGATAGGCAAGATCGGCATCCCCTGTCGCATCGATGAACTGCGATGCCGAAATTTCGTACTTCCCGGACTTGGTAGCCAATCGTACCGTTTCAATGAGGCCGTCCCTGGTCTGCACTTCGTCCATGAAGCTGTGCAGCAGCACCTTCACACCCGCCTCGCGCAGCATATCAATGATTAACACCTTATACACTTCAGGATCATAAGGGGTGATCGTCTTTACAAAGCCTACCGTATCGCGAACATGACCGGGCGAAGCCCCCTCGACCATCAAGCGGTCTACAATTTCCTGCGCCGTTCCGGCAATGACCTGCTTGCCATCCATCGTGTGAAAGGTCATCCATGGATAGACCAAAGCTGTAGTCGACATGCCCCCAAGAAAACCGTATCGTTCAACTAGAAGTGTTCGCGCCCCGCTCCTTCCAGCTGCCAGCGCCGCATTAATCCCCGCCGGCCCTCCGCCGCATACCACAATATCCGTCTCTATTTTTCTCACACTTAACCCCTCCTCTGAAAGTATTTTCATTATAGGAGTCGGGGGACTTCTAAAGTAGTTCAACTTTAGTTTAAAATAGAGCTGTCAAGCGTTAGCGTGGACAATGGCTTTACGATCGCATCCCCTAACCACACGGAGAAAAGAGGAAGGCGGTTTTGAAATTGGGAACTCGTAAATCGATTACTCTGCACGATCTTTCCAAAGAACTTGGTATTTCGATTCAGACCATATCCAAAGCGCTGAGCGGACGAGCCGGCATGTCAGAGGAAACGCGAAGCCGCATTATCCGAACAGCCTTCGTACGCGGCTATTTGACTGTATCTCAGGCACGTGCGATGGTCAGCCGCGGCATCACGCCCTATCCAACCTTCCAATTTCGATTTGTATTGATACAGTCTCGGCAATCTATGAATTACAACGTATTGTTGACAGAGGGGATAAGAGAGAGGCTCGATCAATTGGAGCATCGACTGGAAAGCTATGTGCTGGATGAGGATGTGCCGGATCACGCATTCTCGGACTGGATGGAGCAGCGCAATTTGCCGACGGCCGACGGTCTGTTCATCGCACCCCGACTGCTCTCGAACTCCACAGAGCGCATGCTGTTCGAGCTGCCTTTACCCAAGGTGCTGATTAATTATCCGAGACCGCTTTCCCGAATCGACAGCGTAATCTGGGATGTGTTCGAAGCCGTCTGCTTGGCCGTGGACCGGCTCGCGCAGCTTGGCCATACCCGTATTATGTACGTAGGAGATATTCACAGCCAGCGAGGGTATACAAGAAGATGGCAGGCGTTTGAGGAAATGATGGGTGAGCTTCAGTTGGATCATGACGCAGAACTGCATATAACGGACGTTTGGGACGAGTGCATGCTGATTGACAAGCTGCGCAGCAGCCAACCAACATCAATCATTGCCGCCATCGATGAAGATATCGTAAGGCTGTACGACAGTCTTACCTCCCTCGGCTATCGCATCCCGGAGGATATCTCCCTAGTCGGCTTGGCCAATGGACCGGTGGCGGCGCTGCCGCATTTAAGCCGCCCCCAGCTTCTGATCAGGGAGACCGGATATAAAGCGGCTGAGAAAATGCTGTGGCGCCTCGCCAACCAGGGCGAGCCCTATGAGCATATCCGCATTGCCGGCCCTTTCCACAACGGGCAAACCATCCGGCGCTTCAGCTGAGAAGCGCCGGATGGTTTGATGTTCGGAAGAACTGAGCTCTCTCTACAAAAAAAGCAAGCAAAGCTGTTCCGGTTGTTCGATTCGCAGCTCACTGAGGTTCGCCTTTTCGGCAGTCGCGTTCTCAGTCTTCACCGAACTGATTCGGTTGCAAATTGGACATTAATTGATATAGATTGCTAAAGCTAGTTTGCACGCAGCCCATCGGTGTTGTTCTGCAAACATCCTGTTCTACTACGTACCACTCGACTCCGTTCTCCTCTCCCCAGCGAATAATCGGTTCAAATTCAATCAATCCTGTACCGATTTCCGCAAATGCCTGCTCACCGTCTGCGGTCATATCCTTCATATGGACAATCGGCATCCTGCCCGCATATGGTTTGAAGAATGATGCTGGCTCAAAACCGCACTTTTGAAGCCAATATACATCCAACTCTGCGAGGATTTCATTGTCTACAGCAGCCTCAAGTAAGTATGAAAGCGCGTCCTGCCCCTCTATCACCGTTTCAAATTCAAAAGCATGATTGTGATAGCTAATTCGGAAGCCTTCGCCCTTCAAATGCTTCGCAATACCATTCAAATCTTTCTTCAGTTGTTTGTATCCGCCTTCATTTCGCAGCTCAGCGGGAATACTTGGGCAAATAATATCCCGCGTGCCGAACAGCCTGGCGTGCGAGACCACTTTGCCTGTGTTCGTAACAATGTCATGGAAACCAACATGCATGCCCGCGGTCTTCAATCCAACTTCGTCCAAAACCGCTTTGAGTTCCTGCGGGTCATAGCCTTGAAAGCCCGCAAACTGTACACCGCCATAGCCAATTTTACTTATTTTACGAAGAACTCCAGGGAAATCCACATGGCATTCCTCGCGAAGCGTATACAATTGAACCGCAATCTTATCTTTTAACAAACTACCATCTCCTTTACTTAATTAATCCCCAGTATAGTGACAATTGATTTAGATGTGAATATCCGATTCTCTGCTTGTTGACTTATTTTGCAACATTTATGATAGTAGTAATAATTTACTCACTTGGAGGTGGCAGCAAATGATAGATTCATCGTGGATCGATTGCCTGTTGACCGGTTATTCTCATCATACATCACCATTCACCGGCTCCTTGCAAAAGGGCACAGCTGACAATCGCTTGCTCCTGCGGTTCCAGGTAAAAGGAACATGCCGTGTCGAGATTAACGATGAGACATATGTTGTGCAGCCCGGCGATCTGATCATCCGCAAGCCAGGGGAATACTACCGGCTAGTGGTTGAGGCCGATAAAGACGCTGACGCCTCTCAGCCAATTGAGAGCGCCGATTACTACTTAACCTGCAGCCAAGCATGGGTTCAGCAGTGGTGCAGCCGGAACGATTTTCCAAGCAAGGTTCATCTGGATACGGCAGAAGACTTCTTGGCATTGTGGAGAAAACTGATCTATGAGAAGCGGAATATTCATGGGGATAATGCGGAAATGTTAGACGCTTTAATCAAAGTTTTATGTCTAACTATCGAGAGATATGTAATACGGAAGCAGACGGCGACGGCCTCCAGGCCGGAGCTCAACATTCCTTACAAAATGAAGCAGTATTTGGAGAAGCATGCTACCGAGCCGCTGACGCTGACCCATATCGCAGAACGTTATGGCATCAGCGTATCGACAGCCTCCCACTTGTTCAAGCAAGCGTTCGGGCAATCTCCAATGCGTTATGTCATTGAGATCAGGCTGTCTATTGCCTCAGAGAGAATTCTATACAGTGACATGAAACTGGAAGATATCGCCGAAGCCTCCGGGTTTCGCAGCTATCCTTATTTCTGCCGCGCCTTCCGGGCTCATTTTCACGCCAGTCCCAGCAAATACCGTGTTCGGAATCAGCTTCACAAGGCAGAGAATCCTTAATTGGAACGAAGCAGCTATATATTGCCGCTGCTCCCCGCTACAGCCTCAGGCGGTATTGATGCGGAGACACGCCCATAATCCGTTTGAACAGGCTAATAAAATAAGAGGTGCTCGTAAACCCTACCTGCTCGCCGATCACTTCTACGGATTTGTTCGTCGTTTGAAGCAGACTGCAAGCCTGCTGCATTCTGCGGGCTGTCAAATAGCCCGTAATATTGCTACCCGTCTCTTGCCGAAACAGCCGGGACAAATAAGATTTTGACATGTGGAGCTCGTCCGCAAGCAGCTCCAGCTGAAAGGGCTCCCCGTAATGATTTTCAATCCATGCCATAACACGTTCCGATTGGCGAATCGGCTTCATATGTTCCTCCTGCCTGGGCCCCGGAATAACCTTTCGTATAATTAACGACAGCACCTTCAACAAATAGAGCGCGCTCTGCTCATCCTTGCTGCTGGCGGAGGAAGCGAGCTGGCTATTCTGGAATGCGGAGCAAGCGGCATTCAACTCTTCATTGCAATCGATCATATCTATGCCCTGCAAAGCGATAAGCCCTTGAAGCATTCGTTTATAGACGTCATAAAGAGCCGGAAACGGCTTTAAGTAGCCCTTCATAAATATAGGGTCGAAATGAAAAACGCTGCGTTCATACGGCCGGCTTTCATCCACTTCCGCATAGACATTATGCAGCTGATAGGGTTGAAAATAAAACAGCATGCCCGGCTTAAGCTCGTACGTCTTCTGATTGACGGTAACCGAGCCGTGTCCCTGATGCACAGCCAACACCTCGAAGCCCCGATGCCAATGATAATACCCTTCGAAATCTTGCTGCGACCAGTTGCGGTATGACCAAAGAAAAGATAGTCCCCCGTAGTCCATTTCCTGAAACAGCGTCCCCTTCATTGACTGCACCCCTTCATTTCAACAAGTCAACAGAACAACATTTTTAACCATTGTAGCGTAACTTTGTCCATTTGTCAGAGACTATAATGATAGCAAGCAGCTTAACCACAATAATGGGTAACGAGGGGGCTTACTACTAAATGAATCAGGCATACAAAGAGAAAACATTGGCGCAATTAACCGAAAAGGTAGAGCGCATGATAAACCAAATTGGAGATAAAACGCCTCATGTGGCAAAAGCCAACGGCATCTATGACAGCACAGACGATAATTGGTGGACGTCCGGCTTCTGGCCCGGCCTGCTTTGGGTTATGCATGATGCAACAGGGAAAGAGTCATTCAAGGCAGCCGCTTGGGAATGGGACGCTAAGCTGGAGCGCTGCTTCTGCGAGCATCCCGTACAATTGCATCACGATGTCGGCTTTCAGTTTCTGCCGACTGCTGTCATTAAATACGAATTAACGGGCAATCAGGAAGGTCTGCGAAACGGCTTGGAGGCGGCAAACTTCCTCGCGGGCCGCTTCAACGTGAATGGAGAGTTTATTCGTGCGTGGAACGAGCAAGAGGCGCTCGGCTGGGCCATTGTTGATTGCATGATGAATATCCCCCTGTTGTTCTGGGCAAGCCGCACGACCGGCGACCCGCGTTACAAGCATATCGCGATACGTCACGCGGACACCTTCCTCCGTTACGCCATTCGCGAGGACGGCTCGGTATGTCATATTTTATCTTTTGATCCGGAGACGGGCGCGTTTATAGAACCGCTGGGCGGTCAAGGCTTTTCCGGCTCCTCAGCGTGGAGCCGAGGCAATGCCTGGGCCCTTTATGGCCTCGCGATTGCTTACCGATGTACCGGACTTGAGCGTTATTTGCACGCGGCGAAGCGGGTAGCACATTACTTTGTCGCTGCCCTGCCGGAAGACTATGTGCCGTATTGGGATTTCCGCGTAGAAAACATAGAAAACGAGCCGCGCGATACTTCCGCTGCCGCAATCGCAGCATCAGGTCTGCTCGAACTTGCTGAGCTGGTTCCATCCGCGGAACGCAGGATCTATAACGCGGCTGCCGAGAAAATCCTGTATTCACTTAGCGAGAATTATGCGACCTGGGACAATCCGGACCATGAAGCGATTCTTCTCCAAGGCACCGGGCATAAGCCTCAGAACGCCAACATCAATGTATCGCTTATATACGGAGACTACTACTTTGTGGAGGCCTTCGCCAAGCTTAACGGCTGGAGCCATCGGATCTTTTAGCCTGCCTCATGTCGTTTATTGTAGAGACATTTTTTGATCTTTGCACTATGGAATACGAATCATAAGAAAATATAGCCTCCATCACAACTCTCACTGAGGTTTTGGAGGCTTCCTCATTACATATTTGTATCTGTCCCTTTCTGTTACTATCTATGACCCAACTATTTTTTCTCCCCTTGTATTCTTGAATCCAGACAACGCCGCGTAGGTTCTGAGATTTTAGTGATTTTTAGAGTCGCGCCAAAAAGCTGCTTGCCATCGAGGCAATACGCGCATGGCCCTGTTCATTAGGGTGCAAACGATCTGAAGTGAGAACGGAAAGTGTGAAGCGGTTGAACCCACTCTCGGCATATAAGTTCAGCACAGGCAAAGCATATTCAAGGCCTATTTCCTGAATGACCTCGACATAATCAATCAGTCGATGGCCAGCCTGGTTGATGGAGTGTATGTCAAAGCCGTCCTTATCACGCTGCAGAGGCGTCCATAAGCTCAGACGGCATGCGGGATTTTTCGCAAGAATATCCTCGACTAATTCGATATATGCCCCATAGAACGTATGAATATTTCGATCTTCCTTCCGTCCTATAGGTTTGTCCAATCGAAAATCATTGGTACCCGCAAAGATAGTGACACAATCATAACCAAGCTCCATCTTGCGTCCTATATGCACGGTTGCACCATAATCCTTGTCACCGCCTGCAGTAAGCGGGCATCCGTTTTGTCCTGCATTCGTAATAACGGAGAAGCCTAATGCCGCACCTACCAAGGGTTGATAGCCATTAGCTGCTGTAATACTATCACCCAGTGCACACCAGCTTTTTCCATACCATCGTCGTTCATCTTTTATAAGCTCCATTTTCTTCTTTCCCCCTAATAATCCGTTTTCTCTATTATAAAATGTAGCCATCGATGATAAAGTTTAATTTTAGTTTAAACAATAATGAGTACATGATACGATAGGTGTATACATCCCGAAAAATAGAGGTACATTTCCCTGCCCATTCGTAAGCCGGTTAAATAAAATCAGATTCGCAGCCTGAGAGCGGCACGTATCATCTCCTATCCGATTGAACGCAAGCGATTCATACTTGTAAAAACCCAACAATCAGTTAAGCTGATTCACTATGCCCCCACAGCTATCATCTGCGGAGTCAGTGGAGCTGCAAAAATTAGAACAAGCTTAAGCACTTTTTCTGCTTAAGCTTAATAATAAATCAGGTAAATGAGCTACTTAAATAGTGCATCCTTACAACCGACACACAGCACTCCACATGTAAGGAGTGCGTGAATGGAACCAAGCCTTCACCAATCCATATTTCCATACATCATTGTCGCATATCGTATAGCTCGCGACTAGTTCCCCATATCCCCCGAAAGCAACTAATCTTATTCCGTTGCCGCCTCGTTCAACTCCTGTTCAATCACAGCTTGGATGGCCTCGTAATCGAACGGATCCCCTATTCTCTTGTTGTTAATCATAATGGTCGGAGTCTGCAAAATGTTAAATTCCTTCACGAGCTGCTGATCTTGATCGACCCGTGCCTGTATTTCTTCCGAGCTCAGCAGGGCTTTGAACTGGTCCTTGTCCAAATCCGGAACGGACGCCTCTGCAACCTGCATCAGCTTCTCTACTGTAACCCAAAGTCCGTCATGGTCTGCATCCGGCTGCTCCGCAAACAAAGCTTCATGGAAATGCCAGAAATCGTCCGGATTCGATTCAAGCACCGCTTCCCCAGCCAAAGCGCCTAATGCTGATTCTGCCCCATGAAATAGAACGTTCACATACGAGAACGAGGCTTGTTTCGTATCTACATAATCTTTCTTTAATTGCGGCCAAATCTGCGAGCTCCATGCTTTGCAGGACGGACACTTGTAATCTCCGAACTCTACGATAGAAACCTTGGCGGCCTTGTCCCCCCATGTAGGTTGGCTGGAAATGGGCGGAGCCTCTGCTGTTTCCTGCTCGATGCCCGTCCGGCTTTTGGAAATCTCGTTAATGGCGAACAGCGCAATAAAAACAACGACAATGACTAAGGTGTACCAAACTAATGTCCTTGATTTCACATTTTTCTTTTTCATCCTGCTTCTGCCCCCTGTACTATTCATAAAATTGCAGCGCTTCGTACAAAAGCTTTTACATCCAATTTAAAGAAGAAATCTCAACTCACCTTAACATATGAGCAATTATTCATCAATCGTCAAACCATATAGAAATCTTGAAAAAACTTCACTACCTGTTGTTAGGGCTACTTCTTAAATAGCAGTATGCCATTCCCACAACGATCATGAAAACACCTATGATATAATAACGAACATGAGTACGAAATGAATTAACAGGCGGGGATGCAAATGAAATTGGAGCGATTGATCTCCATAATCTACAAGCTGCTGAATAACAAAGTTTTGTCTGCCTCGATGCTGGCTGAAGAGTTTCAAGTTTCCCAAAGAACCATCTATCGGGATATCGATGTGATTTGTGCTGCGGGGTTCCCGGTCGTATCCTATCAGGGAATGCATGGCGGATATGGCATAATGGATGGTTACAAAATGGATAAAAGCTTGCTCGGTTCTTACGATGTCGATTCGCTGATCACCGTGCTCAGCAGCCTCGCCACCGTGTTTGACGATGAGCGTGCGCAGGGAACCATTGAACGGCTGCAAACAATCGGGCCCGAGCATCAGACCCCGAGCCTATCTGTCGATCTTGAAACGCGCCGGACGGAACCTGACGCACTTCGCCATTTGCGCACAGGCATTACGAAGCGAAAAAGCGTCCGCTTTGACTATATCAATGCAAATAATGAACGTACGACCCGGGATATGGAGCCGATGTGGCTGCATTTCAAATATAGCAATTGGTACGTTTATGGATTCTGCCGAACACGGCGGGATTATCGGGAGTTTCGACTATCCCGGATGATGAATTTATTTTTGACCGAGGAAAGCTTTCAGCCACATCAAGTGGCACCTAAAGAAGCTGCTATCTCAACTAAAGAATGGCACGATCAGCTGCAAGATGTGGTAATTCGAGTGGGGCCGGAGGCTTTGGCCGAAGTGATGGATCAATTTCACCAGGCTGATAAACAATTTCACGCCGATGGAAGCTTGACGATGCGAATTCCTGTTTATAAACCATTAGAAGCCCGTTGGCTTTGGTCGATTCTGCTGGGTTTTGGGAGTGGCGCCGAAGTCCTTGAGCCCTATGCACTGCGAGGGATTTTAAAAATACAGCTGCAAAAAACACTCCAACTGTATGAAGAAGTATGACGAACTATTGTCATACTTCTTTTTTTATTATAACAACAGAAACAAAATCAAAATTTATGAGAAGTCAAAAGGAGACGTGACGAATGTCAAAACATCCGGTACAAATGTTTGAATATCACACATGGCCAATCAAACTATTTTCGGGAGAATCAAGGAACTCCCATATCGCAAATGGTACTGTATAGGATCAACGACGGAACCTACCACATGGGCAATATTTCTACAATGCTGCGTCTGCTCGACTATGCATTTGCCATGAACGACTACTCCCTTTTTGGTATCAGTAAATGTGTATGAAAAATAGAGTTGCTCCGCAGCTCTGGAAGATCATTCCTTTTTTCACGGACTGAGATTCCGCTATTCTGGCTTTTGATCCGATTTCGGACCGTACGCGGACAGGAAATCCGTTATTGCCCTCATTATCCTGTCAAAATGGCTTTTGGCAGCGCATTAGCGGCTCCTGAGTCCGCCACTTGTGCCTTACCCATTGTTATTTTAAAATAGCGTCTGCTGTGTCCGCCAAATCTATCTTTGTGCAGGGATCAAGCCCCTGATACGGAAAATTCCGAAGCCCGAAGCTTGAAGCTGCCTTGCGGTATGTCCTGTAGGTTTACATTCATGTGGAGAAGCATTCCCGCCAGTAGCAGGAATACGCGAGAAGCTACAATCGATCAGCAGCTGGCTCGCTTACTTTTACAAACACGCACCCTTATACAAAAAAAACGATTTTTCGAATAGGAGAAATAATCATGTTCAATGTCTTACAGGAGATTAATTGGATTGCCGTTCTGCTAGCTGCATTAGCAACCTCTATTTTGGGAGGCGTTTGGTTTACTATTATTTTTGGGAAGGCTTATGCTCGAGCATTAGGAAAAGAAGGAACACCCACTGAAAAACCAGCTCCCCTTTTTATCGCGGGACCCTTTGTCTGTGGTTTAGCAACTACAGTTACTATGGCCATTTTGATCTATGCTTTCGATATCGAATCCTTGGTTAATGCGCTAATCTTTGGCGGCATTGTTGGTGTTGGATTGTTGGCTTCAACGACCGTCAATACGGCGATCAACCCAAATATGCCTCGCCCGCTGTTATACGGACTAATTAGCGGAAGCTATTTTTTACTTTCAGGTTTGATTATTAGTGTAATTATTGTAGCTATGAAATAATTTCTGCGAAAAATAAATCGCCTTTTCTAGTATGGAGACCAGTATCCTTACATCGTCTTGCTTATTACTTCAACATCGACTAGGGTCACAGGCATTATAATGATAATAATGACTCTCCATACCTAGAAAGGAGAACTTACTTTGTCTATGGAAATTGAAAATTTATTGGCAATAACATCGCGAGAAGCTTTGAGAATTTGGCTGCAGGAAAACGGACAGACCGAAAAATTTTGTTGGGTAGTCGTAAGCATGGCGCCAAACCCGGATTCGTTGCTGTATTTGGATGCAGTCGAGGAATGTTTGTGCTTTGGATGGATTGATGGGGTAAAAAAGAAAATTTCTGAATCCCAGCTGGCGCAGAGACTATCTCCTAGAAGCAAAAAAAGCTCATGGACTGAATTGAATAAAGAACGCGTCCGCCGCCTCGAAAAGCTGGGATTAATGAGCGACGAAGGAAGAAAGGTGCTTCCTGATATGGAGCCCCATTCCTTTAAAATAGATCGCGTTATAGATCAAAGGCTGAAAGAAGACCCGCAAGGATATGAAAATTTCAGCGCATTTCCAGCTCTTTATCAAAGAGTTCGAATCGATACGATACAAAGCTATAAAAATCAGCCATCCTTATTTGAAAGCAGATTAGACAAATTTATAGCCAACACGAAAGAAAATAAAATGTACGGTCAATGGCATGATAATGGGCGCCTCCTGGATTATTAAGCTGCCCTATAGCTCGAATAGAGAGAAATGGTTTGTTAAGGTGATCTCCTTACCTCTAATCCATATCCAAATGAGCAGACCGCCCCCTTCGGGCGGTCTGCTCGCATTTCCAATAACATTTGCATCGTTTCATATTTGAACTCAAGCCCTCGAATGATAAGTTTCATTCAGTTTCATTCAGTTTCATTCCGTTTCATTCCGTTTCATTCACTCATTGGCGAGGCATACTACAGCTTCCCCAGCAAATTCGCGCGTATTTCCGCCAGCCCCTGCTCACGCACCAGCTTGCCATTTTCAAAAATCGTCTTCAGCACGTCTTCGTGCTTCCTTGCCTCATATTCCTGCACGCTCAAATCGTCAGTGAGCGTTAGCACGCCGTCCTGCTCGGTTACGAGCACGAGTCCGGTTTGCGATTTTTTCACTTTGCCGATGTCGGTTGCTGGGTCTTTGAAAATTTTGCGCTCTTCGCCATTAATGATCGTAAACGTCGATTTCAGCGCAAATCCGAACGTATCTCTCGTATTGTACTGGTACGTGAACGAGCCGATGCCAAACACCATATTCGTCGAAGCAAAACCCTTCGCCGCCAGCTTCTCGCAAATTTCCCGGCAGCGGCTGATCGTAATCGCATCTCCATAAATTGCGCCAATGTGGCTGTCGAGCTGCTTAAAGCCCTTCTCCGTCACTGTGCCGCCGAAAATATCCCACAAAATTTCAATAACGCCTTTGCGCTCAAATGGATGCTGCGAATCGGGATCGCCGCAAATGATTTTGACCGGATCTCCACTGTCCGGGCGAATGACAACCTTGCCGTCACGGGCTAGAATATCCTCTTTAAGCCCTCTGACCACCACATCGAGCACGCTCCACAAATCCCATGTATCCGAGACGATCGAGACGAAGCCATTCGGATACACCTCATTGATCAAATAGCGGTACGATGCCATTTCATCGGTGCCATGGGCGCACATCACGCTGTGCTCGGTCGCTGGAATCGAGGTGCCTACCAGCTCTTTTTCCATATTCGCGCCATAAAATTGCTCCAAATACAAAATCGCCGGAACCGTATCCGTTCCTGTGAACGACAGCAAATGCCCGGCGCCGCTGCCTTTCGCCGCTTCCAGCGAGCTCATGCCCCGCATCGAAAAATCATGCCCCTGAAAAGGCACGCCCGACGTATCGCCGTTCGTCTGCAAAGCGTATTGCTCCAATATTTTGCGGTACTCGAAAGCTATCGTCGCACTCGTCGTCGGCATCCAAAGCTGGCACGACATGAGCGTCTCCAAATAATTGGTTACCCAGAAAAAGTCAGGATGCGTATTTTCAATCGTCAGCATCGGCACTTTAACCGGAACGATTAAGCCTTCCTCAATCGCCTTAACGCGAATCGGCAAGTAGCCGAGTTCATGCAGCGCAGCGATGTGCGAAGCATCCGGATCAGCATCGCCCAGCGCAAATTTCAGCACTCTGCGATACTCCTCCACAACGTCTTCCTTCGTTCTTGCGAAAAAATACTCATTGAAATAGTCGATCAAATATTCCTTAATGAAGGCTTGAAAACCAAAGGCGACCACTTCCTCCACGCCTTCCAGCCGACTTGTACGGGCGGTCCAGGTCGAGTAGACGAGTTCCGTCCCTTTTGGATACTGGTTTTTGTGGCTGATTTTATAAAAATCGCATAGCAGTGTCGCAGGGTAAGCTGTCTTCGTCGTCATTTTAAACCTCTCCCCATTCAAAAAGTTTTATTTTCTCATGTCCCGCTTCATTTAGCATCGTATTGGTCGTAAACACTTTATCGACGAGCGGCGATTCGAGCAGCTTGCCCTTATGAATCGAAGGCTCGCAGTGCCCTACAAGCAAATAAATTTCCGCCGCGCCCAAGCCTTTAAGCTTCTCCGCACTGCGCATAAACGTTCCCCCGTAGGAGCAAAGATCATCGACGATAATCGCCTTAAAGCCAACGCTTGCCACCTGTCCAACTACATCAAGCCGTTCTATTTCGCCCGTCTGAAAATTCCGCGCCTTAAAGCCGACCAGCTCGTTATAGCCGCGAACTTTGCTGTAGCGCTTCTGCGCCCCCGCATCCGGGAAAAATAAATAGTCGGACGCACGGTCAAAGCCCGTTGCCTCAACGACAAGGTCCAGCAGCTCAATCGTCGGATACCGTGCCGAGCAATTGTTCAGCAGCGCTAGCGTCACATCGGAATGCGGCTCCAGCACCGTCACATGCTCAAATGCCAAGGAGTTGATCAGGCCGCTTACGTATTTCAAGGTAAAAACAGAGGTTCCCTCAATCCGGTCCATCCGGCTGTAGGGCATATAAGCAATCGTCAAGCCCGCCTGCACCTTCCGGCTGTCCAAATATTGCTTCACGAACATCAGCTTAATCAAGTCGCTGTCATTGTCATATTTAAAAGCAAGCGTATTCTGCTCGGCTATCAATGCCGTAATCGCATCACCATCGACAAGCGTTTCCCCGTTGGGGAACGTTTTGAACACAAGCTCCACGCCATTCAGCTTGATCATCCTGCTCACTCTCCTCGCTGCTTCGTAGTTACCTTCTAAATCTGCCGTTCCGCTCCGGTACGCTTTGATACGCTCAAATCGTTCTACAATCTCTACTCTATCTTTTATCCGTAAATCGACAGCTGCGGCTCTAGCCCCGTAAACCGGTATAGCTGAGCCGGGCGCTGCGAATACTGATTGGAGGACTTTAACGCCCCGGCCGCGTCCACGACTTTCTCAATAATGCCGCTGCGGCTTTGCGTCGAGGTGATTTTCCGAATAAAGTTTTGTTCCGCAAAATCCGGCACGACCGCTTGTATGACCTGATACAGCTCGGCAATCGTGAATTCATCCGGTAAAAAAGCTTTCGCTATCGTCGTCGTCAGCATCTTCCGTTGAATTTGAATCAGCGCATCTTGAATTAAGATGCGGTGGTCAAAGGCAAGCGGCAGCTTCAGCGCCTCCTCTACCGGAAACAGCTGCACCTCCGAGGCATCGACCGCCGCCTGCCGATTTGCAAGCTGCTGCTCACCCACGAGTGCAAGAAATGCATGTGAAATCATCCAGCCCCGCGGATCGCGTCCAGGCGCACTATATACGTTAAAATATTCGAGATGAACCTCGCTAACCTGCGTCTCTTCCAAAAGCTCACGTCTGGCACATTCCTGCACCGTTTCCGTTTCCAGTGTAAAACCGCCCGGCAGCGCCCATTGCCCTTCGAAAGGCCAAATGTTACGCTTGATGAGCAGCACCTGCAGCTCATGATGCGGCAAAGCTTTCTTAACCTTGCTGCGCTGGGTTGAAACAATCGTAAAGATCACGATGTCCGTCGGCGCTCCGTCCGGCGTTCGGTAATGATCCGGCGAATAATTGGATTCATTTTCGATCAAGTGCTTCACTTCCTGTTACGATTTAATTTTCTATTTGATATTATCATTATGACATTATTAAATCATTTGTCAACCCTTTGAATGATTTTTAGGCTATTCCTTCCCATATGTTTATACAAGAACGCTACTGACAATCTGTTGTCAGTAGCGTTCTTGTATATTCAACGTATAGTTACGAAAGGGAGGCTCACACTTTCAAAATGGACATGAACAACGACGCTTTTATTTTTGAAACACCGCTTATTGAAGGCCTGATTCTTCGAAGAAGAAATCGATTTATTATGGAAGTGGCGATCGACGGCATCATTTATGATTGCCACTGCCCCACTACAGGACGCATAGGCAGCATCGTATTCCGCGATTTCCCTGCCTGCTTTCCAAGAGTAAAGACTTGACCAGAAAAACCCTCTACACCGTAGAGGCCATCTCACTCGATTTGCTGTCTGATCCAAATAAATCATGGATCGGGATTAATCAAAATGCGGCAAACCGCTATGTGGAACATTTTCTGAAAAATGGCCAGCTCTCTGCTATGGTCAGCAGTGATATCGTGAAGCGGGAACAAAAGCTTGGCAATTCCAAGCTTGATTTTCTTGTAGGGAATACTTACATCGAGGTCAAGACCCCGCTTACAACTTTACAGGTTGAGAAAAAAGAACATATCACGACCGCAAAAGGAAGTGAATTCAATTCCTTCGAACGCTTCCTTAAGCATATTGGCCAGCTTGAAGCCAGCTTAGAAGAAAATGATAGAGCTATACTGTTCACTTGTTTTATCTATGATAGTCCAGGATTCAGAGGCTCTAAGAACGGCAAATACAGCAGCTATATTAGAGAATCCGTTGAATCTTCTATAAGAGGGGGAGTTGAAATCTGGCAGGGAAACTTCAAAATTACAGCTACCGAAGTGAGCCTTATCCGGTATTTCGAAACCACAACAGATATGATGAACTAGTGCGGCTGCTCAAAAAAATTAAATAAAGGGAGCCGCTGCAAATTGAATAAAACAGAACGCTTGTTATCGATCGTTCTAGAGCTGCAGCGAAACAAGGTGCTGAAGGCTGAGGAACTGGCAGAGATGCTGGAAGTTAGTCCTAGAACGATTTATCGGGATGTTCAAGTGTTAAGTGAATCCGGTGTGCCCATCATCGGTGCGACTGGATTAGGTTATTCTTTGATGAATGGCTATTTTCTGCCGTCAGTGAGTTTTACGGTAGAAGAAGCAGCAGCGCTGTTGATTGGAGCCGAGTTTGTAGAACAGCGTTTTGATCCTGTCTACAGCAGGAGCGCCCGCTCTTCACGCGGGAAAATCGAAGCTGTATTAACGGAGCCCATCCGCGACGAAGCGGATCGGATACGCGATAATATCCTTCTGCTTCACAAAGAAAATGAACCAGAAATAGGCGAACGGGAGAAGGCTTACGTGGCCGCCATCCGTACCGCCATGCTTGAAGGCAAGAAAATCCGCTTTGAATACCACAAACGAGCGGCACAAGCGAATGAAAAACATGAAATGCTGCGAACGGTTGCCCCTTACGGGCTCGTCCTTGATGAACAAAATGGCTGGCTGTTAGTTGCCCATTGCGACTTGCGGGATGACATTCGCCATTTTCGGGTATCGCGAATAAAAGAGCTTGCCACTATGGATGATACGTTCCAGCTACCTAGCAGCTTTCACCTGCACGACTATCAGCCGAAGGATGACCGCAACGTCAGCGTCCATGTGCTTTTTAATGCGAGCATCGCGGATAAAGTGAAAATAGCAAACAACTATTATATGGAGAATGCCCGATTGAACGCCGATGGATACTACGTCACCTTTCGCGTTCGACAACCGGAAGATCTGCTGTCCTGGTTGCTTGGCTGGGGCGCAGATGTTAAAATCCTTGAGCCCGAAGCTTTCAAACTCCGTATGAA
Organism: Paenibacillus sp. JT22N15; assembly: GCF_059383755.1. Classification (NCBI taxonomy): domain Bacteria; kingdom Bacillati; phylum Bacillota; class Bacilli; order Caryophanales; family Paenibacillaceae; genus Paenibacillus; species Paenibacillus sp. JT22N15. The sequence goes on along the minus strand of NZ_JBXENV010000006.1, from coordinate 285,621 downwards.
AAAAGAAATCGAAAAAATGTTGAAACGTTACTGACAGTCTAGTGTCAGTAACGTTTTTGTATAGTGTAGATAGGCATGAGGTTGCCGTATTGAAAAGGAGGAAACCAAAATGAACGCAACAAAAGAAACGATATTGGTTACAGGCGCAGGCGGAAATTTAGGAAGATTGGCCATTCAATGGCTGCTCGAAAACTATGATGGGCCGATTATAGCAGCTACCCGCACCCCAGAAAAACTTTCGGGTCTTGCCGACCACGGAGTTAGCGTACGGCATGCGGACTTCAACCAGTCTGAGACGCTGGCCGATGCTTTTACCGGGGTGCAGCGTCTGCTTTTGGTAAGTACGGATGCGCTTGAAGTGCCGGGTCATCGAATCAAGCAGCATTCGAATGCCATACAAGCTGCGGTTAATGCGGGAGTAAAACATATTGTTTATACATCGTTTTTCAACCCTGAGCCCGGTACAGCGAATTTAACGGCGGGAGACCACTACAGCACGGAAGAGTCTATTAAGAACAGCGGCCTGTCTTATACGATTCTTCGCAGCAATCTGTACGCCGAGAATCTGCTTCAATCCTTGACGCATACGGTCGCTACAGGCCAATACGCTGCTGCTATCGGCGAAGGCAAAATCGCTTATGTGACACGCAGGGATTGTGCTCATACAGCCGCAGCTGCACTCGCTTCCTCAAACACGGACAAGCACACACGGAATGTAACTGGGCCAGAAGCGCTATCCGGTTATGATATCGCTCAAATATTGAGTGACATCGCTAAGAAAGACATTGTCTATATTCCAATCGAGACCGCACAGCTCGTTGGCATGTATGAATCGTTTGGCGTTCCGAATGCTGTAGCGCAAGCATTAGCTTCCTTCGATACCGCCTCGGCCAGAGGGGAGTATGATCAGACGTCAACAACGGTTCAAGAGCTGACTGGTCAAGCTCCTACAAGCTTGACGGCATTTTTGGACGAGTATTATTGGAAGACGGTTACGGTCTGCTAAAAGAATAGAGCGCAAAAAAGCGGGAGCTGCTTCTTTTCAAGAGCAGCTCCCGCTTTTTTAACCATCCTCGCTTCTTCCCTTAAAGCCGCGGATCTACCGAATCCGACTCCATGGATAAAGCGGCAAGCACACATTCATGAATTCGATCCACCGATTCCTTGCGAATAAACCGTTCAACCGACTCCAGCCCCAGCGCAAATTCCTTGAGCGCATAACGCTCCTTTTTGCTTGTTTTGCGCTGCTTCAGCCTTTGCAAGTTTTCGGGCAGCAAATAATCCATCCCATAAATAATATGCAAATACTTTCTGCCTCTTACTTTAATGGCCGGCTGGATCAGCCTTCCCTTATGTCTGGCGACAAAATACTCCGGCTTAATAACAGCTCCTTCATGCCCTTGCTCCGTCATTTCCTCCCACCACCGAATCGCCGCAAGCTCGCTGGTTTCATCGGTCACAACCTTGTATTCTGTTTCCATGAACAGCTCCGAGCAAGCGGCGAGCTCTCGTGCATGCTCCATATGCCAGCTGTGCTGTTCGCTTTGGAAGCTTGCTGTACTGTGCGCCAGCGTATGGAAAGGCGCAATTCGGATGCCTTCCAGCCCGTTCGTATCCCAGCAATACTGCTGGAACGCCTGGTCGAACGTCTCGGCGTTGTCCAGCTTGATTTCCAGCTCATCGATCCAGTGCTGCACGGCTTTGCCTGCATCTTTCGCCTCCCGCAGCTTGGCGAGCTTGGCTCGTCTGTCCATCAGCGAAGCTTCCGCCACATGGGCATATTGCGAAGCAATCAGTTCCCGCGCCTTTAAATTCCACGGTACAATTTCTGTATCCAGCAGCACTAAATCCGTACCGTAACGGTCAAAATACTCCGCCTTCGTCAAATCGCCATTCAGCTGCCGCAGTACTTGTTCCTGAAGCATAGACTGGAAAAATGCTCTGCCCGTTCTCGTATAAATGACGCCCAGCGTCTCACGGCCGACATACGGTACTGCTGCGGCTTCATTTCGAAACAGCAGCACGATGGCTCTGCTGCCCATATGTTTTTTCTCCATGATCATTTTCTCTACGCCTTGTGAACGATAGTAGGCGAAAGCTTCGACCGGATGCTCCAAAAACCGCTCATCCTCAGCCGTCATTGGCGGCGGGCTCATCGTTGGCGGAATATACACCAATTCCTCCAGCGGCACCGTAAAGTGCGATACCGTATCAATCGCAGCTTTAACGAATTCGCCCCGAACCGCTACATCTCCATAAGAGGATGTCAGCACCGAGTAGCCCTCAATATATTTTCGCAAATTCGGCTGCTTGAACCGATTCAATTGACCCTCTAGCAAAGGATTGCGAGCTTCCCCGGCATAATTTTCACGCGCCTTTACTTGTACGAACTGCTTCTCCGGGTAACGATATGCGGTCAAATGTCCGCCAAATACGACGCCTTGATCAATATTAATCGTTTGGTTCGTTATCGTCGGCTCGACTCGCGGATCATGTCCCCAGACGATGAGCTCGCCGGATTCATGTTCGTTGTACCATTCCTTGCGCAGCGGTTTGCCCTGGGCATCGGTACCATCGGACTCCCCATATCGGCAGTAGTCCTGAATTTTAGCGGACTGTTTGCCAATATAGCTGTCACGAATGCCCGCATGCACCACAACGAGCTGTCTCACGCCATCGCAGCAAAAGACGAGCTGAGGGGGCGCTTGCAGCAAAAATACTCGAAGCCGCTCCTTGAGCATATTCGCCGCTTCTTCACCATGCTCCCGCTCATATTCCACAAGCTCCGCTGCGGTTTTCTCATCACCATGGCTAAGCTCGACCTGCCTGCCATCCAAAAATCTAGCCAGCTTCCAGCCATGATTGCTGTCCGTCATATAGGCAAGTCCCGCTTCAACATGCTTGCGCCACCATTCCATCGCTGCTAATGATTCCGGCCCACGGCTCATCACATCGCCGACCGATACAGGTATCCTGCCTTCCGGATGACGGAAAAGCCCGGCCTCGTCAGGTGCATAACCAAGCTTGCCCAGCAGCTCTAGCTGCTCCTGAAAACAGCCATGAACGTCGCCGATAATATCAATTCCTTGTCCGACCTCATGAACGAGCGGGTTAGCCTTGCGCTCGAATGCAATATTTATAAGCTGTGCTGCTTTTATGACATAACTGGCATCAAACCCTTCCAGCTTCAAGCTGCGCAGCGACCGCTTGAACAAATGCGCTTGCTTCTTCACCCGCTGCTTGCCCCTAGGAAACTCGCGCTCGCTATCCCTGCGCAGCAGTTCCTCCTCTGGGGTATCCAGCACAAGCGCAACGACTGGAACGTGCTGCTTCCGCGCAAGCTCCACATAACGTTTGCGGTCTTCCTCATATAAATGCGTGGCATCGATCAGCGTTAATTTATCCAAGCGGCAGCGCATCGCAATGATACCCTCCATCGCTTCGAACGCTTTTGCCGAAATATGCTGATACTGCTTGTAAATAATATCGGATTCCAGCTTGCTGCGGCTGGTCCAATCCATAAACTCCACATCGCCAACAAGCATTCGGAACTGATCTGAAGACACAACCTCCGTCTGCTTGACCTTACCCGCTGCAATCAGCGTCTGAAGCAGCGTCGTCTTGCCGCTGTTCGATGGGCCAACCAGCAATACAATACCGGCATGAGGGAGCCGAATCACCCTTTTACCCTGTTCGCTCATGACCGCTGAGCCCCCTCTACCTTCGTAAATACAGCCATCTGTGTGGGCTGTCCGTACTGTCTATCCGCATCGCCGACTCCGCATATATGGACCGAATAGCCGAATGGCTCGCCCCATTTTTCACACCACACACGGAATTGCTCCCGCGTCCATTCGAAGCGATGATCGTTATGCCTCATTTCATAATCGTCCAGCTCATACAGCGTGTTATATTCCTTATTCGGCGTCGTAACGATCCAGCTCTGCGGCTTGTAGCGCGATGCAATCATTTCGATAGCCTGATCAATCCGAAAGGCATCAATATGCTCAATAACCTCGCATAATACAAACACATCTTTGCCACACAACCATTCATCATAATAAAAAAGCGAGCCAATAACAGCCTGCGGAACGATCGTCCCCTGCTTGCCCTCAAGCTTTGCAAAACGTTCTAAGGCGCGAATTTGCGATTTGCCCGAAGGCTCTACCGCCACAATTGACTTCACGCCTTTCACTCCTCCAAGTCTTGCTGCAAGTTTCCCTTCCCCAGAGCCCATATCTACGATAGACCCATGCTGAGGCAGCGACTCCACCACCTTGGCTATCGCTTCATAACGGAGTTCGTTCAGCCTTGTTTTGCGCGGCGGCTCCTCTTCTTTTTCCGCTAGGGAAGACGCGCTGAGCCGTATCTGCTGAGCCTCCGGCCGCTGTTCCGTTTTTTGTACAAGCTCGCGATTAAACTTCATAATCAGCGGGCTGAAACGCAGCGTGCGCCGAATAATAAGCTCGCGCTGCGGATGCGCTGCCAGCCAGCCTTCGCCATACCGATGCAGCTTATCCGCCTCCTCCTCGCCAATAAAATAATGCTTATAGTCGTCCAGCATCGGCAGCATAATGAACAGCTGGCGCAAGGCGAGCTGAAGCGTCTGCTTGCCAGAGAGCCGAATAGTCCGCGCCGAGCTGCGGCTTTTCAATTGAAACGGATAAGCGATGTCCGCCCTTTCAATTTCGACCTCATAGTCAAGCGCCCCGAACAGCTCTTCAATTGTCCGGTCAGGCAAATTCGAGGCGAGTGGCCCGAAGGACAGCTCAAGCTGGAATGCATGCTGTACCCACTGGGCATAATCCTCCTTCGGCTTGCCGTTCAAAGCCGTACCCAACGCGGATCGCATGTAGGTACAGAACAAGCTGCTGACCACAAATTCACGGTCATTAATATAATGCGTAATATCATAGTGCTCTGGGCTGCCTTTATACAAATCGATTGGATCAGGCTCGGCAAACAGCAGTACCTCGGTTTCTTCTGGCGAGCTTATCGTATAAACGAGGCACACGCGCGCCTCTTTTTCCTTGCGTTCATATAAATGATCCGGGTGCTTGGAGAGTAAGAAAGAAAGCTTATCTGCATGCTCACCCCGTGCTTTTATCGTTAAAAACATGTTATCCCCCCTGACTACTTCCTTCATTTTCCTTGAAGCAAGCGTTTATGAACATGGCAGAAGTATTACGAAACATGCTTTTCCCGAGCACTTTTATAGTGAAAATATTGCCCGTTCCTACTACACGTGGACAACGCCAAAGAAGCATGTGTCGAAATCACACATGCTTGATTAGAACTATTCTTAAGGCATCGCGGCCTATTCATGTAAATGCTAACTACTGCTCTGCCGCTTCCTAATTTCATTCACGCCCATAATAACTGCAATCAGCTCATAATCTCCGAGCTGGCGGGTTTCGTTCCACAAGCAATAAGCGCCGGATTGCATCCAGCCGCTCGTCTGCGCGAAGCTCGCAATCGTCTCCTCACGGCGGTTCATAATCACATACTCTTTGGAAAACGCTGGCGACTCAATTAAATAAAAGCCGCGCTCGCCCGCATCATACTCGAACCGCTTATTCATGAAGCTCATCCTTGGGCGCAGCACACCTAGCGGAGCGCCGTAGCTGTCGCTGACTTCCCATTTCATTGAGAAAAAACGAAATTTCGCCTCGCACATTTTCGTATCATTGGCATCATAAACTTCCAGCGAAGTGCTAAACGCACTTTTCAGATTAACCCATCCCGCAGACTGCCCCGTCTCATTCATAATGCCTGTACTGCCGGAACTGAAGAATTTGTCTCTGAAATATAAGGACATGCAGCCTCACTCCCCTTCTACGATGTCATCACCATATACGAAGCGATCCAGCAGCAGCAGTTTCTCCTCATTCAGCTCGCCTGAATTATCAAAATCAAGCACCGAAGTGGCTGGAATCGGCCAATTCAGCTTGCGCGGTCCCAGCGAGCGGCTGAACGCTTCCCAATTGCCAAGCTTCCACTCATCAAGCTCCAAGCCCCGTTCCTGTATCCGGCTGCGATGCAGCTCCTGATCCCGCAGGGAAACGAGTACGACCCGCACAGCTACATCACGCAGGCTTGCACCGATGGCCGACAGCTCCTGCTCAATCCAAAGCGGATCAGCAGTTTCCTTCGTGAAGGGGCCGATGACGAGCGCGTCCGTGCCAATCGCTACATTTTCCAAAGCTGCATCCATCGTAATCCGGTAGCCGAGATCGCGGCAGCGCACCTTATACAGCTCCGAATCACGGTCCTTCGGATCAAGTCCCGACGCCGTCATAATCGCCTCGGCCGCCGGACGCAGCAGCGTATCCATATCAAAAATCGCAGCGCCCTTGCGCCGTGCCAGCGCCTTGGCCAGCGTCGTCTTGCCCGCTCCCGCCCCGCCTAGAAAAAATACTAATTTTCGCATATGATTCGCCCCCACACTCTAATGATCATTACCCGCAAACCTGAACCAATGAACACGTTGTCAACTCTATCTCTCTACTATAAACGATTTTCTCATCTACTGGTCAAAAAACACCCCTTAAATACCGAAAAAACCTCCAAAGCCGCATGAACTCGCGGCCTTGAAGGTTGCTCCAATAAACGGCCGCAGAAATGGCCTATCTATTGTGTTAGTGAACTTTAATATTCAGCACATCGCCGACAAGCTGCGTATTCACGCCTGCTCCGTCCGTGCCAATCAGCCTGGTTACCGCAAGCGCGGTCACATCAGCTGGCGCGTCCGCTTTAATGCGGAAGGTCAGCTTGAACAGATTGCCGAGCGGATTGTTAAGACCGTCTCCAACATGGCTGCCTTTCAAGCTGATAATGCCAGCAGCCTCTAACTGCTCGTTAATGACGAATCTGCCAGTATCCAGCGATTCTGGCGTTCTTACAAGCTCCAATACAGTCGGATCAAATTCAATTCGGATGTTTTGCTTCGCAATGCCTCTTGGCACATTTTGCAGCGCATATACAACATCGAACGTTTGTCCCTTTGCCATTGCGTTTGGCCCGATTAAGGAAGCGCCGACCGAGCTGCGGTCATCCACAACCGGCGTCCAGTAATTTGGAATCGGCACATTCGCGAAATTCGTATCCGAGGCAAAATAGAAGCTCGTATACGTCGGCTGGTTATACGTCGTATTTTGCCAAGCTACGCCTGTACGGTACTGCGAATCATGCATTAGCGTATACAGCTTGCGGTCTGTCAGCTCCGTGCTCATATAGATACGGATAGCCGAGCTGTCCACGGTGCGCACTAGCATTTCTTCCCGCCAGTCTCCGAAAATATCAGCTACGAGCGAAGGCGTTCCCTTCGTATGATTGTTTGTGCGGGTTCCCGCAGCCGTCAGCAATCTGCCGCGTTTCCAATCATCAATCGTCGGTGTAACTTCCAAGGAGCCATTCACAATTTGCGTCGTCATATTGCCCGCCCATTTAATGTTCATATTCGTTCCAGGAGAGGTTGTGCTGATCTGCGTTCCGCTTGCTGTCCATGTGCCGACGGCCCATGTCTCCAGCCCTCTGTGATCCGGATCGATGTCGCCAACCATGCCGCGACCGGTATCCTTGCCAGTGTAGCCGCCATAAATGACTTCGCCTGTCTTAGCATCGCGCAGCGAGTAGCCATAAGGGGCATACGGACCGCCCTCATGCACCATGAAGATTTCCAAGCCCGGACGGTCAGGGTCAATATCTGCAACATGCAGCGCATCGCCATGGCCAAGACCTGCATACGTCCCCGGATTTGCGCTGCCCGGCGGCAAAATATCGCCCGAGCTGTAGAGCAGCGTACCATCATGGTCAATCGTCGAGGAGCCATAAATAATTTCCTGCTTGCCGTCGCCATCCACATCCGCCGTGCTCAGCGAATGCGCACCCTGCGTCGTAAGCGTTGCAAAAGCAGAATTCAGTCCCGGTCTGCCATGCGGCCCGTCGTTAAACGGATTCGTCATCGGCACCCAGCCGCTATCGACAAACCAGTGCTCGCGCAAATGCTTGCCATCCCATTCATAGGAAACGAGCGTCGAGCGCGTGTAGTAGCCGCGGGCAAACACCGCATAAGGCTTAGTGCCATCCAAATAAGCGACGCCTGCAAGGAAACGGTCTACACGGTTGCCCGGCTCAATCCGCGCCATCGCATAGTCGCCCCACATGAGGCCATCGTCATGGCGGCCCGGCTTGTAGGGGATCGTCTCCAGCTCCTTGCCTGTCGCCCCCTCAAACACGGTCAAATATTCCGGCCCGCTCAAAATAAAGCCTTCGAAATCACGCAGCTTGTTGTTGCCGCTGCGCGCCGGCGCATACACGTCCATAAAATAATCCGTCAGCTCTTCCGCATCCTCGCGAGACAGGGGATACGCATACTTAGGCGCAATACCGAAGCTTTCTTCCAGCGTTGCCGGCCAATTGCCGTTTACGACTTCCTCATGCTTGTCCCAGTCCATGAACATATTTACGACATGCTCATAATAGCCCTGCTTGCTCACGCGGTAATCATCATCATGGCTGTACCCTGCTGCAATATCCTCCTGAGGCATCGAAATATATTTTTCAGAAGCGATGCCGCCGCTGCCATCGTATTTCGTTATTTTGGTACCTGGAGCCGTTTTGAACATCATTTCCGCCTTGCCGTCGCCGTCAAAATCATACACCATAAATTCGGTATAATGCGCACCAGCGCGAATGTTCGGCCCCAGCTCTATGCGGTAAAGCTGCGTTCCATCCAGCTCATAGGCGTCAATAATGACCTCGCCGGTGTAGCCCTTCTGCGATACATCCTTGGAATTGGAAGGGTCCCATTTCACGATATATTCGTATTGCCCGTCTCCATCCACATCGCCGACGCTCATATCGCCAGCCGAATAGGTGAAAGCTTCGCCCACAGGCGTAACCCCATCTGCCGGTTTATTAAGCGGCAAATCGTAATAGCCATCGCCCCACGGCTTAGCTTCGCTGCTTCGTGCCAGCTCTTCCCCATCCACTACAGCCGCCACCTGGTAACGCGATGATGTGCTGCCCTGCGGGTCCGAATAGTTCGTGCTGTCCGTCACCGTCGCAATAAGCGCGCCATCCCGGTAGACGTTGAAATTCGCGCCGGTCATCCCGCCCGCGGAATAGCCAGTTACTTCATTTCCTAGCAGCCGCCAGCTGAGAAATACGCTTCCTGAAGAAGCGACAGCTACAAGTCCTCTATCCAAATATTCCAGCTGTACTTTGCCCAAGGCCGTCCCTGCTTGTCCCGAAGCCGTCGTTCCCGCAGCAGTTGCTCCTGCGGCGCTGCCGCAAAGCAGCGTAAGCCCCGTTAACGTGGCGGCCGTCTTTTTAAGCCAGTTGGAGTGGTTGCTGAACATAAATCAATCGCATCCTTTCGATTTGAAGATAAATTGGTTACGCTTACAAAACACAGGTTAAACTAGCTAGCCTCCTTTGCTCGACACCTGCTTAGCGCAGTAAATCCCTTTTTAGTATATAGATTCCTATTTTCAGGCACTAGGCAAAAAACAGAGTTTTTCCATTAAATAACCGTCTTTCCCCATCATTAGAAGACATTCCCTTGTGCCTTCACTATCTTAAGCTCAAATGATATCGTCAATCATTTTGTTAGATAAAAAACAGAGAACCCTATTTCCGGGCTCTCTGCGCACTCTGACTATCATTTTGCCGCTATATTATTGTTTATTTATATTTTGATGAAGCACGGCTAGCATTTTCGCCGCTTCGGCTCTTGTTGCGCCGCCTTTCGGATCAAAAGCATTGGCGCCCTTGCCCGAGATGATTTCTGCTTGCTGCAACGAAGCAACGGCATCTGCTGCCCACGAGCTAATGCTGCTTTGATCAGCAAAGGTGACTGCGCTGGCCGTCTTAGGGAGCGTGAAGCCAGCCTGATCGGTAAATCGCTTCAACATAACCGCCATTTCCTCGCGGCTGATCGATACATTTGGTTTGAATTCATTGCTGCTTGAGCCTTCAACTATTTTATGCTCTGCTGCCCAAGACACATAAGGCAAGTACCAGTCTCCGGCTTTGACATCCCCAAATGTAGAAGTCGTAAAGCCAGACACATCTGCGCCTGCAATACCAGCCAGTATTTTAGCAAATTCCGCTCTCGTGATGTTTTTGTTCGGCGCGAACTGGTTGCTGCCGCTGCCGGAAATCATATCCCGCGCAGCCAGATAGGAAATATATGAAGCTCCCCAATGACTGCTGCTGTCGCTAAAGCTGATCTTATTGTAGCCTACAGCATAATGGCTCAGATGGTTCGTTACGAAAGTAACCTTGCCATTACTGTAGCTTGAATGGTTTAGAACATTCGGCTTCCCATTATTGTCGATATAATAAGCAACAATAGCGTTTGTATCCTCGCCCTGTGCAGGCGTATACGGAATATCGATCTGAATGCTGCCGCCGCCAAAGGCAGACAGGCTGGTAGCGCCGGATTCAATCGAAATATCCAATACAGGCCTTGTTCCAACTAACCGTTTAGCTTCCGGTGTAAGCGTATCTTCTTCGCTTTTCGCTACCTCGAACCTAATATTATTGCCTGCTGACTTCTCTATCGCATTCAGCGTAGTCGAAGGGATGGTAAGAGTACCGAATGGCGTCACCACGACAACTTGATCTACTTTGCCGTTAGACAGATTAGTAACAGCAGCTTTGGATAGCGTGATGCCAACTGCTTTAGCGTTGTCCGCCGCTTCAACGATAAGCGTCACAATTCTTGAGCCCGTTTCCATTGCCTGAGCCTGCTCCGTCACGGTTTTAATCTGTGCGTCGTCAATGACAGCCTCAGCATTTCCATTAGCGTCAGCCTTTGCTGTCACCGTTACACCAATGGAGCTCGGATCTACAGGGCCGGACGGTGTAGGCGTTGGAGCAGGTGTCGGCGAAGGAGTCGACGGATTCGAATTGCCCGAGCCTGTTGAGCCTCCCGAATTCGACTTATTCGTAATTTCCAGCACCACTTGATTGGCCTGATAAACAACCTGAGTATTGTACTGGCTCGGTACCCCGCTAATCTCAACGGCGGCAAATTGACCATTTTGTTGACCAGCGCCATAGCTCATAAGAGTCACAGAACCAACGGTCGGCACATAGCTGCTTGGAAAATTCACCTGCAATTTTCCGTTCGCATTTACCGCTCCCTTGATTTCCAGCACATCGCTTGCGCTGTCGACGTTAAGCTCAAGCGTACCATTCGCAGCTTGCGTGAAGCTTCCGCCAATCGTCATTTTTCCTGCTGCCTTCTCTACTAGCGTACCGCCGTTATTCACGACATCGCCGCTGCCCAGAGCTGTTGCCGAGCCGCTTTCCAGCGTACCCGCGTTAATCTGGGTACCCCCGGAATACGTATTTGCACCGAGCAGCTTCAAGTCGCCAGTGCCTTCCTTCGTCAGCTTGCCTGTTCCAGCAATGTTGTTCTTCCAGCTGTCCGCTGCATGGAAGCCGCCTTTGCTGGCATCCATCGTCACGGTTACGTCGCTGTCAAAAGCACCATAGCCGTCTGCTGCGGCGAAGAGATTCAGACGTCCCCAGCCCTCCGGATCATCCAGTACCGGATAGCCGGAAGCAAGGCCAGTCGTCGCCAAAACAGCACGGCGCTGCTCGCCCGTCAAATAAGGCTGGCGCGTTTCCAGCAGCACTTCAGCTCCTTTAGGCACAATCATCGGTTCAGTTGTAGATTGGATCTGATCGAAGCCATAGGTCAAACGCTGGGTGAATTGCGCTTTATTTTTCTCATAGTCAGTGAAACGATCTTCCGCTGTACCCGTTTCGGTCAATAGAAGAGCATGCGCCTGATCATAAGCATCCTGCTTAAGTGCCGCATTGTCCGGGTCAGACAAGGTAGCTGCTGCCAGCGCTGTTGCCATCACGCGTCCGCCTATGACATCAAGCGGAGAATGCATGCCCGCTATAATCCGGCTGTTCCCCATTTCCGAAGCACGGGTCAGCAGCTCCTGGAACCGCTCAGGCACAGCATAGGCCAGTGCATAAGAAGCGAGATACGAGGCGTTCGTGTGACCGCTTGGGAAACCGCCATCCGTAGCCGGCGTTGTGCTGATTGCAGGAACCAGCGTAGGCACGATCATAGAAGTATCATTAGCCCAGCGGTAGGGACGCATATAGCTGTAGAAGTTTTTAGCCGGGTTGCTGGATGCGTAATTGCCTCGCAGCGTCCCGATCAAGTCTACCATTTTGCCAAGCTCGGAACCCGAATCGCCCGCTTTATTGGAGCCGTTGCCGTCGTTGTATTTGACCGATGTGGCATCATCTGGAATGCTTGTAATCGTCGTGAATGTTCCCGTTTTGTCGCGATACACATCAGCCAGAGCACCAAGACCTTCAGTCGCTCCATACGATTGATTTCTCCGGTCAACGAGATACGCCAATTGTTCATCTTCCGCCGTACGCGTAGCAGCTATGTTTGCTACATATTGAATGTTGTAGTCCAACACGCTGCTGTTCAGCTTCGTGCCATTGTCCCAGGATGTTCCTGGCTCCCAGAGATCCTGAAACCCTGACAGTACGCCGATGACTGGATTGGAATATACCGATTGGTTAGCAGAAATGCTGTTTTTGTAGTTGTCTACAAAATGTCCCCATGCCGGAGCTGGCGGCAGTTCAATGGAAGCTCCAATGGAAGCTCCATTTGATGCTGCGGTTGCAGCATTCCCCACTACGGAATTGGAAAGCAGTAACAGGCCCAAAGCAGCAGATAGATACTTTCTTGTAGATTTCATTTTCAAGTTGAGTCTACTCCTATCGTTTCGTTTTTTGTTTTCCGAACCGATTTCGAGCGTAACATTGGGCCTTGCCGCTGCTCAATATAACAATTTCTGAAATGTATAAAAATCGTATTCTATCCTCGCCATCCGCCCTTTCCTTCCTCATTTCCTTCCACTTTCCTTCCTCCTTTCTTTTATTGCTTTTCCATTTTCAACCGCCTTTGCTCCTAATGTTAAGATTTGATTAATGGGTATAAGTCCGTCCACCCTGTGGTGTATAATCTAGGCGGTGAGGGGGGGAGTAAGCGGTGAAAAAATGGAACTCCGTATTTGCGAATCTAGCCATTTCATATATAGCGATCGTGCTTGTCATCGTTTTGCTGCTTTGCTCCGTCTTCTATATCTACTTCTCAAAAAGCTACGAAGCGGAGCTGCGCACCAAAAACCAGCTGATTTTAGAAAATACAGCCCAAACGATTGAAGCCACGGTGCTCCAGCGAGTTCAGCAAATTTATTTGAATTTATCTCTCGACAAAACCGTAGATATCCGTTTATTTGCCGACTCTTCCTATAAAAGCAATCTTAGCAAGGCGATTGACCTGCAGGAGCTGCTCAAGACAGAAGTCGCTGGCAGTTCGGACATCGTGTATGCCGTTCATCTGTATTATCCTAAACAAAATATAATGCTTTCGTCGAACTATGGGCTTAAGTTTAATGCTGATCAAGGCAGCGGCGCCGTATTTTTTGCCGACTGGATGAACGGGATGCGCGGCACTAAGCAAAACCATCTCTGGACACCTGCCCGGTTGATTCCGCAGGATATTTACTCCAGTCTGCCCGATAGCAAAGGCGCAACTTTAATTACTTACGCACACAGCTATCCATTCCAAGCCTCCGGCAAAAATAACGACCTTATCATTGCGATTGACATGAAGGAAAGCGCGATTAGCGAGGTTATTCGGAATATGATGCCTACACAATATGAAAGCACGTTTATTTTGGAGCGTTCTGGAAGCCTGATATCGGGCTCAGCTAGCAGAAGCCCAGATTTGCACAGTGCTTACAGCTCCAGCTTTACCGAGACCTTGCTGTCCAAGGCGGAGGCCGGGAGCTTTAACGATACGATTCAGGATGAAGCCTATGCCGTTTCCTACCAAACACTGCCATCGACCGGTTGGAAAATATATAGCGCCCTGCCTGCCAGCTTCTTCTATCAAAAGTTGATTTTTGTACAAAAGCTGGTGCTGGGCATCTGTGTCATGGCCCTTTTGCTAGGAATCGTATTATCCGGGATTTTTGCCAGAGCGAATTACAGCCCGATCAAGCGATTAGTGGGAAAAATAAAGGATTTGTCTGGGCATACGCCTGACCATGCAGCCAATGAATTCAAGCTAATTGACACAGCCTTCATCAGGCTGAACGACAAGGTCAGCAGCCTGGAGGATACCCTTGAAGCCAATAGCTCGGTTATTAGGCACAATGTTTTGCTGAACCTGCTCCATAACCGCTATACCCCAGAGAAATTGGCCGAGGAGCTCCCCTTTTTAGGCATCAATCAGCCATACAGCCATTACTGCTGCATGATTGTAAATTCAGATCAAGCTTTTGCCGGGTTAAGCTCCCGAGATCAACAATATACGACGTACAGGATGATTACCCAGCTGCAGGGCGCTTCTCTGCCAGAAGGGCACATCATTGCCGAGGAGCTGCCGGACAAGACGATTGTAGTCGTTGTTTTCGCAAAAAAACAATGTGACGCGCTTTTGGAACAGCTCTGCCAGCTTCTATTAACGGAAAACAAGCAGCAGTTCCAGCTGGAATCTCAAATATCTCATGGATGCTGGGTGCAGGACATTATTGATGTCTACAAGAGCTACAGCGAAGCTCAGACCCTAATGAAATATGGCTATTTTCTGCCGGACCTGTCGATTCTGAATGATCGCGCTCTAATGGATCGGGAGAACTGTGTTGAAGAAATTCCACAAGCTATGCTTATGAGGTTCAAAGAAAAATTGCACGCTAGGCAATCCGCTGAAATCGTAACGGCGGTCGATCAGCTGGTCAAAACGATGCAGGAAGGCATGTACGCTGCCGATTACTGCCACTTTATTTTGGCAAATACCGTATTCGTATACTCCGATTATGTGAAGAGCGTCCGTTACAAATACCCTGATCAAGGCAATATGGATGTATATCATCAGTATCAAGAGATTCACAACATTTATTATTTTCGGAATTGGCTGGTTGAATCAATAACCGCATTCCTAGTGCAAATAGAGAAACGGAATAACGATAGAGCCATCTCTAGCGTCGAGGCTGCCAAGCAATACGTGCGCAGCCATCTGTCGGATGATCTGTCTCTTGAGAAGGTGGCTGCTCAGGTGTTTATTAGCCCCAAGTATTTGAGCAAGCTCTTTAAGGATGAGAACGGCATCACCTATACCGACTATGTCACCAGCCTGCGAATGGAAAACGCCCGAGCATTGATCGAGAACAATAATATGTCAATCGAGCAAATCGCGAGTACGGTCGGCTACGGAACCGCGGCTTATTTTATTAAGAAATTCAAGGAAAAGTACGGGTGTACACCGGGCAATTATTTGCGCCAAACGGTTAAACAAGCGTAGCCGGTTTAGCCTGGCACTGCATGGCACTGCACGCAGGACTATGATTCAAGGAAGGGCTCATCATGAACATGAAGCAATTACGGCGCATCACCGCCCTTATCGCAGTCGTCTGTCTAAGCATCGTTAGTGGATGCGAAACGAGCTCTTTGCAGCTGTCTGCCGCACAACAATTGCAGTCCCCGGCTTCTTCTGACACCCCGCTGTACAACATTTCCTGGACGATGCATCTGAATTTGCCCGTTCCGGACGATGCCGAGATGGTTCGCCTCGTGGAAAATAAGTTCAACGTTAATCTGGATATCTGGGATTTGGAAAACAATAAATACGAAGCGTTACTAGACATGAAGCTGGCACAGGGGGAAATTCCCGATTTGTTCCGGATCAGACAGCCGCAGGATCTCCTGAAATATCAACAGCAAGGCTTGCTGGCCGAAATTCCGGAGGAGATGCTTAAGCAATACGCCCCCAACATTATGAAAGCTATTAACGAAAATGCGCCTGCTTATCAAAATGCTGGAAAAATCGACGGAAACTATTACGGTATTCCTGTCATCAACCCCACAAACATCTACCGCATACCTGTTGTATATCGAAAGGATTGGCTGGATAAGCTGGGCCTGCCTGTGCCTGAGACGCTATCCGATTTTGAGAAGGTCATCTATGCATTCGCAAATGAAGATCCCGATGGCAACGGCATGAAAGATACGTACGGTTTGTCCAGGGAAGGAATGAATGTTGTTTTCGGCGCATTCGGGCAAATCGTTTTCGCAGACCAGCTCTACTTCGGGGTGAAAAATGAAAAGCTCGTTATCGGCGCATTGGAGCCGGAAATGAAGCAAGCTCTCCATTATCTTCGCAAATGGTACGCGGATGGCGTAATCGACCCGGAGTTTGTTACCGGGGAAAATAAAGGCGGCTACAAGCATCTGTCCCATGCCTTTATCAATGGAAAAATCGGCATGACCTCCATGGGGAATTACTATCATTGGATTCAAAATGGAGATTATTGGGTAATGAAGGATCAGGGTAGCGCGAATGGCGAAGAGATCCCGGTAGAAGCTACATTTAACGTGAAGGAATTAACAGCGGGCAATCCGCAGGCCCGAATTGTGTTCGGACAACCCTTTCGGGGGCCGGAGGGAAAACGAGGCTCCAAGGCCTATGATATGCTGATGAGCTTTACCGCTATCGGAGCTGACGCAGCGAAAGATCCAGGAAAGATGGAGAAGATCCTGCAAATTCTGGATGATGTGAGCGCCAATCCCGATCTCGATGAATATACCTCAATGAAATACGGGATCAAAGGCACGCACTGGACATGGGCTGGAGACTCGAAAGAGGATGTTATTGTGCTGCCTCCCTATGACACCATGTTCAATTATCAAAATACAATCGGCGCCAATTTGGGTATGACGGTACCCTTGATCCCTAAAGAACGAAGAGAGCAATGGGCCTCCACCTTAGGCCTAGATCAAGATGGCATCTACAATGCTTTGGAAGTTGCGACTCCCTCTTTAATCGACAACGGAGCTGAATTAATCAAGTTAAAAAACAAAGCCTATATCGCCTTTATTACTGGCGAGAAGCCCTTGGAGGACTTTGACCGTTTCGTCCATGAGTTTATGATGGCGGGTGGAACAGAGGTGCTTCGGGAAGCAAATGACTGGTATCGCCAGCATGCTGTTAAATGAAGGAAATCATGCATAACCTCTGCTCATTTATTCCACAATAAGAACGTTTTGTAACAGGCGCATGCCGCGCTACTACAAGGAGGTTTTTAGGATGAGTGAATCTACAACACAAACGCCTACGCAGACGCTGCCGCCCCAGCATCAGGATCAGCAGCCTGGATTGGAATCCGTTATGCATCCGCAGCCTGTCTATAAATCCGAGACTTATAAAGCAGCTGGCAAGCTGCTTGGCAAAGCGGCCATTATTACTGGCGGTGACAGCGGCATCGGCCGTGCCGCAGCGATTGCCTTTGCGATGGAGGGCTGCGATGTCAGCATCGTCTATTTGGAAGAGGACAAGGACGCAAACGTTGTGAAGCAGGAGGTCGAACAGCTCGGCAGACGCTGCCTGCTAATTTCCGGCGATATTGGAGATGAAGCCTTCTGCAAGCAAGCGGTAGAGCAAACGGTCAAGGAATTCGGCAAGCTTGATATTATCGTCAATAATGCCGCTGAGCAGCATGTTCAGCAGCGCCTTGAGGATATTACGGCGGAGCAGCTTACCGCGACGTTCCGCACTAACGTTTTCGCCATGTTTTATTTGACGAAAGCGGCGCTCGCTCATTTGAAGCAAGGCGCATCCATCATTAATACGACATCGGTTACTGCCTATCGCGGCAATGAAACGCTGATCGATTACTCAGCCACCAAAGGCGCGATCGTTTCCTTCACCCGCGCCCTATCCGCCAATTTGGCGGGCCAAGGCATTCGGGTCAATGGCGTCGCGCCGGGTCCTATCTGGACGCCGCTTATTCCCTCCACCTTCGATGCTCAGAAGGTGGCTACATTCGGCGGCGATACGCCGATGAAACGCCCCGGCCAGCCTGCCGAGCTCGCCGCAGCCTACGTCTATCTTGCTTCGGATGATTCCAGCTATGTCACCGGGCAAGTGATGCACGTCAACGGCGGAGAAATCATTAACGGTTAAGAACAAAAGTGCACCTCCCAGCCTTGTATTGGATTGACGCCCGCTAACATGGACTTATCCAATAGGATCTGTGCCCGCTTAGATGGGATTTTCCAATATTTACTCTGGGAAGTGCATTTTTCTTTCGATGAACTAGAGTGTGTATTCAAACCTGTGTGGGCCTGCCACTTCTTGCCCAAAGCTTATTCGATGCTGGAGCACTGCTGCCAATCTCATCTGACGACTCCAGTCTAAGACTTGAGAACCGAAGCATACGATTGTTGCTGAGACCCCTATTGCTTAGACCACACAACAGCTTGAGACCGCTGACCCTTTTTTTGGCGGACTGAGGTTCCGCTATTCTGGATTTTTGCCCGGTTTCAGGCCGTAAGCGGACAGGAAAGTCGTTATCATCCCCATTATCCTGTCAAAATGGTCATTTACAGCACAATAGCGGCTCCTGAGTCCGCAGCCTGTGCCTTGCCCATGATTCTGTTGAAATAGCGGCTGCTGTGTCCGCCAAATCTATCTTTGTTCAGAGTATATACACTAGCAGAGGCCCTACATACGTTTAAAGCTAAATTTGATCACGATCTAGCTTGCTCACGTTTGCGTACACGATCTGGCTTGCTCACGTTTACATTCCGATCTAGCCTGCTCACGTTTGCATACACGATCTGGCTTGCTTACGATTGCATACACGATCTAGCTTGCTTACGTTTGCATACACGATCTAGCTTGCTCACGATTGCATACACGATCTAGCTTGCTTACGTTTGCATACACGATCTAGCTTGCTTACGTTTGCATACACGATCTAGCTTGCTTACGTTTGCATACACGATCTGGCTTGCTTACGTTTGCATACACGATCTGGCTTGCTACGTTTGCATACACGTTCTGGCTTGCTTACGTTTGCATACACGTTCTGGCTTGCTTACGTTTGCATACACGTTCTGGCTTGCTTACGTTTGCATACACGCCCTAGAACGCACCGCCACTAACTAATTTGCCGTACTCCCCATGATCGTGAAAAGCGGCATGCTCAACCTGAATCGTGGAATGGACGATGCCATAGCGGTTTTTTAACAGCTCATTCATTGCGAGCGTTATACAATACGGTTGAATGTTGCTTCGTGCCAACACATGTGCTGTAAGGGAATAATGGTCGGTCGACACCGCCCAAAGATGCATCTCGTGCACATCCTCAACACCTTCCACCCCTCTAAGATCACGGCGAATATCCTCCAAATTAAATTGCTCCGGCACAGCTTCCATCAGAATTACATACGCCTCTCGGATGATCTTGTATCCGCCAAATGCAATGATTCCACCAATGACGATACTGATAATCGGATCTAAAATCGACAAACCCGTCAATCGAATGAGTATCGCTGATACGATAATGCCAACCGAGCTAAGCAAATCGCCAATGAAATGCCACAGTGCGCTTTTCACATTCAGATTGTTCTCTGCCTTCATACTTCGGCTCAGCACCAGCGTCAGCACAATATTGACGATTAATCCGATGATGGCTATGCCGAGCATGAGGCCAAGATCAACCGGCTCAGGATGAATGATCCGCTTTATCCCTTCTACCAGAATGAAGAGAGCGATGACAATGAGCGCCAATCCGTTCAAAAATGAAGCAATGATCTCGAAACGCAGAAAGCCGTACGTATACTGCTTCGTCGGACGTCTCGTCGCCATATAGATGGCGAGCATGCTCAGCCCCAATGCAAGGACGTCTGAAACCATATGAGCCGAGTCCGACAGCAGGGCAAGAGAGCCGGATAGGAGCCCGCCAATAACTTCAACAATTGTGAAAAACAAAGTCAGCATCAACGTAATCCACAGCGTCTTTTTGGAAGATGATTGCTCCTTCACATGCTCAAGATGATGAAACTCGCCTATTTTCATATTAGCCATCTCCTTCAATTAAATTATAATAATTATCTTTTTATAATTAATATAATTATATGCCCATTTACCAATACATACAAATGGACATTTTATGGATAACATGAAGGATAATCATTCTCTCTCTGGCTGCGCGCGTGAAAAAAAAGCGGCTCTCCAAGCGAGAGACGCTTTGAGAGCCGCTAAACTATGGGATAGGCGAAATGCAACTGTTCCCCGCCTCCGCCTACTCCGCCCTTGCTTACTCCTCTTCCGGGCTCAAATGCACTTTATCCTCTTCGTTATCGCGAACGGTTTTCTGAAGCACGAGGCAGGCTACAATCAGGAAAGCTCCGGCGATAGCGTAATAGCCTTTTACATAGAAGGGTTCCTCTAAAGTGTACAAGCCGATATATTGCGACAACACAGCAATGATAAAACCGATCCAGGCCATGAATGTGAAGGCTGGTGTATTACGGTTGCGATAGGAAGGATTTTGCTCCTTCAGAAATTTATCCTCATCATTGTCGCGGGCCAGCTTCTGGAGCGTAAACGAGGTAATGATAAGCAGTATTCCCGTTACGGCGTAGTAGCCTTGAACCGAAAGCGGCTGGTTCAGCGTATAAATGCCGATAAATTCAAAGGCGAATGCGAGCACAAAAGCTCCCCAAGCCATAAACGTATAAGTCGGTGTATTCCGGCGGCGGTAAAAGTTCATTGATTTGCGAACAGGCATCTGATTTTCCATAATAGGCGTCCTCCCGTATAACCGTGCGGTTATTTGTTTGATAGCCTTATCTTACCTGTTTTCGCTGGAAAAAATAGTACCATCTTATCTTAGTACCTGCTGCTAAAAAAGCGAGCAAAATGACCCCAAGCAGCATATATCAGCTGCTCCATCATTGAAAAGAATATAAAAAAACAAAGGCTTAGTTTGCATAAACTACGCCTTTGTCCTCAAATGCAACAGTCCATTGACCGCTGTTTATATCGTATAGCTGACCTTCTTTTGCAGCGGTATTTCCTCTTTGCCCAGCACCTTGTTTAGAATAAGGTTTTCAAAATAAATAAATCCGCTGTCCCGGTTGCGAGGACGGTCAAGCGTAATCCGCTTATCGAGCGAGATAACGCCCTCCTCAATCAAAATAACCCGGTCTGCCAGCGCAACAGCTTCGCTCACATCATGCGTAACGAGAACGACCGTGAAGCCCTGCTCCAGCCACAGCCGCTCAATCAGCTGCTGCATTTCAATGCGCGTCAGCGCATCGAGCGCGCCAAGCGGCTCATCCAGCAGCAGCAGGCGCGGCTTGCTTGCCAGCCCCCGGGCCAGCGCCACCCGCTGCTTCTGCCCGCCGGACAGCACATGCGGCCATTCCCCTGCGCGGTCCGCAAGCCCGACCTGTGCCAGCGCCTCCGCTGCCTTCGCCCTATCCTTGCCCGGCGTGCCAATCCGCACATTATCCAGCACGCTCTTCCAGGGCAGCAGGCGCGCCTCCTGAAACAGCACGCGAATATCTGTCCCGCCGCTTTGCTGTTCGCCGCTGCCGAGCAGCAGCGTGCCTTCCGTCGGCAAATCCAGCCCGGCGATCAGCCGCAGCAGCGTGCTTTTACCACAGCCGCTGCGGCCGACGATGGCGACAAATTCGCCACGGTCTATTTTCAGATCAACGCCTCTTAGCACTTCCTTGCCTGCAAACTCCTTGCGTACCCGGCTCAGCTGGAGCTGCGCCCCTTTGCGGCTATCGGTCATGTCATCCCCTCCTATGCTTTCGCACGGCTGTAATTCGGATTCCACTGGAGCAGCCGCCTCTCGAGTATTTTCGCAATGCTGTCGGACAGCTTGCCAAGCAGCGCATAAATGATAATGCTCAGCACCGTCACATCGAGCTGCATAAATTCACGAGCATTCATCGCCATGTAGCCGATGCCGGAATTTGCCGCTACCGTCTCCGCAACGATGAGCGTCAGCCACATAATGCCAAGCGAATACCGGACGCCGACCAGCACAGAAGGCAGCGCTCCTGG
This sequence comes from Paenibacillus sp. JT22N15, assembly GCF_059383755.1. Classification (NCBI taxonomy): domain Bacteria; kingdom Bacillati; phylum Bacillota; class Bacilli; order Caryophanales; family Paenibacillaceae; genus Paenibacillus; species Paenibacillus sp. JT22N15. Next base: position 263,699 of record NZ_JBXENV010000006.1, on the reverse strand, counting down.
CAAAATCACTTCTTTATACAAATCGAAGCCCCGCAGCCCATACACCTTCGCCATCTCAATCAGCCCGCGGTCAATCGAGCGGATGCCGTGAAAGGTGTTGAGGTAGATCGGGAAAAAGACGCCCAGCGCCACCAACAGCAGCTTCACCTCTTCTCCAATGCCGAACCAAATAATAACGAGCGGAATGAGTGCCAAATGCGGCACATTGCGCAGCATTTGAATAGACGAGTCCATGACGATTTCCGCTCTGGAAGAAAAACCGTTAATAAGTCCTAGCAGGAAGCCGATGCCCCCGCCAATAAGGAAGCCGAGGATGGCACGACGGGCGCTGATCGCAATATTTTCAGCCAGCTGGCCGCTCTTGATGGAAGTGATCAGCTCCTCAATCACTTGCAGCGGCTGCGGCAAAACGTTAGCGGCAATAATACCCGTAACCGTCAGCACATGCCAAGCGATGAGCAGCAGAATCGGCAGCAGCCACGGCGTGAAGGAGGAAGTCCAGAAGCTGTAAGATGGTTTCCGCAAAATATAGCTCTCTCCTTTCAGGCTAAAATTATTTCAGTGCGTCGGCAAAAGCGTCGCTCCAAATCGTCTTCACATCAACCGGATTTTTAAGCAAATCGACCTTTTGCAGCGTATCGGCAATGTCCTGCTGGGAAGCAATCGCTTCCTCCGATGGCGGCAAAATCTTCGTCGGCTGCTGGGCTTCGCCATCCTTCAGCGTTTGAAGCGCCTGCTCGACAGGCTGCTTCGTATTTTCAGCTACGATGCCTGCCCACTTCTCTTGGTTCGCACGAATCCACTCATTGTACTGGTTAAGCCGATTCAGGAAGTCCGCAATCGCTGCACGCTTGCCCGGATCTTCAATCGCTGCCGGAGTCGCTTCAATCGGGAAGTTGCCGGATAAAATGTTCTGGGCAGACGCCAGAGTCGTAGCGCCATTTTGGCGACCCGAAATGACCGCGTTGCCATAGCTCGCCAATGCATCGACGCTGCCGCCGATCAATGCGCTGAGACCATCAGAGGTCGACAATGCTACAGGCTCAATGTCCGTCCAGCTAAGCCCTGCTTCTTCAAGCATCTTCAGCAGAAAATAATGTGCGGTTGTGCTGCTGACGTAAGCAACCTTCTTGCCCTTCAAATCGGCTACGGATTTCACCGTCGAGCCTTTGGGAATCAGCAGCTCCTGCTGGAGCGTGCTTCCTTTTTGAATCGCAATAATTTTGAAATTGCCGCCGTTTGCCGCCTGTGCTGCGAACAGTGGCGGGATTTCGCTCGTCAAAGCGACATCCAAATGTCCGCCTGCCATTGCCTCCAGCTGCAAATTGCCGCCTTGGAACACGCTGAATTCAATTTTGTAAGGCGTGTTATCAAGTCCGGCTTCCTTGAAGCCGATCTTTAGATTTTCCCAGCCCGTTTGGCCGATGTTCAGCGTGACTTTGCTCAAATCTGGCCCAGCTTCCGCTGCTGGGCTGCTGCTTTCAGATGAAGCAGCCGGGCTCGCTGCTGCACCTGTATTCGACGTTCCCCCTGTATTGCCGCAAGCTGCGAGCAGACTCGCCACGATGATTGCGATGCTTAAGCCTAGCCATTGTCTCTTTCTGTTTTTCACGGTTGTTTCCGCCTCTCTAGATCTCGTGTGGAATGTTTCCCCTTATCGTTTATCGCGTACCTTTATTGTTAAGAAATGGCTGCTTTGCTTCTAATCCGCTGCCCGAGCTGATCCGCTGCGATAATCGCCTCCGCGATTGCCGCTGGATGAACGGCGAATGGCAGCTCAGCAGCTTTCGCTCCAGCGAGCGGCACTTTATGGGCAATGTCATACGCGATTTGATCCGCTTTTTCTTCAAATCCCAGCTGCGCCAGCGTAACAGGCAGACCAAGCGCAGCAAGCTTCGCTGCAAGCCGCTCCGTCTCTTCGGCCGTTTGCCCTTGCAGCAGCGTGTGGGCAACGAGCCCAAACGCAACCTTCTCGCCATGCAGCGAGCCATGCGTTTGCGCAAACTGCGTCAGGCTGTCGTGAATGGCATGGGCCAAAGCGCCGCGTGCGCCTCCTGCCGATACGGTGTTCACCTGCCCGGCCAGCCAGACAATGGCGTGACTAACCTCATGGAATGCGGGCGACGCTATGCCGTCGCCTGCATTCGCATACGCCTGCTGCGCATAGCGGTCGAGCACCTCGACCGCCAGCTCCGACGTTTTGACGCCAAGCCGTACATCAAGGTCGGCCGGAACCTTTTTCACATTGACGACCGTCTCGTTCCATTTCACATACGTATCGCCTATGCCCGATGCGAGGTAGCGTTTAGGTGCAGCAGCAAGCACCGATGTGTCGGCTAGCACCAGCTGCGGCGACCGCTTAAGCGGCAAATAGCCTGCCGAGCGGCCCTCCTCGTCGTACAATACGGTCAGCGCTGACCATGCCGCGCAGGTTGCCGCAATCGTCGGCACCGTCACGCTCGGCACATGAATCCGTTCCGCCACCGCCTTCGTCAAATCCAGCACCCGTCCGCCGCCGATTCCTACCAGCACGTTGATATCCTGGCTCGACGCCAGCTCCGAGTAAGCTGCAATCTGCTCCGTCGTCACCTGCCCGGAAAAACGGTGCACCTGATAGGTGACATCGACGGTATTCAGGCTGGCCAGCAGCGGCGCCGCGGCCTCTAGTGCTTTTTCCCCACCGATAATAAAAAGCTTGTTGCCGATTTCTGCAATTTTTGACCCGCCATCCGCCCAAGCATTCGGCTCGTTTACGTATTGATTTGGTGCTTTCACCTGTACCATTTGTTCGCAAACCCCCTTGTTTTAAATATAGGAAAGGATAGGATTGTTCCATCCCTTCTCTATATTTCTCGGATTGAAACGCGCCGCGCCGCCAAAGGAATGCGACAGCCGTTTCACCTTGTAATCAGCTATACAATATCGTTATACTCATTATTCACAGTTGTTTACTTGTATTTAGGCAAGTATAGGTTACCCCCAGCTAATCGTCAATCGGCATCAGCCCAGAAATAATCTATTAGACGATCATAAAAATCTATAATGCAGCGACCTCATTTTTTCCCAAAAATAAAGAAAAAGAACGGACATCGCTGCTGCTTTAGCGGCGGTCCGTTCTACATCTTTTCCCTTCGCACTCTATACGGCTCTATATGGCTCTATACGTCCTGACCAGAGTGCCCCGCGAGGCCACAACAGCAAACGTTAATTCACCAACCAGTTACTTCACCATCTGCTGCCTTAGCTCCGGGTACTCGCGTTCGAATGTTTTCACCATCACATATAGCTGGATTCCCCGAGCGGCCTGCATCGCTTCCTCCGCCAGTTCGATTGCCCTTGGCCGATTGCCCTGTTTATACTCCATGTAAGACAGCAGTGATTGCTTCATCCAATCCTTGGAAATGCGATTTATATAGTCATGAGCCTCCGTAAACTCTCTTCTCTCGATGTAATAATAAGCCTGATAATAATACCTATACTCGATTGGCTGTATAAATTCGATTTCGTGCAAGACGCTCTGAATATCCTTATTATAGTGAGCCTGAAGCGTCTTGAACAATGCCTGTTTATTCTTTTGCTTGTACTGCTTGAGCAGCTTCGCTATGTTCTCTTCAAACTCGTCATCCAGACGATTGGCTACCGTATAATTGATATAGTAGCTAGGTATTTTGCGGTTCGCGAGCAGAAACCTCTCGATCTTCATCAGGTTTCTTGTCCCTAAAATGGTATAAAATAAGGGGCCCAGCGTTAAGGCCACATACGTCAAAAATATAATGATGATCGATACCGGAGTACTAACCTCAAGCATTCTCAATAAAAAAATAAGAATGATAGCGACCAAAATATAAATCAATGTTTTTTTCAAAAATCTCATTGCTTGCTCTCCTTTATGTTCTTTTCAGCCCTTCTTTCATTCTACCATCCGACTCGATCTGAATACAAAAAAAGGATAATCTACAGGCTGCTTGCACAGCCCGAGCATTATCCATATTTCCGTGCTATACAGCCTTCGCTTGCTCCGTGTCCTCGCTGCTCAGCACGAAATGACTGAGATCGTCCTGGAGCTGCTGGGCCATATCGCGCAGCGCTTCGGCTGATGCTTGAATTTCCTCCATCGACGCAAGCTGCTCCTCCGTAGCTGCGGCCATCGTCTCGGCCTCATCCGACGTTTTATTCGAGATGTTCGCTACCTCGCCAACCGATGCCGTTACCTCTTCCATGCCTGCGGAGATTTCCTCGGCAGCTGCCGACACTTCCTGAATTTGATCGCTCATCAAGCGAACTTCAAACAAAATATCGCCAATTGTCGTATTGGCCTGCTCAATGGAGGCCAGACCCGAAGCTGTCTCCGATTTCATCTCGCTCATCGCCTTCACATTCTCGCTTACGAGCGCCCGAATATCTCTGATCAGCTCAGATATCGTCTGCACCGACTCGCTCGTCTGCTCAGCCAGCTTGCCTACTTCGGAGGCTACGACGCTAAAACCCCGTCCGTGCTCGCCAGCCCTTGCCGCTTCAATGTTCGCATTCAGCGACAATAGCTGTGTTTGCTTGGCAATCGCCATAACGGCTTGCACGATTTGGCCAATTTGCACCGAATGCTCATCCAGCTTTGTAACAACCTCGCCTGAACGGACAGCCGATGCTTGAATGCTGTTCATTTGGCGCACCGTTTGTCCAAGCTGTTCTTCGCCTACTTGAGCGTTGCCCGTCACCTTGACCGCAGCATCCGCCACTTCTGAAGCCGCTTCGGCAATCCGTGTTATGCCAACCGCCATTTCATTCATCGCTTTCGACGTTTCATCCGCCGATACGCGCTGTACGTCCGTTCCTTCGGATACGCCCTGAATGGACTCGGCAATTTGCTTCATCGCAAGCGTCGATTCATGTGAAATGGCTGTGAGCTCCTCCGACGAAGCCGCTGCCTGCTCAGACACAATCTGGTTTCTCCGCAGCAGCACATTCAAGGAGCGAATCATGTCATTAAAGGAATGGCCGACCTGAAGCAGCTCATCCCGCGTTTCCAAATGCAATTCTTTGGAAAAGTCGCCTTTCGCCATCGCATCCGCACGATTTCGGAGCGCTGCCACCGTTACCATTACATTCCGGTAGAAAGCCATGTAGAAAATAGCAACGAGCAGCAGGGACAGAGCCGTCAAGCCGAGCAGCATATTTCTAGTGGCTGTCAGCTCATCAATACGCTGCTGGAGCACCTGCTCAAGCTCTGTATTCACCTGTACATAAAAGTCGTTTAATACACCAATCGTCGCCGTTCCAGACTTGAAAAACTCCGATCCATTCATGTTCAAGTTGGAGCCGTTAAGGACACCTGTATTAAGAAGCGCTACAAAGCTTTTGAGCGATGTTGCGGTCGTCGCGCCACTTTTCTCTAGGGATGGCACCAATGCCTCATTCCAGCCTAAAGCGCTGCTCAGCGACTTATTCATATTCGTCAAAGAATAATTGATCATTTCCGCTTCCAAACGAAGCTTAATTTCTTCGTTATCCGTCATTTTTTTGCTCGTAAGCACCCCATTGCCTTTGCCGCGAATAATCGCCGCATGCTCCATTAACGCAGGAATCTGCTGTACGAACATAGAACCCAAATAATAAGAATCCATCTGCGTATCAAGCGAAAGTCCCGATTCATCTGCAAGTTTAATCATAATATTGGTTAAATCTGAGACGAGCGTAGAGTGGCTTTCAAAACTGTCGGAAGCCGACATCGCAGCGCTGCTTGCATTTAATTTTGTCCACTGCTGCTTCCATGCTTCCCACAGCTCCTGCACCCCCGCCATGCCAGACGCTTGCAGCTCCGGGTCTATCGTTTGGATCAAGCCAGCAATTTCCTGCGATTTAGCATCTACCTCTGCCTTCGCATCCGTATTGCCATTCAGCAAGCCCGAGGATAGTCCACGGTGCTGCTGCACCTGAAGCATAAGCGGCATCATTTCTCTAATATAAGTGACGCCGTCATGTTCTTTTTTAATATACTCAATGTTTCCTTGCTGCTCGTTAACCCATAGAACAAGCAGCAAGACCAGCGGGATCATAAACAGAGCACTGACGACCACAAACTTCTGTGCATACTTCAATTTGGACATGAGAGCTGTAAAAGGACTTAACAATTTGAAAAACATGAGACCCACCCGCCTATTTATTTAATTGCTATTCATGAATAGAAATATCGGCTATAGACGGTGATTTGTTTAGTAAAATTTGAGGAAAAGTCGCGCGACGATGGGATTCCGCCCTCATTTCGACAAATGTCGATGGAAGGCCTCCATCAAACAAGGAATCAATGGGATAAAGCGTTAACCTATGACATCTGATTTTCATGCCTTGCCTTGCTATCGTATTCATAGACGCTTACTTCCTACAAGAAAGGAAATTGGGAAACTTTGTCGAATAGAAGGTTCAGCCTCTAACACGAAAGATAGATGAGAAAGAGACTTCATAAAGGAGTAAACATATGCCATCTATTAACGTCTATCATTACGATGCCTTTAGCCCTATTCCGGGGAAAGGAAACCCGGCGGGTGTCGTTTTAACAGGCAATGATCTGACGGAAAAAGAAATGCTAGCCATCGCCGGGCAAGTTGGCTTTAATGAGACTGCTTTCCCGCTGCCATCGAATGTAGCGGATATTCGAATCCGTTATTTTACACCCGGCCACGAAATTAATCTTTGCGGCCATGCCACGATGGCAACGATCTATGCGCTGCAAACAAAGGGGCTGTTAGGCGATAAAACGGAGCTTCTGATTGAGACAAAAGCAGGCGTGCTCCCTGTTCGGCTGCATACGAATGAGCAGGGGCAGCTTCAAATCACAATGACGCAGGCGGCTCCGCAGTTCCGGGCTTTTAACGGTTCCTATGCACAATTGGCATATGCCTTGGGCATTGAGGAAGCCGACATTGAGATAGAGCTTCCCACTGTTTACGGAAGCACGGGGACATGGACACTGTTAATTCCTATCAAAAGTCTCGAAGCATTCCGCCGTATGAAGCCAAATAATAAGCGGTTCCCCGAAATTTTGCAGGAGATGCCGCGTGCTTCTCTGCACCCTTTTTGCCTGGAAACCTATGATCCACACGCTCATATGCACGCCCGTCATTTTTCATCGCCGTATTCCGGCACGATTGAAGATCCCGTTACAGGTACAGCATCTGGCGTAATGGGAGCTTATTATGCAGCGCATTTGGCTGAGAAACCGCTACAATCGCTTGAGCTATGCATTGAACAAGGCCATGAAATAGGCCGGGATGGACGTGTCCTGGTAACAGTCACTAAACAGCAGGATGAACCACTCATCGAAGTGACGGGCACTGCCGTTTATGTGGACGCTTTTGGAGTAAGCCTGCTGTAAATTTGGCATATGCGCGGCGGTTGATTATAATAGTGGGCGAGAGCTGCGAATGAGAGAGGAAGAGATACGTTGAGTCATACCGCACAGGATGTAGCCGATTGGATGCTTGGAGAGCTGAAGTTTGCTGGCATTCTTCATCAGGAGAAGGCCGTTGCCCATATTACAGCCCATTTTGGAGAGCAGTTCATTTATGTGAACGAGCAGGGAAATACGTCGATCGACAAGGAAGTTAAAAAAGCATTTAAAAAAGGCCATGGCGGCAAAGCAGCCTGGGACCGTGAAGGTTTTTTCTGGGGCTGGACTTAGCCCATAAGTGTGAAACTTATGAAATCTAATATTTCAAAAAAAGCTATGCAACCTTCGGTTAGAACATAACCGGAAGCCGCATAGCTTTTTCTACTATAGTGGAGCTTGCAATGCTCGCTTGCTGCGCTGGTACGCCCAGTGGTTGGTCGGACCATGCCCGCCGCCAATTTGTATGCCGTCCTCGATGGCCGCTTGAATAAACGCTTTCGCTTGGCGCATTGCGGCTTCCATATCAAGCCCCTCTGCAAGCCCTGCCGCAAGTGCCGCCGAAAAGGTACAGCCTGTGCCATGCGTTCGGGCCGTCGCCACTCGTCTGCCTGCCAGCTCGGTAAAGCCGCTGCCGTCATACAGCAGATCGATCGCTTCCTCGCCCGTATCGTGACCGCCCTTAATAATGACGTAGCCCGCTCCATAGCCAGCAAGCCTTCTCGCTGCTTCCTGCTTATCAGCCGCCGATACGATGGCAATGCCCGTCAGCTTCTCCGCCTCCGGTATGTTCGGCGTAATGACCGTCGTTACGGGCAGCAGCTTGTCCGTCATCGCACGGATGGCCTCCTCTTGCAGCAGCGAGGCTCCGCCTTTGGCGATCATGACCGGGTCTACGACGACATTTTTCCAGCCAAGCTCGGCAATCGTTGCCGCAACAGCCGTAATGATCTCACTGTTGAACAGCATGCCCGTCTTCAGCGCATCGACGCCAATGTCCGAGCCGACCGAATGCATTTGCTGCACGACAGCCTCCACGCTAAGCGGAAATACGCCTTGTACGCCAAGCGTATTTTGCGCCGTAATCGCGGTAACCGCGGACATGCCGAATACGCCTAGCTCCTGAAACGTTTTCAGGTCTGCTTGAATGCCTGCGCCGCCGCCGCTGTCCGAGCCCGCTATCGTCAATGCCGTTGGGACACTGCGCGGCGCCTGTCCATTCCCATGTACGCTCATGATGTGCTTTTGCCCCTTTCTTCATCAAATGCCGAACCAAGGTGAAACGGCTGACGCCGCCCTTCGGCGGCGCGGCGCGTTTCACTCCGAGAAATATAAGCCTAATGATAAGTATGAAACTTATAAATGCTTATATTTTAGATCATACGCTTGCCCATCGATTCTCATTTTCGCAGCGTTCCACTTCCATACCCAGTTCGCTGTGCCTTGCTCTGCCTAGCTGAACCGCTCAGGAGCAAAAGCCTGCATGAAGTCCGGCATCTTCTTGCCTTCTACGCTATCAGCCGCAAGCTGCGCTGTAACGGGGCTGAGCAAAATCCCATTGCGGTAATGCCCTACCGCCATCACGACGCGGCCAGATTGCGCCAGCGCGCCGAGCAGCGGGAAGCCATCCTGTGTGGAAGGGCGAAGTCCCGCCCATTTGTGGAACGGCGTCCACGTTTCGAGAAACGGGAAAGCTTGCTTGTTCCATTTTCGCAGGCGCTCAATGCCCTTCTCCGTTACGCTCGTCTCGAACCCGGCTACATCCTCGGAGGCGCCGCATACGAGCGTATTATTTTCCTTCGCCACGAGGTAGCCCTGATTGCAAAATACCATATGATGAACGGGCTTTTCCACTGTCTCATAGGCGCAAATTTGCCCGCGAATCGGATAGACTGGAATGCGAATGCCAAATGCTGCTTCCAGCTGCTGCGCCCAAGCTCCCGAGCATACAACGAGCCGATCCCCTTCAAAAACACGTCCGTCTGCTGCCTCCAGCACGACCGAGCTCTGCCAATCCTTGATCGCAACCTGCTCCAAATGCTCATGAATGTGAACATCCATCAAGCGGCAGGCATGCTCCAGTGCTTTGACATAATGCGGCGCATACAGATGGCTTTCCTCCGGCGTATACAGCGCCGCCCGCACCTTGCCTGACAGCTTCGGCTCCAACCGAAACACGTCGCCACCTTCCAGCAGGCTACCCGACGAACCATGCTCCCGCTGCCAGCGCAGCCTGCCTTCAAGCGCCAAAATATCTGCATCATGGTAAGCAATATACATGCTCCCGGATTCGGTATATTCGAAAGGCAGGTCGGAAACCTGCTTCACGCGATCTGTAAACGAAGGATAAAGCCGCAAGCTCTGTGCGCATAAGCGAAAAAAGTCATCCGGCCCCTCAACATTTTCCGAAAAAGGAGCCAGCATCCCCGCAGCCGCTCCGGACGCCTGTCCCCCGCAGCTGCCAATTTCCAGCACCGTCACCTGATGACCGCGGCTTCGCAGCTCGAACGCACAGGATAAGCCAATAATGCCGCCGCCCATGATTACAATCCGTTCTCCCATGTCCTAACCAGCTTTCCTTGTTGAATGATCCTGTTATTTCAGCTTAAACTCCTCATAACCGCTGCTTGCCGAAGCGTAACGCTTCTTCGAAATGCGGCCTGACAAATAAGCCAGACGGCCAGCTTCGATGCCGAGCCTCATCGCCCGCGCCATGCCTGCTGGATCTTTTGCCTTCGCAACCGGTGTATTCATCAGCACGCCCGCCACGCCAAGCTCCATCGCCTGGGTCACATCACTGACTGAGCCAAGCCCGGCATCGACAATAATTGGAACCTTCGCTTCCTCTACAATAAGGCCCAAATTATAAGGGTTCAAAATGCCAAGGCCCGTCCCAATCGGAGCCGCTCCCGGCATAACAGCCGCAGCGCCCGCTTCCTCCAGCCGCTTGCAAATGACCGGGTCATCCGATGTATACGGAAGGACGGTGAAGCCCTCTTTTACGAGAATTTCCGTCGCCTTCAGCGTTTCAATCGGATCAGGCAGCAGCGTGCGCTCATTGGCGCTAATCTCGACCTTGATCCAGTCGCTGAGTCCCGAAGCCCGTGCAAGACGCGCGATCCGCACCGCTTCCTCCGCCGTGCTTGCTCCTGAAGTATTCGGCAAATATTGATACGATTGACCTTGCAAATGCTGAAGAATCGAATCGTCCTCGGTCGCCTCCAAATTAATCCGGCGAATAGCGAACGTCAGCACCTCGGCGCCTGATGCCTCAATCGCTTCCCTCTGTACATAAGGGCTTGGAAAAAGCCCGGTGCCGATAAAAAATCGGGACGTTAGTTCACGGTTGCCAATATGCCATACATCCGGCTTCATTCGCTTCAGCCTCCTCCTACAAAATGTACAAGCTCGATCTTCATGCCTTCGCGAACTTCGGTTGCTGCCCATTGCTCCTGTGTCAGCACCGCTCCATCCGCTTCAACGACAACCGGCTTGCCCGTCAGTTCAAAATGGGCAATGACCTCTTCAATCGTCTTCGCTGCCAGCTCCTGCTTCACACCGTTAATGACTAGTTCCATTACGACTCTCCCCATTTATCCAGCTTGTCCAGAAAAGAACGGCAGGTGCCGGAAATATCGCTGCTGCCAACAATTTCGCTAACCGCACAAATGCGCGTAGCTCCCGCTGCAATAACCTCATCCACATTGCGCAGCTTGATGCCGCCGATGGCGACAAATGGTATTTTTACCTTATCCGCTACCTCGCGCACATAATCAACCGTTACCGGATCTACAACGTCAACCTTTGTCTTCGTCGGAAACACAGGGCCCACACCGATGTAATCGGCGCCTTGCTCCTCGGCAAGCAGCGCCTCTTCAATAGCATGCGTCGAAATGCCGATGATTTTATCGCCCACGAGCTTGCGTGCTTCCACGAGCGGCACATCGCCCTGGCCCAAATGAATGCCGTCCGCATCCACTTCCAGTGCAATATCAATGTAGTCATTGACGATAAAGGTTACGCCATGCTTGCGGGTCAGCTCGCGGAGCGCCCGTGCTTTTTCCAAAATCGCCGGCTTGTCGCCCGACTTGTCGCGCAGCTGAATAATATCAACGCCGCCGTAAATCGCTTCCTCCATTACCTCAATTAAATCGCGGCCCGGATGAAATTCCTCGCCTGTAATCGCATATAAACGAAAATCCTTCATATTCACACATTCCCTTCGCTGTTGGAGACTGCGACGAAATAAAGTACCGCTAATTTATTGACAAAAGCGGGTACTAATTTCCTCGCAGCTCCTTAGTTTCCGATATAACGGGCATATAAGGTTTTGGCACGGACCATATCTTCCGTTCCCTGCACAAGCACACGCCCATCGGGGAACAGCACGAGCCGCTCGCCTTCCGGCAGCTCGGCTTTCAGCAAATAAGCGTTATGCGTAAGCTCCACAGCAATCGGTTCCAGCCTTTGCCGCCACTGCTCCAAATGAAGCGGGGCGCCGCCGGAAATTTGCACGGTGCTGCGTCCACATAGCGAGACTGCCGCATCCTGCTCTGCCACCTGCAAAGCTGGATACTGCTTCAGCTGGCAGCAAGGGCACTGCTTCGCAGGCTCGCCCAGCTTCATCTCGAATGCGTGATTTTGCCATAAATCGAAGGTCATTAGGCTGTTTCTTCTTTTATCCACGGCTCCGACCAAATATTTAAGCGCCTCTACCGCTTGGTAGGAAGCGACAATATCCACTACTGGCGAAATAACGCCAATCATATCGCAGGTTTGTCCGCCCGCATCCGCCGATTGAATAAAGCAGCGCAGACACGGCGTAGCGCCCGGTACGAGAATCGCGCTCATGCCCCGCGAGCTGACCGCCCCGCCATAGGTAAACGGAATGCCGCTGCGGAAGCAAGCATCATTAAGCAGAAAACGCGTCTGAAAATTATCCGTCCCATCAAGCACAAGGTCGATATCCATCAGCAGCGCGTCGATATTTTGAACGGTGACGTCAGCAACAATCGCTTCGATTTTGACATCGGAATTGATTTTGCGCAGCTTCTTCTCGGCGGCAACCGCCTTCGGATAGCCATGCTCGACATCCTCTTCGTCGTAAAGCATTTGGCGCTGGAGATTGCTGCGTTCCACATAATCACGATCAACGAAACGGACGAGCCCGACCCCCGCTCTGACCATATGATTGGCCAGAACGGTGCCGAGCGCTCCCATTCCTATAATAAGCACAGCGCTTTCGCTTAGCTTGCGCTGCCCTGCTTCACCAATTGGCGTAAACAACATCTGTCTTGAATAGCGTTCGTCCATACGCCGTATTCCCTCCACCATTATAGGTTGCGGAATGCATCCTCCGCCTTGATCTCTTTCGTAAGCTGGCCATGCTCCTGCAACCATGAAATGACATTGCTCCACGACTCCGCCGTCTGGCTGCCGAAAGCTTCGGAGCCCGCGTCCATGAGCGGCAGCAATACCTGCAGGCTCTGCTTCTCAATCTCGGCATCGAGCGGGTAATCCGCGCTTTGCTTGTCGAGCAGCACCTGAAGCGCCTCATCCGGATGGCTTGCCGTATATTCCTGCCCTTTAGCCGCAGCGTCGATAAACTTCTTGAACACTTCGCTTTTGCTGGCAACGCCATCCTCGCTCGCTGTCATGACAAGCTCGTAATAGTCCGGCACGCCATAATCGGCAGGATTCAGCGCAATCAGCTTCTCGCCTTCCTTCTCCAGCAGCAGCTTCTCGTGGTTCACATAACCGCCGATAATGGCGTCAACCTTCTTCGTCGTCATGGCCGGAATCAGGTCCCAGCCCACATCGATATAGTTCAGTGCTGACGGATCGCCGCCGTCGGTTTTCACCATCGTGTTCACGTACGCTTCATCCAGCGGAATCGACGGGTAGCCGATTTTTTTGCCAACCAAATCCTTAGGCGTCTTCACGCCGGACGATTCCAGCACAAACAGCTGGTTCAGCGGGTGGCGCACAAGCGAGGCAACCGATACAATCGGAATTTCCTCTGCGCGGGCAACGGCTACCTGCATTTGATAGCTGATCGCCAGATCCGCCTTGCCTGTTGCGACCAGCTTAAGCGCATCATTCGTATCGGCCGGCACCTGGAGCTTCACATTAAGGCCGGCTTCCTTGAAATAACCTTGCTCCTCCGCCGCATACAAGAACGTGTGCACCGCATTCGGATACCAGTCGAGCAGCACCGTCAGCTCCTGCGTACCTTCAGCGCTATTTGCCGTGTTTTTATTATCCGAGGAGCAGCCCGCCATAATGGCTAGCGTCAAAGCCAAACATGCTGCGACCCATGAGCTGCGTCTCCATTTGGAAGCTTTATTTTTCGTAAAAATACGATTTCCTTCATTCTCCTTGCGCATAGACAACTTACCTCTTTCTTGTTCTATTATAGTATATAAAAGGCCATAAAGCTTGAGCGGCACTCCGCCTTGGGGCCCCCTTACCGGCCTACCTTCGATTCTTTCCGATAGGATAGGCAGATTCGCTCAAGCGCCAATACGGCTAAAAATAACATAATGCCCATTGCTGACAGCAGCAGCACGCCGGAAAAAACACTTTCGCCGCGCAGCATATTCGCCGCCCGCTTCGTGTACATGCCCAGCCCCGCTTCGCCGCCCAGCCATTCGCCAAGCGTGGCGCCGCCGACGCTAATCGCCGCTGCCATTTTCAACCCCGTGAAAAACTCCGGCAGCGCCGAAGGGATTTTCCACTTGAGAAACAGCTCGCGCTTGCCTGCTCCCATCGTCCGCAGCAGCTCCCCGATATCCGGGTCCGCTGAGCGGAAGCCGTCCGCCGTATTCATCGCAATGGGGAAAAAGGTGAACAGCATGACAACGGCGATTTTGCTGCCGATTTCATAGCCAAACCACATGACCATAATCGGCGACAGCGCAATAATCGGAATCGTCTGCGAGGCGACAACGAGCGGATACAGCGTTTTGCGTGCCAGCGATGAGCTGTCGATCCAGATCGCCGACAACGTCCCCAGCACGATTGAAATCGCCAGCCCAAGCAGCGCCTCGCCTAGCGTGATGACGAAATGCCGCGCCAGCAGCCCGCTGTTCTCCGTTATGGAGACGAGCACATCAGACAGCCGTGGGATAATATAATGGGGAATTTGGAATATTCGCGTTCCGACTTCCCACAAAACGGCAAGCAGGAGGATGAACAGCACAACTGGCATATGCTTTTTGAAAAAGCGCTTCATCGGCTTCCCCCCTCTAAGCTGGCCGCTGTGTGCGCATGCCCGAAATGCCCAAGCAGCTTGCGTTTTAACGCCACAAATGGCTCGCTCAGCATCGTCTCGTAGGTGCGAGGACGCGGCAGTGCCACCGGATATTCCACCAGCTCGGCAACCGGCGCCTTCGCCGCCACCAGCACCCGGTCCGACAGAAGCAGCGCTTCATCTATGTCGTGGGTTATAAAAACAATCGTTTTGCGGTGCTGCTCCCATATTTGCAGCAGCCATTCCTGCATGCTGACTCTCGTCATCGCATCAAGGGCGCTGAACGGCTCATCGAGCAAAAAGAGCTCGCCGCCGCCCAGCAGCGAGCGAAGAAACGATACCCGCTGGCGCATGCCGCCCGACAGCTCATGCGGATACTTCGCCTCGGTTCCGGCGAGGCCGAAATCCGGCAGCAGCTCCCGCACCCGCTGGCGCGCTTCCTTCTTCGGCGTTCCTGCCAGCTCCATGCCGAGCGCGGCATTATCCAGCACCGTCCGCCACGGCATAAGGCAATCCTTCTGCGGCATATAGCCGATCTTTGCCGCCTGCTGCTGGCGATTCAAGCCGCCAATCGTAATCGTGCCGGCTTGCGGCTCCAGCAGTCCGGCCAGCAGCCGGAACAGCGTCGTCTTGCCCATGCCGCTCGCCGCAAGCACGCTGACGAACTCGCCCTGCTTAATATGCAGGTCAAGCCCTTCAATCAGCGGCGGCCCGCCGGGAAAAGCATACGTCAGTCCGCTGACGCTAAGGCCTGCTGGCTCGTTGCTTTCGCTATGTGCAGAAGCGGTCGTTCTCACTGCTGTTGCTGTTGCTGTTGCTGTTGCTGTTGCTGTTGCTGTTGCTGTTGCTGCTTCTGCATCTGCTGCTTCTGCTGCGTCTGCTACTGCTGCTTCTAATGCTTCTGCTTCTGTCTCGCTTGCCCCCGCCGCCTTTTTAAGCCCCTGCTCTCCCGGCTGACCTTTCAATATGCTCACACTGGCCACTCCTCCCCGCGATATGCCATATCCCAAAATAAATATTCCATCTTCGATGTTATGACAAAATGCTCCTCCAGCTTCGCAAGCTCCCGCTCTGGAAGCCCTGCTGCCAATTGGTCCATTAGGCCAATGCACCAGTTCGTCAGCTCTCCGAACTCCTCCGAGCTGTACATGAGAATCCATTCCTTATAAAGCGGATGCTCCAATGCGCCCGGATATTCGGCGAAGGTTACGCCAATTTCGCGGTAGCTCCACATGCACGGCAGCAGCGCCGCTACAACCTCTGCGAGCGAGCCATTCGCCGCCACGTCAAGCATATATTTCGTATACGCGATATTGCTAGGCGCAGGCTGCGTGCCCTCAAGCTGCTCGCGCGTCACGCCAAAACGGTCGGCATACTGGCGGTGCAGCTCCATTTCCACATGCAGCGTGGAATGATACAGCCCGGCGAATTTGACCATTGTTGCCATATCGCCAGCTTTTATACTGCCGTAGGCGAACAGCTTTGCATAGTCGATTAAATAGACGTAATCCTGCTTGAGATAATAGATGAAGCGCTGCGGATCCAGCGTTCCTTCCCGCATTTCCACGAGAAACGGATGCTCGTGGCTTTTCTGCCATACTTCGCGGCTTGCCTGATATAATCTATCGCTAAACTTGCTCATCATGTCCTCCGGACGCCTGATGAAAAAGGACTGCTGCGCTGCGTGAAAGGTTTGGCTTTCGATCGCTGCGCTTCTCCAGCTCAAACCTTTCACGCAGCGAAGTCCTTTTTCATCCGGCTTTTTATTTAACAGAGAGTGATTCGCTCTCTCTTATATGCTCATCTCGTTTATTCAAATACATTGACTACAATAAAAACTGCTACTTTAACATTACTCTCATTAATCCGACTTATGTTCGAGGACTGACGTTCCGCTATATCCGCGATTTGGTCGATTTAGCCGATTTTGACGTCTCCGCGGACAGGAGATCCGCTATTTCAGCGATTTGGCCACTTTATTCTTGTTCGCGGACAGGAAATCCGCTATTCCATGAAAAACGGGGACTTTATAGGATTTTTGCAGCCAATAACTGCATCTGAGTCCGCGAACAAGGCAAAATCGTTGATTTTCACAAATTAACGGCTTCTCTGTCCGCTCGACAACTACAAGCTACATAATGAACACTACACACTAAATGCTGCATACTGCACGCTACTCACTACACGCTACTCGCTGCTCACTACTCACTACTCACTACTCACTACTCTCTACTCACTGCACGCTACTCATTACTCACTACTCTCTACTCACTACACGCTGCTCTCCGCTTCCGCTTTCGGGCGGTTGCACCAGTCGACGATGAAGCCGAGTATTACTTTTGTATAATAAATGAGCTCGTTGATGTCGATACTCTCGTCTACCGCATGGGCATGCTCCAGCTGCCCTGGACCATAAATGACCGTCGGGATGCCTTCCCTGCCGATCCAACCCGCATCGGTTACGCTTGGACTCATGCCAACCGCAGGCAGTACGCCAAGCACTTGCTGATGGCTTTGCTCCAGCACCTTGAGCCCCGACCACTGCCGGTTCAGCTCCTGCGAAGGGAAAATTTCGCCGCGCTCCTCTATCATCGAGCGCCCTCCCCAGCGGAAGGTTGGCGGATTGTGGCGCATCCACGGATCGCCCTGCGCCACGCCAAGCAAATGCTCTTCAATCTCGGACGCTATCGTTTCATAATCTTCATTCGGGTAAAAATGAACCGTAATCCAAAGCGAACAGCGGTCCGCGATAAAAGCGGCATGGCGCCCGCCTTCAATGACCGCAGGATTAATCGTATTGGAGCCGGGAGGAAAACCTTCATAAGATTTGCTCACGGCCCAGTGGCGCTCCAAATCTTGAAGCCCGGCAATCAGCTTTGCCATTTTCTCAATCGTGCTGGCTCCTTGAACGCCGCCTCCGGCATGGATCATGCGCGAACGCATGCCATCATGGAACGTCTCCGGGCTTTGCAAGGTAACCCAGCCGGTTATAACGCCGCCCTGTCCTTGAATCGCCAGCCCGCTCGTATCGGCGACGATGGCGAAATCCGCTTCGCAGCCGCGCTCCATACAAGCGCGAGTACCTGCCTCACCCGCTTCCTCGCCAATAACGGCTTGGAACAGCAAATCCCCCTTCAGCTCCACACCCGCTTCGGTCAGCAGCTTGCTTGCAAACAGCAATGCCGCAAGCCCGCCTTTCATATCGGCGGTTCCACGCCCATAGGCGCGTCCATCCTCCAGCAACAGCTTGAACGGATCATGCTTCCAGCCGCCGCTGTCGCCCACCTCGGCAACATCCATATGCCCATTGAGC
Source organism: Paenibacillus sp. JT22N15 (assembly GCF_059383755.1). NCBI lineage: Bacteria > Bacillati > Bacillota > Bacilli > Caryophanales > Paenibacillaceae > Paenibacillus > Paenibacillus sp. JT22N15. The sequence goes on along the minus strand of NZ_JBXENV010000006.1, from coordinate 245,753 downwards.
AGCAGGCTGCGATAACGCTTGCTATCGGTGCCCCGTTTTACCGCTGTCACGTTTGGATCGCCCGGGTAAACCTCCCACAGCTCAGTTGCAAAACAGCTCGCTTGCAGCTGCTTCTCCAAAAACTGCTGGGCTTCCAGCGTATTGCGTGCCGGAGGGCTGACGGTTGGATACGCCACCAGCTCGGCTAACAGTGCGAACAGCTCATCCTGGCGCTCATCCACCTGCTGCTGCAATGCTTCAATCCACGCTTCTGTCATCTACTTTCTCCCCTTTCCTGAAGGAAAGCAATGCTCGCAGCTCGTCCAAAACACCGCCCTAGACAAAACCGCGTTTTTCTTCGGAGAAATACAAAAAAACCATTCGAGAATACACGAATGGCTACGTTTCGTTATGTTCTCTACGCCAGCATTACCTGGATCAGATTAACGGTCAGGAAAACAAGTTCCCTATCTCAGCCAGACTTTATCCAGCACCCGCATTTCGTATGAAATTAGTTTAACTATAACGGAATACTTGAGAATAGGCAACGGTTCTATTGTGATTGCAGCTGATTCCTTTTTTGGCAGGCTGTAGCCTAAGCAGCTGTAAGCTATAATGAAAATAGAATTTTCTTTATAAAAATTATATAACAAATGGAACGACAAATTTAGAAGGGAGTATTCTACCATTGAGAAGCGAACAGGAAATGATGAAGCTGCTTATCGATTTTGCTGCCAATGATTCGAGAATTGTACTTGCAACGCTCGAAGGCTCACGCACCAACAAAAACATCGTCCCTGATCTATTTCAGGATTTTGATGTTTCCTATTTTGTGACCGATATGGAGGCTTTCAAGGAAAATGAGGATTGGCTGAACAGCTTCGGAAAACGGATTATGATGCAGAAGCCTGAGGATATGGAGCTATTCCCGCCCGAATTAGGCAATTGGTTTTCCTATCTCATTATTTTTGAAGATGGGCATAAGCTCGACCTGACGCTAATTCCAATCGACGAGATAGAAGATTATTTTACGAACAGCGACGGTTTAGTTGAAGTGCTGCTTGATAAACAGTCGCTTGTGCAAAATGAAGTGCTCCCAACTGACCGTCAATATTGGACGAAGCCGCCAACCGCAAAAGAATTTGACGATTGCTGCAATGAATTTTGGATGGTTTCTACTTACGTTGTAAAAGGCCTGGCGAGGGAAGAAATTCTATTCGCGATTGATCATTTAAGCGAAATTGCCCGTCCTAATTTACTGCGAATGATGGCTTGGCAAATTGGCATAGAGCAAGGCTATTCCTTTAGCGTCGGGAAAAACTTTAAATTTATTAACCGTTACCTTTCAGAAGAGGATTGGGAAGCGCTGCTTTCTACTTATGCTGAAAATAGCTACCCCAACATGTGGCAGTCTCTATTCACCTGCTATGAGCTGTTTAGAAAATACTCTAAAACCGTGGCAGCAAGCTTTGGGTATGCATATCCCGACTACGATGAAGCCATCACCAAATATACAGAACGCATCTATAAAAAAGAGGGCCTTCTCTAAAGCAGCTTAACGCTGCTCTAGGGAAAGCCCTCTTAAGCATGCTTATGGCTGTTACACCATGATTTTGCACATTGCGTTCGTAAATTCAACCGGGTCTTGAATTGGCAAACCTTCAATGAGCAGCGCTTGGTTGTACAGCAGGTTCGTGTACAGGCCGAGCTTCTCTTCATCGCTGGCGAAAGCGGTTTTGAGCGACTGCAAAATCTCGTGGTTGACGTTGATTTCGAGCACCTTGTCCGCTTTCACATTTTGGCTGTCCGGCATCGCTTGAAGAATTTTCTCCATCTCAATGGACACTTCGCCCTCCGAGGTCAAACATACCGGATGCGATTTCAAGCGCTTCGAAGCGCGAACACCGGATACTTTGCCTTCGAGAATCGTTTGCATTTTCTCAAACAGATCCTTGTTGTCAGTCGCTTCCGCCTCTGTCGTTTCCTCGCTCGGATCCGCTTCAATGCCAAGATCGCCGCTGGATACGGATTTAAATTCTTTATCCTTGTATTTCAAAATCACTTTAATCGCAAATTCGTCGATATCATCCGTGAAGTACAAAATTTCGTACCCTTTGTCCAATACCATTTCCGTTTGCGGCAGCTTCTCAATGCGATCAATGGATGCGCCCGAAGCATAATAAATGTACTTCTGATCTTCCGGCATGCGCTCTACGTACTCATCGAGCGATACGAGCTTTTTCTCCTTGGAGGAGCTGAACAGCAGCAAGTCCTGCAGCGTATCCTTGTTGGCGCCGTAATCGTTGTAGACGCCAAATTTCAGCTGTCTGCCGAAAGCTTTGTAGAACTTCTCATAGCTGTCGCGCTCGTCTTTGAGCAGGCTCACAAGCTGGCTTTTAATTTTGTTTTTGATGTTTTTGGCAATGAGGCTCAGCTGGCGGTCATGCTGGAGCAGCTCGCGGGAAATGTTCAGCGACAAATCCTCCGAGTCAACCATCCCTTTCACGAAGCCAAAATAATCCGGCAGCAGATCGGAGCACTTGTCCATAATGAGTACGCCATTGGAGTACAGCTCAAGGCCTTTCTCAAATTCCTTCGTGTAATAATCGAACGGCGTATGCTCTGGAATGTAGAGAATCGCGTTGTATACAACCGCGCCGTCTGCACTGATGTGGATATGCTTAAGCGGCTTGTCGAAGCCATAACGCTTCTCCATATAGAAGTTGTCGTAGTCTTCCTGCGTCAACTCGTTTTTATTTTTGCGCCAGATCGGCACCATGCTGTTAATCGTCTGCTCTTCGGAATACTCTTCGAATTCGCCTTCGCTGTCTTCCTTCGGACGTTGTCCGACAACATCCATCTTGATCGGATAACGAATGAAATCGGAATATTTCTTAATAATTGCACGCAGGCGATATTGCTCCAAAAACTCGTCGTAGCTGACTTCTTCCGCATTGTCTTTGATTTTCAGCACGATTTCGGTTCCGACGGTATCCTTCGTAGCCGGCACAATCGTGTAGCCGTCTGCGCCTTCGGATTTCCATTTGAACGCTTCCTCGCTGCCGAGGGCACGGCTCGTTACCGTTACAACGTCCGCCACCATAAACGCCGCATAAAAACCAACGCCGAACTGGCCGATAATGTTATGGCCGTCCTTTGCTTCATTTTCGTTCTTGAAGGCCAGCGAGCCGCTCTTGGCAATAATGCCGAGATTGTTCTCCAGGTCCTCCTTGGTCATTCCGATACCTGTATCGGCAATCGTCAGCGTGCGCGCCTCTTGATCCGCCGTTACTTTAATATAATAATCCGCCTGATTGAATACCAATTGATCATCGGATAATGCTTTGTAGTAGATTTTATCAATTGCATCACTAGCATTGGAGATCAGCTCGCGCAAAAAGATTTCCTTCTGCGTATAGATGGAGTTAATCATCATTTCCAGCAATCTCTTCGATTCCGCTTTAAACTGTTTCTTGGCCACGAATAAATCTCCCTTCAATAATCATCATTATTAGGCTGCGTAAGGCTAAGTCTAGTTTAGCACTCTTCACGCCTGAGTGCTAATCCTAATTTTTATATACCATATATGAATTTGTAATGTCAACTTATGGTTAGCACTGGCTATCCCATTCGGCATAAAACTGCTCCAAATAGGCTAGCATGAACTGATGCCGCGTTTCGGCAAGCTTTTTCCCATAGGAAGTGTTCATTAAATCCTTCAGCTTAAGCAATTTCTCGTAAAAATGGTGCACCGCCGTCGCTTCGCCGCACCGGTATTCCGCCTCCGTCATTTCCGTGCGGGGCCGCACATTCGGATCATGCAGCAGATGGCTCTTCGCGCCCGCATAAGCAAACGTTCGCGCAATGCCAATGGCGCCAATCGCATCGAGCCGGTCGGCATCCTGCACAATCTCGCCCTCCAGTGTGCTCATCGCCTTGCCTCCGCCGCCCTTGAAGGACATCGTCGATATGATTTCCATTACATGGGCGGCATCCTGTGGATGGACATTATTGTGCTCCAGCCAGCTCCGCACCTTCTGCAAGCCTGCGGCTTCGCTAGTGTTCAGCTTAACATCCGCGATATCATGCAGCAGCGCCGCCAGCTCACACAGGAACAAATCCGCCTGCTCCTCGCGGGCAATCGCCTTTGCCATCTGTGTAACCCGGCGAATATGCTGCCAATCGTGTCCCGTGTACTCTCGCTCCAGCGTCTGCCTGACGAACTGCTCGGCAGCTAATAGAATTGCCTCGTTCGCCTGTTGCTCTTGATGGTCTTCTAGTTGGTCTTCTTGATGTTTCTCTTGATTATCCTTCGGATTCATCGCCTGTCCATACCGCCTTTCTCCTACCCATACATCACCAGCTTGCAGCTTGTATAACGTATCTGGTTGTCCACCCCATTGCTGCTTCTCCACATTATAAGCTCTGCTCTTAATACGTTTAACTTCCCGCTCCGTTCGAAATCCTGATGCCAGATCATCGTCTAGCTCGGACTCATAATGAAACTCGGCATCTATATGGAGCTGCCAAGCAAAACGCTCCACGCCTTTGATTTTGTGCAGCACAGGAAGCTTAGCGAGACGTTCGTCTGCTTTAGCCTGCATCATCGTATTTTGCTCAAATGCGTGATCATAATAATGCAGCTGCTCGCCACTCGCCGCAACCACCTGCGAGGATATGAAACCCGGATCATACAGCCATATTTTTAAATAAAAGGGTTCGTTGCGCTGCTTTAATTGCTGATGCCACGCTTCATAAATATCCATTAGCGCTGCCAGCAGCAGCCGCGAAAACCAGACAGGCGGATTCTATTATATCGTTGCTTCCCTTATTTGGAAGCTGCTTTTTCGCTGTTTTTACAAAACTAGCTCCGTCCCTTGATCTGCCTTTAACAATCTATTTATATACTTAGAACGATTCTACATACGATCTTAAAAAAGGATAAAGGGGATTTGTAAGCTTATGAAAACGGTTAAGCAACTTGTTCAAATGATGTCAGTCGCGACGATGCTCGCTGCCGGGACGGGCGCTTTCGCCCCTGCCGCTCTCGCTGCTGATGCGCCCGCTGGCGATTATGTGAAGCTGCGCCAAGCGATCGAAAATATGCAAGGCGAAGTAACATGGGACGCCGCCAGCCGCAGCGCTGAAATTACGGTAAGCGGTTTAAAAGCCTCGTTCCCGATCGGCTCTTCTTCCGCTACGATTAACGGTGCCGCAATTGAAATTGGAAGCCCTTCTCTTTTAACGAAAAGCACAACCTATGTTTCCAAAAAAGCGCTGGACAGCCTGAAGGCGCAGCTCGTTCAGCAGCAAAATAAAACCGGCTTTGAGCTCGCCGCCTCCTTCCAAATGCCAAGCGAAAAAGCTGAAATCGCCGCTTCTACGCCAGACGGCAAGCGCCTGCTCGTTACTGAAGCGGACAATGGCAGCATTTCTGTGCTGGACATCGCGGACATTAACAAAGTGAGCGTGCTGAAAACCGTCAGCTTCCACGACCTTTCCGCAGATGCGGAAGTGACCAGCGTCACCGTATCCAAGGACGGCAGCTATGGACTGGCAGTCATCCGCACGGGCGATGATGTGAACAAAGCGAACAAAGGGCTGCTTGCCGTAGTCGATTTGGCTACCTACAAAACCGTAAAAACATATGAGCTTGGCATCGGCCCTGATTCCATCGCGCTTTCGCCGGACGGGCTGAATGCCGTGATCGCGATTGAGGATGAGGAGATTGATAAAGCTGCGGATGAAATCGATTTTAAAAATGCGAAGCGCCCTGGCAGCATAATGATTGTTACTTTTGCAGGCGGCGACCCGCTGAAGGGCGAGGTTGTGGATATTGCTACTCCTTTGGACGATGTAGAGGGAGCGATTTATCCGCATGATCCGCAGCCGGAATATGTGGCAATCAGCTCGGATAGCGCAACCGCAGCGGTTACGATGCAGGAAAACAACGCCATCGCGATTGTCGATTTAAAAACGAAAAAGCTCCTTCGGATTTTCTCGCTCGGTACGACGCAGCACAAAGCCGATTTAGAGGACGATGGGAATGTGCGGTTTACGCAGGATTTGACCGCCCGTTATGAGCCGGATGGCATTGCGTTTTCGCCAGATGGCAAATACGTGCTGACCGCCAATGAAGGCGACTTGGGCAAAAATGAATTTAAAGACGGCGTGAAGGCCGGCGGCCGCAACATCGCGGTATGGGATTTGGAGGGCAAGCGGGTATACGACAGCGCGAACCTGATTGACGAGGCGACAGCTAAAGTCGGCTTGTATCCCGATGACCGCAGTCCGAACAAAGGCAGCGAGGTCGAAAATCTGACCGTCGCGACAGTCGACGGAACAGCCCTTGCCGCAGTAGCGTCGGAACGCGCGGATGCAATTTTATTTTTCGATATCGCTAATGCTGCCAGCCCTGTCTACCTCGGCTTGATTCCAACGGCCGGAGAATCGCCGGAAGGCATTCACCGCGTACAAGGACGCAGCTTGTTTGTCAGCGCGGATGAGAGCACGGGAACGGTAAGCTTTTACGCGAAAAAATAAGGGCGGCCGCACGCTGCATTTAGCAAAGCTGTTATCACCCGCTTTAACGAGAAAATCCCTTGAGCGCTTGTATGTGCTCAAGGGATTTTTGGCTTTTAACGCTATGCGTTGTCAGGGCATCCAAATTCGCTTGAAGCTGGAAGCCGCATCGGTGAAGGAAAGCTCGTACACGTCGGGATTGGATAAGGCTTCCCATTCCTCAAATCCGACTGCCTGATCCAAATGCTTGAGCAGCAGCGAAATGAGGTTGCCGTGTGAGACGATTACGGTATTTTTCCAGCTGCTATTCAGCACCTCGGTAACGACTTGAACGGCCCGATTTGTAGCGGTACGGCTGGATTCCCCACCCTCGTAGCATAAATCCATGTCCTCATAGGTTTGACGAAGCATTTCGCGCCAGTCTGGATGATTTTGACCTAATAAAACTCGCTCGGTTAACCGCTCATCCAGCTTTATAGGCAGGGCAGCGGCATCAGCTAATGGAGAAATGGTGCGGTAAGCCCGCTCAAAAGGGCTCGAAATGATTCCTTCTATCTGCTTGTTTGCTAAGAAAGCAGCCAATTGCTGCGCTTGCTCTATTCCAACTGCTGTTAATGGAGCGTCAGGCTCTTGGCCTTCTGCTTGGCAATGACGGACTAGATATATCGTTTTCATGCTCTCACGATCCTTTTTTTGAAAATTAAATAGGCTCTTTTAGCTATCGGCTTTGCGGCTCGCCTAATACTTCAATCTCTACATCGACATCGGAAATAATGAACGCTTTTAGCGAATCCAGCAGCACTCTGAGCTCAAAGCCACCGTCAATCGTGTAAATTTCATCGTACAGCCACCACATATTTTCAGGAAGATCCGGAAGCTCCAAATGCTTGACTCCGTAAAACGTGATTTTAATATCCGTAAAATAATGATAAGAGCCGCGACAGTCTAAATATAGAATAAACGTTGCTTCATCGAGCCGATCGTAAGAGATAACTTTGGCATCGTGAAGCGTATTTTCGAATAGCTTGACCGCATTGGGCGGAAGCTCATTTTTAATCGATTTATAATAGCTGTTGTAGGTCTCAGCCAATTTTCGCATGCGATCATCATAGTCTTGCTTCCACTGCTTCGCCATTTCCTTCAATTCAGGAGGCGGGTAAATCGTGTTCAACGTGCCGTCGTGTATGTAGGGATGGAAGGCTTCGGGGAGGTATTTTAGCAGGTGTTCTTTCTTTTCTTCTAACCATTCGCGCTGTGATTGTAAATAGTCTATGCCTTCTGAGCGAAAATAGGCGAGGTACTCCTCCCATTCTTCTTCTTGTCTCATATATGCACATTATCCCGGCAATCTGCATTTCTTCATACCATTCTTTTGTGCAATATTTCATGGATGTCCTCCTTGGCTACTTGTGAATTAATCTGTGCATTCCGTGAGGAGTGCGACTTAATTAACGGCAGCGCCAGCAACCTCACACTTGTTTCAATCAACGCACTCCATACGGATTGCGACAATAAAAAAAGCCGCAGGTATGCTTTCCCATACGTTTCAATCCACGCACTCCATACGGAGTGCGACGCTTAATAATCCCTTTTCCGTTCTTCCAATTAATGTTTCAATCCACGCACTCCATACGGAGTGCGACGTTCAAACACCAACACTGCGCCTGGTTTACGATAGAGTTTCAATCCACGGCATCCACTTCAGCATATCGTTTCAATCCACGCACTCCATACGGAGTGCGACCGGGTACGCTTGTACCCTACGCTTCCCCAACAGGGTTTCAATCCACGCACTCCGTACGGAGTGCGACGCGGCATATTCGAGATATCACGCAAGGGCTATCGTTTCAATCCACGCACTCCGTACGGAGTGCGACTATTCTGTTTGTTAAAGCACCTCAAGCTAGCGGCGTTTCAATCCACGCACTCCGTACGGAGTGCGACTGACTTGGACGCTTCCGACAATGTCAATGTGATTGTTTCAATCCACGCACTCCATACGGAGTGCGACGGCGTTGGGATCGGCGGTTAGATGACGCGCTGGATGTTTCAATCCACGCACTCCATACGGAGTGCGACGAAATGTCGAAAGTAACCGCACTGGACGTCGCGAAGTTTCAATCCACGCACTCCATACGGAGTGCGACTTGTGCAAAAACAGCAGCGGCCACCACGGGCGATGTTTCAATCCACGCACTCCATACGGAGTGCGACTCAAACACCCTATCACCTGCCTGACTTCCTGCCAGTTTCAATCCACGCACTCCATACGGAGTGCGACGATGTAGGAACCTGCAACATGCCGATCTTTCAGCAGTTTCAATCCACGCACTCCATACGGAGTGCGACCGTCAATACGCCCCCTCAGCGCTGCCGCCTCTTGTTTCAATCCACGCACTCCATACGGAGTGCGACTATGACCAAGATGGGGGTATCCCGTATGACGAAGGTTTCAATCCACGCACTCCATACGGAGTGCGACGGGCACGCAGCTCGCCGGCATCAACGGGCTTGCCTAGTTTCAATCCACGCACTCCATACGGAGTGCGACGGCCAAATTTACTTTATCAATAAGTTTAAGGGGGTTTCAATCCACGCACTCCGTACGGAGTGCGACAGCGAAAATACATACAATTGATTCCATCATGGCATCAATTGTATATATTTTCAAGATCATCCATACGAACAAAGTCTAAACAAAGTATTGACTTTTCCCGTAGCCCTTCTTTTTCGTCATGAATCGACAAATTTTGAGGTGCGAATCCCCTAGGGTTTTTATGGGAGCTTCCGATTCGCACCTGCATCGGCATAACCTTTTTTCACTCCATCGAACGATGGATCATCAGCCACTGCTTGGCAAAATCAACTGCCTCTTTCAGATCAAAAAGCCGGCACTCGGCGCTGCCTACCGCGCCTTTTTGCACGGAGCCTTCATAGTCGTAGCACTGCCCAATCTGTGCAAAATCTGCCGAGTCATAGGCGAAATCCGTAAACCATTTCCATACTCGCTCGTCCCCTTCATAAATAGCGGTTCCCAGCTGTTTCGTCGGAAGACGCTCACTCATCGCTTCAGCCAGATGAAAGCTTGTGCAGGATTCATACCCCGTCCCCAGCATCAGCACCTTGGCGCCCAAGCCGTACAGCTTCCCAAGTGGTGACGCCATGCCAAATTGCGGACTTAGCATATGCTCAGATGTAATAAGCTCCGCATACTTGCCATTGGCGCAAAAAGAAACCTGCGGATGCGCTGAACGCACCGTAGCCGGAAACGTGCGAAACAGCTCGGCAATTCGCCCCATTCCCCGCGTTGGCGACAAAGCCGGATCGAAAGCCGGAAGCTCCCGATAAATCGTCTCATACCACTCCTCTGGAACCGGCGGATTGCCCCATTCGGCGGGATCGCTCCAATCTCCGCTTTGCGCAGGCATAATTAACGTGCCTTCATCCCCAACCGCCTGCATAAGCGCCTGCACCATAGCCTGCGGCCCGCCGCATACCCAGCCCAAGCGCGACAAGGAGGCGTGCACCAGCACGGAATCGCCTTCTCGAACGCCTAATCTTCGCAAATCCTGAACGATGTTGTTTATCGTAATTGGCCTTTTCTGACTGTTGATCAACTGCTGTTCTCTCACCTTTGTGCCCCCTGCTTCTACCTTTGTGCTTTAATCATAAACCGCTCTGCGTTCGTCTTGATGCCTCTTTCCGACTTATTGTCCCTAATGAACGCTTCTAATCGCTCAAAATCTTCCGGCTGCCGCCCAAAATTCGGAATAATCGGCGTATGCTTAAGCAGAAAAATCAAATCCGCCGCCGTCTCATAAAACTCCGCGACGTTCCACTCCATAACCTCAATCTTCGTAAAGCCAGCTTCCGTCAGCTCCAATATATACCGCTCCTTGAGCGAGCCTGGCATCTCCCCATAGGCTTGCCCTCTTCCAAACGCCTGCTTGAGATTAAGCTTATCGTTCTCGCTCACTTGCTGCGTCAGAAATGTACCGCCGTTCTCCAGCACACGAGCTACCTCCTGCGCATTAAAGGCGGAATGCCTGCAAGAAACAATCTGAAAGAAGCGGTCTGGAAAATCCAGCTTGTCCGCATTCATTGGCAGGACGCGAACGTTGCTGCGCCCGGACTTCGTAATATTTTTCATTGCGGTGTCGACCATGCCTGTAGATAAATCAATGCCCACCAGCAGCAGGGCACAGTCCGCAATTGATAAAATAGCTTCCCCGCCGCCTGTACCAATATCGAGCAGAAGATCGGTTTTTCGGCTAAGCTTGACGACCTCCTGATACAAGTCCCACTTCGCTTCCTCCGACATACACTTCAGCCTGCTGAAATCCCAGCCATTGCTCGCTCCAACCTCATTATAAAAAGCCTCATAGTCAATTTGATTCATTATGATTCAGCCTTTCCTTAAAAATCCACATTTACCCATGCGTGCATAAGTGTCTAAAAGACAGCTTCTTTGTAAATTGTAACATTTTAGGGTGTGTTTTCGTAGTAAGGAGTATATAAAAGGCTGCTGCGCGCTTTTGCAGGCTGATCCTTGTACCCGGGGGGAAATTGCGATGAGAAAAGAAAAATTAGTTCTTGTGCTGTCGCTATTTTTAATTTTTGTCGGTTTTACCGCTATACTTTTTGGCTATTGGGAAGCCTTGCAGCCGAAAACAGGCCCCGTTGGCAACGGAGCCACATTACCGACCTTCCTTCAAATACTCCCCTCTATTCTAGCCATCGTGACGGGTATTCTGAATCTAGCCCATATCGTCTATCGCCGCAGGAAAGCCTATTTTAATAACAAAGACAATAAAGAGAATAAAGAATAAAACCCCTCGTAGAAAAAGGCAGCTATACCAACACGAAGCTTGCTAGTAGTCTCCTACTTCGGAAGCTGCGCAGCATAGCGCTTGCGCAGCGCATGGAGCCGATCCAGCTGATTAAGCGCGTGCTGGCCTTGCCGCTTCGTCACAGCTACCGTCAAAGCATCCACCAATGCAACGGGAGCCGTCATCGAATGAAAGCCCTCCAGCTCCCCTCGATCCAATTGCAGCACAATATCACTCTGCTCCAGCATATCCGAGACGAGCAAATCCGTGACCAGCACCGTTCGATAACCCGCCGCCTTGCCCTGCTCCAAAATAACCGTCAGCTCCGCCGACCGCCTGACAAAGCCAAACATCAGCACGACATCCTCTTCCCCAGCGTGAGACAACGTTTCAAACAGCTCGCTGCCGCTTGCCTCCATCGCCATCACCTGCACGCCGATCCGATTCAGGCGGAATTGCAGAAGCGCAACGAGACAGACCGCCGCCCCCGAGCCAAAAATATAAACTTTACGCGCAGCATGAATGGCCTCCACCGTCTGATGAAACGCTGCCCGCTCCACCCGCTGCTTCGTGACCGCAACATTATTTGCAGCTATGTCTAATATTTCGCCCACAACATCGGCCGCTTCCGAATCGACCTTATTTAAAATCTGCTTCATTTTATGAGCAGGGGTAGCATGTTCATTTTGCAGCAAATACTTCTTGAAGGCCTTCAAATTGGCAAAACCAATCGTAGCCCAAAAACGCGAAACGGTCGCCGTACTGACCCCAACCGCCTGCGCAATGTCCTCCTCCGTGCAATAGGGAATTTGCGCAAGCGCGCCCGCTACATAATTGGCTATCGCCTGCTGGCTTTTTGACATTTTGTCCAAATCCATTTTGATATTAATCGGTACCATGATGTGCCCTCCCTGTGCCTGTGCCTGATCCTGTGCCTGTGCCTGTGCCTCAAAAGCAGGCTTTCATCAGCAGTATAGCATTCGCTGCAGCTTTATGAAAGTTTTTTATCACAAATTAATTTATGAAAATTATTTTACACAAACGAAATAATTCGTTGATGATGCGTTAACAGTTCCTCTATATATTGAAAAAGAGTTCGCTGCTGCACTGAGGCAGGCGAAGCGAATTTCGCCTCAATCCCATTTTGCTTAGGAGGAATTAAACGTGACATCCGCGCTTAAACGCCGTTACGAATTGACGCAATCCCAGAAGCTTATGGTGTTCATACTGGCTATGTCGCTTTACGGCATTTCCAATATGTTCTCCGAGCTTATCCCCGAGCTCAAGCTTGGGCCGATTGAAATCAAGGTCGAATATTTTGCCTTTATCCCGCTCACTTTATGTATTTTGTTCAACCCGCTGTATGCCGCGCTTGGCGCTTCCTTCGGGGAGATTATTTTCGGAGAGCTGCTGCTCGGGCAATTCGGCGGACTCGGGGAGCTGGAAAAATTCATTGAGTTCTCCCTCGCCATGTATGTTGCCGGACTGCTCGTCAGCGACCCCCGCAACCGCAAGCAGCTTGCTTTAGCTTCCTTCGTTGCAGTAGGCATTGATCAAATGCTCGGCACGATTGTCGATGTCGGCAAAGTTTGGTTTGGGATTGAGGAATTTGAAGCGGTGCCGGGGCTGCCAGAAAGCATTTTGCTCATTGAAGGCCTTAGCTTCCTGAACGCCATGGTCATTACCGGCATCTTCTTCTCCCTGCTGCCAACGCTGTTTCTCGTACCAAGACTCTATGGAAAAATCGAGCCGCTGCTCGGCATGAAGCCGCGCGACAGCCGGGTTCCGCTCTCGCTTGGACAGCTGATGACGCCGCGCTTGCTCATTACGGGCATTTGCTTTTTCTTCCTTGCGGTCGTCGCCGAATTTCTGGCCGAGTCAGATATAAACTTCGCCGTCTGGGAGCCGGAATTTATTGAGCAATATGGCAGCGGCTATATGTGGGTGAGCATCGGTGCCGCAGCGCTCGTTCTGCTGGTCACCGTTGCATTCGCGATGCGTTCCAAAGCAAAAACCGTCCAGAAGCCGGGGGATATGAAGCTTTGAGCAACCTACAGCATCATAACGCCGCAACGATGACCCCACGAGTTGCTGCCGCTGCGGCTACAGCTCCTATTATTGAAATGAACGACGTTTGCTTTCAATATCCAGGCGCTGAGGGGATGGCTTTGCACGATATAAAGCTGACGATTCAGCCTGGCGAATTTATCGCCATCGCCGGGACGAATGGGAGCGGCAAATCGACGCTCTGCAAATGCTTGAACGGGCTTATCCCTAATTATTATGTTGGCGATTTGAGCGGCTCGATTCGGGTAGCTGGCATGGATGCCGCAAACGAAACGGTGTCCTCCCTTTCGCGGAAGGTGACTTACGTTTTTCAGGATTTTGAAAATCAGCTCGTGCGTCCGACTGTGTACGATGAAGCCTGCTTCGCACCGCTTAATTACGGCTATGCGGACTATCGCCAGCGCGGCGAAAGGGCGCTCGCTATGCTTGGTCTTGAGCCTTTGCGCGACCAGTGGATTTGGCAGCTTAGCGGCGGGCAGAAGCATATGACTGCGCTGGCAGGAGCGCTCGCTCTTGATCCCGATGTGATCATCGTGGACGAGCCCGTCGCCCAGCTTGATCCTTATCATGCCAAGCTGATTTATGATAAGCTCGCCATGCTCAACAAGCAATACGGCAAAACGATCATCGTCATTGAGCATCATACTGAATTTATTGCCGATTATTGCGATAAAGTCGTATTGATGGATAGCGGCACCATCCGCTGGATCAAGCCTGTACAGGAGGCGCTGTCCCGCGTCGATGAATTGGCAGCGCTGAATATTTTGCCGCCGCAGGTCACCTTGGCGGTGCGAAATTGGGAAGCCCGGCGCGGGCAAACAGCGGCAGCAACGGCAGCAGCTCCGCTATATCCGATTACGCTGGCGGAGGCTGCGGTTTATTTTCAGAATGATGCGGAAGCAGTGGCTGGTGCCAAAAAAGCTAATCAGTTGCAAGCCGCTTATCATTCTACTAAGCAGGCTGGGTTTATAGAAAAGCAGGATTCGCAAGCGCTCAGCCATTCCGCCAATTCAAGCTCAGTGCTGGCTAAGGCTGCGGCATCACCGCAAGAGTTGATTCGCTTCGAGCATGTATCCTACGGCTACAAAACGATAACGCGAGCACTGCATCCTGTTATTCGCGATCTGAATCTCTCGATTTACGAGGGCGAGCGAATTGCGCTCGTCGGCAACAATGGAGCGGGCAAATCGACACTGCTTAAGCTTATTTCCGGCATTCGCCGTCCAAATAAGGGCGAGCTCACCGTTTGCGGCCGCTTAACGAAGCGCCATTCGCCCGAGCAGCTGTCTGAATTCGTCTCCTTCATCTATCAGCATCCGGAGGAAATGTTTATTGAGGATTCGGTGCGCAAGGATGTGGAGTTTTTCCCGAAAGCCCGAAATAAAGCGGGATATTCAGCCTTTACCGATGAAGTGCTGGAGCGGCTGCGGCTCACCGAGCTTCAGGACCGTGATGGCAGATTGTTAAGCGGCGGGCAGCAGCGGCGAGCTACCCTTGCGATTGGCCTCGCGATGCGTCCTACGGTGATGCTGCTCGATGAGCCGACGGCCAGTCTCGATGCTTCAAGCCGGCGCGAAATGACCGCCATGCTTGCCGAGCTGGAGGATCAGGTCAAGGCGACGCTGATCGCCACCCATGATATGCAGCTTGTTGCCGAATGGGCAAATCGCGTCATCGTGATGCATAGTGGCCGGGTACTGCTGGATACAGATACGCGTTCCTTGTTCCGCGAGCTTCACGTATTGGAACAGGCCGGACTCATTCCGCCGCAAATTACGCTGCTCAGCGATCGGCTCGGCCTGGAGCCGCCTTGTCTGTCCGTTGACGAATTGCATTGCCGCCTGACTGGGGCCGCATCTGCGGACGCATCAGAGCAGCTGCCTAGAGAGGAGGCCATCACGAGTGGAAGCCATTAAACAAAATTTGATCGACAAGCTCAGCGTCGAGCAAATCAAAATCGAGCTGATGCGCACCGCCTTCGGCCGCCAATCTACTTTTTTATCGCGCTTCGACCCGAGGATTCTCATCATCTGGTATTCTTTTTTCGCTATAGCGCCATGGTTCATTCATAACAAATTCATTTTGCTGGGGCTGCTCGTGCCAATCGTCGCGCTCACCTTGTCCTCCAAGGTCAGCCCGCTCGTCCTCATCATTATGGGCATTGGGCTCGTCAGCGAAATCAGCTACATTCTGCTCGGTTCGCTGCTCTTCGGCGGAAGTCTCGCCAGCTTCTGGCCCCTCATGACACTTACGCTGAAAATATTGCTCATTTCACTCGCCAGCATTGCTGTATTCTCCAGCATGGACCCCGAGAAGCTGAGCGACGCGCTGCTCAGTCTGGGCATGCCGGCGCAGTTCAGCTTCGGCGTATCGTATGGCTACCGAATGCTGCCGATTCTAATCGAGGAATATCACAACATTATTCATTCCTTCCGCCTTCGTGGACGCTCGCCGCAGCGGAAAGGGATTTTCGGCTGGCGCTCCCTCGTCTACTTGGCGACGATTAGCGTCCGCGCCTTTTATCCGCTCATACTGAATACGGCGAAGCGCACCCGCACAACGGTTGAAGCGCTGGAGGTGCGCGGCTTTACTTATTCCTTAGTCAGCCCGGACGCGAAGAAGCTGAAGCTCGCCTATTTGCGCATTCGCCCATTGGACTTTGTATTTCTCGGCTGCTCCCTCTGCTATATGATTGTGCTGGCGGTAGCAGGACAGCATTTTTCACTATAAAATTGACTATCAAAACGGAAACGGAGACCTCAGCTATATGATGAATCTTGATTTGCACACCCACGGCAAGCTATCGAAAAAAACACATTTTTCGCTCGACTATTTCGCCGCCATGACGGCTGAAGCAATTGAAAATGGTCTAAACGCCATTGCGTTGACCGAGCATTTTAACACGCTGAATTATACCGATATGCTGGATCAGCTTGACGCAGCCTTCGCCTATCAGGACGATTATTATGATGTGAATGGACTGAAGGTGTTTACGGGCATGGAGGTAGATGTTGCAGAGCGCGGGCATATTTTAATCATAGGCAATCGCTTGTACCTGCGGGAATTGCGCCAGCAATTGGAGCCCTATGCGGAAAAAGGCAGCTTTATCCCCTTTTCCGAGCTGATGGATCGTACGGAGGGTGCTCCTGTACTGCGGATTGGCGCGCATCCGATGCGGGAGAGTAATCCGCTCACGCAGTACGCGGCCGAGCAGCTGATGCGGCTTCACGCGTTGGACATTAACGCGAAGGACTTGTATCAATATGGCCCCGCCATGGCCGATCAGGTTCGCCAGCTTGCGGCTGAAATCGGCTTGCCCGCCTGCGCAGGCAGCGACTCCCATCAGCCGCTCCAGTTCGGCAGCGTATGGAACGTGCTGGAGCGGGAATGCCGCACTGCCACCGAGCTGCGCGAAGAGCTGCAAAGCGGTCGCTACTCCGTGGAAATTTCACCTTGCCTCAGCGTCAAGGTGAAGGCTGCGCAGATGATGAAGGAGCTTTTGAAGAAGACGATGACGGTGGAATAAATAGAGGCTTTTAGTAAAAATAGGCTGCTTCCGCGTGGAGGATACGACGCGGAAACAGCCTGTTTTTTTCAATTTAAATGAATGTGCGCTTAGTAACTCGGATTTGTAGTCGTTCGGGAGGCGTATCAATTCACGTATTTCGTTCGGAGTGCGACAAATGGTTCATTGGCACTTACATTCATCAGGTAAGTTTCAATCCACGCACTCCATACGGAGTGCGACGCAGAGGTACTTGCTTGCGGTGAGCCAGTAAGTACAGTTTCAATCCACGCACTCCATACGGAGTGCGACAATGAGCTACGTTCCAAAACAAGCTTCTCGCTATGTTTCAATCCACGCACTCCATACGGAGTGCGACGATAGAGAGATTTTGTCATCGCGTTCAATAAATCGTTTCAATCCACGCACTCCATACGGAGTGCGACTGAGTGGCCAATGGCCATGTGTGATGAGGGGGGAGTTTCAATCCACGCACTCCATACGGAGTGCGACTTCCAGAGCCGTACCGTGCGGCCGTGACGGGCGGTGTTTCAATCCACGCACTCCATACGGAGTGCGACGCACGTATAAGCCATTATCAAAGCAATGACCATGTTTCAATCCACGCACTCCATACGGAGTGCGACTTAAATTCATCATCGTCGACTACATAGTCACGTTGTTTCAATCCACGCACTCCATACGGAGTGCGACAGACATTGATGGGGCGCTAGACACGCTAACAGACGTTTCAATCCACGCACTCCATACGGAGTGCGACCACGAAAAAAGACATCCTGCCATCAAAACTTTAGTTTCAATCCACGCACTCCATACGGAGTGCGACTTGGGGGAGAGTAACCGTGAAAGCGACAATTAACGGTTTCAATCCACGCACTCCATACGGAGTGCGACCTGATTTTGCTTTACGAGGCAATGCTTATCGGGGGTTTCAATCCACGCACTCCATACGGAGTGCGACTTAATAACGCCTGTCTTCATTGATGGAGTCGGCGTTTCAATCCACGCACTCCATACGGAGTGCGACCATTAAAAGACGGCGTCAAGGATTTGGTCAAGGAACTGTTTCAATCCACGCACTCCATACGGAGTGCGACGACGTCAAACTGACGTATGCACCGCCTGACCTCTGGTTTCAATCCACGCACTCCATACGGAGTGCGACCTGATGTTCAAAATCTTTAGGCAGAGCTTGAGAGTTTCAATCCACGCACTCCATACGGAGTGCGACCTTCTCGGTGTAAGAAATAGAGTTCGAATTTTGTGTTTCAATCCACGCACTCCATACGGAGTGCGACCTGTCCGAATCATGGGTTCGGGAGATTATTGATAAAGTTTCAATCCACGCACTCCATACGGAGTGCGACTTTATAGTCCGCGAAATAGATCGCAGGGCTTTTGTGTTTCAATCCACGCACTCCATACGGAGTGCGACGAGACGTATAACCTAGACCAGTATGACATGGAGGCGTTTCAATCCACGCACTCCATACGGAGTGCGACTTGTAATTACTTTCGAGCGATGCTTTTTGCGCGTTGTTTCAATCCACGCACTCCATACGGAGTGCGACTGTTGGAAGGCTTGTCATGGATGCGGGATAGCTAGTTTCAATCCACGCACTCCATACGGAGTGCGACGCCTTTTGGCAGGTGGTCAAGGAATGAAGGAAAGTGTTTCAATCCACGCACTCCATACGGAGTGCGACTCTGGTAAGATTTGTCCACGCAAGATGTATGACGTTTCAATCCACGCACTCCATACGGAGTGCGACTCCAATCTTTGACCGCCGTAAATATGGACGTGGTGTTTCAATCCACGCACTCCATACGGAGTGCGACGCACGAGCTTAGAGGTGGCGCATAAGCAGGGGCGTGTTTCAATCCACGCACTCCATACGGAGTGCGACTTTGATGCTAGCAGCCGCAAAGGTCTGCTTGCCGTTTCAATCCACGCACTCCATACGGAGTGCGACAATACTGCCACGAGTATTTAAACGCAAAAAACGTGGTTTCAATCCACGCACTCCATACGGAGTGCGACCAGAGGTACTTGCTTGCGGTGAGCCAGTAAGTACAGTTTCAATCCACGCACTCCATACGGAGTGCGACCGATGAGTCCCCCGGATTCGCAGCTGTTGTAACAGTTTCAATCCACGCACTCCATACGGAGTGCGACAACTACCCGTCATTTTAGCGCCGCTAACCGTCGCTTGTTTCAATCCACGCACTCCATACGGAGTGCGACCAAGTTGCGAATGGATCGTTTCGTTTTTTTCTGGAGTTTCAATCCACGCACTCCATACGGAGTGCGACAGCGAAAATACAAGTAATTAATCCCATCATGGCATCAATCACCTCTTTTTTCAATAAATATAAGACCAAAAAAATCTAGGTCAAATCTTGACTTTTCTTGAAATGACTCGGATTCGACAATTTTCTACAATATTTGAGGTGCGAATCCCCTAGGGTTTTTATGTGAGCTTCACATTCGCACCATGTATCCGCAAAAATTTTTCGCTTATAGAATAAACGGTTCTTCCATATCATAGGCTTCTTTTGCACCAATGTGCTCCACCTTGCTTTTGTGATTCTTACTTCAATCGTACTTCTGCTCATAATCAGTGTGAATTTTATTTTTCAGCAATAAAAAAGCTCATTCCTAACTCATGATTCAAGTTGGAATAAGCTTTTTAAAAGTCCACCGATTTTTTTAGTTTTTGGTTTGTTAGCTATTGTTGGAATTGTAAATAAGCTTATATGAATATGAGTAAGGAGTCAGAGCATTACTCATTTTTATTCGGCTAACATTGCCAAAAACTCTTTAAAGCTATCTGCAACATGGTAACTTACTAGGTCAAATTCTCCAGAATTTTCATGATCCCACACACAAACATCAGGACTATTTCTAGACTCACGAAAATCCAAACATAGAAAGTCACCAGAAAACAGTACAGCAACTGGTAATAATGCAACTCCTATTAAGTCTTCATCGTCAACTAATCTTTCATCAAGCTGAGATTTTGTAGCATCAATATCAAATATTCCATATTCATTTTTTGTTGGGTCCTCCAGAATGCAAAGAAATCTAGTGACTAAATAATTATGACCATTACAACTAAAAGACCGTTTTTCTGGACTGCCCCCATTATATATTTTAATAAACTCTTTATAATCTGATGGTAATTGTACCCTCCAGAAACCTTCTTCTTTTGATAATAGCTGATCTGAAGGTAATGGATAAATAATTGACTTTGCTTTCATCTGCATAATCGTTTCCTCACTTATCTCGGCGCATATGCTCACATACCATTAGACCTACCGCCATTATGAGTTGTGATATTGTGAATAACAAAAGGCACTAATTGCATTTTCCCAGGCACTTCAGTGCAATGCCATTTTGTTGCTTGGGTTATAATTATTATTGGATGAATTATAGGTTTATTCGGCACTAGTTAGCCCCAGCGATATTTTTTAAAAATTAGAGATAATATACGCATATGAAGTCAATGCTATCCTATATTTTGCCGCCCCTTATTTATCCTGGAATTGAGGCACCAATGAAAATGCGAACGGGCTACTGCGAGAGTTCTATCCCAAAGCCTATGATTTCGAAGACGCTTCGGAAGAGGAATTAGTGTGATCGTCCTCGAAATTGTCTCGGATGGAAAACCGTGCATGAAACTTTTATTATTGAGTTGTCGGATTTGGCTTGACAATCCGTCTCACTAATTGATATCACCTGCTAATTCTTCATCGAAAACAAACATTTAATTCTATTGAGGAAGTGTCGGTAGATAAGGTCGTTTCTTTTCTAATCGAAACCAGTCTTCAATGTGATTACATAAAAGAGGAATATCATTAATTGCCTGTTCACATAAACTTTCGTAACTCTCTTTAAGAATTTCTCTTAAATTATAGTTTTCCAAATATTCTTTTTTCAATTTTACTTCGTAAATCATAATTGGCTCAATAATATAGTTTTTGTGTCTTGTGTTATGACTTGGATGAATGCACCAATTAAGTTTACCGTGATAAGTTTCGATACAATTACCTAATAACTCATACATTTCGTTATTTTCGTGAAATCTAAAGTAAAAACCTGCAGGAGCATCATAAATATTACTAGGGGTATACATTGACGTTCTGTACCATTCAAATGAACCTAATTTAGCGAGAGTATACGCCATTAAATCTTGTAACTCCACTTCTTCTTTTTCCATTAAATATATACTTTTCAATGTCATTTTTTCGCCCTCACTTTAATGTCTGCTTAATTACTAAAATCTGTCCGTCACTACCTTTGCTTATATTATCCATATAATCCTTGATTGGTATAGGCTTATCGCTAAGACGGGGATCATAAATATACTTACCATCTGAGTATACAGTATGATAAATAAAGATTTTCATCTCCCCGTACTCTTCAACTTTTATAGTCCCGAATTTTTCTAAGGGTTTTATTGTGAAAATTTCCCCCTTACCTCCGGCAGCTTGAGCTAAATCCTCTGCGATCTCAGAACAATCATATGCCAAATTAGATTTATACATGGCAGACATGGATGACATTTTGTCCAATACTGCCCTATTTCCTATAACTTTACCCGTCCCCTTAGAGGAAAACAAAAAAACAGGTCAATCATGGTGATTACTGACCATAAATGACCTGTTTCATGTAACGCTTTATAATTGTTCAGGTTATACTATTCACATATTATTGTACAAAAAACTTATTGGGGGAATATTAGTGTTATACAAGGCTAATTAATGCTACTTTCTTGATACTCTAATCTCAATTCATGAAATGGGAACTTTTCAGTCCCTGACAACCCCTTATCATCAACAACAACCATATTATCTCTTCTTATCATTATAGGGGTATCTCCATTCGATTCCAATAAGCACTCGCCATCCAATCTAATCATAATACTTCCTATAAATTTCATTAATTCATTTATTCCGTTAGAATGATCACTATAGATATCAAACCACATCTTATATTTGAAATTCAATTCATAATCCTCACTTCGAAATTTCACACCATCTCCGCCTTCTGTAATACTTACGTTAAATCCATCAGTTATCACCTCAAGTTCTACATTTGAGTCAGTTATTATCTCGCCATTACACAATATTTCAGTAACTGTTTGTTTTAGATAATTAAAATCATAATCTCCAACCAAGAAGAACAAATAAAACATATATTCCTCCTCCAATTCTATGGATAAAGTCTGATTACTTTCCCATTTTTAATTATTAGTAATTCTTCTAGTGTGTCTATCTTATATTCTTTAAATTGCTTAGCTACATCATCAACTGATCCTAAAAAATCATCCAAATTAATAACAATTCGACTTGCTTGTTTCTCAGTTTTTCCTTTTACAGTATCCCAAATATTCCTTACAGGTGTATTAGCTTTGGGTGAATAGCAATCAAATGCTTTGCCATCTATTAAAAAGTCTGGACTCGATGTTTTTTTTATTCCATAACCGTTTCCACCCTTTGTATCAGGTAGCATCTCAATGTCATAGCCTTTGCTAGCTAAAAGATTTGCTGCTTCATTTTGTAGTTCTTTCGGCCGAGGATCATTAGGGTCCGGCTTTTCATACTTGCCTTTAGGTTCCCCCCCTGGAGGAAGTGTGGGTTCTGTAACGCTTAGTTTACCTGTCCCCTCAGTATCTGATTCTTCTTTTTCTCGGTCCTCTCTTTCCTTCCTTTCGTATTCTTCTCTTTCCTTTTGTTTAGTTTCCGTTTCTGATTTCGGTTTACCCGTCCCCTCAGAACCATGCTTACCGCCACCATCGCCATCCATCCGCGTCATCTGTCTATATTCCGTCTTGTTCATCATCTGCCAGAACATTGAACCATCTGGCGTTTGCCTCACAACTACGCGGAAAGGCAGCATATCCAGCACAGCATTACGCAGTTTTTCTACCAGTATACCTTCCTTTTCCAGCTCATCCAATAGCTTTTCAAGCGTTGACGCGTTCGTTTTCAGCTTGCCGTCCTTCGATGCGGCCGCGGCTGCTTCATCCATTTGATTTGTGAGAAGCGGCTTCCCTTCACCATCTTTCTCCTTCTTCCCCTCCGGGCCATCTCCTCCATCCGCATGCCCGTTCTTAGCGCCTTTGCCTACCCCTTTAGCAAGGGACTTCGTCGCTCCCGCTGCACCATAAACAACAGTTGCCGTATCCACAATGCGCATGTAGCCTTCCACCGTTTTCTGACCGCTTTCCTCGCTCTCTTCTTTCGTTTGAAAGAGCCATTCGGTTGGGTTCATCGCCATGCTTGTCGGGACTAACTTAAAGGCTGGATTAAAC
This sequence comes from Paenibacillus sp. JT22N15, assembly GCF_059383755.1. Lineage (NCBI taxonomy): Bacteria > Bacillati > Bacillota > Bacilli > Caryophanales > Paenibacillaceae > Paenibacillus > Paenibacillus sp. JT22N15. The sequence continues at coordinate 222,513 of NZ_JBXENV010000006.1, read as the reverse complement.
ATGATTGGATTAGAAGTAGGCATGTCCGCTATCGGCTGTACAAAGCTTGTGGCAGTGGAAGATAGATCGCCCCAGATTTCTTCTCCCGATTTCTGCAGCGTTACCGTTTCCAGTGTGTAATTTACTGCCTGTAAATATCCTTTCATTAGATCATTACGTTCCTCTAACGGTGCTGCCTCCTTGCCGCTCACCCACTCGTATACGGTATCCGAGTCAATGAGAATATCCGCTGCATCTACTACCAAATCCCAAAGCTCCAACGCTGCATTCTTCAGCGCTTTTTTTTCACCTTCCCCCTGCGCCTTTTGGTTTTCCTTCATCCGCTCAGTCGCCACTCGCTGGATTCCCTTTTCTTGCACCTGCTGCTCGAAGGGGCTTAATATTCGCTCATACGTTTGCGTCACACTTGCCTTTAGCTCAATCTCGCTTCCCTTTACATTCACTTCTTCCCCTAAGTCGATTGACTCTGTTGCGGTCTGAATGTATAGACTTTCTTCACCGCTTACTTCAATGGAACCGCCGCTCAGACTTAGAGAGCCAGCAGCTTGAATCTGTACAGCCGTCGAGCTGTTCAGCGTCACACCCGTATACTTGTTCAGTGAAATGAACAGCGCTCCCTCTTGCGCGGTCATATGCAGCTCGCTGTCCCCCAGGCTGAAGGCCTTGCCCTGCGGATTGCCGAATGACTTGACGCCCGGATCGGCCATCGTCTTGTGGCTTTTCTCCGCCTGCGCCCCTTCCGCTTTCATCCGCACCGCGTGGGTCACAATCGCCTCATCCTCGTCTGCGCTTGGAAAATAGAGCTTAACCGCCGCCCCCTTCTCCGGCAGCATGTACAGCACCTGATTCCCTTCTGCTGAATACGGGAACCACTGCGCTTCTCCCGCTTCCTGCTTGCTATCCATCTCCAGATGCAGCTTCACCTGGTTGCGCTCCACGTCGATGATGCTGCCATTGATAGAAGCCCCAATGATCGCCAGATTATGCAGCTTCCGCTTCTTCAAGCCCTCTGGCAGCGCACACTCATAGCTCCACTGAAGCAGCCCCTGCTTCAGACATCCATGCCGCTTCGTAATGAAATAGGTGACATGGCCGTGCTTCACCTCATCGCCAAGCTGGAGCAGCCTCCCCCACTCAAACCGATACGATGTATAATGCTGCTCTAGCCCGCCAGACTCATGGTTCATTTCCCATTCCAAATAAGGCGCTAATTCCCGCTTAATCTCATAGGGATGGCCTTCCAGCTCAATTGGAGCCTTGCCATCCGGAATGCCGATCCAGAACTGCTGTTTATGCGCCGCAATATCCGGTACCAGCTCCGCCCCGACATGAGATGCCAAGCGCCTCAGAAATTCCCAATCCGTCTCTTCATATTGCATGATAAATTTGCCCGTCTTTTTCTTCCCAAACACCGTATCAATAACGTCTCCACGCCCATACTCGCGTACAATAGACCATACAATCCCATTATATGTACAATCTGTGCTTTGGAAAGAACGTTTCTTCCTGCGCGTATCAAAATCATAGGTATGGGACAAGACTTCAAGCTGCACACGAACCCCATCCCTTGCAGCATGCAGTTCGACATGATGCAGCTGTCCGAGAAAAAGCGGCTGCTTCCTGCCATCCTTGAGTACCCGGTACACCCCGATATGATCATTTGCCGAAGCATGGGTGATAATTTCATCTTCCTTTTCCTCTGCTACGGTACCCGTTACAATTAATTTGCCGTGCTCCCCAAATGCATGAATGATTTCCAGCTGCTCTAGTTGCAGCTTGCCATAGGGCCATACGAAGCGCAGATCCTTGTAATCTGCCGCCGTTTCCTCCACTTCCTTTGCCTTCATCATCATCCCCCTCAGCGCCCTTTAATGGCTACAGCTGCCCATCCTGATCGATCGTAATGGTGCCTCCTGTGGAGCACATTAATTGTGATTGACTAAGCAGTGCAGGCTGCTCGTCAATGAGCACATCCTTCTTGCCATCTGTCCATGGCCCGCAGGTCAATGGCTCGCAGACACCGCCCGTTTTTTTGCAAAAGCCAAAATGGCTGATGTTGTCGATCGGAACGGCATCCATTACATGCAGAACAGGCTGGTCTTTGATATAGACGCCATGGGAGGTCGGCAAATTAAGCACGCCCGGATCAGAACCTTCGCTGCATTTTAATACGGCCCCTCTGACGACATAAAAATGCTCGCCCTCCAGCATGCCGCTCATCAGCGCTTGCAGCAGCATCGTAAAAAACATCTCCTACCCCTCCTCGCATTTTCCTCAGCAATTTAGAATGATTCCGCCAGCTTAAGTGTAGAAATAGCTGCATGGGCCAGCTGCTGCCACAGCTCTACCTCACGCAGCGGGAATTGAAAGCTGCTCATCAGCACTCTCCCGCCAATCACGGTCATCCCTACAACCTGATAAACGGACTTCTCCCCTTCTGGAAGAAGGCATTCGTAGAAGGCGATTTCATGTGCCTCCGGCTTAAGCATGCCGCCGCCCGTTAGCAGCAGCTCTGGGCGCATTTGCTTGATTTTCACGACCATCGCTTGTGCAAATCCCTCGAGGTAAGGCCGCTGCAGCTCATGCTTTAACCAACTGAGCGTACATACAATGCTCTTCGTCTCATCGGTAAATGACCACTGCTCATGCTTTCGCTGCTGCTTGGCCTCCACTTGCGCTTTGAGTGATCCCGACTCTTGCATTGCCGATAGCGAGGAAGGCAGCATTAAGCTTACGCGCCCATCCAGCAGCCACAGCTCCTGCATGCGATATGGTTGTCCGTCTATTCTGATAAAGCTCCCTTCGCCTTCAACTACCCATTGCGGCTCGCGGTCCGCTGTATCTGCATGAGGCTTCCTGATCCACGTATCCAATATTTGTTCATCCATATAACGCTTCATGCGGCCCCTCCTCATCTACCTCGACCCGGTTAAGCGTAACCCCCGTCGCCTCCCGGCGCAGCAAGCTCTCCGCCGCCGCCAAGCTGAGGACGAGATAAGGCTCTCTCACTCCCGCAAGGGTAAACATATGATGGCCTGCTATTTTGCTCCGCGCGAGCACCAGCCGCTTTATCGTCTGATCTGGATGAAAGCTGCTTTGAACCGATAGCGCGTCGATGGGCGGAACCTGCATAGCCCAATAAAGCGGCTGGAACTGCTGCTCCCGGTTCATGAAATACACTCTTTTGAAAGCAATCCGGGCGTTATATTTAATGGCGATCGTTTTTATTTTGTCAGATACCATGCGGATTGGTCGCTCCAGCCAGTCCAGCACCTCGACATCTCCTTGAGCCGCCACATCCACTACGGAAATCGCAGGCAGCTGTGCAAAAGGCTTGCCATTGTCAAATCTAGGCGGCTTAAAGGTACCATCCAGCTGCTGATCTTCCTTTAAAATAAAATACTCACTCATTGCGCTCCCCCTTCCAACTGCGCCTGCACCCGCTTATACCCATTGAATGACCTTCCTTTGCTGCTCAGATAGCGGGAAAAGCTGCTGATCTTTCGCAGAAAAAACAGCCAACTCCAGATTGGCGCCTTCAAAGCTCGACCGCCCCAGCCTTGCGCCAACAAAGCTCGCCCCTGCCAAATTCGCACCATCAAACTGTACGCCAAGCAGTCCAGGGAAGCGGTGAAGCCCCTCTTTAAACGGCTGCCCGCTGCAATGCTCGAAGAGGGCTCCGCGCAAATCGGCATGCCGAAAGTCGGCATCCGTTAGTAAGGAGTGCCGAAAATCCGCCCCTGCGGCGGAGCAAGCCTGCCATCTCGAGCCAATAAGGGCACAGCTCTGAAACCCGCTATCGGTCAGCTCGCTATCACTGAAATCCACATATCGCAAATCAGCTGCTTTACACTTTACGCCCTTCAAATCCAGCCCCCGCAAGCTGTCATAAGGCTGAATGCCGCCTTGCCCTTGCCCCTGTCTATGCCCTTGCCCCTGGTCTTGTTCCAGACGATTTCGAATATCCCGCTCATCGCGCGGCTCCTGATGCTCCACATAAACATCCTCGCTGAAATCCATATATTCGCCGACTCTCACACGCAGCACAGGCGCCTTTATGAGTACCTTATATTCAGGCAGCTGAATGGCTAGCGGCATAGCCATACGCGCAATGGCGACAACAAAAGGATGAAGCACCTCAAGCTGCCTGAGTACCATCCGCTCTACTTCACCTGTCCTAATCTGATTCATATACGTTTTGCGCGCCCTGTCCAGCACCTGCCGGATGATAGGGATATCTCTATACAGCCAGCCTGCATCATAAGCATGAAAGAAAGGCTCCGGGTCGCCGTACCATTTTTCCGAGTAGCCTTCCATCTTGTAAGTGAACGACTGATCCAAAACGGAGGTGCGAAGCATCGAATAGTGAATAAATGCAATCGGCCCCTTCCGCCCATTCTGCTGAAGATTATGCAGATGTCCGCACATCTGACGGAAGGAAGCGATCAAACCGTCCACCAGCCCTGCTTTATTTTGCAAAAAATAATGCTCCAGCTCTGCAATCTGATGTTCAAACGCCGGCATGCCATGATGCTCGGTAAAATGCTGGATCACCTGCTGTTTAATCATCGCCATATGCGCCCTTCTAATTCATTTTGATTTCTTCGCCGTCAACCTTGACGAGGCTGTCGCCCAGCGTAATCGTATTCGCTTTGCCGCTCAGCTCGATTTTGCCCGCTGACAGCTGAATGTTTTTAGCCTTCATCATCATGCTGCCGCCTGCATTTATGCTAATGTTTTGATCGCTCGTAATTTGGATACCCTGCGCATCGCTGATGACGATCGACATGCCGCCTGCCTGAATGACGATCTGATGCGGCTCCAACACAATTTCTTTTCCGTACTTCGTGCGAAAGCTTTTGCGATCCGAATTGGACATCCAATCCGAGCCATCGTCCTTGGCCCCGCCAGAAGCGGAGGCAGCTGGTGCAACAGCCCGTGAAGCTGCCGCTGTCCCTGTTGATCCACTTGCTCCTGCTGAACCTATTGAACCTATTGAACCTGATGAACCGCTTGATGACTTGGCATCAGAGGTCGCTCCCCGTTTGACCGAGCTGATTGCATAGCCTTCTTCTTCCTTGCTGCTGGGAAAATAAATGCGAATGTTGTCGTTCTCTTCCGGCATGCAGTACCAGCCGGTGTTGCCCTCGGATGCATAAATCGTGGAATAGGGGAACCAATAATCCGTATTCGGGTCCTCCTGATCGTCCATATCCAGCTTGGCGCGAACCGTATCCTTATTAATTTTGACGACCGTCGCTTGAATGGAAGCGCCAATGATCGCTTGATTGTATTCCTTCTTTTGCCGAAGGCCTTTCCTCGGGAACAGCTGATAGGTGTGGGTGAGAATACTATTTTTCATACAGGATACTGCACGCCCTACAACAAGCTTTCTGGCTTTGAAAAGCACCTCGTTGCCGGGCACCAGCAGCCGTTCGCTTTCTACCTCATACACGGTGTAGTCCTGATCATCAATGCCGGGCACATCATTTTCTACTGCATATTGATACTCCGAAACCCGTTTTTTCGCGGTATAATGCTTGGCCACAAGCTTGCCCTTGTCCTGACCCTCTGGCAGTCCCAGAAAGAAGCATGGCGCGCTCATTTCAGCCGCAGCAACAAGCACCGTATAAAACCGTGAAGCGATACGCTTCAGAAACTGCCAATCTGTCTCCTCATACTGCATCACAATCGTTTGAATCGCTTTGCCTTGGCTGGCTGCATCTATACAATCCGCTTTGGAATAATGAGAAATGACGGCGTCCACCAGTCCGCTATAAGTTAGCTTCGGGTTTTGAAAAGAGCGTTTATTCCGCTTCACGTCCAGCAAATACGTATAAGAGACCGCTTTTACCTCGATGTAATAAATGCCGCGAACCGCCTTAACCTCCACATCAAGCACAAAGCCGCTGAACAGCACCTCGTCCTTTCCCGTTTCCTTGTCCTTCAGCAGCACCTTCACCGGTGTCTGGGCCGTAGTCTGATTGACATAGCTATCCTTCTTCTCTTCATGAATCACGCCTGAAAACCTTAAATAAGCATGGTCATTGACGCTTTTGACGACTTCCAGTTCATGCAGACGGACAAGCTCATAAGAGGTCATTCGAATATCTCCATAATTCAGCACTTGGTCACCCATTCGTTTGTTTCTCCCTCTCAGATGGTAATTTGTATATGTTTACTATATTTTATTTCTATCATTATCGGCGCCTGATACAGGAAAGTTAATACAATTCTAGTAATTTCAATTCAAAATAGTAGGAACTAATACAGCAATATTTTATTGTAATTTTGTGTTTTATAACAAAGATTTAACTGTTTTTATAAGTAAATTTGCTTATGCCTATCTCCAAACACCAGCTAAAAGGAGCTTGAAAACAAAAAAAGCCTAACGCTAAATTCTAGCGTTAGGCCCGTGCTATCATGAAATTTTCCGCTGTCTTACTGCTAAAAATTAGGCTGTGCTACTCGAGGTCCTGCGTATTTCATATGACCTCTTAAGTTGATTTTTAATCTTACCTTGAGTCCGTGACACTTACTGTTCTTCTACAATACGGAGTGCGACTTTTTTTGAAAGGTCGCATCTACCTCTAATTCAAAATTTTAATCCATGCACTCCATACAGAGTGCGACATAGAACGTCAGTTCGCGGATTAACCTTTAGGGAGTTTCAATCCACGCACTCCGTATGGAGTGCGACGGCTGCTCCGGTTGGCTGCGGATTATCCATTCGCGTTTCAATCCACGCACTCCATACGGAGTGCGACGCGCCTGCTCCGCGCTGTCGCCCGCTTTACCGCTGTCGTTTCAATCCACGCACTCCGTACGGAGTGCGACCTACGCCCGGCATACATTTCTCGGCTGGTTCTTCCGTTTCAATCCACGCACTCCGTACGGAGTGCGACGGTAACTGGGTCAACCTCGCCTGATGATGGCAGCCTGTTTCAATCCACGTACTCCGTACGGAGTGCGACGGCAAACTTTCAATGCGTGATCAAATCCTCAAAGGTTTCAATCCACGCACTCCGTACGGAGTGCGACCGCAGAATTTTTTGCTCACTTAGGTTTGTTTGAAGTTTCAATCCACGCACTCCGTACGGAGTGCGACTTATATTGGGTGCTCCAGCCATCGTAAGAATTGGTGTTTCAATCCACGCACTCCGTACGGAGTGCGACGCCAATCCTTGATTGGGACGTTAAGCGGGTATTTGTTTCAATCCACGCACTCCGTACGGAGTGCGACGGACGCGTTAAAAGAGGCCATAACAGCCTTCGTTGAGTTTCAATCCACGCACTCCGTACGGAGTGCGACGGGCTGGACCAATCCACCGGGACCAGCACTTCGGTTTCAATCCACGCACTCCGTACGGAGTGCGACGACAAGCCGCCATACCGTATTAAAGCCAAGCCATTGTTTCAATCCACGCACTCCGTACGGAGTGCGACCAATAATCAGCCTGGTAAAAGAGGTTGAGTATTATGTTTCAATCCACGCACTCCGTACGGAGTGCGACTTTTTTCCATTCGATCATTGGTGTATAGCCCTCCCAGTTTCAATCCACGCACTCCGTACGGAGTGCGACCTTAATGGATATGCTCATCGGCTGACGGATCGGTGTTTCAATCCACGCACTCCGTACGGAGTGCGACGGGCCAACCAGATTAGGATTTTGACGGAGCAATGGAGTTTCAATCCACGCACTCCGTACGGAGTGCGACAAAATCAGCCAAATTAGCGATTTTCGCAATCGTGGTTTCAATCCACGCACTCCGTACGGAGTGCGACAGCGAAAATACAAGTGATTGATCCCATCATGGCATCAATCACCCCATTTTTCAATAAATATAATACCAAAAAAATCTGAGTCAAACCTTGACTTTTCTTGAAGTGACTCATATTCGACAATTTTCTACAATTTCTGAGGTGCGAATCCCCTAGGGTTTTTATGTGAGCTTCACATTCGCACCATGAATCCGCAAAAATTTTTTCACTTATAGAATAAGCGGTGCTTCCATATCATAAGCTTCTTTTGCACCAATGTGCTCAACCTTGCTTTTGTGATTATCACCCAAATTGTAGAAGCGCAGGCTGTCCGTCTGCTTATCGATTAGCTCCTCCAATTCATACTTCAGTTGGCGAAACTTAGTCGCATCTACAATGCATTCAAATACGGAGTTTTGCACCCTTTGACCGTAATTTAGACAGGTTTTTGCCACTCGGGAGAGCCTTCTACGCCCTTCCTTGCTTGATGTACTCACATCATACGTAATTAATACGAGCATATGATCACCTACTTCCAGAAAAATGGCGGATATTCGTCCAAATCACCACGAATATGCCTCGCAAGCAATAGGGCCTGAGCGTAAGGAACGAGCCCCCAGGCTATCTTTTCGTTCAAATAGGGATGCATAATCTTCTCTTGCTTGCGTTCCTGCCACGCCTTGAGCACCGTTTTCCTCGTGTCATCGTCCATGATGACGGCTCCATTTTCTTTTTTCACGAAGCCGCTGCCGTTAACGACCTTCTTGTTGATCAGGTAGAGCACCATTCGGTCAGCATATACGCTCCGCAGTTCCTCCATCATATCCAGCGCAAGCGAGGCTCGCCCCGGACGGTCCCGATGCAGAAAGCCGACGTAAGCATCCAGTCCCACGGACTCCAGCGCGGCTGTCACATCTTTTGCAAGCAGCGAGTAAGTAAAAGAAAGCAACGCATTGACATTATCCAGCGGAGGACGCTTATTTCGCCCATGGAAAAAGAACTGCTCCTTTTGCTGCAAAATCAACTGGTCAAACACCGAGTTGTATTGCACAGCAGCCGTTCCTTCCAATCCACGCAAAATATCCAGCTGCTCCACGCCACGAATAAGCTTCATAGATTCCGATAGCGAAGCACTGACCTGCTTCATTCGCTCGGTATCCAAACGAAGAGCATGATCCCGCAAGGCACGCTCAACCACCCACTTGCTGTTATAAACTTTGCCCAAAATCATATTTCTGGCAAAAATAGCGCTTCGGCGCTCATCATCGGAAATGCGATACTGCTCTTTGCGAAGTACAACATTTCCTTTATTCTCACCGACTATCCGTGCCAAAAAACGCCCATTGCGGGTCATAAAGGTCAGTCCGATGTTATTTTCTGCGCATTTCCCCATAAGAGCTGGGCTGACTCCCGCATAACCGAAGGTACAGACTCCCTCTAAATTATGCAGCGGATAGCGTCCGGCAATTTCGTCGTCACGCTTAATAACAATATTTTCGCCATCGAGTGATAAATACGTATCTGGCATCGTCACAAACAGCGTGTTCAGCAGCTTTTTCATTCGTATAACCTGCTTTCGATAAAGCTTGAAACGGGTTTTCGCTCCAGCATTTCCGGCAAACAAACGATATTCAAAGAGCAGCTCTGACAATGCGGCCCCGTCTTCGCCTTCGGCGTATGGTTCCGCTCATAGTAGTGGCGCATCTCGTCCAGACTTTGCTTGACCCTCTCTTTGTCGCCTTCAGTGACCGGCACCTCAACCCGATGCTTGATTTCATCATAATAGAGATAGCCCATTGACAGCTCGCACATTAGCATCTCTTCCAGACAAATGAGCTGGGCTACTAGTTGCGAGCGGTCGGAATCATTCCGCTTCGGCTTGCCGCGTTTGTATTCCACGGGGTACGGAAGGTATAAGCCTTCCTCTCCCGCCAGTGGAACACCTGAGCTATCTCGAACGAACTCAACTACATCGCATATGCCGGAAATACCCAGCCTCCGTGATTGTACGGGAAGCGCGCGGACAATCAGCTTGTCCCCACGCTTCTCCCGCAGCATCGGCTGGTCGGCTTTGCGGTGCAAATGCGCACCTTCAACGGTACGTACATTCTCTTCCCATTGCTGCTCAATATGGATAAGCGCCCATTGCCTCCGGCAAAAGTTGAAATGCTGAATGCCAGAAAGCATTAAAAAATCTTCTTCGTTATTGTCCCACATATCTTTGAGGCTCCAAGCCCTCAAGCGGCTGAATCGTCCAAGTATAGTCGTCGATCGACTTTCCTTCGACTACTCCTTCTTTCAGTTGAATTTCCAAGGAGCGATGTACCTTCGCTGAGGAGTATTGTCCAAGCTTGGACTGGTGCTTCCACCAGAAAAGATTATGAACTTCCATACTGCCGTCCGGGCGCGCGGATGAGGTGTCATTTTCAAAAAGAGAAATAAGTGCTTGTCTAATCTTCTCCGCATCGTCCTTAGTGAAGCCCGTTTTCTCCGCCAATTGTGTATTGATGCTGCCGTAGATGACGTAGACGCCAAAATCCACTCTATGCTTCATCCCCATAGTGTCCGAACCCTTCTTGTTCGGGTCCTTGCCCGTCACCGAATTGACGCTTTTCGTAATTTGCATGCTGGAAATAGAGATTGGCTCAACGCTGACAGCAGTATGAATAGATACTGGGCCACGAATACCAACAGAAACATCGGTACCGCTAAAAGCAAACACCTGCCCGAAGCTCCGCACATCAATCCATGCCTTGCAGGCTGCCTGCGCGTAAAGCTCATTGTTTTGTTTTTTACCCTTGGCATACTCCTGAATATCCGCATTCGCATCTACACGGTCTTTAATGCTACGATGCCCGTCGTCACGGCGCTCATCCGACTGTACGAGAATCGATTCACCCATGTCCTGCAGCCTGTTACGTATTTTGCGCTTTAGGCACACATCAGAAATCTCGCCATTCCCTTCATATGTTTGTCTTGGACGATTGCCATTCAATGGATCGCCATTCGGATTGGCATTTCGGACGGATAAAATAACGGCAAAATCAATTTTATGGTCAAGTACGCTCATTTAAATCTCTCCCTGTATATTTATTAGTAAACTCGTAGATTGCTAGACCCTGCTATTCCTCTGTATCGTCCTGATCGCTGCCTTGCTCGCTATCTTGCCCCTGCGTTGTGTCGCCTTTATCTTTTTTGCTCGTATACAGGTCGTGACGCTGGCTGTAAAAACCAAGCAGATACAGCCCGCTAAGCGGAGCATCCGTAAACTCCTCAGGCTTCAGCATCGCTCCCACCTCATCGAGCAAACTGTTGTAATATCTCGCATCCGTTCCCATCCGCGCCTGATAAGGCTGTAGATTGGATTGAATAATCGTCCATGTACGTCCTGGACGCTGAGCAAAAGCATTCATATAGCGGACTGCATTCGTTGCCCGTTTCTCTTCTCTTCCTAATGCCCGTCTCTCCAGCACATCGGCAATCGCGAGCATTCTGCCAAACAGATAATTTCGATCATCCAATTGTTTATCTAGGCTCACTTGGAAGACCCCCTTCTTATTTGATTTATTAACGAGCGCACAGGTGATGCTCAGCGTCTTCTCCCATTCCCATGGCTCCATCCCTACAGGATTAGAGGCGCGGCTTATTGCGCTGCGAACAATGTCCATCGGAATCGGACGTGCATCCACGATACAAGGCAGCATTCGCTCCAGCAGCCCCTTCACCACCTTGTCGCTTGCTCGCGGCCCGTAAGCGGCGAAAGCAATATCCTTTGTCGCTGGCGCACCTGTAAAAACTTTATATTGGTTCGCTTCGTTCTTACGGTACCTATGACGCCAAAAACAAGATTCATGCCATAGCTGCAATTGGTCCATGAACAGCTCACGGTTCATATCGCGGTAATACACGATGGACAGCCGTCCTGGAGTTGCCGCATCAAGCGTCATAATAATGACATTCGATTTATATTCGCCGTCGTAACGGAAGCCGCTAAGCGCCTTTCTTACTTCTAGCGCATGATCCCTATGTGCCACATTCCCGTTAGGCGATCCATCGCTTTCCTCATCCTCCAGATAGTCGAACAAATCCCCCGCCGGGTCGATTACTTCAAGCCGATCTGGTCCCCATACGAGAAACACTTTGCCGTCGAGAGTGAAGGATTGCCGATCAATCAGCCATTTTAGTGCGTTATGCGCCTTCTGCGAAACCTCGTAGCTGACGGAGGCCGCATCCCGACTCGTCCGAAACCGGCCACGAAACGTGAAGCCGCTTGAGTCATTGGCTGAAATCAGCTTCGTTTTATCACCAGAGTTACGAATACGCGAAGCATGCTTGTCCGCATAAGGGAGCTGCTTGGCTGTCACATAGCATAAGTCCGTCTCAGCAAGCTGCCCATTATAAAAATCAATGAAAGACTGCTGAACCTCCCGATCCCGCCACAGCCTTGGCTCGTTGTCACCCGTAATTTGTACGGCGAATCGCACAAAAGCCGAGCTTTGATCGGAGGCAATCACTTTGAAAATAGCTGGCTTCTCCTTGCTCTCCTCGCCTTCCGCCTGCACCCATTTTTCCAGCAGCTTGCCTTGCATGTCTGTCCATAGCACCTGATACTCTACTAAATCCGCTATCAGCGTGCCTTTCTGCAAATATTGATAGACACTTTCCACCTTGCGATGGGAATAATCCGATGTACACCATGCACGCAGCTGCTCCAAATAATCTGTATAAGGCGTATACTTCTTCACCTCGCCAACGAATTGCTCATAGTCACCAGCGACATACATAAGCTTATCGAACAAAGGATAGGGAACAGGCGCACTTGTCCGGCTCGCCGCAGCCTCGGTGCATGGAATGATCGTGCTTCCTTCTTCCTTCTCAATCACCTTCGCTCTTAGAAATTCGCCCTTCCCGTTCAAAATCACCTCGATATGCGCACTTTGTGTCGTATGTGAAATCGGGATGAGCGCATATTCACGGCCATTTCTTTTTTTCTCAAAATTCCCTATAGCATCCGTATGGTTATCATAGGTATTGCTCAAATTCGCGAGCCAGCTCATGCATTCTCCCCCTCTGCAAATATTTGCTCATGCAGTTGGTCGACAGACTCCATATTTTCAGGGCCAAATGCTTTTGCGACACCTTCCCCGGTTTTCCTAGTCAGAAGGCAATCTTCTGGACGAATGAATTTGATGATGCCATGCTCCATCTTGGCTCTCCAAAGCCTAGTCTCGCGTTCAAGTCTTCCCGTTTCATCTGGATAACTAATGCCATGCACCATATGGCCAAAGTCTATTTCCGGCACCTTATCATAAAAGCCTTCTCCTATTCCAAATTCGCAAGGCTCTACATACCCCTGACATTCACGCGTCCCGAGAAAAATATCCCTGCGCCCTCCTGCCTGAACCGATCGTTTAGCGATATTATGATGCTTATGTTCGTTGCGATCATAGACTAGATTTTCCCGATAAGGATTAAATTCAAAATAGGCGCGAACCTGATACTTCACATTCTTCAAATAGGTATAATAGGCAAGCGTATTGCCGCCGTTATATTCAATGGGGCGAATTCCCTTGGACTCCGTCTGAATGACGTTCATAATACGAACCCTGTCGATGTACCAAATGATTGTAGGCTTCCAGTAAATCGATTCCACAATCCCTTTTAGCGCTTGATAAGTAGGAACCTGATAGCTGAATTTCTCTCCACCGATTTTGGTCAATGGATCTGTAAACAACGCGTATTTCCCGTTTACCTCGAACTCAATTTGATTACGCATGGATATCCTCCTTTCCTTTAAATAATTGCAGACGAGAACTCACCATCGCCATTTGTCTCCACACCAAACTGCTTAGAATAAGCCGTTTCACTTAAAGCCAGCACCTCGCCATGCAGAAGGGGCTGAATATCACCATTTTTATCAAGCTTCCTAAACTCAAGCTCATAAATGTTGACGACATACGGCTGAAGCTTACGCAGCAGCACGCCAAGCTCACCTGCCTTCAGATCGCCGTTCAAGTCAAGAATCAGCTCTCTCGCTTCCTCGTTATAAGGAACGAGTACCGTTCGCGCCACATTGCTAATGACTTCAAAATATTGCTCCGCCGTAGCCAACGCCGAAAAGCTGGTCAGCTCAGGAGCTTTACCGTTCTTTCCTAGGTAACCATCAGCATATCCCTTGTTTAGTTCCAGCAGCTCGAAAATATTTTGATTCAGCTTCTGTATGTGATACTGCATGTCATCTTGTATCAGGGCATAGTAGTAGCTAAAATAAGCCTGCATCGCCGCCTTCGATAACAGCTCTCCCCCATAAAGCTTCAGATTTTCCTTCATCTCGTTCAATATGCGCTGCGTTTGCTCCGCACCGATGCTAATCTCCTTCAAATGCGTCAGTACCTCATCCGCAGACTTTATAATATAAACATTCCGAATCGCGTCCTTCCCATGCCGATTGCATCTGCCTGCTGCTTGCGCAATGGAGTCAAGACCAGCAAGGGAGCGAACAACACATTCAAAGCTGATGTCGACGCCTGCTTCAATAAGCTGCGTGCTTACGCAAATGACCCGTTCCTTTTCTTCCGCAGCGAGTGCTTTTATTAGCTCTTTAAGCACGTCCTTACGATGAGCCGCGCACATATTTGTGCTGAGATGAAACAGCCTTGCATCACAGTCCCCTGAAATCTGACGCTTCTCCAGCTCAGCGAACAGCTTGCGCACAGCCGACTTCGTATTCAATATCACCAGCGTGCTGTCGATCTCATCCATCCTGTCCAGCACAAAATCCGCCAGTTCCTCCGCCTTCCAGCCGCTCGGAGTCGTTCGATCCACAACCTCCACCCGCTTAAAGCTCCGACCTACTTCATCCAGATTTTCGATCATTTCAGCATCTTCCTTCAATTGCAGGCGATGCTTCACTCCATCCAGAGCAGGCTGCGTCGCCGTACAAAGCAGCAGGCTGGAGCGCCCAAAGGCATGCAAAAAATTCAGCGCCGCATTAAACAACGATATACATTTGATTGGTACCGACTGCACCTCGTCGAAAATAATGACCGCATTTGAAAGCTGATGCAGCCTCCGTACATTCCGCGTTCCCTTCGCATAAAACGTATTCAGAAACTGGACCATCGTTGTAAAAATAATCGGGCGATCCCACGTATCTTTCGCCAGCTTGATTTTCTTGCGCCGGATATCATAGGCTTCGGCTTCCTCCACTTTTTCAGGCGGATCAGACTCCTCAATGACATTCGAATGATGCTCCAAAATCATATCGTGTTCCTGCAAAATATCCCGGATCTCCTGCGCATTCTGCTCAATAATCGTTGTATACGGCACGATATAGATAATGCGCTGCTTTCCTGTCTCTATCGCATGCTTTAGCGCGTAACGCAGGCTCGCCAGCGTCTTCCCGCCCCCTGTAGGAATGGACAGCGTGTAAATACCTGACGGACGAAGCGCAAAAGTATCACATTGCAGCGACATTTCCCGTCTCAGGCGGTTAATCGGATGGTCGGCGTCCTCCGCTTCGTCCATTTCGTCCAGCTTTTTCATTAAAGCCTTGTAGCTTCTCTTGAAAAATGGAGCATGATCCTCAGCTGCTTCCGCTGCTTCCTCCTCTTCAAACTGCCGCGAATTGGTTCGGTCCGCGTCAATCAGGCAGCTGAAAATGTACTTGATCAGCAGCGAACAGGTGATTCTCGGCAGTTTATATTTCTGCATAACCGCTATAAGCTGTTCAAGCTCGGCTGCTGCATTGGCAAAATACGCATCCATCTCAGCCTCGGTATGCTGCTCGAAGAAAACCGCATTGGCTTGCTCATAGCCCTGCTCAATGTCTGCTTCCTTCTTTTCATCCACTCTTTTTAAGAATGGCGATGTTTTGCCCGGATCAATAAAATCCCGCAGCCCTTGATGATGGGAAATAATGCAGTTGGCGATCCATTCTGCCGCCATCTTATCCGTATTTTTCGTGCTTTTCTTGTGGTACCTGCGATAGACCAGTCTGCCGCCTGCGGTCGAATGATCGACAGAGCCTCTTTTCGGCGCCCTCGTATCCCCATCATTCGCCGCTGCTACTGCGAGCTGGATATAATTTTTAAAAGCAGTCGTATTTTTACCTAGGTCATGAAGCCAACCAGCTAGTCCCGCCAGATGGCTTGCACCAATCTTGCCTCCAAGCTGCTCACAGCCTTCCTTTACTTCGATCAGATGCTCTTTGACCGTTTGAATTTTGCCGTCTTTCTCTCGAATATGTGCAATATACACCAAAGCGCCTCCTGAACTAGATTTAAAACACAGATTCGACAATTTCCAACATATCCCTCTATTTCCAACTAAAATTTATAAAAATAGATAAATTACCGTCTTTTACGCACAGAAGACCACCCCTTTTGGGAGTGGTCTTCTGTTCCAGGCAAGCAAACAACAGCTTGCAAATGCACATTAAAAAGCTATAGCCACCGGCTATGTAATGCCGCCAGCATCGTTTCACCCGAATAAGCCAAGGGCAATTTCAGCATGACAAATTTATTTAAGAAACGGTTCAAATTATACAGCCCTTGAGCATCTATTTCCCCGCCAGCATCCAAGAAATCCTGCTGCATATACTTTATTACCTGTATCATTTCATTCATTTGACTAATAATGCTGCGGTCACTGGTTTTCGTAAAGAGGAAAGAATTAGCACTTTGCATATAGCTTTCTATCACCTGCTTGTCCGCCTTATCAGCAAGCAAATTTTCAGCGATGCTCTCGATTACAAGCTCATGGAACCGTTTGAAATCCTGCTTTTTCAAGCCATTCAGCACAAAATTATATCTGGTCTCATTATTCATAATCAACACGCATTTCCGGCGATTCAGCAAAAACAGATGGGCATGCCAGCCAAATAGCCGATCTCCCGCCGTCGGCACTTCCACAAAATCCATCATCCCAAGCTCGCTTTCAAGCTTTTTCGTACATTGCAAAGTAATCATATCCGCTCATCTCCTGCCGTCTGAAGCTAGCCGCCCTCACCATCAGAGCTTTATAATTATCCTATCAAGTTTTTCCGTTGGTGGGAAGCGCAAGCTGCTCACGCGATCATCCGCATGATTGGGACGATTATATGAAAGCTTGGGCGTACTGGCGAAAGCTTCGGCCCTAAACCTCGCTATTTTTCCATACAAGCTGCTGACCGTTTCCCATCACCACAGCGCTGCCTAAAGCTCACTGTTCTCCCATTGTACAAACTGCTGCGGATTCGCCTGAATGTACGTACGGATGAGCCTTAAGCTCTGCGGTGCGATCTCATTTAAATGTGAGAATAATCGGCTAGCCGCAGCCATAAGGTCATGATCCTGCTCCAAATCTTTCAAAACCGCATCGCTCCACTGCAGGCCGAGCCTCACTCTTCTCTCCTCGAAAATCTCCTTCGTCTCCTCAAGCAAGCGCAGCATAGAGCTGTCGCCAAAAAATTGCAGTCCGCTGGTCACACCTGACCAATAGCCCGGTTCGGCAAGCAGTTGAGAAACCCATCCATAATATTCGCTGACCGAGTTTTTGGCATGATCGTAAAACACTCGGAACATGCATAACGCCCGCTGGCTCTCATTGAGCCCGGCCATCGCCTCGTTTTTTGCCTGCCTATCTTTACCGCGAATTTGCAGAAGAATGTGCTTGCTGCAAGCCCAGCCAAGCCTTTCATCATTTAAGGTATCAAAATCCTGTTTGCTCATTACGGCTAACGCCATTCATTTACCACTCCTTTTTAGACTATCATAAGTGTCAATGAAAAAAGTAAAAAAAATCAGCTTGGTTTAATAACCGCCAAGGCCGATTCAATAACTTGCTCAAGCACCATTTCTAGCTGCTTTAGCACTTCTGACTGCGTAGCCCCTTGCGTTACGAGCTCCTGCTGCCGCTTTTCTAAATAGCTCATTCCCTGTGATATCGCACCCCAAAACTGCATGGCCAGAAGGCTGGCATTGCCAGAGCGAATGGTTTGTTCACTAATGCCCCTCACAATGGCCTGCTCCATAGGCTGCATGAAGCTTTTCACCCATTCGAACGGGGAAAAGGATTCGGCGGGAAATATATAAGACACATCCATACTAATACGCATATAAAAATGCGAAACAGCAGGCTCTTCCAAAACTTGCTTGCACACGATTCGAGCGTACCCTTCAAACAAATCAAATGCTGAACCCGCTTGCCCGAAATGAGACTTCGTAAACTGCTCCGTCCTGTCCATCATGTGCGTGTAAAGCTTTTGAAACAAGTTCTGCTTATTTTTAAAATAATGGTACACCAGACCGCGCGCCAAGCCAGCCCGTTCAGCAATTTCTCCGATTTCGGAGGCGGCGTAACCTTTCTCCGCATACACAACGATGGCAGCCTGCAAAATTTCTCGCGACCTCTGCTTGCGAATTTCTTCATTTTGTTCCTTTGTACGTGGCGACATTGCGAACTCCTCTTTTTTTAATTGACATTGATGTCAATTAAAACGATATAGAAAAACCCTTGCATTGTCAATAGCTGGTTAAGCTGATATAAAAAACGCCAAATGCCCACTATAGTAATAGCAGAGAGGCATTTGACGCTTTACTAGATTAGCGGATTCTGCGCCCGCAAAATGATTAGCTATCATTCACAATCCTAAACACCAGCCTTGCGTTTAAACAGCAAATACATAAAAAACGGAGCCCCGACTCCTGCCGTAAACACACCAGCGGGAATATCCAGCGGCATAAACAGCATTCGCCCTGCTAAATCGGCAAGCAGCAAAACGATCGCGCCCAGCAGCGCAGACACCGGGATGATCATTGCATACGAATGGCCTGCAACCCTTCTAGCCATATGAGGCGCAAGCAGCCCGATAAAAGAAATCGTTCCGGCAATGCCGACAGCCGCTCCGGCAAGCGCCACACTAAAGAACAGCAGCAGCAAGCGGCTTAGCTGAAGCCGGCTTCCCAAGCCGCGCGCGACATCCTCGCCTAACGACTGCACATTCAATTCCTTGGCAAAAAGCAGCGCCAATGGAATAAACACAACGACCCACGGCCACAGCGCTTTAATATACGACCAGTTCGTGCCGTAAATGCTGCCCGTCATCCAGTTCAGCACCTGCGCGGCCAAATAAGCGGGACCGCTTATGAGCAGAAACATCGTAAGGGCGCTCATCGCCGTGGATATGCCAATGCCGATCAGCACGAGCCGCAGCGTGGAGACGCCTTTTTTCCAGGCCAAGCCGTAGTTGAGCGCCGCTGCGACAAAAGCGCCAAAAATCGCAATGACCGGAACGAAGTGGATGCTGTAGCCGGTGAACAAGGTCATAAAACCAACGACCGCGACAGACGCGCCGCCCGTTATGCCAAGCAAATCCGGCGATGCCAGCGAATTGCGAATGACGCCCTGCAGCAAGGAGCCTGCTACCGCTAACGCTGCGCCAATGAGCAAGGCGGCTATGATCCGTGGCAAACGGAACTGCATAATAATTAAATCGCTGTCCTCCGCATTGCGGCCAAGCAGCGACAGCAGCACTTCTTTAACCGGAATAGCGACGCTCCCCATAGCTAAGCATAAAATACTTAAACCAACGAGCACGATGCTTAACGTAAGCAGGATTGAAATATTTTTCCCTGTGCGCTGCTTAGGCATATTTCTTCCTCCTCGCCACATGAATCAGGAACGGCACGCCAATAAGCGCCGTTGCAACGCCTACTGGAACCTCCTTCGGCAGGAGCACGAATCGGGACAGCAGATCGGCCGCCACCAGCAGCAAAGCCCCTGCCACTGCGCAGTAGGGAAGCAGCCAGCGGTGATCATTTCCGACCAGCGCCCGGCATAAATGAGGAATAACCAGCCCGATGAAAGCAATCGGCCCCGCGGCAGAAACGGCACTTCCCGCAAGCAGCACGACAGCTGCCGTACATAGAAGGCGGATTAGCATGAGACGCTGCCCCAGTCCCTTCGCATTTTCGTCTCCGAGTGCCATCACATTCAAGGAGCCCGAGAGCAGGAACGCGAGCAGCAGCCCGGCGATTATGTACGGCAGTACCATCACGAGATGGTTCAGCTCTCTCCCTGACACGGAGCCGATCATCCAGAACAACGCCGATTCGAGCGACTGCTTATTGATTAAAATAAGGCCAGAGGTAACCGAGCTCGCAAATGCCGCTACACAAGCTCCTGCCAAGGTGAGCCGAATCGGCTCAAAGCCTCCTCTTCCCTGCATGCCAAGCGCATAGACGAACACGGCCGTGACCGCCGCCCCCGTAAAAGCAAGCCCAATCATATGACTCATCGTCAGCGACGAGCCGAATAAGGCCAGCCCTACGACAATAAACAGCACCGCACCGGAATTAATGCCGAAAATCGACGGCGATGCAAGCGGGTTGCGCGTCAGCACCTGCATAATGGCGCCGGCCACCGCTAGACTCGCTCCTACTACAGCCGCAATAAGCGCTCGGGGCATGCGGGTATGGGTCAAAATCAGATGCTCATTCGAGCCATCGAACTGGCTGTAGGCGAGCCACAAATCTTTTAAGCCAAATTGCTGGAGCCCGAACAATACGCTCGCAAGCATGCAAATAAACAGAATCACAACTCCCGCTGCGAGTACGACAAGCTTGCTGCCTGGTCTCTCCATCCACTTAGACATCCCTTCTCCTCCCAATAAAAGAAGCCGACGCCAATAAAAATGACGTCAGCCTGCACATTTATTTCAGTCTCTTTATTGAATGTCGAAATATTTAACAATTTCATCCAGCAGCAGATTGGCCGCCTTGTAGCCTCCGGCTGTATTCCAAATCGCCTCATCTACTTGAACGACTTTGTTATTTTTCGCAACATCAAGGTTTTTGAACAGCGGATCATTCATCCACTCTTCCACTACTTTAGCCGCATCCGTCTTTCCTGCCGCTTCTGTTACAAAGTAGAACAATACGTCCCCGTCCATCTTAGGAATGCTTTCTTTGGACATCACTTCAATAAAGGAATCCACATCCTGTGATTCTGGACGAGCAAAGCCTAGCTGATCTAAAAGCACACCGGAGAACGTCTGCTTCTGATAAATACGTACTTGGGAAGCCGAGAAGCGGGCCACGGATACTTTTGTTGCCGCTTTATCGCCAATTTTCGCTTTTACCTCCGCGACGCGCTTATCGAAATCCGCCATCGCTTTGTCGCCTTCATCCTGTTTATTCACCGCTTGCATATACAGCTTGAAGTTAATTTTCCAATCGCCAGCCAGATCCTCGGCAAATACAGTTGGTGCAATCTGGTTCAGCTGCTCATAAATTTTCTCCTGCCGCACCTTGTTGCCAATAATTAAATCCGGCTTCAGGCTGGCAATCAGCTCAATGTTCGGCTGCAATTCGTCGCCTACAACCGTCACATCCACCATTTCATCTTTAATATGCTCGTACCATGGGTCACCAACCCATGATTGAACCGCGCCAACTGGCTTAATGCCTACCGCAAGCAGCGCCTCTGTTCCTTCATTCGTCAAAATGACGACGCGCTCCGGCGTCCCTGTCAAAGTCACTTCGCCCATCGCATGCTTAATGATGCGGGAAGCGTCCGCTGTAGCCGTATCGGTAGCGGCTGGCGAAGCAGCTGCCGCATTGCTGCTTGGCGATGCGGAGCTTGGATTCGTCGTCGCGTTCGTGCTTGGTGTACCTGCTCCGCAGGCGCTAAGCAGCAGTGTGAAGCAAATAAGCACAGCTGCCATCATCGATATTCTTGATTCTCTGTACATAAATAAAGGCCCCTCTTCCTTGTAGTGAGAATGATTTTCATAACCATACTCACTATACCGTTTGAGCCTTCGCGGGACAAGGGCATATCTTGAACCGGATACAGGATTATTTTGAACCTTCGCTTTGTATTGCCCCAGCGACATGCCAGTATGTTTTTTGAATAGGCGATTAAAATAGCTGTCATCCGGAAAGCCGACGCTTTCGGCAATTTCCTGCAGCGTCGCCTCCGTTCCAAGCAGAAGCTCCTTCGCTTTGCTGATGCGCAGCGCAATTAAATAGTCGATTGGGCTTTGTCCAATCGTCTGCTTGAACTTGCGGGACAAATAGCTGACGCTGCAATCCAGCAGCTCGGCAAGCTCGCCGAGCGCAATACGCTTCGCGTAATGCTCCTGCATGTAGCGAATGGCTTGCGAGACGTAGTCCGCTTTTTGCACATGAATATCTTGATTGGATAGCTGCTGAAATAATTCATGTATGAATTGGTAGAACATCGTCTTAATATATAGTTGATCCAGCACGTTCGGATGCTGCCATTCCCGCTCCATGCGCTGGATTTTATCGAGCAAAGCAATAGGCTGGCGGGAAACAAAGCTATATTGCAGTTGAAACGGATTATGCTGCTCCATTAACTGAACCAGTTCCTGACGGCTCGGCAGTGGCAACACCGCTTTGTACAAAATCAAGTAGTATTCCAACCCATCATCCGGCACAATGTCCAGACACATGCCCTTCCCGCCATGCAGCATATGAAAACGCTCCACCAGCACCGTCTTGCCATCCAGCCGCACTTCAGCATGACCACGAGTCGTATACAAAAAAGCGCTCGCCGGCAGTCGATAAGAACGCAGCTCCTCCCCTCGCTCCATAATCGTATGCCGCACGTCCATCACGCGGATGGAGGCTTGGTTCCACAGCAATATATGCTCACTCTGATTCAAAGTGCCCTATCCTTCCTTTCCTCATGCTGCTAATATGCACCCATGTCGATCCCCATCGATTGTTCTTGTCCTCCTATTATAAGTGATAATAATTCTCACACACAATGGTTGATGTGAAATCATGCGAAGTGTCTATCGGAAGGAAGGAAATAATAAAGGCTTTCCCGAATGATAAGTATCAAGGAAAGCCTACATTTAGAAGGAGGGATGAACGTGGATGCATCTAATCAGAAGCCTGATCAAGACCAGGCGGGCGATTTGCCCAATGTCGGAAAGCCAGCAACACGCGCGCTCACCGCTGCCGGATACGTGCAGCTGGAGCAATTCACAAAACTCACCGAGGCGGAGGTGCTGAAGCTGCACGGGGTCGGGCCTAAAGCAATAAGGATCATCCGGGAAGCGCTCGCTGCCAACGGACAATCCTTCGCTGAACAAGCGTAAACGGCTGTCGCCGTCCTCTGGCGGTAAAGCTAACGTTTCGCGGTGAAAAATAAGCGGAGTATAAGAGGGAAACTTATACTCCGCTTATTTTTTAAAAACTAATAGCTGCTGTTACAAAAAGGTTATGAACGCTCGTCGATTAGCTTCTCTAGAAACTGGGCGAACGATTGCGCATACACTTCGACATCCCCACCGTGGTAGTCCTCGCGCATGACCTCGCCCTCATTTTCTTCGTCCCAAGCCGTCCTATCAAAAAAATAAGCTTCTGCATGCAAACCATTTTATCGCAGAAGTCTGCTCCAGTTTAATTTTCAGGGATGGGTACGTGATTCCCCTCTTCATCTTCATCGTCTGTCTCATCTATCGAGTCTATCGCATCTACATCGTCTGACTCGTCTGTCGAGCCTATCTCATCTACAAAGTCCGTCTCGTCTGTCTCGTCTATCGCGAGCTTCAAAGCTGCATGAAACATCTCGAAATTTTCGCACAAAACGGATAGATTACCTTCCATCATCTCTTCAACCGTTGTATTCTCGCTTTGCGCCTCCGATTCCGCATCCTCTAAACAAAGAGCCATTTCATGATCAATATATAGAAGGCTAGGGCTCTCATTCGACTCGCGATAATCAAAAATAAGCCAGTCTCCGCTGCTGATGCTCCATGCGAATGGAATTAATTTGCGCGGCTGAAGGACAACCTCGGCTATCGCTTCAAGATTTTCAGGATAGGAAGCATCCAGCTTAATAAACCGAATGCCCCAAGCGGTATAGCCGTTAAAATCGACGAGGTTGTATTCTGTATTAGGATTAGCGGACTGAACCTCATCCGTTGTCATAAATGCCTTATACGCTGCTGGAAAAGCAAGCTGTAGCGATTGTTCAATGTCATGAATGTCCTGTAGCTGCTGAGAAATATCCATCTCGTTAATTTCTCACTCCTTATCGGCGTTATGCCTTTTATTTTTTCTTGTTCAACTTTTCTTGTGCTTTTTTCGTATTTTCAGCCACTCTAAATGCGACAATTCTGCTGATCAATTCATAAGGCAGCGGCTTGTCCAGCGGAAACTGAACCGAGCCCTTTGCCCCTTTATAAACGGACAATTCCTCTTTGAAGGCTGCAATGCCTCTTGGAGCGGGATAAAATCCGATATGCTTTTTAAACGCCGCAAAATGTACCAAGTTGCCATGCAGCTCAAATGTCGGCATCTGGTAGCTGATTTTCTCCGTCGCTTCCGGCGCTGCCTCTTTAATGACCTTCCGCATCGCCTGCAGCAGCTCTTGGATTTCTTGCGGGAAGCCGGCGATATATTCGTCGATCGTTTCAAACGTCGTTTGGTTGCTGTCCATCATTAAGCTCCTTTCCATTCATTCATTCAAAAATCAGTTCCATAAATTAGACATAATTAAAGTAAATACAATAACACCAAACCTAATAGCGCCCCAGGCTGTATGATTGATTATAAGTGTAATATAGACAACGAAAAAAGCGATTGTACTCACATCTTCTTCAAATTGCAAGGAAAGCATTGAAGGGCTCCATTTGTTGTTTCAATGAATATACGTATACTATTGATTATACTATTAAAGTCATATTTTTCATCAGCAATTAGACCTTAAACAAAGACATGAGGTAGATTCATGCTCTTCGCTTCAGGTGTTTACTCCCTGCACAAAGACAGGTCTGGCGGACACAGCAGCCGCTATTTCAGCAGAATCACGGTTATGGAACAGGCGGCGGACTCAGGAGCCGCTAATGCGCAACTATTAGCCATTTTCACGGGTTGAGGAGGTCAATAGCGGATTTCCTGTCCGCATGCGGCCAGAAATCGGAGCAAAAGCCAGAATAGCGGAATCTGAGTCCTTCAAAAAAAGGAGAGTGCTTTCAGAGCTGCGTGCTCTCAGCCACAGTACTCCAACAACAGCACGCACAGCAAACGTACTTCCAGAAACAGTACTCTCAGCAACCGTACTGCCAGCCACAGTGTTTCCAGCCGCTATCGCATACTGCGTTTCACAAACCTAGAGTCATCAGACGAGATTGGTTTGAAATAAGCTGTAGGCAAGCAGCAGCGAGTGGCTCCGACTTGCACACACAACCTAGATAAGGCCCGTCATCTCCTAGGAGACCACGGGCCTTATATTTTTTTACAATAATAGTGCAAACAGCCTACAGCGCAGCTGTCTCTGTATTTTCAATAATAATCTGCTCTAATTTCATCTGAACCGGGTTGGCAAGAGTATCCCCCACTGGGCATTTGCTCTCCAAAAATTGAACGAAGGCATCTACCTTTTCCTTGGGCGAATCTGTTTTGATCTTGAACGTATAGCGAATGTCGGAATAGCCCGGACGAACCTCGCTTTTATTGAAAAATCCATCGAGATCCAAATCGCCTTCAACCTCAACCTGGAAATCGTCAAGCTTCACATCAAACTTAGGGGCATACACCCGGGCCACAATAGACTGGCATGCGCCTAATGAGGCAAGCAGCGCTTCCACAGGATTCATCCCCGTATCTGTCCCGCCAAGGCTCTTCGGCTCATCAATAGTCAATTCGAACTGTCTCGCTGTCGCTTTCACTTTAACCCCATCCTGTAAATGCGCTGTTGCCTTAAACGTTTGTACATTAGCCATCATTAACGCTCCTTATGAATCATATTTTATGTCCGTTCTGAACTCGCTCTAAACTCGCACCCAATCCGTTGTCGGAAAATAGCTCTTGCAAGCTAGCATTTCGTCATGCAGACGGTTAAGAACCTCTCGTTCCCGGTCTTTAATCCGGTTCAGATTACTGTTAATCGTATGAAGGATGTCATTGTTATGGGTCTGTCTATATTTCATGAGAGTCACCCGTTGCAGGTTGACGTCCCGCTCGATTGGTTCATAACCAGATAACAGCGTTTCGTCCTTGATGTAGCCTTGGGCCAGCATAAATTCGATTTTCGCCCGCATACACTTCTTGTGCTCCCATAAAATATGCAGCGGCCGCCCGTCAGGCTCTCGGGTTCCATCGGTTACTTTCACTAGCTCCTCCGCTATGTACCGATACACGTCCATGCCGAAGGCCAGATTGCTCTCATTGGCAAATATGGTTTTCAGACGATTCGTGGCGCTGAGGTAGTCCTCCAGAAAATAGAGAACGGAATCCGCCGTGAACACATACTTGTGGTCGGTAGCGCGGTATAAGCAAATTCGTGTCTTATATTCTTCGTAATTGCCGTATTCGTCAAAAAAGGCTGCATTATTGAATGCGTTTTCATAATCGTCATAGGAAACGGAGAAGGTCTGATATTTGCCGTCCACGAAATTGGTCACCAGATAGCTCTGCTGCTCGCTATCGTACCCGCTGATTAACAAATCATGCGTGAAATTTCTCACCCCAAAAAAGTCGCTGTAGGGCATGTAATACTCGTTGATGAAAGAGAGAACATGATAGCCTTGTTCAAGACTCGTTTGAATGAAGCGATGGATGTCCGTTAAGGAAATGACGAGTGAACGGGATATCGCCTGGGTATCACGCAGCGGGCAATTATCCAACTGGTAAAAATTCACTGGACAAGCTAGCTCTACGAAATCCTTCGCGCAAAATAATTGGGTGTAATAGCTGTGCATCCACGGTTGGAAGCTCTCGGAATGTCCAATAATACCGAACAAATACGCGTGGTGCAAATAGCCATAAATAGGTGAATCAGCTAGCGGCAGATGAATTTTCATTGAAACATATCTCCCTTATTCACATTGTATAAATCACCCAATATTGGTAGAGTCGAAGCTATTATCCCACTCCTATTTAGCGCTGTCAATTGGCAAGATTCATACAACGATATGGTTTGAACTTTCAAAAACTAAGTTAACAACCGGGATTAATATGAATTCTATCATTTCCAAGATTTCACTGTCAATATGATTTCTATTAGGCGGCCCTTTCCATAAAAAAAAGACACCGGAGGGACAACGTCCTCCAATGCCTTTTTCGCTATATTAGGAATGATTCAATTCCGCCTCCATTTTCCGAAAAACGTTATAGCTCCGCCGTGCAACCTCAGAGATCGCAATCGGATGAAAGCCGCTCAGCTCCGCATACAGCGTGTCATTCAGCGGATCAATCCATGACTTCGGCAGCGCTTTCGCGCCAAGCTTCGCACCCATAATCGAGCCAACCGTCGCGCCATTGCAATCCGTATCCATACCGCCATAGACGGCCGTCGTCACAGCCTTCTCGAAATCATCGCCTGCATACACGAGCGCCGCCGCAACAAGTGCTGCATTATTGTTCGTGTGCACTGCATCGTAATGGCTGAAGGCTTCCCAAATTTGGCTCACCAGCTCGCGGTCGCTGCTTGCTTTCTCCGCAATGGAAACCGCTTTGCGCACATCATAAGCCAGTCTGCTCGTTGCCGGGATTTCGCTGAGGCCAATCTCGACAATTCGCTTGCTGTCCTTCTCAACGAAAGCAGCCGCAATCATCGCCGCAACGAACATTTCGCCATAGATGCCGTTCTTCACATGCGAGAACGACGCATCGCGCCAGCCAAGCTCCGCAGCCAGCTCCGGCTTTCCGGCTGCGCCGTAAGCGAGCCCGTCCGCACGGATTTGCGCGCCAATCCACTCTCTGTAAGGGTTCATATGCATCCGCACCCGCTCCAGGCGTTCAGCCCAATCGGCAGGCTTGTCCCCATTCAGATGAGAGGTCTCATGAGCAAAATTCAAATAAGACTGCGTCTCCGCTGTACAAACCTGGCTGTAGGTCAGGTTTTTGTGCCATAGCTTGCCGATGTCCCAAGAGTCGAAAGCGAGCCCTTTTTGCTCAAGCAGTAACAGCCCCAGTACCGTATAGCGGATGTCATCATCGCTCTCCATATACTGAATGGTCTCGCTTGTGCTCATGGGCGACCAATCATTCAGCCCCAGCCCATACTGCTCTTTTGCCGTCGATTCGCCCGGTGTATAACCTTTAATCGGCCAAGCGCCAGCGCCGCGAAACCACAGCTCAATATTTTCCCAGCCTGGCCGGCCGTCTTTGCCATACAAATAGTCCCAAAACTCCAATGGCTTGCCTAGCGCACAGCCAACACTGCGTCCGAGCCAAGCACCGTAAAACTTGTCCAGCCACTGCTCATCGGTTAAATCCGCTGCCAGCGCTCTCGGGCCTTCGGGGCGCAGCCTGCGGATTGCCTCCAAATCGGAAGGCTCCTCATAAGGAAAATCCGCGCTCACTTCCAGTGCAGACAGCTCATTATAAATCTCCATAAGCGCGTCATGGCTTTCACCCGCCGCAGCCAGCTTTTCCGCAAACCCGTCTACGTTGCAGCCTTCTTCCCCGCGCTGAATGATTTCGAAACGGACAATTTCCTGAAGCTTATCCCAGCCTGCCATAATTAAGCCTGCCCTTTCCGAGCTTTGGCGTTCTCATCATGTACAGCCAGAGCGTCAAAAATCAGCTTAATAAAGGCTTCACGATCCACATCCATCAGCACCTGCACATTCGCCGTTTCATCGGTTTTTTTGCGGCGGTCTGCTACGGTCATGCCTCTCGTCACCCTGCCGTCCGTCTCAATCGAGACGTAATAGCTTTCACTTTGGAACAGCTCTGGTCGAAGCAGCCAAGCGATTGCGCACGGATCATGCAGCGAGCTGCCCTCAAAGCCCAGCTTGCGGCTGTAGATGGAATAAAAGTCGAGCAGCTCGCCCACCATATGCGAAACCTCGCCGCGCTGCTTCAGCGCATCAATATCCTCTTGATAAATAGCCGCCTTATCGGTCACATCCAGACCGCTCATCGTAATCGGCACGCCCGATTCGAACACAATTCGTGCAGCCTCCGGGTCCACGTAAATGTTGAACTCTGCCGTTGACGTTACATTGCCGTAGCTGATGCCTCCGCCCATTAGGGAAATCTGCTCGATGTTCTCTTTTACATCAGGGAAGCCTTTGAGCAGCAGCGCAATATTCGTCAGCGGGCCGATCGGCACGAGCGTTACCTTCTGCTCCGAGGAACGGATAATTTCGACCATCAGCTCAATCGCATGTTTATTGACCGGCTTGAACCGGGAAGGCGGCAAATCTGGGCCGTCCATGCCCGAATCGCCATGCGCCTCTTCTCCGGTTACGAGCTTGCCTAGCAGTGGTCCGGGCGCGCCTTTCGCCACCGGAATATCTTTATCTATAAAGCTGAGCAGCTTCAGTGCGTTGTTCGTAATTTTCTCCAGCACCTGATTGCCGCCAACCGTCGTAATCGCTTTTACCTCCAACTGCTGTGGATTGGCAAGTGCGAGCAAAATAGCGATCGCGTCATCATGCCCGGGATCACAGTCGATAATAATCGGTCTAGCCATCGTGTTAATCATCCTTTCACTTTCGCTTTAAGCTTCCTATTCTTCTTACGGGATTCGCTGACGGCGTATACGATGAGACCGATAACGGTCGTGACGTATGGGAGTGTGCCGATTAGCTCTGCCGGAATTTTAAGCACCTGAAGCGCATTGGCCAGCGCATCCGCCGCGCCGAACAATAGCGATGTCAGCGTTGTGCCGACCGTCGTACTCCGTCCCATCGATTCCGCGGCAATCGCAATCCAGCCCCGTCCGGCGGTCATATCCCGCGTGAACAGCGACAGGTAGCCCATCGACATATATGCGCCGCCAAGTCCTGCGAAAAAGCCGCTCAGCAGCAGCGCCGTATACTGCACCTTCACTACGCTGACCCCTACGGACTGGGCAGCCTGCGGATTTTCGCCGACTGAGCGAATGCGCAGGCCGAGCGGCGTTCTTTTCAGCATATAATACACAACAAAAACCGCTATAATCGACATATAGGTCAATACATTATGGCCGGAGAAAATCGGTCCCAGCACCGGAATATCCTTAAGCAGCGGAATGTCCACGCTAGGCAGCACCTTGCTCGGAAGCGAGGTCGAGGAGCCTTTGTCCCCGCTTAGCAAATACAAAATAAATACGGTTCCCCCGGAGGCAAACATATTGATCGCGACCCCGCCGAGAATAATATGCGTCTTGAAATGCAGGGTGAAAAAAGCCAGTATGCCGGAAATAAGCGTGCCCGCCATTACCGCGCCCAGCAGCCCAACCCATGAGCTGCCCGTATAAGCGCTGACTACAACTCCTGAAAGGGCCGCCACCAGCATAATGCCCTCAAGTCCAATATTGATAATGCCCGCACGATTGGAAATGAGTGCTCCTAGTGCCGCGAACAAAATCGGAGTCGTTACCCGGAGGACAGAAAACGCAAATTCAGTCGTGAAAATGACATCAAACAAACTAGACATTACGCTGTGCCTCCTTGAGCAGCATCCGATTTTTCCAGAACTTCAAAAACTGCTCTGCCGAAATCAGCAAAATAATAATGGCCTGCACAATTGAAATCATTTCTGCCGGCACATCGGAGAAACGCGCCATCTGGTCGGCTCCGATTCGGATATAAGCCAGGAAGAGCGCTGCGCCAATGACCGAAAACGGGTTATTTTTCGCCAGCATCGCTACTAGCGCACCATCCAGGCCGTAGCCCGGCAGCGACGACCACTGGAAGCGATTGTACATGCCCAGCACCTCGACCGAGCCGCCCATGCCCGCAATAAAGCCAGCAATTAAATGTACGATAATGATGACCTTGGCCGTCTTCATGCCGGAATAGCCCGCAAATTCGCGATTGGCCCCCGTCATTCTCAGCTCATAGCCCCATTTGGTTTTGTATAGAAAATAATGCGCCGCTACGATCAGCACCAGCACGATAATCAGCCCCGTATGAATACGCGTGCCCGGTATCAGCTTGGTGAGCATCGCTGTTTTCTCGAACTTGAAGGATACGGCTGCAAAGGCCTGAGCATCGCGCAGCTTATAGTTCAAAATATAAAGCCCGATGCCAAACAAAATATTGTTGAACATCAGCGAGCTGACGAGCTCATTTACATTCCATTTAGCCTTGAGAATACCTGGAATAGCGGATAACACCGCACCGACGAGCGACCCAGCAAGGATGGCCACAATCGGATGCACAAAGCTGTTCAGACTAAGATGAATCGCAAGCGACGCTGCAACTACCCCGGAAAAATAAAAGAGCCCTTCCGCTCCGAGATTGAACAAATTCGCTTTAAACAGCAGCGATACCGCAAGTCCTGTGAACATGAGCGGAATCGCCATTTCAATGACGTTGCCGATATGCCCCTTCGTATTCAGCGGCTCCCACAGGAAGATGCGAATGCTCTCCAGCGGCTGCTCGCTGACAATGGAAATAATAATAAAAGCGAGAACAAGCGCAATCAGAATGACCGCTGTCGTTCGGATGACTTCAAAATATTTTACCTTCATGCTTCCACGGCCCTCCTGATTTGCTGCTCGTCCTGCCGGTTAAGGCCCAGCATGTACAGTCCGAGCTCTTCCTCGCTTACCATTGACGGCTCTTCCAAATAAGCGACGATTTGTCCTTCATACATGACGAGCAGGCTGTCGCTCAGCTCCAATATTTCATTCAAATCTGCGGAAATGAGCAGCACGCCGCTGCCTCCATCCCGAAGCTCAATCAGCTTCTGGTGAATAAATTGGGCTGCCCCAATATCGACGCCGCGTGTCGGCTGCTCGGCAATGAGCAAATCCGGCGCTGTCGAGCATTCACGAGCGACGACGACCTTCTGCATATTGCCGCCCGAAAGCATGCCTATCGGCTGATTCGGGCCCGAGCAGCGCACGCGGAACTCCTCAATGAGAGTGGCCGCAAGCTTCGCTATTTTTTTACTCCTCAAAAAGAGGCCCTTGTTCATCGCTTTCGTATTGTATTGCGTAGAAATCAAATTATCGGAAATGCTTGCGTCTTTGGCTGCCCCTTGGCGCATGCGATCCTCCGGAATATAGGAAACGCCGAGCGAGCGAATTTTGCGGATATCATAGCCTTGAATGTCCGTGCCTTTAACAGCCACATTTCCGCTGCGCACAGCCAAACTGCCCGTTAAAGCTTCAACAAGCTGAGTTTGCCCATTGCCCTCGACTCCAGCAATACCAACGATTTCGCCGCCACGCACCTTGAACGCTACCTTGTCCAGCAGCGCCTTGCCCGTTTCATCCGCCAATGAAAAATCAGTAACGGAAAGGATTGGCGCCCCGTAAGGCTTCTTCTCCTTGTCATACCTCAGCACAACGTCACGGCCGACCATCAGCTTGGAAATTTCCTGCTCGGTAACATCCTTCGTCCAAAAAATACCTTCGCTTTTGCCAGCGCGCATAATCGTAATCCGGTCGCAAATCGCTTTAACTTCCTTCAGCTTATGGGAAATAAACACGATCGTATGCCCCTGCTGCTTAAGCTGCGTCAGCTCGCGGAACAGCTCCTCGGTTTCCTGCGGGGTCAGTACGGCGGTCGGCTCATCAAGAATAAGAATTTCCGCACCACGCAGCAGAGCTTTCAAAATTTCGACCTTCTGCTTCATGCCGACACTGAGGTCCTCAACCTTCGCCTTCGGATTAACGAGCAGATTGTACTTTTTGCTCATCTCCTCTGTCATTCGCACCGCTTCGTTGTAATTAATGCTGACGCCCTTCTTTGGCTCCATGCCCAGCACCATATTTTCCGCAACGGTGAATGACGGCACCAGCATAAAATGCTGATGGACCATGCCGATGCCATGATCTATTGCATCCTGCGGCGAAGCCAGCCTTACCGGCTTGCCCCGAAGAATGATTTCGCCTTCGCTCGGCTCTTCCATGCCGAACATCATTTTCATCAGCGTGGATTTGCCGGCGCCATTTTCACCAACGATTGCGTGAATCTCGCCCTCGGCCAGCGTAAACTGCACCTTCTGGTTGGCGACAACCCCGTTCGGGTAAACCTTCGTAATATTTTTCATTTCGAGCAGCTGATTCGGCATCATCGTAAAACCCCTTTACCTTTCGGAGGTCATTATAAAGAGGCAGCTGGCCTTCTTCCTGATGGAAAGAGAAGAATGACCAACTGCACTAAGCTTTGCGGATCGTTATTATGGTTTAACCGCGTTGCGGATGGCTTCGATTTGCGAAGTTTCCATACCCATCGCGTTGTCTACTTTAATTTCTTGTTTAGCCAGCTTTTGCTTGATATCTTCTACTTGCTTCTGCATATCAGCCGTGAAGATCGATTTGTAAATGTCATTTTCAGCAATGCCTACGCCATCTTGATCAAAGCTGAGCACTTGGCGTTGTCCATATTCGAGTGTGCCCTCTTGCGTTTTCTTCACTGCGCCAAGAATAGAGGTATCGATTTTTTTAATAGCAGACGTCATGATCAGATTCGCTTTTTCTTTATCCGTTTCCTGAAGCAGGGACCCTTGGTCGGAGTCAACGCCAATCGCGTAACGCTTCTTGTCTTTCGCTGCATCGAAGATGCCCAGGCCCGTCGCGCCAGCCACGTTGAAAATCACGTCGACACCAGAATTGTACTGAATGAGCGACAGCTCCTTGCCTTTCGCCGGGTTAACGAAATCGCCCGCATAGGAAACGGCTACCTTAATGGCAGGATCGACGTATTGTGCCCCTTGGATATAACCAACCAGGAATGCATTAATGCCGGGAATGTCCATGCCGCCGACAAAGCCAATCACATTATCTTTGTTCGCATTTGGAATATCGGATTTCGTCGCAATCGCGGCTACTGCGCCAGCAAGGAAGGAAACCTCATTCGTTGCGTAAGACATCGCATATACGTTAGCCGGTGTTTCTTCAATATCCGTATCGTAGTTGATGAATTTTTTGTCAGGATACGTTTCTGCTGTCGCATTAAACATCTCGGTAATTTCAGATCCGCCGGAGATGATAATATCCCAGTCCTGCGCTGCTATATCTTGATAAGTAGGTTCCCACTTCGTTTTGTCTGTTCCCATTTCAATCACTTTCGTATCTGCGCCCAATTCGGATTTAACAAGCGCCAATCCTTTGTTCGCTGCATCAAAGAAAGATTTATCGCCGAGTGTACCTGCTACGAGCAGAACAACCTTCAGCTTCTTATCCCCGCCTGTACTGCCTGAGCCAGCTGAATTGCCGCTGCTTGTCCCCGTATTTCCTCCACCACAAGCTGCCAGCACCAATAGAACCGAAACCATGAGTAATGCCATCACATTTTTCTTCATTCTCTGTTCCCCCACTCTCTGTCGATTAAAAGACGTGTTCCCTTTGAAACTAGCCGCCCGCGCCTGCTCTCCTGAAAAGAATGCTTACCCCAAGTGTAATGTAGAAAATAAATAGGTTATAATAAAGGTACGCTTTCTGAATAGCTTGTTCGGGATGATACGATCATATCAAATTCGAAATCAAATAATTATCTCGATTCGGTCAACTTTTTATACGATTCGGCTATATACACGCGAAGGAGGGCTGTTATGAATCGATTATTGTATTTAGCAAATGACATACATGAGAGAAATACTAACATCCCTCCTCATCAGCATGAGTGCTACGAGCTTGTTTATTACATTCGCGGTATGGGTCCAACCGTCATTGCAGGCCGTAAATATCGCTTTAAAGAGCATACGATTGCCCTCATCGCTCCTCGGCATATTCATAGCGAGATTCATGAATTGGAGGGCGAGGTGCTGTTCATTGGTTTTAACGCTCCTGATGTGGAATTAAAAGGATTAAGCGGGGTTTATGACGACGATGCGAGCCATACGATTTTAAAGCATTTATGGCGCATAAAAGAGGAATTTTTCATCCGTCCGAGAACCGACAGCGAATCGCTGAATGCTCTCCTCAATGAGCTGCTTCCGCCGCTTCAGCAAATTTTTGGAAACCGAAAAACACCCCATCCATCAGAAGATCGGGTCAAATATGTGCTGCAATATATGGATGATCATTATAAGCAGAAGCTCACCGTTGAGCTGCTAGCTGACATGTCTGGTTATAGCTATGACCGCTTCCGCCACCTTTTTAAGGAACGCTACAACATCGCGCCTCTCCAGTATATTTTGCTAAAACGTCTGGAATATGCAAAATCGCTGCTAACAGGTACCCAGATGCATATTTCTGAAATTGCCGCCGATGCCGGCTTTGCCAATGATGCGCAATTTTGCAGCATGTTTAAACGGGAAATTGGCTGTACGCCTCGTACCTATAGGAAGGGCAAAATTTTGTGAGGGATTGAAAATATTAATCTATAGAGGGAAGAGGATTTATATGATGCGGAAGTATATGGTCCATACCGTATTTTCCGTGGTGGCAGCTGGGCTGAAGAGGCCCGGGGCTGTGGGGCTACGTGCAGGCGTCGCAGTCATCCATCCTTTTGCATAGACGACCTTGGCTTCGCCTTGCCCGCTCTGTTGCACCATAGCATAGGCCAAATTAATGAGACGAACTCACCAAGCATGGCGTGTGGGTTCATCTCATCTATCCATTAACAGCCTATTTCATGTTGCCGCTTAAGCTAAGCTTTGCCTTTATATGTCTTCGTGGCTGTATCGAGCATGGATTTCCAATCTGCAAACTCGGTCTCGCGCGCAACATGGCGATCAAACAGCTCATCAGGAATGTTGTCGATCTCCTCATGCGTCTCTGCTTGAAAATTGCCTTTCTCCAAAAACTGCCCAAAGCTGCTGCTGCTGGAATGCTTGCTCATAAATGCATCGTTAAACAGCTCGTTTAAGGATACCTCGTTCGGATCTTCCTGGTTTGTTTTCTGTCCCTGCAGTTCCTTCAACAGGTCGTCAAATGACATTGGTTTTTGCTTTCTCAGATTACCACTCCTTCAATTTGTGCGATCGACTCCAGGCCCATGCAAAATCCCTATACATGGAGTCTGATCTTTTTAAAAACCTTTTAAACACTCAAGCGTAAACAGCTGAAGCCATCCTTTGGCGGCAAGGCTTCCGTTTCGCAGGTGGAATATAAGTTCATTTATAAGCGTGAAACTTATAAAGTCTTATATTTTCAAAAAAAGCCTTCTGGAAAGCGCTGCTTCTTGCTGACCAAGATTTCAGTTACTTCTATAATATCATCATTCATGCTATGCGTTAATATATAGAACGTTTATGTTTTTTATTTTTGGGCTAAACGCTGGGTTTCTCGCCTTTTTGAGTACTTGAAGCAGCGGCTCCATCCTGGTTTTTAGTCCCTTTGCTTTTATAAGGCTTAGGCGCGTTTTTGGCTTTATTGGCACTAGCCTGCCACCGATTCCAGCCCTTCTTGTCCGTTCCTCTGCCTGTTCCACCCTTGCCCTTCGCCTTGCTCAAAAAATCACTCCTTTATGGTTGGCTCAAAATCGAGACCGTTGCTTGCTGCATAAATCCAGCCAAGGTGAAACGGCTCTCGCCGTCCTCTGGCGGCGCGGCGCGTTTCATTCCGAGAAATATAGAGAAAGTATGGCGAAATCATATGCTTTCCTATATTTTAAAAAATGAAAAAGCATCTCCTACGCCTGCATTAATTGACAGACCTGCTGTGCAACCAATGGAATAGACAGATGCAGACTCAGTATAACAATGAAACGCTTGATTTGCCAGAGGTAGCGATTATAAATGATAGCTCTTCATGGCGAAAGCAGGGTAACAGGGGCCAATGTCGGACAAAAAAAGCATCTTCAACAACGCCGATTCGCTGGTAAAGATGACGAATTTTATTATTGATTCAGGCAATATTCAGTCGTTCGTCGCTGAAACCGCACCGTTGGGGACGCTCGGGAACCTTCCTCATTTTTTCAAGGACTGAGGATCCACTATTTTGGCTTTTTCTCCGATTTTAGGCTGTAAGGGGACAGGAAATCCGCTATTGCCCCAATACTCCCGTCAAAATGGCTTTTTGCAACGCATTAACGGCTCCTGAGTCCGCCAGTTGTGCCTTAACCCGGATTCTGTTGATATAGCGGCTGCTGTGTCCGCCAACTCTAGCTTTGTGCAAGGAGCCCCCTGAAACGTAGCAGATGATGCTGATTTTCGGCACACTCCTTTTCAGTTGCCTGCACTTTATTGGATTAAAAATCACATTCATCTCTAGTATCGGTCAGCTCTGCCCATCTCGCCATCAAAAGCTTCGCATAATCGACGGAAAATAGTCCATAATGCCCTAATGCATATCCATCATTCACTTCTATTAACAAGGTTTCCCCCTTATCCGTTAAGCCAAAATCTATCGCATATCCTTTAGGCGCGGAGGTGAACTGTGCAACCGCCTTTTCAACGACTTTATAGTCAAAATGCATTCTCCAGTCGCCTTTATACCTGCGTATATCTAATATTTCCCCGTATCTGACGAAGCATCTCCATTCCGTTACAAAATGGACGACCTCCGAGCATAATATATCAGGATCTTCACCGTATGTGCCGCAGCCTACTAAGTCCTTTGTCCCGCGAACAACGACGCCAGTGAACTTTTTGTCCTCTATTGGCTTTATAAATATGTTCCAGCTGTCTGGATTGTTTGCTATCGCGCTTAATTTAGATGTCCATATTTTTCTGCCCAAGTAGCCTTCAAGCTCCTCAGGATAATCCATTTCAGGCGTTATGATGTTATGTTTAAAAAGAGCTTTTCTTACTTCATTCACATAACCAACGACGATGTCTTCTTTTTGATTTCCTGACAGCTCGCTGACCGTTTCAAAATAATGGATTTCAAAACCCATTTGCTTGAATCCGTCAAAAGCGGCATAAAAATTATGGCTCGCAATTTCATTATCGCTATTTTTCCGAATATACGCCCTCATCTTATTCACCTTTCTATTATGCTCTACTCGAATATTAAATCTATATCATGATTATATCATTCCCTTTTTTGGAAAAAACAAAAAATAGACTGCTCCTTGTGAACAGTCCATTAATTATTAATAAAGCAGCTTCGTCTTTCTCTTTATTTGCGCATATGATTTAGCCCTCTCCACGCCTAAAGCGTTAGAGATATACACATTTTCCACTCTGCTGCTGAGTGTGCTAACCACTTCATTCGTTATCGTTCCAACTCGCTTGGCGATTTCTCCGGCTGTTATGCTCTCCTTGCCATCTTGTCCGATCAGCGTTGCCGTATCCCCTTGCTGAACCCCGGCTATCGAAGTCACATCGACCATCAACTGATCCATGCAGATTTTCCCTACTATTAAAGCCCGCTGGCCATGTATGAGTACACAACCTCCTTTTTGGGACAGCTCGCGCGGAATGCCGTCGGCATAGCCAATCGATACCGTTGCGATTTTGCTGTCTCGTGAAGGCGTGTAGCAGCCATTGTATCCGACGGGCTCGCCTGCATGAATGCTCTTGACCAACGTAACGGTCGCTTTCAGTGACAAAACCGGACGCAGCTCGACGTTAGCATGCACGCGGTCGTTATCCTGGCTCAGGATGCCATACAGGGCGATGCCTGGCCTAACCATTCCATAACCTCGATCCGGATAATTTAAAATGCCGTAGCTGCTCTGGATATGGGTGATGCCCGGATTTACGCCATCTGCTAGGAGCTGATTGACCACGCTGTCGAATCGCTCTAACTGAAGCCTCGTAAAATCCACATCCTCCTTGCGGTGACTTTCCGCAGACGTGAGGTGGCTGAATGTGCCCATAACTTGCAAATTTTTATGCTGATACATCGACCGTATACGCTCCATGTCGTTGTAATGTTCACCCAGCCGATTCATGCCCGTATTGATTTTAATATGCACCTTTATTTTCTTTCCAAAAGACTGTAGCCTCTCCGCATCATCTGCATTAATAACGGTCTGTACCAGCTTGTAGCGGCGCAGCTCCTGAAGACGATGCAACGGCGTATAGCCTAAAATGAGGATATCGCCTTTGATCCCTTTTTTGCGCAAGGCTATGCCTTCATCAATTGCTGCAACAGCGAAGGAGCGAACGCCCGCTTCATTAAGCTTCCTTGAAATCGGGATGCTGCCATGACCGTATGCGTCCGCTTTGACCACCGCCATGATTTGAGTGCCTGCTTGGGCAACCTTTTTAAACTGCCTGAGATTATGCACTAAATGATCGAGATTGATTTCTGTCCATGCTCGATGCAGAGCTGGCTTTCGAGTCGCAGCAGCCAGCTTGAAATAGTCCATACCGCCATAGCCAAATTTACTCACAGCTTCCATCGCCCTTCTGATGAAATACTGTCACAACAAAGCCGTCCTGATTATTGCCGGATAGTTGATAGCTATCTCCTCTAATAATAGGTACCGTTGTTACCTGCTTCTCTGCTTCCACATAATAAATTTCGACGAAGGCAGAACGCCCCTCCACATAAAGATGCTCATTGTGGTAAGAGAAGCTCTTCATATAGGCCGTGTACTCCTCCAAGCACAAATCCAGCTGCTTCATAAGCATAGAATGCGGATAACCCACGTAACGGTAATGCCACGGCTCGCAAGCGATGCCCGTAATGGCTTCCTTGCTTTCCTCATATCTTTGGATAAAACCGTACTCTGCCGCAAGCGCTTTGAACCTGCCGCTCGCGCCATCATCGGGAAACGTCGGACAAATATAATCGATATCGCCCATGCACAGCCCCACATCTACAGCAAGCCCCGTCTGGTGCTCGCTTGCCCCCGGAATGGCCACATATCTCGATGTGAAAGCCGCTCCATTTTCCTCTAGCGAAGCCGCATATATTTTGGCTTGCGCTTCTCTGGAACGATAGCCGCTTACTGCGGCAATATCGTCCGCCGCCTGGCACGCCTCCAAGAGCGCGGACAATGGCTGGATGCACATTTTATCAAGCATAATCCGCTGCTCCTGCACATGGCTGGCCTTACGTATACTTGCCGGCAATGACCGGAGGCTGGGCACAATTTGTTTGACCGGATTTTCCTGATTCACTAGAATTAAGCAGCCTTTATGCACGTCTTCTCGGTTCACCTGTATACGGCATTCATGCTGCCTATCAAGCTGACTTTCTTTCTGCCTTTCATGCTGCCTTTCATGCTTCCTCTCGCTGGGCTTGCGGCTTATGCTTATAGCTTCCATCATAATGCCGCCTTTGCTGTCTCCAGCTCAATGAGACGGTCCAGCAGCTCAGGAAAGTCAATGCCTGCATGCTTCATCATATTCGGATACCTGCTGTGCGCCGTGAAACCGGGAAGCGTGTTGACTTCATTAAATAAGAGCCGCCCATCGCTCGCATAAAATAAATCCACCCTTGCTAGCCCGCTGCACCCCAGTACGCTATAAATCCTTAGCGCCATAGCTTTCACTTTGTCCGCCATATCCTTATGGATGCGGGCAGGCAGATGAATGGCTGCTGTGCCTAGCGAATATTTTTCTTCATGGTCAAAAAACTCTCCCGTCAGCGCAATTTCATCGATTTCGCCGATTATGGGCTGCGAGGCATCGCCAAGTATAGCGCAGCCCACCTCAAAGCCATTCACATGCTGCTCGATTACAACTTTTCCGTCATGGGAAAAAGCTTCCTCAATGCCGCTTATCAGCTCTTGCTCTGTGTAAGCTTTCGTTATCCCGATGGAGGAACCGGATCTGGAAGGCTTCACATAAAGCGGGAAGCCCAGCTTCGCCGCTGCCCCCACTGCTTCGGCAATGGAATCGCCAGCCAGGACGGTAATCGATGGCGGTACCTCCAGTCCGGCAGCTTGGACTACATTTTTGGCCACCGCTTTATCCATGCAAATGGCAGAGGATAATGTGCCGCAGCCTACGAATGGCAGGCCCGACAGCTCAAGCAGCCCCTGCACGGTGCCATCCTCGCCATTTTTACCATGCAAAACCGGGAATACGACATCTAACGTTGTGATGTGAAATTCCGTATGCACAAGCTCAATGAGTCCTCTCGTTTCTTTGCTCGGAGATAGAACAGCCGGGACGCACTGGGCAGACTGGCTGCTCCAGCGATCCTCCCGAATGTCTGTTAGGTCCCCGTTATATCTATACCAGCGTCCGTCTCTCGTAATACCGATCATGACGACATCATATTTATCTCGATTTAAATGCTCCAGAACAGCGGCTGCTGAGGATAACGACACTTTATATTCCGTAGAACAACCGCCGAACAATACGCCCACTCGTATTTTATTCATGTTCTCCTTCATCCCCCTATCAGATGTATGAATCTAGCATAGCGGGCTTCTCTTATGAGCCTATAACCGTAAGCTTAGTAGAATCGAAACATTTGCTTATCATTTCTTAACATTTCTTAACACTTCTTAACATTTGTTTAGCAAAAACAAAAAACACAATTCCTCGTATACAAGGTCATTGTGTTTTCGTTATTAATATAAAGGAAAGCGCGTTTCAAATATCGTCTCGCCCCGCCTGCTTTTTACCGCAATCGTTCCATCATGCAGCTCCACAATGCTCTTCGCAATCGAGAGCCCAAGTCCCGTCCCGCCCGTCTGCTGTGACCGGGATTGGTCTCCGCGATAGAAGCGTTCAAATAAATAAGGCAAATATTTTTCGGGAATCGACTCGCCATAATTGACGACCTCCACTACAGCATAGCCCTGCTCCCGCCGCAAACGGACATCGACATAGCCGCCTTCCTGCCCGTATTGAATTGCATTCATGACCAAATTTTCAAAGGCTCTGACCAGCCGGTCGCCATCGGCCTTAATTTTGAGCGGAGCAGCGTCTGGAAAGACACGCCCCTTCATTCCTGCCGCTTCCAAATTCGGCACGAACTCCTCTAACAGCTGCTGGATAAAACCGTTCAAATCCAATTCGAGCTTTTCCAAAGGCATGCCGTTATTGACCCGCGTAAATTCGAATAAATCATCAATTAATTTTTTCAAGCTTAATGACTTTTCATAGGCAATGCCAATGTAATACCGAAGCTCGACCTCATCTTTATAGCGATCCTGTTCGATCAGCTCCAGAAAGCCGAGAACCGAAGTCAAAGGTGTGCGCAAATCATGAGAAACACCAGTGATCAAATCATTTTTCGTCTTCTCCGCCTTACGCTCCTCCTCAATCAACATGTTCAGCTTGTGGCCCATTTGATTGATGTTATATGCGACCTCGCCCAATTCATCCGAGGATTTTACCGCGATCTCGTAGTTCAGATTGCCATTAGCAATTTGCTGGAGGCCGAAGGTAATTTCCCTTAAATAATGAATCGTTTGATTGCTGATTAGGAAAAATACGACCAGGAAGAGAAAAAAGCAGGTGGCGATAATAAGCGGCAAACGCCCTATCGTTTCAATAATGCCGCGTATGAGCTCGCCTAGCGGCGCTATTTCTACAAGCAATACGACTGCAAAATAAAGCAGCATAAATAAAATAAAGCTGATGACGAGGCTTATTAAAAACCCGAATACGAGCTTCCAGCGAATCGTTCGAAACAGCCAGCTTCCCGTTCCAAATGCTGCAAGGCTTCCGCGATAACCAGCCTTTGCCGCATTCGTCTCCCGACTGTAGAAGAAGATTAAACAGAGGCTAAACAAAAGCAAAGCCGCAAATATGACAAGCGGTAAAGTCCCTACAATATTTTGCAGCCCTCTTACGGTTTCCCGGAATGGCCGAAAATTCATGAGCACATTGGCTGACAGCCCATAGGCGACAAACAAGCCAATTATCGTAATCGCGAAGCTTCCCAGCGTAGCAAATATAAGGCGTCTCATTTGCTCACTGTTCATAGCGCCTCCATTTTGTAGCCGATGCCCCATACCGTTTTAATAAACTTCGGATGCTGCGGGTCCTTTTCGATTTTCTCGCGAATTTTACGAATATGCACCATGACCGTATTTTTCGATTCCATGAAAGGCTCATTCCAGGCTACCTCGTAAATTCGCTCCGTACTCAAAACAATGCCCCGATTAATAGCAAGCAGCTCCAGTACGGCGAATTCACGCGGCGTCAGCTTTACCTCTTGCCCGTCGACAGTAACGGTATGGGCATCAATATTAATGACAAGATCATCAATTACAA
Organism: Paenibacillus sp. JT22N15; assembly: GCF_059383755.1. NCBI lineage: Bacteria > Bacillati > Bacillota > Bacilli > Caryophanales > Paenibacillaceae > Paenibacillus > Paenibacillus sp. JT22N15. The sequence goes on along the minus strand of NZ_JBXENV010000006.1, from coordinate 179,823 downwards.
TTTGCTGGTCGCTGCTCGGCTCCAACTTCTGAACACTCATCCGATTATAACGGCGCAAATGCGACTTAATACGCGCAACGAGCACAAGCGGACTGAACGGCTTGGACACATATTCGTCAGCACCGATGCTAAGACCCGTAATTTTATCGATATCCTGCGTCTTCGCTGACAGCATAATAATCGGGATATTGTGATCCTCGCGAATTTTCATGCAGGCTTCCAGTCCGTCCATCTTCGGCATCATCACATCAAGTATGATCAGATCAACGCTATGTTTACTCAGCAGCTCAAGCGCCTCTAATCCGTTCGACGCCTGCAGCAGCTGATAGCCTTCATTCAGCAAATAAATCTCAATCAGCTTCAATATTTCCTTCTCATCATCGACCATTAATATTGTTGCAGCAGCCATTGTGTGACCCCTTTCCTCCCAAGCCCCTTGCCTCGTCCCCTACAGTTTACCCTCCCTGCATTATGAAGGAAACAGTTTAACAACAAGGGCCTCAATACTTATGAATGGTTTAACATTTTCTTAACGATGAGCGGATACCGCTCTTATATGCTGTCCCATTTTTACGACTATTACCTATTTACGTCATTTGAGGGATTCAAATATGCATTTTACCCAAAAGCTGTTTTTTCATCGCCAAATAATTGTATGATATTTAGATACCGTCGTACAATGACGCAAGTGGAACTGAGGGAGGTATCCTTTTATGTATCGAGTAGCAATTTGTGAGGATGAGGAAAAGCAAAGAGAGCTCGTTAGAAGCATGCTGATTGCTTTGTCGATCAAGTCCAATATCGATTTTGAAATCGAATTATTCAGCTCGGGAGAACAGCTTCTCTCTCATTACGAGCGGGAGGAAGCGCCTTTCCATATTTTAATATTGGATGTTGAAATGGGCGGGCTAAACGGGATTCAAACCGCTCGAAAAATTAGAGGGCTCCATCGCCTCGATGAGCAAATTGTCTTCCTGACAAGCTACCCGGAATATATGGTCGAAAGCTTTGACGTCATGACCTTTCAATATTTATTAAAGCCGGTAGCCCCTGCGATCCTTGAGGAAAAAATAATGAAGCTATGCCAATACTTTCAAGCGCTTCACAAAAAGTTTCTGGTCATCAAGTCGGCTTATGAAGAGGTTGTTTTAAAATATGATGACATCATTGGCATCGAGGCAGCCAAAAGCTTAAGCGTAAAGAGCAAGCTGAATTTTATAACCTCACATGGAACCTATGAAAGCAAAGGCATTCTTGCCGATTATGCTTCAGCCTTGAAGGACAGCAACTTCATGCAAATTCATCGATCCATTATTATTAATCTGCTCCATGTGAAGAAGTTTGCGAGCGGGGTCGTTCTCATGTCTAGTGGCCTGGAGCTGCCGATCGGCCGTTCAAAAATTAAAGAAGTGAAGGATTTTTATACCAAATTTATGATCATGAGGGTCAATGAAAATGAGTCATGACAACCTGTTTATTGTATTTAGCATTGCTCTTGTGATGGGCGTCCAGATTTCTTTTTTCTTCAATTCGGTTTTTGGCAAGCCAACTAGAAAGCCTTATCGATTCCTTTATTTTATTGTTTTTATCGTGCTCAATTGTCTGTATTTACTTTTTTATATCTCTCCTGTTGTATCCTCGATTTTTGCGCTGCTTGTCATATTTAGTTTGGCTCAGTCTTATAAGGTCGAGTTAAAAGCCAAAATCATTTTCACGATCCTTTATGGCGTGCTAATGTCCATCGTTAATCTCATCTCGCTTTATATTTTTTATAAACTGGATTCCGTTGACTTCAGCAACTTTAATTCGATTAATGCTCAGGATCAGCTCGCTTATACGAAGGCTACTTTGCTCACCTGCGTCATCATGTTTGCAGTCATTCAAATGATCCGGCTAATTGCCAAACACCGAAGCTTCTCTTTGCATTACCGTTACTATTTGCTCATCATGATTATCCCTGCAATCAGCCTGTACCAGCTTAATGTGCTGACAAGCTATAGCGAAAAGAACATTCACTATTTCATATCGGTCATCGGATTTCTTTTCATCAATGTGATGATCATTTATATTTTTGATATGATTATTGAAAAATTTCAATTTATGCATGAGAATGCCCAATTGCAGCAGCAGATGGACTATCAGGATGCCAATTACGAGAAAACCGTTCATAGCTTCAAATCGATTAAGAGGATCATTCATGATACGAACCAGCAGTTTTTGTACATCGAGGAATGTATTAAACGAAATGAGCTGGCGGCAGCGATGGAGCATATTAAGACAACGTTAAACAAAGTCGAAGGCGCCTATCAGAGGGTGAATACGGGGAATCTCGTTATTGATGCGCTTGTTACGAATACGCTTACGATTGGCCAGGCGAATGGCATACGAATCGATACGAAGCTTAACCTGAACGCCCAGGAAGTTGCCATTGACCGGTATGACCTATGTGTCGTCCTAGGAAATATGCTGGATAATGCCATCGAAGCTTCTAAACAGGTGCGAATCGCTGAGGATCGCTCCATTCTCATTCACATCCATGCCAATGAATCGGCACTGTTCATCCATATCCTTAATCATATGGAAACAGAGGCCGCCTCGTTGAACAGCCAGAAGCCGAACCCAGAGTACCATGGCATTGGCTTAACCAACATTGCTAGAATATGCGACAAATATGGTGGTCATATGACGATCGAGACGAAGCCGAAACGTTTTCAAAATATGGTCATGCTGCCCTTTTGAACGAACAATCCTTAAACAATCTTGTTGTTTAGGGATTGTTTTTTTCGTTTCAGGGTCATTTGCTCCATATGCCTCTCCCTCCTAGTAAGATACATGCAGGAAGTAAAATTTGGCAATGGACTTAAGAGGAGGATTTTAAAAATGAAAAAAATGATTGCTGGATTAATGGCTGCTGCGCTGTTCATTATCCCCGTAACCCAGACGTTTGCTCAGGCGAATAAGGGGGCGGCTCTGGATACGGTTAAGGAAAAGGCAGAGCTGCTCGCCTCGGAGATTGTGTCCAATTACGGTGTCAGCGGGCTGCAATATGCGATTATGGATGAGGGGGCCGTTGCCCTATCGGATAGCGCGGGGGTAGATGATAAAGCGACCAAGGCGCCCATTACGAAGGACACGATGCTCGGAATAGGCTCGGTAAGCAAAATGTACGTTACAGCGGCAGCGATGATGCTCGCTGATGCTAAGCAAATCGATATCGATAAGCCGCTGACGACGTATATCAAGGATTTTAAAATGGCCGATGAGCGCTACAAGCAAATAACGCCGCGTATGCTCATGAATCATTCAGCAGGACTTTACGGCTCCCACTATGAAAGCAGCATGCTGTTTGGTGACAATGATACAAGCAATCATGATAAATTATTGCTCCGCTTGCAATCCGAACGGTTAAAATCAGCTCCCGGCGAATATTCGGTATATAGCAATGACGGTTTCCAGCTGCTTGAGCAGTTGGTTGAACGAGTGAGCGGTTTAAGCTATACCGAATTCATTGCGCAGCGTATAGCCAAGCCTCTGAATTTAAGCGCTACGAAAACACCACTCGACTCCTTTGATCGGACTCGGCTGGCTAAAACGTATTTTCCGACGATGAATCAGGCTATGCCCGTCGAAAACGCCAATGTCATTGGGACAGGAGGCATTTACTCAACGGCAGAGGAATTAAGTAAATTCGCTGACGTATTAATCGGCAATTATCCTGATATTTTATCCGCACAATCTGCTGAAGCGATGCAAAGCCATGAGTATAAAAAAGGCATCTGGGTTTCGGATGAGTCCAATACCTTTAACTATGGTCTTGGCTGGGATGCCGTCAGCTTGGCACCGTTTGATGATTATGGAATAACAGCCCTCTCTAAAGGCGGAGATACGATGATGTATCACGCTGCCCTGATTGCACTGCCGGAGCACCACATTTCCATCGCCGTGCTTTCCTCGGGAGGAAGCTCCCTTTACAACAGCGTTTTTGCAACCAATGTGTTGTTAGAATATTTAAAGGCAGAGGACATTATTCCAGACATTCAGCAGGGTAAAACGTTCGAGCCTTCCGTGAAAGTCGACATGCCGGCAGATCTACTTGCGTATTCCGGATTTTACGGTACAGTGGGATCAACGTTGGATATTGCGATTGAGGACGGAGAGCTTGCTTTACCCGCTTTAATGGGAGGATTTATACCTGAACAAAAATACGTCTATACGGGCAATGGACAATTCAAAAATAAGGAAGGCAACATCACCTTAAGCTTTGAACAGCAAACCAATGGCAAAACGTATTTAAAGCTTGGCTCCTATTTGAATTTCCCGGGAATCGGGCAAACGCTCATGGTCGGTTATAGCTATCAGAAGCTGGACCCTAATTCTTTAACACCAGCAACGAAACAGGCTTGGGAAACTAGAAACGGCAAAAGCTACTACCCTTTGAATGAAAAAATCACTTCTATCTTTTATTTGTTGCAGCCCTATTTCGTGAAGAAGATAGCTGTGAATACCGAGTATGGATACGCATCAGGCACTAAAATTGTAGATGAAAATACAGCAGTCAATGCTGTTGAAATTCCGGTTACGGACGGAAGAGATGCCTTTGACCTGAATTTCTATTCGGTGAAAAATAAAGAATATTTGATGATCGACGGCTCCTCCTTTATCCGTGAAGATGCGATCGCGCCTCTTTTCAGCGGAAAATTGTCGGTTAGCACGATCCCACCCAGCGGTCATGCCGTATGGTATAAAATTGACAAGAAGTCAGCGAATAAAAAGATGACTGTGGATGTGCCAGCAGGCAGCGGCTTTGCCGTGTATGATGCAGCAGGAATGATCGTCAACTTCTCGATCGCCAGTCTTGAAAAATCGGTGATACTGCCAAAAGACGGGCTGATCGTTTTCGGTGGTAAAGCTGGGGATTCCTTTAAAATTGATTTGAAGAAGCAATAAACGATTGAAAAAGAAATGAACGGCACGCTATATTGGGGGATGAAGCTTCATGTTCATGTGGCTTTTAGATAAACAAGATTAATTGATACTTAGATTGTTAGCGGCTAATCATGTATCTCTAACAGCCCGATTACGAATAATCGGGCTGTTTTGATCTAAGTAAGCATGACTCAGGGTATTATTTTCGAGTCTCAACATCAAATCCTGTTGCTTTGAATTTTTCAATTAATTGTGTAGAAAAACCGCTTATTTTTGATTCATCGATAAATATAGACAAATTACGTCGTGCTCGGGAGCAACCAACATAAAATAACCGATATGCACTTAAGGTCCCATAAACCACACTTTCTTTAAAACATTCTTTCGCTGTGCCCACAAGAGGGCGTGATAAATAATTCGTGTAGTCCTGTTCGCACAACTGACTGAAAATTATATTGTCTTTAAAGTTTTCCAATAGTTTGTTGACTCTTGTTATCAAGTATTCTTTATTCTGCTCATGTTTCTCTTTGTTAATTTTTGACAATTTAATTTTTAGGTATCGTTCAGTTTCATTAATCCAATCCACATATTCATAGTAGAAAACTTCAAAGGTTTCGAGTGATATGTCAACACTACACCACAATTCAAAAAAACGGTACATATGGACCGAAGGCGTAGAACTACCGTCTTCCGCAATAAAAAAAACTGTATCGTGACTTTCCCCTTTTACACCGTGCTGTGTAGATACATTTGGAGTTTTTAGGTATTGGACTACTGCTTTGAACTCACTTATTTTCACTTTCAAAACATCCAGATACTCTTCACTACCGACTATTTCTTCAATATAATCTAATTTTACCAATTCGGTTGTCTTAAGCACTGAAACAATTGAATTAATATCATTTTTTTTATTTAAGTCGTTATATTTCTCTAAAATCATTTCCAATAAACTATGCAACCGACTTTTATCCTCGTGATTTGTTACTTTATATACTTCTTTGTCAAATATTTTGGAGTTATTTCTAAATAACTGAATAATGCCACCTAAGTTCTTACTATTAAAGTACTCTGAAATTTGATTTATGACAAAAAGTAATCTTAAGAGATAATCAGCATTATCAATTGTTTGATCTATGAGAACATCCATAGCAGAGTACTGTTGAACAAAAGAGTACCTTTCCATTCTACTTAACTGCTTATATAAATCACCGGCACCTATTGTTTGAAATCTCTTTTGATTAAGTACAACAAGGACTAGTGCATCAGGATACACTTTTTTTTCAGAAGATATCTTTTCAGAAATATCTTCACATATTAATACCCTTGGAGGATGATTAGGAAAAATATTATTATTTTTAGGTGACGGTTCTTGCTTGTAGGAATCATCATTATATATCTTATTTAGAATATCAATCACCTGTGGTATTGATCGATGATTCGTTTTCAAAGCTATTGATCTATTTAAAGTAGATAATTCATCTTCAAACGTTCCATCATAATTTTTGTATATTTGCTGCATTTTGTCACCAAGAAAATATAATCTTGTTGCAGTACCTTTTATAGCTTCATAAAATATTTTAAGGACATCAGCTGATGAATCCTGATACTCATCTACAAATATGACTTGAAATTTTTGTGCTAATCTTTTTTTGATGATAGTGAACCTATCCAGAATTATTTTAGCAAATGATATTAAATCATTGTGTGATAATCCGCCGCTGTATAAGGAGTTATACTGTAATTCATTATAATATAACTTTTTAAGATTTCTCTGAATTAACTCATAACTTATATCACCATACTTCTCAATATACCTTTCGTTACTTTTCAAAAAATTAGTATCACCTTCCTTATTATCAATCCTCTTTTGGATTTCCTCACCGTAAATTTCAAAATACAGACTAATAACTTGTGAATGCGAAAAATACAAACTGATAAATCTATGAACAAAAGCATGAATTGTACCGATATAAACCTTTTTAGTGTTTATATCTTTCTTAAGCTCATCTGCGGCTCTATTCGTGTATGTGATACATAAGATATTATCATTGGGATGCTCGATAGAATGATTCACAATCATTGATTTAATTTTTGTCGTTTTACCACTACCAGCGGGTGCATTTACAAGATAGATATTATCAACTACTCCATCAGCCATGTTAGCCCCTCCTTGATATAGTCTGGAAGCATCTCCTCTGTTAAATTATTAAGAATAACAGAATACATAAAGTCCGTCTTTCCCTTTGAACTATGATCGACAATATCTCTCAAACTATAAAAACCAGATTTTTGAGGAATAGTATATTTTAAATTATCCTTGTTCCTTAATTGAAGCCAAGTTTCACGTTTCTTCCTCTTAAATGCTAATATCTTATAATGTTTTGCAAGCATCGCTTCTTCTAGTGTACGAGCAAAACTATCTGATTCTCCTTGATAGTTTAAATAAGCATAACCGTCAAACAATATATTTCCTTTATTTATTTTCCACTGGTACAGATCTGTTACTGTAGGAGAATCAACTTGCATACCTATTTTATAAAAATTATTAATTGTGGTATTTGTAATTTTTGAATTCTTAATGATATCCTCAGTGTTCGCAGATTTAGAATAATCAAGATCCGTTAAAATAAGAGTTTTAATTTTCAAAAACTCTATTAAGTTTTTATAATTATGTGCGTATGCACCTCCAACTTGGACGAACGCTATATACAGTTGATTTAATACTTGAAATTCTTTTAATGTGGATAATTTTCGTATTAGCATCCTTTCGGTATCCCCTTCATAGAGAATTACTCGATCAGCGAATACAATATCAGAAAATCCAATTTCGTAAAACCAATCGTAAAAATTCTCTAAAATAGGATCATCACTTATACTTTCTTTAAACAAAGAAAAATCAAATATTTTACTAGTAAAAGTGCCAGTTGGGCGCGCTACTCTAAGGTTTATCATATCGGTGACCCTGACCATCTCGCTCGAATGGGTTGTTATAATGCCTTGTATCTTTTTTTCCTTATAGTAAGTTCGGAGATACTTACCGAAAACGTTCTGCATTTGAGGATGCATATGTGATTCTGGCTCTTCTATAATGAAAATATTTACGAGCAATGGGTCAATATTTCGTTTATAGGCCTCAAGTTGAAGGATTATAAATATCATGTTGCTGTATCCTAAACCTTGTGATGCTTCACTTAAAAAATGATCTTCAATTTGATATTTAGCATTTGTTATTTGATTAATAAGAGAACTGATTGCATCTTCAGAAATATCAAGATCAATTACCATGCTACCTGTATTTCTACCATTTGCTTGAGAAATTGTGTGTATTGCTTCACTAAGCCCATCTACCGAAACTTTACGGACGATTTCAGGTATCTTTGCCGCCTCTATCGGCATAAGAATATTGTCTGGCAAAGTAGCCAATAAGGATTTCCATTTATCATCGTGATATACTATATCTATTAAAGTTCTGCTTATACTTTTAGATTTCCCATTATTATGATCATCAAGTGGTCTTCCCGCAATAATATTCTGATAACTGAACAGTTTTCGGAAATCTAAAGGACCCATCTCATTTCGATTTTGAAACTGACTATCAGTGAAGTAGCACTTTTCAATAATACCTGCTGCATATGTATATAGTAATTTTTCTTTTAGGAATTTTACTTTCGTATCTTCAATACTTTTGTTTGTAATCGTATTATATCTGCTTTTCAGTTTTTCATAATCGTGTTCAAGTGCCTGTCCAAAAGACGTCGACGATACTTCAAAGGAATAAACGAAATAAAAGGAACGCTTATTAGGGTCGAAATCCATTATATAATCCGCGAAATTCCTTATATCATCAACTATATCATAATCAATTCTAAACTTAACTTCAGTAGTTGGAATAACAACTTCTGATTCTGTATTAAGAGGATCAAGAGAATATAACTTGTTGACTAATTCCTTTATTGTAGTTTCTTTATCCAAGTCTTTATCAAAACATCTGCAGAATATTGGGTAGGCTTTATCCAACCATTCTTTAGATAGTTCCACGGGAATATCGGAAACATTAAATGATGTTTTCCCCACTCCCAAAATACCTGCAATTAACTCAACCAAAGATGTTTTTCCGCTATTATTTGCACCAGCTAAGAGAGTAATGTCATCCGTTAATGAAAGTGAAGCGTTTATAAACTTTCTATAATTCTGAATTGTTATCTCTCTTAATATCATCTTAGCCCCTCCAACACCTTATTTTGTTTAATTAACGTGCTTTTTGTTTCAAACTATGGAGAACTCAAAAAAAATATAATACATATAATCCTCTATATTCCACATTTATTTTCCAATTCCTCTTATATTTCGCCACAATCTGCATTCAATTTTCGACAATGATATATATAAAGTGAATGCGGAAAATGATGTAAAGCATTATAACATCAGGGTTATAATTGCTTCCAATATCATATAGTTCAATCACAGCAATAAAATAATAATAAAAAACAGAACGTTTACAAACAAAAACCGCGCAGCATCAAGCTTTCGCGGTTTTTGTTCACTAATATGATTATTAACTGCTACCCCTTAAGCTAATTGCTGCCGCATATCCAAAATATAGCACTTATATGGGCATCAAAACCGATTAGTATTGGTTATAAATCCGGTAAAGGAATACCGCTGCTTCCGCGCGGGTTGTTAGCGCCCCGGGATTAAGCTTACGTCCAGAACCGGAGATTAAACCTTCTTCCACAAGAAGCGTGAGGCTTGATTCCGCATAGGCAGCTATATCCTCTCTGTCGCTATAAGGCTCCAGCACGGAGACATCTGCTGCTGCTTCCAGCCCTCTGAACTTCTCCAACGCCCGGGCCGTCAGTACGATCATATCCTGCCGCGAGATGCTATCCTGTGGATGGAATTCATTGCTGCCTGATCCTGTTGCTAAGCCTAGCTGCTTGGCAATGCCCAGCGCTTCATAATAGTAGGCGTCCGAATCTGCATCAGCGAAGTTTTCTTTAAACTCGGCTGTCAGCCCTAACGTCTTCACCAGCAGAACTAGGTAATCGGCCCGAGTGATGTTGGCGGCAGGCATATAGGTCTCAGCCGATGTGCCGCCAATGATCCCCTTGGAGGCCATCACCTCAATTGAGTGCCTAGCCCATTCCACTTTGCCTAAGTCTGCAAAGGTTTTGTGAACATAAGCCACTGCGTAGGAGCTAAAATGCGACGTTTCAAAGGTTACCGTTCCGCTCACCGCATCATAGCGTCCGCTTGGAACAGCGATGGCGTCGCCACTGCCATCCATATACCAAATGACGATATGCTCTGGATTTTTCAATTCTTCAGCCGTTGGTGCGTAAGGGATCGTGATTTTAACTGGCGCAGCTGGATTGTTCCACGGCGTCGTTACGCCATTCAGCGCCAATGTAAGCTCAATTAGCGGGCGGTCGCCAATCGCTTCAGCCCCTTTAGCGGACAATCCTTTCTTATCGCCAACGCCGATCGTAAGGCTTGCGATTTTCCCATTCGTTTCTGCCATGCCATGCAGCATGTTAGCTGGAATGGCTATACTGCCTACACGAGTTATGAAAATGAGTTCACCAGCGGCTTGCGCCATGGACAGTGAATCTGCTGGCACTTCGAGCGTGTAAGATTGTATAGCAGGGATAATGGGCACAGTCATAACCGTCGTCTCGCTGCCGGTGAATATCTGTTTCGCCAGCTCGCCAATGGAAATGACTGCGCGCCCTGCTGCTGTATCAACCTTGACCGGCAGCGTTGGAAGCGTCGTTCCCCCGCTTCCTGTAACGGTTAAAGAGTATGCCGGTGGCACCGTACTGCCTCCACCGTTCCCGCTTCCTCCACCGTTACCATTGCCACTATTACCGCCACTACCATTGCTTGGTTGGTTTACCGTCAGTGTCACGGTATAAGTGTCCGCTGAATCTGTAAATCCATCGTTGGCTGTGAAGACCAGCGTCACAGTCCCTGCCAATGTTGGCGTGTACGTGTAATTCTCGGTTGCCGCTACTGCCGCCATACCATCCACCGACACCTTGTACGTCAAGCCATCGCCATCTGCATCTTCAAAAATGTTAGCAAGATCAAGTGTATATGGCGTATTCACTGTCACAATTGCGGTTGCTGTCGCATCCACATCTGCTTGGCGGACAGGCACCGTGTTGACCGTCAGCTCCACCGTATAGGTGTCCACCGAATCGATTGTTCCATCGTTCGCTGTAAAGAGAAGCGTTACTTGGCCTGCTTTTGTCGGCGTGTACATATAATTTTCCGTTGCAGCAACAGCGGCTGCTCCATCTATGGATACCTTGTACGTTATTCCATCGCCGTCTGCATCTTCAAAAATAGCAGCTAGATCGAGCGTATAGGACTCGTTCAGCGTTATAACGGCATTAGACGTCGCTCCAACGCTCGACTGACGTACTGGCATCGTATTAGCTGTAAGCTCCACCGTATAGGTATCTACAGAATCTATCACTCCGTCGTTCGCCGTAAAAACAAGCGTGTATTCGCCTCCCGCTGTCGGCGTATACATGTAATTCTCTGACGCAGCTACTGCCGCCGCACCATCCACCGACACCTTGTACGTCAAGCCATCACCATCCGCATCCTCAAAAATGCTGGCAAGATTAAGTGTATACGGCGTATTCACCGTCACAATGGCTGCTGTCGTTGCAGCTACATCTGCTTGGCGGACAGGCACCGTATTAGCCGTGAGCTTCACCGTGTAGGTGTCCACCGAATCGTTCGTTCCATCGTTCGCTGTAAAAAGAAGCATTACTTGGCCTGCTGTTGTCGGCGTGTACGTGTAATTTTCAGCCGCTGCTACCGCCGCCGAACCATCCACCGATACCTTGTACGTCAATCCATTTCCGTCGGCATCTGCAAAAATAGTGGCTAGATCGAGCGTAAACGGCGCATTTACTGTCACCGTCGCTTCGACTGTCGCATCCTTATCCGGCTGGCGGACAGGCAGCGTGTTCACCGTCAGCTCTACCGTATACGTGTCCGATGAATCGCTCATGCCATCATTAGCGGTAAAAACGAGCGTAATTTGACCTGCCGCTGCCGGCGTATACGTATAATTCTCTGCTGCTGTTACTGCCGCAGCGCCATCTATGGATACGTCGTAGGTTAATGCATCCGCGTCTGCATCTTCAAAAATAGCGGCTAGATCAAGCGTATACGCTGCATTTAACGATACAGTCGCAGTTGTCGCTGCAGCTACAGCCGCCTGTCGAACAGGCGCTTGATTCACCGCCAACTCCATCGTATACGTATCGTCCGAAATATCTTCGCCATCACTTGCCGTGAAAACAAGCGTTACTGGACCTGCCGTATTTGGCGTGTAGGAGTAGGCTGCGCTTGCTGCTACCGCTGCTGCGCCGTTCACCGCTACGTTATAGCTTAGCGGGTCGCTGTCCACATCTTCAAAGATCGTCGAGAGATCAAGCGTATAAGGCGTGTTTAGCGCTACTTTGGCAGTGTCCGCCGCATTTACATCCGCCTTGCGATTAGGCTTATTGTTAGGCGCCTCTATAACGGTCAAGTTGAAGGACTTTATCCGGGTTTGCCCTCCCGATTTGCTGATTGTAGCTGTCAAAGTAACGGCATGATCATCATCGGTTGCCCTTGTCACTTGGCCTGTGCCCGGATTAATGAGTCCGCTTGCCGATGCGCTCCATAGAATAGTTGAACCCGCGGCGCCATTTGTCGGAAGATTTAGATCCGCTGTCACATTATTTTCCGAGCTATTGGTTCCCTTAATCAAATCCCAGGTTAAATTCACATAATCCAAAGCTGTGGATTCTTTCGGCGTATAAGACTGCCACTGGAGAGAAGGATAAGTGTACCCTTCCACTACTCTCCATATATTGTTGAAGTCCCAAGCGGAGTAGGTCGCCTGCTGCATAAGCTCTCCGTCATTTTTAGCTGAGCCTCCGGCCGATGTAGCAGCACTTAAATTATAGTAATAACTGTTTGTAACATTGCCGCTAGGATTGTAGCCAATAAGACCGCCAGTGGCATCCCTCCCGCCACTTGCAATACCCGCGCTATAGCTGTTGCTGACATCTCCCATATTCATCCCAACGAGTCCGCCTACAAAGACCGAGTTATCGCCGCTGGCACTTCCTGTGCTGTAGCTATTGTTAATCGATCCACCTGACTTATAGCCAACCAAACCTCCGGCCATTCCATCTGTATCGGTGTCTGTATTGCCTGTACTGTAGCTGCCGTTGATATTGCCTGCATTTCTGCCGACTAGCCCCCCGGCAACCGAGCTATTTTTGCCGCTGGCATTACCGGAACCGAAGCTGTTATTAATGGTTCCGCTTGATGTATTGGAGCCAATCAGACCGCCTGCTGAAGATGCATCTCCCGTCGTTACCGTACTGCTGCTTTCGCTATCGCTAACGGTTCCCGCGTTCATGCCAACGAGACCGCCAGCATAAGCCTGAAGATGATTTGCATTTACAGAGCCGCTGGCGCTGCTGCCCATGATTGATCCAGCATTCACACCGACCAGGCCGCCCGCACTAAAGATATCAGCGCCACTAGTAATGACGCTGTTGCTTGAGCTATTGATGATCGTCCCTGCGTTATTACCAACCAGACCCCCTACCGAGGTAGGATCGGTGAAAGAAAGGAGACCGCTTGCCTTGCTATCAGTAACGGTTGCACTCGATGCGGTGTAGCCGACCAAACCTCCGACATGCGCATTATTTCCTGTAGCCGTAATATTGAAATCGGCCAGCGTCATATTTTTCAGTAAAGCCCCGCTACCTAATTCTGAAAACAAGCCCACAAAGATATCTGCTGAATTCATATTCAGATTATAAATGCCAAAACCATTGCCGTCATAAATACCGCGAAAGGCCCCGAGCGGCGTCCAATTTCCAGTCAAGTGAATATCCCCTGTCTGCTGAAAATAAGCTCCTGCTCCCGGAATATTGACGTTGCTTAATTCCGCCGCGCTTGACACTTTATAGGGATTCGCAAGCGTGCCGTCTCCCCCTGAGAAATTCACCGTATCTTCGGCCGCATACACGACTTGGGGCATCCCCGTCGTCAGCAGCATGCCTGAGAGCATACTGATGACGATAAGCATAACCGCCGCTCTGTTCCATACTCTTTTATCCATTTTATGGCCTCCCGATTGCTTTTTTCTGTTTGTTAATGAACGCGCCAAGAAATCAGCATCTTAATAGCGACGCCTTAGCGTATCCATATAATTATACTAAGATCCAATAAAAGAATAATAAAAGAATTTAGGGATAAAATGCGAAAAACCGCGGAGCACTAGGCTTTCGCGGTTTTTGTTTAATGGGGGATATTTTATTATTGGCGCTTCCCAGGCCAAATCTCCCCCATTATTTTCTTCTATAGAACTTTTCCCAATCGTAAATAATTTCTACGAGTGAAAATTTCGACTGGTATCGTTCATTTTTTTCCCATTCCCTAATTGCTTGTTTTCTTGTTTGATAAAATTTGTAATCGCTTATGTTCCAAGAACAATAAACTTTTCTGTACCATTTACCATTACTCATACAACCTGCATAACGACGTACAGCTTTAGCAGCTTGGCGTTTTGCCCAACGCGTTTCTGGAGTCGTATGATCGCTATTGACGCCCGCCATTTCCCCTGGAGCCTGCGTCCGATTGGGTTATCGCTTGAGCGGTAATGGCCTCGCATGAGGCAAGCACCAGGGAGCAGCTGAGCATAACGATAATTAAAGCAAAGCCATATCTTGTACTGCGCATCTCTAGCTCACCTCTTCCAGCGTATAATCGTTATCGGAGGAAATATTTTTTCCACCCATACTCATAAAAATCCTTAAAGCCCATGTAGGATAACACAATCAGCAATGGATACACGGGGTAGATATATCGGGACTTGATTTCCCATAACAAATAAAACCCGATGAATCCTAAAATGACGAGAATTAAAGAGGTTTCTTCGAATCGCTTGCCTTTAATTCCACCAAGCAATCGGATGAAAATCCCGACATACATTAGAAAGCTCATCACATACAGCATCCAAAGCAGCGCCGTTCTATAATTTGAATCAGCTTTAAACAAGTCCGTCGCCCATGTCGTATAGCTGTAGCGCTCCAGATTAAAGCTCCTTCTCCCTCCTGTATCGGACGAGCCATCGTTGCCCATGCCGTACCGCTCCATCTGGTACGTTCCTTCCGTCCACGTCCAAACGATCTTTTTAAAATACATTTTTGTTAAATCGCCTATACTCGCCTCGGAGAGCTTATTGCTAATCGACTCCTTAAACAGCTCTACACTGTCCGCCTTATTATAGCCCGCGTCTCTTTGATAAATATTGTAGCTTTGCCGGCTATCCCAAAACCCAAATGTGTTTTTGTTAATGCCCATATTCAGCCACATGTAGATTGGCGCAGAATTTTCGTTGACCGATTCATCTACGACATTCGCCCCTTGCAATACCGCATTTTGCGTCCAGGCCGGAACATTAAACAGCGCCGCCATTAGGAGCATCGAGGCGATAGCCTTCTTCACTCCGATTTTCCTTATGTTGAAAATAAGGCTAAGCAGCACAGCGATCAGAAAAATAACGCCGATGCTTCTGAAATAGTTGCCAATGGCCAGCAAAATGGCAGCGAGGATGATCGTCTTAATCGATCTGGTTCGGATAAACCTCACAGAGAAATACAAAGCGCTGGTCAGAAAAGCGGTAGCGATCACATCGTTATAAATAAAATTGCTCATAAACAGTGCCGGAATATAGGTCGCGCCAAACACTAGAACGCCATAGTCATTTTCCTTGTACTTGCTATTCAGCTCTCTATAGAGCAAGTAAATCATTAGTGTAGTAACGAGCGTAAACATAATGTTAAAGATTTTGATGACCAAATAATTATCTGGAAATAGCTGCAGCAGTGTTTTTAAGTATAGGACGATGGAAAAGTTAAACGGAAACATATACAGATATCCGCCGGTCTGAAAGGTGGAATAATCCTTTTGATACAGCATATTCATCGCCAGAGAAAGCACCGTCTCGGAATCATCCGTAGGCAGGCGGGGAAACAGGAAAATGATCGCGATTTGGAGCGCACACGAAAGCAGCAGCGTGGCAGGAATAACGATTTTCCAGCTGTAATTGTTCAGCTTCAAGCAAAGCTTGTATAGAAAGATGCTTAAGGCGAGGACTGTCCCGATGATCAAAATAAATAAAACCAGCTGCTGCTTTCCCAAGTGTGGCGTATCGCCGTATTCGTAAAAATGATATTCCGCCCTCACAAAAAACGACGACGCGATAAAAAGTCCGATAAAACAAGCAAGCATCACATACAATATTTTTTGAATGCCCTTAACCATGGACAACCTCCTTTACAGCATGAATATAGAAGCATTATAAGTCCCTAATCTGAAAATCTCATGAATAGACAAAATAAAGACGCTCCAGGGGCAAGCTCCCGGGGCGTCTTGTTTGGCAGGTGTATGGAATTTGATTTGTGTTTCGAATTCGAATAATCGTTATTAATAAACTTCATAGATGAGCTCGCTTTCCATTTCAAGCTTATGATTAAAAGCCGCGTAAATGTATAGCTGCCCCGCTGGACTGTCGCCAGCATCGTAGCCTAAACGAAAAGTGCGGTCTCCGGCAAACTCCAGCCCGGACAAAATGAGCTCATTCACATCCTCATCAGGATGCATGCCGGCAATCAAACCCAGCGTGCTATCACATAGCTCCTCTAAATGCTCCCACGCTTTTTTTATAATGGGCGACAGCCGTTTCATGTCCGCTTTGGTGGCGACAGCCACACTTATGGCAAGCTCTTTCTCCTTATATAGAAGCGTGGTGGAATAGGATGTAAGCGAGACGTCGTATACGAAGGTTCCAACTCCTTTGATCGTGTGATCGGGCTCGACAATGAGATTGCTCGAATAATCCAGCCGCGCAAGCATTGGATTATGGCTCGTATCCAGCTTCGAGATTTTATTTTCCGAGCAATAAAGCTCGGCTAAAAGCGCATTATGGCTAATATCCAAGTCTTTAATATGATTATTAAAGCATCTTAAGCTTTGCAGCGCTGGATTGTGGGTTACATCCAATTCCGTAAGATGATTGTTGTTGCAGCGAATTTCAAGCAGGCTCGGACAGTCCTTTACGTTCAAGCTTATTAAATAATTGTTTCCGCAATCAAGGCGTGAAAGCTGTATATTTTGATCCAAATTTATATTAAAAAGGGCATTGTAGCCGCAGTTTAGCTCCTCTAGCTTCGTGTTCTGATTGATTTGCAATTCCGAGAGGATATTCCAATAACAGTCCAGCTTGACGAGCATGGCGTTGCGGCTAATATCCAGCTCCCGAATTCGGTTGAACCCGCAATCCAGAACTTCCAGCTTCCTATTGCTCGTCAAATTCAAGGCATGAATCTCATTTTTGTTGCAGTTAAGCTTTCTCAGATTTAGATTGCTGCTGATATCTAGCTCCATCAGGTTATTGTATGAGCAATCCAGCTCTTCAAGAGACGTAAAATGTTCAATGCCCTTCAGACTTGAATATGTTTGGCTTGCGAGCTGCAGCGATACGATTTGCTCCACATCGCTCGTCTGAATCCATTCGCGATTTTCACAATAATTTTCTAAAATATATGTTTTGAATCGTTCATCTATAAAATCTTCTGTAATATTCATAGCGCTCCTCCTTGAGGCAAAATCCTAATGAATGTAGTCGATTAGTGGCTGCCAAAACTCCAATAGACAGACTAAATCTATCATAGCATAAATTTGGATATTTCCATTCCCAAAACTCGACAAAACCCGTCATTTGCTCCTTCTTCTCTACCATTTACAACGGTATTTTAATAGGATATATTGGAATGGTTAGAAATGTTAGCGCTAACATTAAGTGAGAGGGGATTGATGCGGACCGCTTCGAAAGGCTTAGTTTGTATCTAACTTAAGCTTTAAAATAATCCTTTTTTGAGAGGACGGACCTTTTATGAAAAAACTAAGCGCAAAATTATTCGTACTTGTTTTGGCAATGTCTCTTATGTTCAGCATGACGGCATCGGCCAGTGCTAATGTCGTAGCCTATGGAATGACCTATTCCGATACGCTCACAGCTGGGCAAACCTCTGCCTATTTTCTTTCTAATGCTAAAACATCTGGTACAAGCGTTAAGGTAACAGCATCGGCAGCAAATGCCATTCAACTGCATTACTACTGGACCTACAACAATACAACATTGGACCTTGGCACATACGTCGTAAACAGCACAAATTACAATGGCGGTGCGGCCTACTACAGCCCTGGCACTTTGACTACAGTAGTAGAGCGCGTTCCAGGATCAACGACTCCTTTACCTTCCGTATCTTACTCCATTACTTTCAATTAATCGCATAAGTTAACCATCCATTTTTTGAGAGGACGGACCATTTATGAAAAAACGAAGCGCAAAATTATTCGTACTTGTTTTGGCAATGTCTCTTATGTTCAGCATGACGGCATCGGCCAACCCTACTATCATCGCCTATGGAATTACCAATTCCTATACGCTCACAGCTGGTCAAAGCTATACCTACATTCTCCCTAATGCTAAAACATCTGGTTCAAGCGTTAAGGTTACGGCAACGGCAGCAAATGCCATTCAATTGCATTACTACTGGAGCTACAACAATACAACACAGGACCTTGGCACATCCATCGTAAACAGCACAAATTACAATGGCGGCTCGGGCTACTACAGCCCTGGCACTCTGATAACAGTAGTAGAGCGCGTTCCAGGATCGACGACTGCTATTCCTTCCGTATATTACTCTATTACTTTCAACTAATCGCACAAGTTAGCCATCCATTTTGGGAGAGGACGGACTATTTATGAAAAAACGGAGCACAAAACTATTTGTTCTCGTTTTGGCAATGTCTCTTATGTTCAGCATGACGGCAGCGGCTAATCCTGCTATCGTCGGCTACGGCGGTCTCTATTATAATACCCTTGCTGCTACTCAATCCTATGCCTACATCCTCCCTAATGCTAAAACTACAGGTACAAGTGTCACCGTCACTACAGCCGTTCCTAATGCACTTCAACTGCATTACTACTGGAGCTACAACAATACGACGCTCGATCTAGGAACGACCATCGTTAACAGCACCTATTACAACAGCGGTTCGGCCTACTATAACCCTGGCACTCTAATCACAGTAGTAGAGCGCGTTCCAGGATCGACAACAGCCTATCCGTCCGTATCCTATAGCATTACCTTCAAATAATAGGATTGGACATCGTCATCATTTCTAATTATGCTTGACTTTGTCATTGTAAAATATGGAGTCATACAAATGAACAAGAACACGCGGATACCATTGGGTACCTGCGTGTTCTTGTTTCCCACTCCATGTTCTCTAAATACCATTGTAAATAGAGCTATATCAAACCTCTCCTTTTTTAAGGTGTTGCTCGTATCCTCTGGACTCAAGTCTATCATTTAGGCTCTAAATGATTTCCCCCTTCCAATCAACAACGATTAATCGCTCCTTCTTGTGAAAACACCATTCAATAATTGTCTTTACTAATTCTGGTGTGATAATCGTATCCTCCCAGATTGGAGTCTGTACCCTCATCCAGCCTTGCCAACCGGATCTATCTAATCCTTCAAATTCCCGTCCCTTAATAACGATGTGGGGTGTTTTGGGATTCTTGGACTGACCGACTTCATATGAAACGATCCACTTTTTATCATCTGAAACGATATTTAGCTTTATTTGCCCACAATCGTCATAGTCCGGCTGGACATACCAATAAAATAATCTGGCGTTACATACAATCTTTCTTCTACCTTTTTTATTAATGCCCATTAATCACGCTCCTGTTATTCATGATTTGCTCATAAAGACCTTGCTTCATAGAATACCTCTGATTATTTATAATGAATCTCTTAAGTACTTTTCTTCACCTTTTCAATATGCTCTGCCCTACTATTTAAATCGGTAATGTTTAACCTTCTTACTTTCTCGTAGATAGTTTGTACGCTTTCCTTCGTCACATTCGCTGTCGGATTCTCGGCTTTTAGTCGATTTAATTTCCGGTTAATAAACTCAGATAATTCCACATCATATACAATCAGCTCGTCAGAATGAATTTTGCGCAGCTCGGGATCAATGCTGAATCGACATCTCATGGTAAAAGAAATCACTGAAATATATCTCAATGTTCCATATTCCTCTAAATGCGATTCCAATGCTTTCATATGCCCGTAGTTTTGTCTAAGAGGATTATACATTTTGAAACGATTGCTCACGCTCCAGTGCGTATCATTCCGCCCGCCCTTAATCTCCCCGTTATAGTTTTTCGTTTCAATGACGAATAGTCCATAGGGAGAAATAACGAGATGATCCACCTGGGAATAACCTGAGCGTGACTTAGGATTAGAGATTAGCAAATCACTTAAATACTTGCAGTCTTTTGGCAACTGATCCAATTGAATATTTATTTTATGCTCGCCTAATTCGCCAATACGAGTCGCTTCTATCTTTTTTCGCTGCGGTGGTTTAGACGATTTTCTAGGTACAACGGGCTTTTCAGACGACTTCTTTTTAAAAAAAGCCAAAAACTTATTTAACATTGTACAGCTCCTCTTATATATGACTCTCGGAAATTGACTTTAGGCTTTAAATCATCGATATCCAAGATATGTACATCACTTTATTTCGAAGCGCTAATCCCATTTTTAAAATTCCATTTATATGTATTATATCATCTTGCCTATACAAAGTTTTGTTTGCCTCCTTATACTGTGAGAGATTCTCAATAAGAAAACTGGAGAACGCCTAGAGTGACTCGTAATGTCCATGGAAGCGGTCTAAGCTTTTTAGCGAGTTCAGATGCAAGCTTGTATTAGGAGCAAAAAAAGAGAGGCTCGATACCCCTCTTTACGATTTACTTCAATACATCCCTATTTTATTGTCCTGCTCCACTAGCTGCGCCCTAATTGATTAACCTCTGCTCGGCACAACATCTGAAGTCATCCTCGATTCCCGGCTGGAATCTGTTTTCCCAGCTTCCTGCATTACAAGTAATCCAATTAACAAGGACACAACGCCGATAATGATCAGCAGCGCCCCCAATTCCTGACCGTAGGCTGTTAGCTCCCCCTCGCGAAAAGCCATCCCGCGGATGAGGCGGTTAAGCCAGTTCAAAGGCAATGCCCATGCGAAAATTTGAAAAGGCTCTGGAAACGCAAGCGGAATCAGCTGAATTCCCGTAGCAAGAAACGATGGATACAACACCAAGCTGGTTCGTAAACTGATTTTGGACTGGTCTTTGGCAGAATAGCCAATCAACATTCCCACGAGTGACAAAGCAAAGGCATAAACAAGCAAGGGGATGATAAAAACATAGGGCTCCGCTTCAAACCGCATGGCCCCCACCTGTTTTAATAATCCATAGCACAGGAGCAGGGATAGGGAGCTCAGAACAGCGTAAGGTACACTGCGCATCCACAGCTGCAAAGGCGACTTCCCGCTTTCGAAGAGCTTTCCCTCCTGACGCAGGCGAGGTACAATCGAGCCAGCAGCACTTGTTGTAATCATTAAAACGACTATATTTACAAAGCCAAGCACCATAAAGCCGACATAGCTTGTGGTCGGATTAAACAGCATACGCTGCTGAAGGGACAACGGTGAGACGAGCCCTTTGGACGTTTCGGCATCCATCCCTTTTTGCAGCAGACGGGTCATGGAAACGGTCGTATTTTCCGTTACGATGACTTCCTGAATCGCGGTTCGGATGCCAGTCAGCCCTGAGGGCATCGTATTATCCATTAAAATGCCGATATTCGTTGATATTCCCTGCAGCTGACGCTGCTCCAACTGTTTGGGAAGCATGATGACCGCTACAGCCTGCTCATTAGCCAGCAATGCTTCTGGGGCCATACGGCTGGCGTACACGTTAGTGACTTTCATGTATGGGGAAGCATTTATTTTGGAAATGATCTGCCGGGAATATGCACTGTGATCCTCATCAATGACGACAATAGGCGATTCACTGATCTGGTTCTGCGAAAACATTAATCCAAAAAAGATGGCCGCAATTATCGGACCGATAAAGATCATGCGAGCATACTTGCTGCCCGCTACGTGCTTCCACTCGTCAATCAGCGAATTCATCAAGTCTCACCTCCGCGGTCATGCCCGGAAGCAAATCAGCATTTGATTCCATAGCTATTCGAACAAGGAACATGCTTAAATCAGCTTGCCCTTTCTCACGACTCATACGCAGGTTGGCAAATTGAGGCGCAGCTGCAATGGAAGCTACAACACCATCGATCTGAACTTGACGCTCCACATATGGAAAATGAACCTCTACCCTTTTATTGACCTCAAGCTTATCCATTTCACTTTCCTGAATGTATAGATCTGTATAGAAGGTATTCTTTTGCAAAATCGCAACTGGCATGCCTTGTGCCAGCTGTTCCCCCGGCTTTACAGCGACTCTGCTGATCAATCCGTCATCCGGCGCAAGCACATCGATTTCCCCTTCGCCAGCTGATTTAACCTTAAAGAGCACATCTCCCTGTTTTACGGAATCGCCTACAGCTGCATTAACCTTTACAATCATCCCTGGACTCTTGTCATAAAATAGGGTCGTTTGCTCCGCCTCAAGCACACCTTGCTTCCTGCTCTCAGCCTGACTGACAGCATCCTTTCCTTTCATCGCAAGAAGCGAACCTCCCACGATAAGCACCATCGCAATCCCGATATAAAAACCTGCTTTTATTTTCATTGTTGTATCTCTCCCATTCCAATTGTCGATATGCGGTTAAATCTGCTGCTCTTTTTTCCTCATCCTCATTTTTGTGACCGCGTTTTCGGCAGCCTCCATAATCACTTCTCCCAATGTAGGATGGGGGTGAATCGTCATAGCCAAGTCTTCCACGGCTGCCCCCATCTCGATCGCAAGGGCAAGCTCCGATATAAGGGTGGATGCCTCCACTCCAACGATTTGCGCACCAATGACGATTCCTGAAATCGGGTCCGCCACCACTTTGACGAAACCTTCCGTTTCCTTCAATGCCAATGCTCTTCCGTTGATTGCGAAAGGGGCTTTACCGACAACAATCGGGATGGCTTTTGCCTTTGCCTCCGTTTCACTTAAGCCCACACTAGCCAGCTCTGGATTGGAAAAGACGACGAGCGGAATCGCTTTATAATCGACCTCGGAGGCATAGCCTGCAATCGCTTCGGCCGCAACTTTCGCTTCATAGGAAGCCTTGTGTGCGAGCGCCGGACCAGCCGTAATATCTCCAATTGCAAAAATATGCGGGATAGCCGTTCTGCACTGTTTATCCGTACTGATCAGTCCTCTGCTTGTCACTGGCAGGCCGATGCGATTCAGCCCTAACTCGCCGTCTGTATTTGGTTTTCTGCCGACAGTGACTAATGCATATTCCGCTGTAACCTGATGCTGCTCTTGATTTTTAGAATAATGAAGCGTAATGCTCGCGGAATTCTGTACCATTTTCCCCGCCGTCGCACCCGTTACGATATTTATCCCATCAGCCTTCAACTGCTTGACAACAGGGGCAGCAAGCTCCGCCTCGAATCCCGGCAGCACTTGTTCTCCTCCCTCCAAAATCGTCACCTTTGTGCCAAATTTGGCATACATCTGCCCAAGCTCAATCCCGATATATCCACCGCCGATGACCACTAAGCTAGCAGGAACCTCTGGGAGTGAAAGAGCCTCTGTGGAAGACAGCATACGCCCGCCGAACGGAAAGGCTTGCAGCTCAATCGGACGAGACCCCGTTGCCAGTATGGCGTACTTGAAAGAGATGAGCTGCTCCTGTCCAGCTTGTTTGATAAGTGCTGTATGTTCATCAACGAAACGAGCTTCCCCCTCCAAAATGCTCACATCGGCAGTCTTTAATAGATAACTAACTCCGCCTGCCTGCTTGTTCACAATTCCCTGCTTGAAAAGCTGAGCATTCTTAAATGACGCTGCCGCATCTGCATGATAGAACTCTTGGAGCAAATCATGGCGATGTGATTCTGCGATCAACGCTTTGGATGGAATGCAGCCAACATGCGTGCATACTCCCCCAAGCTGACTGCGTTCAACAATTGCCGTCTTCATTCCAAGCTGTGAACAGCGTAGCGCCGCCACATAACCTCCCGGACCTGATCCAATGACTAACGTTTCTACCGATTCAAGCTTACTCATATCGTGATACCTCCTATTGAAGTTGCCTCTCTAAATATGATGATCGTAATATATTATAATCATCATATTTTAAAAACGTCAACAGCCGCGTTTAGCCTTTTTGGAGCTAACCGCTAGCTTATCGCTAAATTGACAGGCTTAATTATGACGATTATAATATTTTAAAGGATGGCATGATGAAGTTAATGATGATGTTATGGGGTGATTACAATGCCGTATCCCAAAGGCCATAAGCTTAAAGTAAGGAATAAGATCGTTGAAAGTGCTGCCCAGGCTTTTCGCACCAATGGTATCCACGATGTAAGTGTTCCGTTCATTATGAAGGGGGCCGGATTGACCCATGGAGGGTTTTATTCGCATTTTGACAATAAAGAGCAGCTGGTCGCCGAAGCGTGCCAGTATGCCATTAGCGATACGATCGCACTGCTGCAGAACATCGCTGATCAGGAGCTTCAAAATCCCAAAATCAATACGGTCATTGATTATTATTTAAGTCCGTACCATCGCGACAAAACGGAGATGGGCTGCATTCTTCCTGCCCTTTCCAGCGAAATATCCCGTTCTTCCGAAGAGATTCGGCAAGTATTCACCATTGAATTGGAGCGGATGATTGCTTTTATCTCCAATCTGGCGGAAATCGACCTAACCAAAGGCAGCGCCCTGCTGAGCACTATGGTCGGCTCCCTTGCTCTTGCACGTTCTGTTCACAATCCTGAAATGAGCGACAGCCTTCTCTCGGCAGGCAAACAGTATGCCAAAGCGTTGGTTATGGCCTAGACTTGTCCAAGCTGCTAAGCACAAAAAAAACACGCCCATAAATGGCGTGTTTTTTTGTTCAAGTAGTTGCTCCCGGCATTGAGGCGCACGGAAGCACTTAGACTCCAATTGGGAGCTTACCCTTTTACCCCGCCTACCATCATGCCTTTGACAAAATATTTCTGCAGGAAAGGATACACCATAATAATCGGCACCGAGGCAACAATCGTCATCGTAGCACGAACGGCCATAGGCGTAACCATATTTTGCTGTGCTCCGCTGGCTCCTTGAATCATCCCATCCATGCTCGATGTTCCGGTGGTCGTATTGGAGTTTTGCAGAATTTTCTGCAGTTCATATTGCAAGGTGCTTAAATTGCTGTCTGATGAATTATATAGAAATACGTCGAACCACGAATTCCATTGGTATACCCCGGAAAATAAAGCTACCGTTGCAAGCACGGGTACCGTTAACGGTAAAATAATACTGAAAAAGGTTCTGTAATCTCCTGCACCGTCAATTTTTCCCGATTCAAGGATGCTTTCCGGAAGATTCTCAATAAAGGAACGAATGATGATCAGGTTGAACACGCCAATGATTCCCGGAAGAATGTATACCCAGAAGCTTCCAATCATCCCCATATCTCTCATTAGGAGATAATTTGGAATTAGGCCGCCGTTAAAATACATAGTCATAATAAAGGCCACCGTGATGAATTTGCGGAGCACATATTCCTGTCTGCTGAGCGTAAAAGCCAGCATGGCCGAGCAGAAGACGGTTACGACAGTTCCTATGACCGTTCGCAGGACTGATATGAGAGTCGCATGAAAAATAGTCGCCTCTCTAAAAATGTAGCTATAGTTAGCGATTGTCCACTCTCGTGGCAGCAGGTATATTCCGCCTTTTATTGAATCCTGTGCACTGTTGAGAGAAACCGCAAGTACGTTCAAAAATGGATAGAGAGTAATAATCATCAAAAAAATCATGAAGCTGTAGTTGCAAATGACAAACAAGCGGTCACCGGTGGAAGAGCTCATTCGATGCTTAATCCGTTTATTCTTTTTGACAGCTACGATTTCCATTCGTGCTCCTCCTTTTCTAATACAGCCTGGCTTCTCCCATGCGTTTCGCGGCGTTATTCGCTATAAACAATAGGATGAAGCTGACCACGGTTTTGAACATGCCTGCTGCAATAGAAAGAGAGAAATTGCTCTGCGCAATCCCGTATTTCAGCACGAATATATCTATGTTCTCGGAATAGTCAACATTCATGCCGTTGCCCAGCAAATACTGTGGTTCGAATCCCGACTCCAGCAAATAACCGATATTCATAATTAGCAGTATGATTACAACAGATTTAATACCAGGCAATGTAATATAGATCATTTTCTTGAATCGATTCGCACCGTCAATCTCTGCAGCTTCATATTGCGTAGGATCAATCGTCGTCATTGCCGCCAGATACACAATTGTATTCCATCCTATGTCTTTCCAGATAGAGCTTGCTCCGAAGATGGTCCAGAAATACTCTGGAATGCCTAAGAACAAAATTTCATTGCCGCGATCAATAAATCCCAACCCGACTAACAATTGGTTGATTGTTCCGTCCGGCGACAAGGTCGTTTGGATAATGCTCGCTGCTACCACCCAGGATATAAAGTGTGGCAAATAACTCACGGTCTGAACGACGCGTTTAAAGGCGATATTGCGTATTTCATTTAGCAGCAAAGCAAGTGTAATCGCTGTGATGAAGCCAAAAATCAAATTAATCGAGCTCATAGCCAGCGTATTGCGGAGAACTCTGAGAAATCGGTCATCCCCAAACAAAAATTTAAAATGCTCAAACCCAATCCACGCTTGATCCATAAATTTTTTAGCCGGCTTATAATCCTGGAAAGCGATGGTCCAGCCCCATAGCGGTAAATATTTAAATATAATCAGCCATATTAAAAAGGGAACAGACATGATGGCGAGGGCACGCTGTTGAAACAGCTTTTTAAAGAAATGCCTGATTCGGTTCTCGTATTTATTTCCCTTGGATTGGGAAATGGCCAATACCGTATTTTTGTCCACCTGTATTCTCTCCTTCCAAAACCACACGGGTAAAGCAAACATTCAGAAAGGCCAGCCTCAACCGATGCAGTCTGGCCTTTCTCATAAAAGGGATTACTGGTTCGCCATCGCAACCTTCTGCTTCACTTGCTCCGTTGTCCATTTCTCATAGCCCGCAGTGTCCAGCTTGCCGAATTCCTTCATATACTCCTCCCATACAGCATCAAATTTATCCGGAGTTGCCATTACCATTTTCGGGAAGTATTTCTTCGTCATTTCATCCTTGCTTGCTTCCCATAGCTGTTCCGGTGAGTTTTGCTCCTTCGCAAATCCCCAGGCAGGAAAGTAAGGACGGCTGATCGGCTCAGCGTACAACTGGCTATAGGTTTGCACCCCATACTTCTCCAGAATGAATTTATCCTTCTCCGTCAGTGTCATTTGGAAAACCTCTGGCTGGCTGGCAACATTTCGCGCATTTCCGTTAGCCAGTGTAGAGGTAGCATTATACATTGGCCAGTTCCAGCTGTAATATTTGAAGCCAAAGCTCTCTCTGAACGTCTCATCAATTTTGTCAATTTGCTCTTGAGTACGATAGTAGCGGCCTTCTTCATTTACTTCATAGGTTTCGCCCTTGATTCCCCATGACAACAGCGTCTGATTCTCTTCTGTGAGCATATTGTCAAAGTACTGGATGATTCGGACCGGGTCCTTGGCGCTGACCGTAATCCCGATTCCGCGGTTGGTTACTAGTCCGCCCGGAGGGTCCAGATAAGCATCCGGGGTATTTTCATCAAAGGTAATGGGCAGCGGGAAGTAATTATATCCGTCCAGGGAAGGATCCTTTCTTGCCGCATCCTTCAGGACATTAAGCGCATTATCTACCTGCCAGCGGTAATCGAAAAAGCCGAGTACCTTATGGGAAGTTAATTTGGCGATATACTGGTCGTAGTTGTCCACAAAGGACGCTTTGTCAAAAAGTCCATTTGCATTCAGTTTATTTAATTCTTTCAACCACCTCTTAGTAGCGTCAGAACCAGCATACGTTTTTGCTTCCCAAGTGCTGGTATCTACAGTAACGTTGCCGTCATTCGGGTAACCCATAAGGTGCATAGGCGGATTGGAGGTGGCAAAAAAACGCCAGTCATGTGTAAGTGATACTAATCCAGTCAAATTTTCGTCCTTATGCTTATCTCGGTAATTCGTGATTAGCTCGACGTACTGATCCAAAGTTTTGATCTTGGGATATCCGGCTTCCTCCAGCACACGACGCTGCACCCAGAAAGCTGCTCCGGCTTCCGGCTCGGGAATAAAATCGTTCACTTGCGCAGCAATAGGGAGGAAATAGATTTTTCCATCTTTAGCTTTCATTTGATTCAGCGATTTTCCATAAACCCGCTTGATATTCGGACCGTATTGCTCAATGAGATCATCGAGCGGTATAAAAGCGCCTGCATTCAGCACTTCTTCTATTGCTGCATCCGGGATTAGCACATCAGGGTAATCGTTAGCGGCAATCATCGTTCCAATCTTTGTATTTAAGTCGCCGACTACAAACTCCAGCTTGAAATTCACGCCGGTTTGATCCTCAAGGAGCTTGCCGATTGTAGTTTGATTGGTATTGCCATCCTTCGAACCGGCTACCCCGTTGAAAATTTTAAATGTTACTTTATCCTGCTTGGCTCCTGTAGTTGCATTGCCACTCTGCTCCGCCGTTCCTGTATTCTCCTTCGTATTATTGTTGCCAGAGCAAGCTGTAATCACAGATAATGATAATACTGCTGTTAAACAGAGAAGCCAAATTCTATTGATTTTGTTCATTGCTTTTACTCCCCCTTTTATATGAATGGTGTGTTACTCCCTTAGTATAAAAGCGTTTTCATTTCATCGTTACCCTTTAAATTATGGTTTATTCTTTGAAAACTATGGATTCGATGGAATTTTCAGCACGATTCGTGTTCCTTCACCAGGGCGGCTGTGTACTTCAAATACAATTCGGTCGCCATAAAGCATTTTGCCCCTGTAAATTACATTCTGTATCCCAATCCGGTCGCCAATAAGTTCTTCCGCCTTAAGGTAGTCATACAGCCTGCTGACCAGCTTCCCGTTCATGCCGATTCCGTTGTCTTTGACTGAGAAAACGACAAAATCCTCCTCAATTCCAATCCGGATATCAATTCCCCCGCCTTTTTTCAGCGGTTCAATCCCATGAATGCTAGCGTTCTCCACAAAGGGAAGAAACACCATCTTCGGGATTACACAGGCACGGGCTTCAGGCTCCACCTCGACATGGTATTTCAATTTGTCTTCGAAACGATATTTCTGTATTTCTAAAAAACACATGATAAAACCCAGTTCCTCCTCCACCGTTACCCATTCCTTATTCCAGGTTAAAGAGCTGCGTAAAATCATCGCCATACTTTGAATCATTTTGGCTGTCTCCTTCTCATGCTTAAGCAGACTTCGCATCCGTATCGTCTCCAGCGCATTGAACAGGAAATGGGGATTAATCTGACTTTGAAGAGCATTCAGCTGCGCCTTCCGCCGTTCCAGCTCAAGTGATTTTTTCTGGATAGCCGTCATATACACATCGTTAATTAATGTCTTAATCTGCATAATCATATTGTTGAATTCGAGTGTCAGCTGACCGATTTCATCACGGGCTTCCCCATAATTGATCATCTGAAAATTCTGTGTTTTTACTTTCTTCATATGCTTTAGGATTTCAATAATCCGTACGTTAATAGACCTTGTAATAATTAAGATGATTATAGTAGGAAAAATCATCATCACGCATCCGGACCAAACAATGAAATAGCGTGACTTCAACTCCTCCTTAATAATCTCATGCTCATTAATGGTACCCACGACCTTCCAGCCGCGCAGATAACTGATGCTGCCATATCCCTTCTCAAATTGAATGAGATTATCCGATTTCAGGGAGCTGTACAGATGCTTGGTATTCGCCTGCCAGTCGATTGCCCGGTTGGTTGTGTATTCTATTCGGTCTCCTGGACTCAGCAGGTACATATCTCCCTTTACATTCAAATTAGAAAAAATCTCCATGATATCAATCGTCTTGAAATCAAGTTTAATGAGCTTCTCCTTGGCCATCCGATCCGCAAAATAATCCATTCGCCGGAGCAGCGAAAAAGATTGAAATTGGCCCTCCGGGTCTTCGATGCGAACGAATACAGGCTGGGATGACGCATCCTTCAGCCAAAGCTTATACCATGCTTCTTCACGAACCTCATCGGATAATATGCCGATATTTCCTGAATTCAAAAGCGTGGGATTGTCTACATATATCGTTTTGTTCTGAAGAGAAGAAGAGAACGGAGAGTAATTGTTCAGAATCGATCTTAAATAGAGATCATAGGCCTCTACATAGTCTTCCGTATGCGTGAAATTCATATTTAACACTTCATTGGTTTTGTAATCCGCATAAAAAAAGGAGGATAACCCTACACCTTGATCAACCATTAACTGGAACTCATTTTTAATTTGCTCCACGGCACGGTCAATATCATTGATTCTTTGTTCTTTTACATTCTCGGTAATGATATTATAAAAAATCGCATTCGTCAGAATGATTGGAGCAATGACACCAAGGAAATATACCAAAAACATTTTGTTCCTCAACCGGATATTATTCAGAAAATGCATAGCTTCCCCTTCCCCCTCCTCGCTTTAGCGCTTGCCGATTCGGCTTCTATATTCCGTAGGGGTCATCTGTCCCAGCTTTTCAAATTGGGTCACGAAATAATCCGCATTTTTGAAGCCCACCTGCTCGGCAATTTCATAGATCCGCATGTCGGTCTGTCTTAGAAGCTTCTTGGCTTCCGTAATACGCAGCTGGAGCAAGTAGTCATTGAAATACATCCCATAGTTTTTTTTGAATATTTGTCCGAGATAGGCAGAACTCATGTAAAACTGATTAGCCATACTTTTCAGATTGAGATTTTCATGAAAATTTTTATCTACATAACACTTAATCTTATAAAGCCCGCCACTTCCATAGCTTTGATAGAGACTCTGAATCAACCTGGCAGCCTCCAGCGCAAAGGCTTCAAACAAGGCCCGGAGCTCGCTAAATGTGATGTTATGATCCTGCCAGTTCATGATAGGCATAAGACTTGCCAGCCGCTTTTCATCGCCTTCCATACTTCTAATCGTATTCAGCACACTGTGGACACATTGAATCGTGGCCGCTTTTATAGCTTCCTGCGATACAGCCTTTTCTGCAAACTCCGCAAACATCCGGTCGATAACCAAAACAAGCTTTTGCTCGTTGTTCTCTTCAATGGCTTCAATGATTGTACGGTACACCTCGTCCTTGATATGGACATAACGGAGATCCTTATCGGCAATATCGGAATGCAGCAGGATTCGCTGGGTGTGCCTGAAGTATTTATATTGCACGGTCTCCTTAGCGCTGACGTAAGAATGCTTCAATAGCATGAAGGAGCTTACCGTTCTGCCCACATAGGCTTGAAGGTCTAAGGAGAACAGATTACTGAGCTGAAGCAGACAATCTGCCATGAAGCTCCGGGCATCACCATTATGTCCTCTTAAGTAGAGATCAGGTATAATAAATCCGAATGCGCGCCGATGCTCGTGCACAATCGGGGTTTCCGAACAAAGCTGCTGAACCGATTGCTGGATTGCATTTTTGAATTCTGCCTTAGGAGGCATAAGCCTGTCTCCCCACGGAAACACATTATTAATTTCCAGCAATACGTACATAAACTCCTTCGCTCCCATTCCAGTCCATTGCTTTTCCCAGACCTCAAGAGCATCGTCCTTGGCTTCACCACGAATGAGCGTCTCAATCAGTTTCTCTTCCTCGTGAATAATAAGCCTCTCTTTTAGCTGTTTCTGTGCAGAAAACTTGTCGCGATATTTATGAAGCGCTTTCACAATTTCGTTCTCATTAATAGGCTTAAGCACATAATCCAGTACATCGTACCGAACCGCCTGCTGGGCGTAACGGAAGTCATTATAACCGCTGATAATAATAAATTCGGTTTCAAGCTTCGCCTCCGTTACGGCTTGAATTAGCCCGATTCCGTCTAAAATTGGCATACGGATATCCGTAATGACAAGATGCGGCTGCTTCTTGCAGATAAGATCCAGAGCGTCTTCTCCGTTGTCTGCCTCACCTATCACCTCAAAACCACTGCTTGCCCAATCCACCATTTCAATCAAGCCCTTGCGGACAAATAATTCATCGTCGACAATAATGATTCCGTACATCGTAATCTCACTCCCTTACTGAAGCTCATTCCAATTAGATACTAACTATAGAATATAATTTTCAAAAAGAATATCGTGAGTTTTCCATCGACTACTTGCTCAAAATCTTCCTCTATAGGTCGGAACATTTTCATATATGTACAGAATGAGCAGAACATAAAGCAAGACTGGGGTTATTATATCAGAGCGTACTAGGAGCACATAGTCTTTACATAAGAGAAGCAAAGGAAAGCAAAGGGTCATCTTTCCTTCCCTTTGCTTCAAAAATCGTGGCTTGCCAGGCTCTATACACTTGCGAACTTCGGCCTGATTCTGCCTAATATATGGTATCCACTTTCCGATTTTATTGGGCCCGGCTCACACGAAAACCCTGATCCGGGCCAATCCCATTTGCCTCAAACTTTCCCCGATAAGATAACTCGTTGTTTCTGACGTCGCCGATCCAACCGCCGCCCTTTACAACCCGGAAAGAACCACTCTCGCTATCCAAGTCCCCATCTCCGTACCAGTTCCAGCACCATTCCCTTACATTACCTGACATATCGTAAAGGCCTAGCTCATTGGGTTTATGGGCACCGACAGATTTTGTTTTATTTTTGTTGCTTTCTATAATAGTCCAGTTCCATTCTCCTGATAAGTATTTGTCTCCAGCGTTTTTCCAATACCAAGCTACTTCATCTATATTATTGCTCCCGCTGTAGGTGTAACTGTTGCTCACCTGGCCTCCACCTGCGGCGTATTCCCACTCCGCTTCCGTCGGCAATCGGTAACCACTCGCTCCCTCATTGATCGTTACTGTCCATTTTAGATTATCGTGATCACTCTTATTATTCGGATCTTTTTTATTTTTGTCTATCTCGTAATACGGTTTCAGGCCCTCTTTTATACTTCGTTTATTACAGTATTCAACAACATCATACCAACTTACCATTTCTACCGGTAAATTGTCGCCCTTGAAGCCCGAGGGGTTGCTTCCCATAACCTCAACCCACTCTTTTTGAGTTACCTCATATTTGTCGATATAAAAGCTCGATATAGTTACACTTTTTCCATAAAAGTTGGACTTCGTATTCACAAAAATCCCACCTTCTACAAAGACAAGATTATCATTGTTTTTATTGTTTTTATTGTTTTCATTATTTTCATTGTTTTCGGTCTTCTCAGCCTTCTCGGTCTTTTCAGGCATTTCTTGCGAGCAAGCAATGACTACCAATAATATTGCTGGCAAAAGGAAAATAAATCGTTTTCTCATTACTATTTCTCCTTTAAACGAATAGGAAAAGGATGCAGGCAAATATCTATTGTTGAAATAGATAAGGCCGCCAGCTGTGAGACCGGCAGGCCTTAGCAAGCAATATTTATAATGAAATGATGCCTGTTACCACACCGTTACATTAGAGCTGCCGCTGCTTTGATACCCCTCTGTCGCAAATACCTGGTAAGTCCAACTGCTCCCCAGATACATTCCTTTACTTTGCCATGCATTAACGTGGTTGCTGAACGTGATCGCGGAGTTGACCCCAGTTGCTCTCTTCGACTGGCGGACACTCCAATACTGAGGGAAGGTTTGTGTACCGTCGATGGATGGCGCGTTGTATCGCATAGTCGTATAAATGTCATATGTGCCTCCGTCGCTGGACACGGTTCCTTTATACGTTCCGGTAGGACGATACGTGCCCCAACTGTCAACGACGTAATATTCAATTAGCGAGTTTCTTGTCCACCCGTAGAGAGTCAAATATCCATTGCCAGACGGCGCCCAGACGCCGGCATTATAGTTAACTGTCCGGTTTGGCGATCCGTTAATCCAGCCTTTTCCAACAACGAAATTCCCGACATTTGACCATGTAACACTATAATTGCCGCCGGATCCATTGACAGCATTTACTGTTCCGCCGCCATCAGTCCAATTTTGCCAATAGTCTGTCGCTGCACTTGAGGTTGCCGAAAACAAGCCCAAGCTCATAGAAGCTGCAAGGCATACCGTCAAAATTTTCTTATTCAGCTTTAATTTGAACATAAGATACCTCCTCATTTTTTATCGTTATTTGCCTATGTGTTATGGTTTCTTCTCTATGCAGCACAACACTTATCCTGTGTCATGTCTCGCCATCATCTTACTATCACCTCCTTCTTAAGGTAAATTATAGCAAGTAAGCGCATACATTAATACATTGTAAATTATAGGTTTTCCCTTCATTTTCTAAGCTTATTATTAACTGAGCAGGCTGTGTCGCCGATTACAGATCTGACCTCCATGCCCGTTGCCTTGCTTTTCTCGGTCGCCATGGCTATATGCGTTTTGTATCAAAAAAAAAAGGAGTCGGCACTTTAATGCCCTCCTTTTGCACCGTAAAACTACATTACTAGCCTCCCGATTTTTTGCGACGTTTCCAGTCCTGATAACGCTCCGTAATGATCGGCTCGATGATGTGATAGTTTTCAATCGAATCTTCTACATGGTAGATTGTCGGCAAGCCGGCCGCCAATCCATTTGTGAAATCAACGGCCGTATAGATGTCGTTTTGGATATTAAGATATTCGCGGGCAAACGCATCTGCCTCATCCGACAATTCGTTCGAGCTAAGCACGCCATCCCAGTTTTTACGATAAAATTGAGCTCCGGTCATCTCATCCCTTTTGACAAGCTCAATTTCCGCTGCATCTTCTTTGCGGCTTCGTTTGCTGAGCAGATCATTTTTGATTATCCAAGCTATGAACATGCCCGACGGAACGTAAGCTTGGTGGTGCTCCAACTCTTGCGGAAAATCGCCATCGTAATGCCATTTCGCTTTGTCGTAGACGTATTTTTCTTTTTCTGCGATCTGAAATAAAATATCTCGCGGTTCTTCCACAAAACCTTTATCCCTCAGTTCATCAGCCAATTCGTTCAGTCGATCGATCGCTTCCTGTTTGACGGGATACGGCTCGTATGTCGGGTTCATCGTCTTCTTGTCGGGATACAGCCGGCCTTTAATGATATTAAGAATATAAACTTCTATTCCTTCCGTAATCGTTAAATGCCGATAGTCTTTAAACGTCTTTCCCTGTTTGGTTAAAACCAGCTCGATCTTGCTCACCTTATCGATCACCTCATCATATTTCAGGTTGCTTCCTTGTCACAAAATGCTCAACCTTATTGACTCTTCCTATATCAATCCTACCTGCAACCCCCTGAAAACATCTATTCCTGTGGAAACATGGCATGTTTTTCAGAGCCTTCTAAATACCCTTGATTCTCAAATATGTTCCAAATTTCTTCTCTTTGGAGCGTCCAATATGTGCCGATTTCCTATCTCTCCTATTTTTTAAAATATGGTGATGACGAATTCCTCGAAGGTGGCTTCCTCTCTTGGATTGATGGATAAATTATCATCATGCCATATTTCAACAATAGCCCAATTATCCGTTATTAAAAAACCTACGGCATCTCCAGCAAAATTATCCCCAAACAATAACACATCCTTCAGTTCTGGATGCGAGTCCTCGTCGTAAAGATGGCCTAAAATTTCGTCCACCTCAACCAAACCGCTATAAAAATTAAAATCGTTACGGTTAACTGTCCCATAGCCAACTTCCCTTAGGAACGCAATATAATCTTCGGGGATGCCTTCTACTTCTAGCTCTCTTTTTATTTCAGCTTCAGATAAAGCTTCAAAGCTATGACTTGAGGCATTATCTCTAATTAGACTCTTAATGTTGTTATATCTCATAGGCTTATAGCTACCCCCTATAATTAGTTTTATTTATGAATCCATGTTGTAAAATAAGCATACCAATTCCCACCAAATTAATATATAAATAAGTCGGAAAATGAAAAAAAGAACCTCCTGTCCAGGAAGTTCCCCGATTACTATTTTGTTAATTCGAAATCTAATACCAATTCACTCGTGTGACCGAGAAAATGATAGTTATAGCTTCCGATTAATTTTTCCAGCTCTCCTGTGCCGTTAATGATTTGAGCGGGGCTATCAAGAGTACCGTTATCAAACATACCGTTTTCACAAGCTGTAAACGTTCCATAATGTCCATCGTAATGACCTTCAAAGTGCAGGAACCCCGCAATTTTGGATTTGGCCTTTTCAGCATCCTCCATATGACTATCTAAGTAATACAGCAAATATTCTAAAGTTGCTTTCCCTTCCAAAATACCTTTAATTTCGTATTCAACTTTTGCAGTATTAACGGGGAAGTTGCTAAGATTATTTTCAATGGGTTGTTCCTCCCACTTTGTTACAGTAAAAATGGCTGTTTTCATATCATCACTCTTTCCTCAAAATAGGATCATTAAAATTAGTTTGAAATTGAGACAAGACAATTCTTATATCTTCACAGAATGGCATTCATCAACTCATAGAAATACTTGGATTCCTGCGTCTTATTTAGACTATACCAGGCATCTAATGTTTCTGATGAAAACACATCGAGCGCTCTCAAGACATGTACAGAAAACTCCAATGGTGCTATACCAGATGCTGTGATCAGTTTTCCATCCGTTACAGCTGGCTCCATATTGTAATATTTTTCGCCCGTATAATTGGGACAGATCATTTTAAGATACTCCAAATCATTGCTTGTATGCCAGCGTGAATCCAACAGCCCCGTCTGGGCAAGCCCGATTGTAGCCCCACAAATCGCTGCCACTAATGTCCCTGCCTTTAAACACCTTTCCGCCGTTTCTAAAATGGGTTGGTGAAAGGTTTCTGTCCAAGTATCTCCACCGGGTAAAATCAATGTATCCGTGCTTTCGATGCTGCACTCATCCAGTCTGATGTCTGGCCGTATTTTCAATCCGCCCATTGTCGTTACAGGCGTCTTGTCCATTCCCACAGTAATGATTTTGGATGGAGCCAGCCCTTTTTTATAATATCTTCCCGAGTTCAGTTCGGCAGTTAAATAACCGATTTCCCAGTCTGACATCGTGTCAAACACATAAAGATAGACCGTATTCGTCATTTGCAAGTTCCCCTTATTTTACAAGTCATCAAGGAATACCACCCATCCATGCATCGGCAATCCATGATTATCCTCATTATAAAATAGCTTCACTGACAGCTGCTGTCAGTGAAGCTATTAAAGCCGATAATATTCCATTAACTCCGACGCAACAGCAACAAGCCTGTCCTTCAAACTCTGTGGTTCGATGACTTTAATGGATTTCGCATAGGATAGCAGAAAATAAGGGACATGTGTCTGAATGGATGTTTCCTCAAGTAAGAAGATGGCTTGATTGGCTGTCCGCTCTTGCAGATGATGCCCCAAAAACCAATGCAAGCATAAGTCATCCAATGCCTCTGATCTGCCTTCAATCATTAAAGAAATCAACCCAGCCTTACCCACTAAATCCGGCAATAGATTTTGCATAAAAAATTCACGGGCCGAAAAAGCTTCGGGACGCTTAAAAAGAAGGGGAGTCCGCTTGATTTGCACAATCCGATCTGCCCGGAAGCTGCGAATCTCCTTCCTTAGATGGCAAAATCCAACCGTATACCATTTATGGTTCCAGTTAACCATTCCATAGGGGGCTATCACCCTGTTCTTAGGTTGATCTTCACGGCCTGTGCGATAATCGATTTCTACAGCGTATTCATTTGCTACAGCCTGCTCCAATTCCGCCAATATCGGCTGAACCGAAGGGTATCCGCTGCGGTTTATCACTTCAAAACCGGCTAACTGGCGGCTAAGCATACTTTCCTGCTCCTCATTTGAATACATTCTCAATTTGGAGGTCGCATTGCCTAATGCCTCGCTTAAAGGGTATCCGGCTTCTTTGGCAAAAGCAGCCGCATGAAGGAGCGCCTTTTTCTCTTCCATATCAAATAGCAGAGGGGATCTGATAAATTGATTGAGCAAGCGATACCCGCCATTATGACCTGTGTCGGATATGATCGGCACTCCACTAGCACATAATGCATCTATATACCGATAAACGGTCCTTATATTTATTTCCAGCTTCTCGGATATTTGTTTTGCAGTCATTTTCACGCCCGAATTCAGCATCCAGAGAATGGCCAGCATATTATCGTTTTTTGGCATAACAGGAACCCTCAGTTTCTATATAAATCTCAAAATAGTCTTACCATGCACCCCACATGTGCGGAGTACCACAACCCAATCAAAAAACTGCACCTCTGTCCGTTTCTTAATTAAAAGTATGGTGGAGCTAGGCGGAATCGAAGCGCCAACTAATCTAAGCCCCCGTGCTTATTCTAACTTCAAGTATTCATTTTTTTCTTGGGGAGTGTAACCAACCAGTTCGTCCTCCCATCATTGTTAGTTGCACAGCCCTAAATACTATTTCAGATCCTCTTTGATCTTATATTTGATGGCTATAAATGAAAATATAACTATAAAAACAATCGACACGCTAGCTACATGAACAAGATCATTTATATTATCAAAATCTCTTGCGCTTAAGATCGTATTAACTATTAAGAAAGAGGACAAATGAACGTCATCAATGATGGATTCCAAGACAGTTACAATCATTCCAAAAACATTCAACGATAGAACAAATCCAACTACAATACTAGCAATCAAGCTTTTACTAATAATGGAGATGCATAAGATTACAATTGAAAATGCCCAATGAAGTAAAAATTGGCCGATCAACAATTTCGCAAAATAACCCCCATCTCCAATCATTGCATGGTTAAAGAAAATTGATCTTCCGATCATATCCGCAGCGATCATGACAATAAATGTAAGCAAAGTGAATAGGCCTGCAATTAATATTTTTGAAATAACAGTGTACATCCGCGCACGCTTCATCGAAATGTAATTTTTATAAAACCCAGAGTTATGTTCACTCATATAGAAGTAAACAACGAATACAGCAATATAAATCAGCGGCCACAATGGGATTTGAGACATCATGACTTGGATGAACTGACTTTCGTTCATCGAGCTGATCAGCATAACCCCACTTTCTCCGGGCTGCTCGTATTTCCCCAACATAAATATACCGAATATTTGAAAAGCAAAAAAAATTAACAGTAATATATAAATCATTTTATTTGATTTAAAACGGTGAAAGTCCATTTTGAGAATATTAATCACGGCTCCCACCCTCACTTTCTATCCGCGCCAAAAAATATTGTTCTAGGCTTTGTTTATGCTTGATAATCGAATGAACAGTTATGCCGCTTTCAACTAAGGTCTTGATGATATGTTGGTTCTCAAGATGAGCATCATATACATACACCACACGCTCACTAATGACTTTGTAATGATTAATATGCAATTTTTGTTCTAAGATGGGAACAGCCGAGCTTGCTTTATCCACTTCTATTTCAATACGATCTTCGCATTGAAGCAGCAGTTGCTCCCTTGAATGGTGTTCGATGATTCCTCCTTGATGTACGATTGCATATTGCGTCGCTACTTTCGACAACTCTTCCAAAATGTGACTTGAAATAATGATGGTCATTCCCGTTTTATTCAATTCCAAAATCATGTTTCTAATCTCAGCAATTCCTTGCGGGTCCAAACCGTTGATCGGTTCATCCAAAATCAAGACATCTGGGCTTCCAATTAATGCAGCTGCAATTCCAAGCCTTTGCTTCATGCCCATTGAATAATTTTTCACCTTGGTCTTGTTCGAATCTTCCAATCCGACAAGCTTCAGCAGCTTGTTAATATGCTCTTTCCGATTAGTCAATCCATAAGAGATCGCGATTAATTCCAAATTTTCATAGGCAGTATGATGGGGATATAACCCTGGATTTTCAATGAGTACGCCTATTCGTTCAAAATAAGGGTGATTATCCTTCACTGGACGATCAAATAATTTAATTTCTCCTGAAGTCGGGGATATCAATCCAGCAATCATCTTTAGCAAGGTGGATTTTCCTGCTCCATTTTGGCCTATCAAACCGAAGATTTCACCTTTGCCTATTTTAAACTCTACCTTACGCACTGCTGTTTTCCCTTTAAATTGTTTGGTTAATTGACTTACTTCAATAA
The DNA here is from genome assembly GCF_059383755.1 of Paenibacillus sp. JT22N15. Lineage (NCBI taxonomy): Bacteria > Bacillati > Bacillota > Bacilli > Caryophanales > Paenibacillaceae > Paenibacillus > Paenibacillus sp. JT22N15. The sequence continues at coordinate 139,667 of NZ_JBXENV010000006.1, read as the reverse complement.
TTGCTTCAGCCATATTCGCACCTCCTTGTCAATAAAATAACAAAAAGAAGCTAACATATCGTCAATAAAAGATTAAGAAAGTTCAAAGAAGATTAGGGCCGGTTTAAGGCACTCCCTATGGTGCCAGCCTGAAACCAATGCCCCAAATGGTGTCAATATAAGCCTCCTCGTCAACCCTTTTGATTTTATTGCGAATATTGCTAATGTGAACGGTAATGGTTTTGTCCTCACCTATGTATATATCTTCCCATGCAAGCTCATACAGATCCTGCTTTGTAAACACTCGGGTAGGATTCTTAAGCAGCAGCTCAAGGATCTTGTATTCCTGTCTTGTAAGTTTCAAATCAGCTTGATTGACGCTAGCGTTCATCGTTCCGCTATCTAAAAGTAGATTTTTATGTCGATAGCGAGTGGCAGAATCCGTTCGGGAGGTTCGTTTGACATGTACATTGACTCGGGCAAGCAATTCCTCCACCTCAAACGGTTTCGTAACATAATCAGCGGCTCCCAACTTAAACAGATTTAATTTATTATCCAATTTGTCCTTGGCCGATAGAACTATAACTGGTGTGTCAGAGCTTAATTCTATTCTTAGCCGATGCATAAAATCTTCCCCCGAGAAGCCAGGAAGCATGAGGTCCAAAATAATAAGCTGATACTCGTGATGAGTGACGTTCATGATTCCCTCACTGCCAGAATACGCTTGCGTGCATTGAAACTTCTCTTTTCGAAGCACATCATAAATAATATTGTTGATATGCACGTCGTCCTCGACAATTAGAATTTTGGGGTGGTTCGTGTCATTGTACACGTCAACTCTCCTTTACGATTTTCTTAAAAGCTAAGCTGATGCAAAACTGCTCATCGTTCAGGTCAGCTTGCACATAACCATTCATTTTCTCCATCAGTGATTTCACGATAAAAAGTCCCAGTCCTGAAGATTGGTTCGTACGCGACGGATCTGCTTTGTAAAAGCGAGTAAATATGTTGTCAAGGCTCAGCAGATGATTTCGCTTCAGTACATTGGAAAAATGAAACAAAACCTCGTCCTGCTTCTCCTCATAACGAATGCTTAGAGCACCTTCACTGTGCATAAAGTAATTTTTGATCACATTCTCAAATACTCTTTCCAACGCACTTTCATTTCCCACTATAAATAGCGGTGCTTCCACCATGCAGATGTTTGGTTCATAGCCACATCGCAAAAAATCGTCGATAAAGGTAAACAGACGTTTATTTAACACTTTTATCACATCAACTGGCTCAGGCTCCAAGATGTAATCTGGGTTTTTCAGTTTCGTATATAGGAACAGCTCGTCAACAAGTGTAATAATCTGTTTCATTCTAGTCTGTGCCAGACTAACATACTCTGTTTTTTCTTTAAGATACTCGGATCGTTCCGCCAATTGCAGATAGCCGTCAAGTGAAGTCAGCGGGGTTCGTATATCGTGGGACAAGCTCATAATGGTCGCGTGAATTTCTTCCTTTTGTTCGATAAAATCTTGCTTCAACTTTCGTTGATCACGAAGCATTGCATTACATAAATCGATTAACCGATGAATTTCTTTTGGCTTAATTTGTGTTTGTATCATTTTGAATGAATGATGGTCTGATATAAAAGATAATTGGTTGCCGATATCCTTAATTTGGTTTTTGTAATACACAAGGTAAACGGATTGAATGATTAAAGCAGCCAGTATGACGATTAAAACAATATAAAACATAGAATCACTTCCTTTCTGACACTTGAACCATCTCGTTCTCCTGTATTTCAACTCTCTAACTCTTGGAAATTTGTACTTGAAGACTATATTCAATAATTTATAATTATATCCTTCAATAACGGTCTATTTCGACAACATTCAAATTTATACACTAGTTATTGTCTCAAGAAGGTACCATTAAAGCAATAAACCACATAATAATAGTTTATACAGTACATGTAGCCCAGACAGTATACTGCCGGGCTTCAACTTGCAGGAAAATGTGGCTCTTAGCTGCTAAATTCTTACCAACAACACACAGCACTCCACATGACTTGAGTGTCAGTCACTGTACCTTAGTTCGCGATTGATATCTGGTTTGCTAGAGGACATATTCCATTTGACGGTCATAAGGCTCGTATTCGGCTAACTTCTTATCAATCTCTACGGCATCGATGCATCCGACATTCGTGTAGAACAATTGGGACTCCTCTGATGAATGCGCCGAAATATACAGTTTCCGCGCTCCCATTGCTCTAGCCTTGTCAGCGCATCGCTCAAACAGCTTCTTTCCTATTCCCTTACTTCGATGCTCGTAGGAGACATGGATCTGCATCGTATTCTCCTCGCTTTTACGCTTTTTAACCGAACTTCATAACACCCTGAAACAAAGTGCTTAGAACTAAACATATTTATTGTATAGGAATCAAGTGCATGAAAAAAGAGGGATCATCCACTCATACATCTCCCATTTATTTGTCTACATCCCGTAATCATACCATGATTCCTAACATAGTTTATTGGCAGAATGACTTGTATTTGCTCCAGAAAAATAAGAAATCCTGCCATCATCCAGCAGGAAGCTTGATAGATGGCAGGATATTCTAAGGAATGGCTGCTTAAATCAGATCCGATTTTTGCAATAATCTCTGGATGATAGTTGCAACCTCGGCTCGGGTCATGTTCCCCTTCGGAGCAAGTAAAGCCCCGTTTCTTCCAAATACAAGGCCAGCCTGCACATTGTCCGCAACGCTGCTTTGTGCCCATGCGGCCACTTTCGCTGCATCTTCAAACGGACGAAGGGCATTATCTGCCGATTGCTCGAGCCGCGTGTCCTTCAGGTCAGTTATCGCCATCGCCTTGGATAGAATAACCATTGCTTGTTCTCTCGTAATTTTGTCATTCGGCCGGAACGTGCCGTCTTCAAAGCCGCTAATAAGCCGGTATGAATACGCCGTATTGACCGCGCTGCTATACCAATCGGACGACAACACATCCGAGAATGGTGTTGCTCCATTTTCCAGCTTGAGTCCTAATCCGCGAACGATGATCGCTGCAAATTCGGCGCGGGTAATTTCCAGATCAGGACTGAACATCCCGTTGCCCGTTCCGTCGACAACCATCCGGGACCCCATGTCGTTAACGGCATTTTTCGCCCAATGATTTATCATATCGCTAAATTCGAGCGGATGCCATACGACCGCATACTCGCTGTTGGTCAAGCTATTGATTTGAGCCTCATATTTCCCGTTCATATTTCGGATTTTAGTCGGCACATGGCGTACGGAGCCATCCGGCTCAACGACAACTCCTGTCGTAATCTTGCCCGGATCAACGCCATCCGGAATCGCAATCGTTCTCTCCACATAAGCGTCAAAAATCGTTACTTCGAAGATCTTATCTCCATATGCAGCTCTCACCGTAAAGCTCAGCGGCTGGCCGACAAGGGTGAATTGGCCTTTGGCTGCTGCGTTCTCCACAAGCTTCAACGTATCCGTTGTCGGGATGGCAATTTCAATCTGCACTTTAATGTCTTGCAAGGCTATTAATTCGCCAACCTGCTTGGATATAGCATCGATATTGATTTGGCCTGCTGGAAGCGTGTATGTTGCATTTTCGGTTTTGAACACCAGAACAGCTTGTTTGTCCTCCATGTTTTTCACCATTTGGCCATTCAGCTCTCCAACGAAGATGTCGGATTTTTGGTCAATCGGAATCGTGACTATGGCATGCTGCCCTTCCGCAGCAAGTCTCTCATCCAGTTTTTTCTGATCCACAATCACCGTTATTTCGGTTTGATTGTTTCGCTTTGTAACCGTAGCGGTACCCGCATTCTCAACTTTCCCGTTAACCAGAATATTCACACCGTTGTTTGCAGTGTTCGTATTTCCCGATGTCGATGGAGCAGAAGGCTGAGATGGCGTATTTGATGCTGTTGGAATGACTGTATTCGATTCCGCAGAAGCAGCGCTCCTGCCCGCATCATTAATCGCTTTTACCGTAAAGGTGTAGCTTGTTCCATTCGTCAAGCCTGTGAGCGTAATTGGACTTGCTCCTCCGATCACGCTGATATTTCCCGGTGAAGCGGTCACTTCATATCCTGTAATCGCACTTCCGCCATTATCAGCAGGAGCCGTAAAGGTTACGACAGCTTGTCCGTTGCCCGCTACTGCGGATACGTTAGCTGGCACTCCCGGGATGGTTGATGAAGTCGCGCTTGTTTGGTTCGACCCCCCGCTCAAGCCGCCTACGTTTTCTGATTTTACTACAAAGTAATAGGTCGTACCGTTGACCAAATTTTGTGCGCTGTAAGTAGGTGATGTGACAATCGCCACTTCAACGAGGTTATTTGGGTTAGGATCCGTTGCCATGTAAACACGGTATTGGACTGCATCCGATACTGCACCCCAGTTCAACGTAACTTGACGGTCGCCGCCGACGGCCACAAGATTTTGCGGATTTTCGGGAGCATTCGGCAAGTTCACAACTTGCGTAACGTTAAATATTACAGGTGTCATATGATCTGCAGTTACGGTTACCGTTGCCGTGTAGGTGCCTGCTGGCAAGCCATCTTTCGCATGAATGTCAAAGCTTGTTGATGCGCTGCTTGTTAAAGTAGAATCTGGCTGTGTCACTACAAAATCATCAGCGTTTGCGCCACTAAGCGCTGTCGACAGGTTCAATAAATCTCCAGTTCCAGTATTCATGACTGGAATGGTTTTAGTCTCTTGGGTACCTGATTCGTATCCCTGAACTAGTGCAGCTAACGTTTGATCCGTGATTGCAGCGATTGAATAGGAAGCTGCTGCTGTGACGGTAATCGTCGATGTTCCTGTTTTGCTGTTATCTATCGTTGATGTTGCCGTGATTGTGTAATCGCCAGGCGTGGCATCCTGTGCGACGGTTACATTCCCCGTGCTGTCTACCGACACCTTGTTGTTCACGTCATCGCTTATCCAAGTGACCGTCGTCGCCGCTCCTCCTACTGCATCTACCGTAGCTGTTAGCTGCTCGCTTCCTCCTTGTACGACGCTTGCGGTGCTTGGACTCACGGTTACGCTGTTGATGGCTTGCGCTACTGTGACGGTAATCGTCGATGTTCCTGTCTTGCTGTTATCTATCGTTGACGTTGCCGTGATCGTGTAATCGCCTAGCGCGGCGTCCGATGCGACGGTTACATTCCCTGTGCTGTCTACTTCCACCTTGTTACTCGCGTCATTGCTTGTCCAAGTAACCGTCGTCGCTGCTCCTCCCACTGCATCTACTGATGCTGTGAGCTGCTTGCTCTCTCCTTGCACAACGCTTGCAGTGCTTGGACTCACGCTTACGCTGTTAACTGCTGGTGCCGCCGTTACGGTAATTGTCGACGTTCCTTTTTTACTGCTATTCACCGTCGACGTTGCCGTTATTGTGTAATCACCGGGCGCTGCATTCGCTGCTACGGTTACATTCCCCGTGCTGTTCACCGTCACCTTGCTCGCATCGCTGCTCGTCCAAGTCACCGTCGTCGCTGCTCCTCCTACTGCATCCACCGCAGCCGTAAGCTGTCTGCTTCCTCCTTGCACAACACTTGCAGTGCTTGGACTCACGCTTACGCTATTGATAGCCGGCGCCACTGTGACGGTAATCGTCGACGTTCCTTTTTTGCTGCTATCCACCGTCGACGTTGCTGTGATTGTGTAATCACCCGGCGGGGCATCCGCTGCTACGGTTACATTCCCCGTGCTGTTCACCATGACCTTGCTCGAGTCGCTGCTCGTCCAAGTCACCGTCGTCGCTGCTCCACCTGCTGCATCCACCGTAGCCGTGAGCTGTCTGCTTCCTCCTTGCACAACGCTTGCAGTGCTTGGACTTACAGTTACGCTATTAATTGTCGGAGGCACAGGTGGCACATAACTGGACGTCCGAATTTGAACAGCCGTTCCGTTCGTCTCCTGCCACCCAACATATAAAACATTGTTTAACGCTGCTGCCGCAGGATATTGTGCAGCTCTCGAGACATTTACGTTCAAACCATTGACTCCGTTTCCATCTGCGCTCGTCCAACTCGTACCGTCATACTTTTTGACCCGGATTTGAAAAGCCGTTCCATTGTACTCCTGCCACACTGCATATAAAGCGTTATCGAGTGCCGTTAACACAACATAGTTTGCTCTGTAATCAGTCTGCTTGTTTATACCGTACATCCCGTTGCCGTCCACACTCGTCCAAGTGCTTCCGTCGTATTTCTTGACTCGAATTTGATTATCCGTCGTTTCGGCTATTTCGTCCCACGCCAAATATAAGGCATTGTTGAATACAGCCAATGAAGTATTGGCTCCGGTTTTTGCCACATTCACATTCAAACCGGTCGTGCCACCGCCGTCAATGGACGTCCAATTCGCCCCATCATATTTTTTGGCCCGAACTTGAACAGCGCTTCCGTTGGTTTCATACCACGCCAAATATAAAGAACCATTGTATTCAGCCATTTTAGGGGCAGCCGCGCTCATTGAAGTATTTACGTTCAAACCGTTCATACCGCCGCCGTCAGCGCTTGTCCAAGCAGTGCCGTCATACTTCTTTATTCGGATTTGACTTGCGTTGTTGTCGTTAACCTCACTCCACGCTGCATACAAATCATTGTCGTGTACAAGCAATATAGGGTTTGATGCTCCTCTTGAGGCATTGACGTTTATCCCATTTGAGCCATCATCAACGCTCGTCCAGCTCGCGCCATTATATTTCTTCACCTTTATTTGATTAATGCTGGAGACTGAGTTTCTTTCAACCCACGCGACATATAATTCATCCTCAAAAACAGCCATAGCAGGGGTAATCGCCGCTTTGGAAGGATCTACATTCACTCCATTTGCCCCGTTACCGTCGACGCTCGTCCAGCTCGTGCCGTTATATTTCTTAACACGTATTTGGCTCGCCGTTCCATTCGTTTCCTGCCATGCTTCATATACTTCGTTATTGAATACAGCTAATGCAGTGTAGTTGCCATCTCTTACAGGGTTCACGTTCAAGCCATTCGTACCGCCGCCATCCACCGGCGACCAGCCGGCTGCTGCCCAAGCCGTACCTCCGCTTGCTAGAAGCGGCATTAAAAGCATAACGGCAAGTAAAAGATGTACCGTTTTTCGGATTTTATCGTTATTTCTACGCTTATTCATTACTGGGACCAATCTTCATCTTCCTCTCCGCATTTTCATTCTGTCACATAGCCCACATTATCTAGCTCAGCATATAGGAAATCACCTTAAAAAAACCTTAAAAATCGACAATTTTCTACATCAAGCGTAAACGGCTGTCGCCGTCCTCTGGCGGCAAAGCTGATGTTTCGCGATGAAATAAGCCCAGTATAAGTGTAGAATTTATACTGGGCTTATATTTAAAAAAACAGGCCTCATCGTAAAACGATGAGAGCCTGTTGCGAGATCCTATAGCGTTAAGCGGAACAGCCTGTTTACCCGCGAGGCAGGGATGCATATGATGACTTTCGTGCCGCGACCTAGTTCGCTTTCCAGTTCTAACGAAATCCCGTATTCATATTTCAAGCGCTTGTTAATATTCCGCAAGCCGACCCCCTGCGACTCATCCGGCTCGGCTCGTTCAAGCAGCCTCTTCAATCGTTCAGGCGCGATCCCTGCTCCATCATCGGCTACAACAAAGTGCCAATTCCCATCCAACTTTTCCACCGTCACTGTCACTGTGCCGCCTTCAATTCGATCGCCAATGCCATGACGGATTGCATTTTCTACAAGCGGCTGCAACAAAAGCGGCGGCATTTGCAAGCTATAGGCAGCTTCCTCAATTACATATTCGAAGCGAATACGCTCTTTGAAGCGAGCTCGTTCAATCTCCACATACGTCCGAATGAGACTAAACTCTTCTGAAAAACCTATGCGTTCCTCCGCGTTGCTGAACCGAAAGCTGCCTCGCAAGTAATCGGCCAGATCAACAATCATCTTCCGCGCGCGCTCCACATCCGTATAGCTTGATGCCACAATACTATTCAGCACATTATATAAAAAATGCGGTTTGATCTGCGATTGTAAAAACGCCACTTCGAGGTTAACTGCCCGGCCCAGCGATTCCTTCATGGCGAGCAAGCTGCCGATTCTTGCCTTAAGCTCCTCGAGATCAAACGGCTTCGGCAAATAATCGTTCGCCCCCGCTTGGAAGGCTGCCACCTTATCTTGAGGCTGATAAGCTGCCGTCACCATTAGAACGGGCAGCTCCAGCAGCGAATATCGTTTGCGAATCTCCTGGCACACTTCATAGCCAGACATGCCTGGCATCATTAAATCAAGAATAACGAGATCGATTCTGCCCGATTGATCCAGCTGTTCCAGCGCCTCATACCCGTTCTTGACCGCGATGACGTGATAGTCGAGAGCTTGAAGGGCGTCTATTAAAACTTTTAAGTTCACATACTGATCGTCGACGATTAGTACCGTATGCTTCCCGCTCAGATTGGAATAGTACGGCGTAACGAAGGAATAATCGGGTTCCTTGAGCATAGCCTGGGGATTTGACTTGGATGAGGGCCATGTTGCTTCTCCCCGCTCTTCGGCAATCGGAAGCGTGAATGTAAAGGTCGAACCGACTCCCGGCGTGGAAACAACCGCAATAGTTCCTTGTTGCAGCTCGACCAGCTGCTTCGCAATTGGCAGCCCTAATCCAAAGCCGCGATGCTGTGCTCCCTCAAGTGATTTGAATGGTTCAAAAATAAATGGAAGGTCCTGCGGCTCAATGCCTTCTCCTGTATCCTGCACCGAAATTTCGAGCCTTCCTCCCCGCTCTCTTCCGGTAATGATGATCTCCCCGTTTTTTGTATGCTTAATCGCATTATCCAGCAAATTTCCGATAATTTGACTCAAGCGGATTTCATCGGCAAAAGCAGAAGGCAGCTGCGCCGGCACATGGTTCACAAGCCCAATCTGGTTTTCCGTGCACAAATAGGAATAAAAGCGCACTTGCACCTCCGCTACCGAACGAACGTCGAGCGGTACCGGAACCACTCTCATTTCACCCTGCTTCAGCTTGGATAAGTCCAAGATGTCATAAACGAGCTGCGAAAGCTTCCTTGTAATGTCGGTAATCAACTGAAGCTTTTCCCGTTGTTCCGCATTTGGCGGATGCACGGCATCGCTTAACATGGAGTGAGAAATATTCATTACACCGTGAAGCGGTGTCTTGAATTCATGCGAGGTTCGAGCGAGAAAATCATCCTTTTGCTTGTCCGCTTGCAGCAATTGCCCGGACAGCTCCTCAATTTTTTGGAAAGCGTTCGAGAAACGGAGCGACATCAGCAAGGCGAGCATCAGCAAAACAAGAAAAGGCTCAATCGGAGGAAGCAAATAGATCGGCACGCCAAAATAAATATTCATATTCTGGTTCAGCACTAGCGCATTCAATGCCATTGCCGCTACGGCTAAATACCCGCTGCCCGCTACTTTGTGTAGTGCCGTATATACGAATACATACGTGGCGTACAGCAACGAAATCGTAACATAAAGCGACGTCAATTGGCGAAAAGGTCCTGTTGAAAGCTGAGAGGCGAAGCCCATATTAAGCAAGGCAAGGATCACCCCGAGAACCAGCCCGCCTTGATTGAGCCATTTAAAGCAGTAGGGCCGGAACGCAATATATATATAAAGGAAAAATCCTAGACTACCACCAACAGACGCGACCATTTGAATACGGAAATAAAGCCAGAACGGCAATGGGCCAACCGCATTGAATAGCACTCTTTCGCCGCTGATACTTGTAAATATGGCGATACATAGGCACACTGCGCCAAATACTGCAAGTGACAAATCGCCTCTTCTCTGCGAAAACAATCCAATAAAATACAATCCAATAATCAGGAAGGCAGTTAACGAAACCCAATCATGAGCAGTCGCCTGATCGCGAAGTTCGGCAATTTGCTCAGCCTTGCCTAAGAGAAGGGATTCACCGATCCCGCTGCCAACCCGGAATTCGTAGTTGGCTACCTGTACCAGAATTTCATTCCACCCTGGCTGCAGTGTGAAATAGCTTACATATGGTTTATTAAGTGCTTTGTAATGCTCTTGCTCAGCGGGATTCCCGCTTGATCCGACGATTTCGCCGTTAACAATGAGCCGACTGGAAATTAGGATCGACGCTGTTTTCAAGCCGTAGACTGCACCTGCATCATCCATCTGAAGCTGCAAGCGATAGGTCGCCATGCCAAGGGTGTCCATCTGCTTTGACCATGATCCAGGAACCTGAATCAGCGCCGGTGACAAATCCCCCGTAGCGGCAGAAGGGAGAGCAGGCTGAGGAGTGAGCAATTGATTCGGATAAAATCCCCACTGTCCGTCCAGCCGAACGACCCCATCCTCCTCGAATTTCCATGCGGTCAAGTCCATGACCCCATTTACGGCCGCTGGCATAGGCTTCTGATACATAGAGGAGTAAGTCAACAACATCACGTAGGTTGCAAGCAATAGAGATAAGGTGATGAGGGCCGCGGAAACTTTTTTTCTCATTCTGCTTGCCGCTCTGTCTTGTCTTTCGTTTTCTCAATTAACCGCAATGTCTCTTCCTCCAGCTCAGCTCCCAATTGCAGGCGCACCGCTTGTTCCAATTGCAGGCAGACACGATACGCCTCATTCCGATTGCCAATCTTCAGATGCAGCTTGATCAGCTCACGTCCGTCAATCTCGGAATCAGGGGCCAGCGACAATAGGTTTTGCAAGCTGTCCACCGCATGCGTACGATTGCCCTGACTTTGAAAATACGCATGCCATTTACGAAGCACGCGGACATACGAGGCCTTGATCTCGAGCTGTCTGGCGGTGGCCCAACCGAAATCGCAGGCTTCCATATATTCGCCTTTGTACATCTGGTTCATTTTATCGTAAGACCTTTCATCCATTTCCGCTTCAGCCAATGTGCTGCTCAGCAACTGCTCAAATTCGATTACATCGACCGTTACCCCGTCCAATGCAGCGCCGAACCCTTGATCCGCTTTCGTAATATGTATCGGAATATGATGTTCCGCCAAGCTTTTCCGTAAATAGGACAGGCACGTATACAAATAAGTTTTCGCCTTATTCAGATCGTAGCCCGGCCATATGGCCTCAATGATCGATGCGGTATTCACAGTCTTTCCGGCATAATGGATCAAAAACGCGCAGAGCTCCCGTTCCTTCTTCGTTTTCCATGTCAGCCCCTTGTTCGTGTCACCCGGCAATACTAGCTGGAAGCCTCCCAGACATTTGACGGTTGGGGTCATGCTTGCTCTTTGGCGTGCCTGAAAAACGGACTCGGATAAAGATTGTTTAATGCGCGCAACCGCATTCTGCAATCTTTCTATTGTAAATGGCTTCAATAGATAGTCGGTCGATTGAATTTCAAATGCTTCGACCGCATATTCTGCATATGCCGTTGTGAATACGATCGGCATATGCGGGAACATGCTCCTGATTATTCTGGCAGCTTCCGTGCCCTTCATTCCAGGCATCTGATTATCTAGGAAGACGGCATCTACGGGAGTATAACTTAAAGCCTCAATTGCTTGAAGCGGATTGATATATCTTCCTGCTACCTGAACACTCCCGATTTGTCCGAGCAAAATGCCCAACAAATCCAGCGCATCTTCTTCATCATCAATGAGCATTACACGAATCATCGGTTCTTGTCTCCTTAAACATTTTTGCAAATATCCTTTTCTGCACGGAGAACACTAACTCAAATAGGCACAATAAAGATGGAGTTGAATGAGTTATATATTTTTAAAATGTACTAAGCCGTAGTTCATAAAAATACTGCACAATGGGATGCTTTAGCTTTATTTTATCGGTCATGTTTAACATTCGTTTTTTTCCAACGCGTCTGTCCACCAAAGCTAAAACATTCAATAAAATATCATGGCTCTCTATGCTTTCCTCTATAGAAGTGGATAAAAACTTATTAGCTGCAACGATAAAATTTGATTTACTTAGTGAGGCTTGTGCCGACATAAGCTCCTTTGCATATTCTGTTATTTTTCTGCTTCTCGCAATTACGATTAGACGATCCTCCGGGACGGTGCCCTTGGTATCTTTTCTGACTGCTTCCATTTCTTCATGGCTGATCGGAATTTGGATAGCTGAATCATTTTTAATTTCCAGCTCCGTCTGATACCATCTGATTGGGTTAGTTGTATCACTCATATTAAGCACGTTCTTTTTATCTACCGCAATATAACAAAGACCTGCTTTATCAGGCAAATATCGATAGCTGGTTGAACGGTATTCGACCCTTCCATTTAACGCTGGACAGAGAAAACTCTCCAGATTTTGTTTCATTTTGCTCCAGGACATGTAATCCTCCTATGTTCTCTATTAATAACTGCCTCTTAAGGCAGTGGCAGTCTTTCTATCATCTATCATACAATAAGCAATCCTCAATCCTCTATGTTCAAATAAAAAAACCTCCACTGCTACGGGAGGAGATTAACATAATTCTTGCTATCAACGTGGTTTGCCTTGCAAACCATCCTAATGTTGACGGAAGAATTTAAAGTTGCCAAGGCAGGAGAAAATTACAAAGCAAGTCAAGCCTGATGCCTGCCACTTAATTTTCAACTCTAATCATAATAGCAAGCAATCATTTAGACATCTATTTATACGCGAGTAAATGTTCACACTTCCCTACTAAATTAAAAGAAGAACAGCCCATAGAGTACAGGTGTTCTTCTCACTTTAAGTATCTTTTTTATTACCGGCAAATACATACCTAATCGGTTTCTGTTCATCCATGAGAGGCATCCAAATTCGCAATCGGGACAATATCTCCATTGTTGTATTCCTTAACAATTTGGCCTTCCGATGTTTTATATACAATATATGTGTCGTTAGCTTTTGCATCCAGCTTAGCGCGATCTCCTGTGAGCTTAATAAGTTTCTCTAGATCATTAAAAGCAACTGGCTTAATGTGGAGAGAGGTCAACCTATTCCTTGCTGTCTAATGTAAAAAACAATCGCCCTTCACCTGCAAGGCTAGACCCTTAACCAGCCCCGGAACCCTCTAGCGCCATAATAGGATTCTGCTCCATTGTGATACAAGAAAATCGTGTTATAGCGACGATCACAAAAAACAGCACCGCCGAGCTCTCTAATATTAGCGGGTGTTTTCACCCAACTGGACGTTTTTAAATCGAATTTTCCAAGCTCCTGCAGCTGCCGATACTGTTCTTCTGTTAGAAGCTCAATACCCATGTCTCCTGCCATTTCCATCGCACTATTTTGCGGCTTATGCTCTTTGCGTGACTCCAGAGCTTCACGATCGTAGCAAATGCTTCTTCGACCTTTAGGACTTTCCGCCGAACAATCATAAAAAATGAACTCGCCCGTCTCTTTGTCATAATCAACAACATCCGGTTCACCACCGGTCCTCTCCATTTCATGAAGCGACCATAGCTTTTCGGTTTGAGCTTCAAGCTTTGCTTGTACATTAGCCCATTCAAGATCTTTATGCCGATCCCTATTTTTATCAAAACGGGCTTTCAAGGCTTTAAGTAATTCCTCACGCTGCTCCGTAGATAGCTCCTTTGCAGGGCTGTTTGGACTCGTTGTCATCTTCATTTCTCCCTTCAACCCATATCGAGCTTGCGCATCAGCTTTGGCCGAGACATCAAGGATTTTCGTAATAGGAGGATGCGAATTTTTAATTGGGCAATCCTGTTGTTATGCCTCCGCCCTTACATGTGCTTCTTCCTTTCATTTGTCATTCGATGCGCGATTTCCTGCCTCTCCTCCCGTTTCGCATCAAGGCCTCAACTCTCGCTTTTCCGTTGAGACCTGAGACAAGCCGTGCTTTATCAGCACCTTACGTATTTGCGCTTGAAGCCGATCTGCCCTTTATCGACAGCCTTCTGAATATTGCCAGCTGCGTCGAGCTGCTTGCTCTTGGACTTCGCATCCGTCACCTCCACAGGCCCGATAGCTGCGGCGGTTTCGACCGCCTTGGCATGCAGCGGCTCATAGGATACCGCTGTCGTATAGACGAAATAATTCATGGCATATTTGGTGCGCTCAGGAGCATCGTGAATCGTATCGCGGACCGTTGCCAGCATCCCAGCCAGCTTGTTCTCGGAAAATTCACTGTCCGGGCGGCTGCCAAGCAGCCAGCAATAGCAGCTCCAGCCTGCCGACATGCGCAGCTCCTCGCCGCTTGAAATCCATTTATCGGCCACCTCTTGTGCAATATCCGTTTCCGCCAGCGTTACCGCTACGACGTAATCAGACAGCATAAAGAAATAGGCAGCGTCCAGCCAGCGATCGAAGTCAGCCTCCGTCATCGCCTTAGGCTCCGCAATAACGCCGGCAAAATACATTGCGTCGTAATTTCCGGTCGCATAAAGCTGCTCGGCCAGCGGCTGATTTTTTTTCGTTTTCCGGGCAATCGTCTTCATCGCACCTGTCGCCACGCCAAACAACGGCTCATGAGCTCCATTGGAAACATATATTTTTTTGGTGCGCTCCTTGCCGAGAGCTTCAAGCTCCTGCATAACCTCTTCTACATTCATCCGAATCCCTGCCTTCTGCTCTATAGTAAAGTTTGCTACGCTATCGTCTCTTCCTATTCAGCATCCCCGCTATACCCCTGTTTTAATATGGAACGCAGCTAGTCCAATGACTGAAATGAAGTTTTATTCGTGCTTCCTCTATTATAGATGCAAAAAGCGAAACCAGCCAAAGTCGAAGCTGCTGCCCGGCAGGAAGATGAAGGTCACTTTTTGCAGACCTGTTATCTGCTCCAATTCAAATGTCCGCTCTTCGTATCCCTCCGATTTCTCGAATTCGACGAGCTGATTGCTTTCGCCGTTCTCGCCAGCGAATCGAATATGGATCGTATTTTTGTCAATTGGCGAGCTCCCATTGATGACTAGCTTCGAAACGCCCTCACCCGCAAAATCCATATGGGCAAATTCGAGTGAAACATTATTGCCGATGCCTTCCACACGCTCATCTGCGAAGGTAAAGGTATCGCCATAAACCCGATCGCAGGAGGCTGCCGCATTTTGTTCGAAAGCCCTATTCTGGCGTTCAAAAGAAAATCCTTTAATATGCACCTTCTGGCGAAGCACGAAGCAAATCGACGTAATGCCGCGAAGCCTCTTGGTCAGACGATAGGTTTCTTCCTGATAGACGTTCCACTTGGACGGCTTCTGATAAATGACGTCGGCAACTAAGCTGCTTCCCTCCACACCGGGCATCCCTTCCCAAATTTGCAGCGCATACTCCTCGCTGGACAAGGCGAAGATCGACATCGTAATGGTATCGGAGCCATAAGGGCCGAAGTCGATATCGTGGAAGCCTACTTGCGTCTCGCCATCCCGGCTTGTCGCTACACCTCTTTCGTTGCCGTTCCCAACCTCGCCTTTACTGTAATCGTAAAGCCCAGCCGAGATGAAGCCATATGGATCCTTGTAAGCAGTTCCGAGACCTGCTGCCTTAAACTCCAGCTGGGAAATCAGCTTCGTCTTGTCCGTGCCGTTCTTACTCGTACAACGAAGACGGAAGGCACCGTCGCCGATAGCGGATATTTTCGCCTCAAGCCCATTCGCTTCGACCTTGGCAATATTTGAATCAATCCCTTCGTCCGTTACGGCACGCCATTCCACGTCTCGATACGACGTATTTTCCGGCCATAGCTTAGCTCGAACAACAATTTCCTTGGTCGATTCATCTATAATTTGACCAGAGTCGCTAATCATTTCGATTTTACGAAGCGGCGTTTCTTCATCCGTTCCCGTCACGCATGCTAGCTCTTGATTGCTCGTATTTGCTGAAATACCTTTCAAGCTTACATCGTTCACATCGTTCATCTCGCTTGCAGGGTACGACTCGAATTCCGCCACCTGAGCTTGCATCCCCTTGGAGGACACCTCGATTCGGATTTTCCCTGGCTCAAGCGTCGACCCGATGATTGCCATCAGCTTGCCGCTGAATAATCTTCTGCTTGTTCCCTTATACGGATCAAAATCCGTGCTGTCGCCATTATCAAGCCCCAGCAGGCGGCCTGCGCCAGTCACCTCTACGTGAACACGATTGTTCGCATTGTCTACCGAATGCCCCTGATCATCCAGCATACCAATTTCCACAAAAACCAAATCTGTACCGTTCGCCGTCAGCACCGCTTTATCAGCCTCAAGACGAAGCTTTGTCGCATCCCCAAACGATGTCCGAACATCGGTCGCGATCACGTTGCCCTGCTCGTCATAAGCGATGGCCTTCATTTCCCCTTCCGCATAAGGCACCTTCCACCAGCCAACAAGCTCCGTTCCATGCTCGTGATCAATATCGTAAGCTCCAATCGTATCCCCATTAAACTGCAATTCAATCTTCGGGGCATTCGAACAAACCCTGACATCAATCATTTGCCCCGCATTAAAATCCCAATAGGGGAAGAGATGCACCATCGGCTTCGTTTTATAATCTGTCCAAGCGGCCTGATAGATATAATAGGAATCCTTCGGGAAGGTAGCCGTATCGATCTGGCCGAAATAAGCGTTTTTCGTATGATAAGGTGTTGGCTCCCCGATATAATCGAATCCAGTCCACAAAAACTGGCCAAGCGAAAACGGCGTATCCCGCTCCGCCAAAATACAAGCCTCCGCCGACTTGGCTCCCCAGCTTGTCGAGCTGTTCCCCAGGGCCGAGCATTGCTCATCATCGTCGGCAAGGATTGATTTTTCGAATGGGAAATGATAAATCCCCCTGCTCTGGACGACCGATGCGGTCTCGCTGCCGTAGATGATCCAATCCGGATGCTCCTCATGATGCTTGTGATAATATTTTTCCGCATAATTATAGCCAGCAACCTTTACGATATCGGCGCATTTCTGCGCATTTTCCCAAGGCATATAATTCGAGCCAATCGTAACCCGGGCATTCTGCTTCGGATCGAACTCCAATACATAGTCCATGAGCATTCTGGTTATTTCCTGTCCTCGCTCGTCCGCATGCGTATCGTAAATCTCGTTCCCGATGCTCCACATGAGCAGGCTTGGATGATTCCGGTCCCGGAGCACCCAGCTTTTTACATCTGCATACGCCCAATCCTTGAAAAATCTTGCGTTATCGTAAGCCGTCTTGGATCGCTCCCACATATCGAACGCTTCCGTTACGACGAATAATCCCATCTCATCCGCCAAATCCATCAGCTCAGGAGCTGGCATATTATGCGCTGTGCGAATCGCGTTCACGCCCATTTCCTTCAGCAGCTCAAATCTTCTTCGCAGCGCATAGATGTTGAATGCTGCTCCTAACGCACCAAAGTCATGATGCTCGCAAACCCCATTCACTTTCAGCTTTTTCCCGTTGACCTGAAGCCCCTGCTGCGGATCAAGGATGATGCTTCTGAAGCCCAGAGGCTGTGTGAGCATCTCCAATTCTTCACCTTCACCTTCATCTTCGTAGCGCTCTTCCCCGCCCAATTCCGGCAATTGTCGCTGCATTCGCGTGACGATCTGATACAAATTCGGTTCGTCCGTGCTCCATAAGAGAGGATCATTTACGGTTAACGTTTGGCTATTTTTCGTAACAACGCCGCGTCCAGCTTCTATCCGCTCCGAAGTGGCTGCGACCGTCCTTCCTTGGAAGAGGATATCATGCGACAGCAGCACATCTTCTTCAATATGTACGTCTGTGTCCACTTCCACCAGCCAGCTGCCACCGCTGCCGCCATCTTGCAGCTTGGTTGCAACATAAACACCGCCCGTCACAATGTGATTGTTGCCCCGCTCCTTGAGCCAGACGTTGCGGTAGATGCCCGCTCCCGAATACCAGCGGCTGTTCGGGCTCTGGTGCACCACCTTCACGACAATTTCATTTTCCCCATCGATGACCGCAGCCGAGATATTGTGTTCAAAGGAAGCATAGCCGTTTTTCCATTCGCCTACAGGCTGGCCGTTTACGTATACGGTAGAATCCATGTACACACCGTCAAAGCAGAGCAAGAGCTCACGATCACTCCGCGACCTTATAAACGTCTTGCGATACCAGCCAATACTATTCTCGTAAAGTGCCAATGTATTATAAATCAACCAATCATGAGGAAGATCCACCGGTTCGAAGTCGAGCCCGGCATGCTCGGCAACGTCCAGAGCGCTTTTGGCAAATTCCCATCCATCGTTGAAAAGTGTTTTCATATTCATGGTCGAACAGCTCACTTTCATAGGTTTTGAGATAGACATGGTAATAGCTCAAGGCGAAACGGCTGTCGCCGTCCTTGGAGGCGCGGCGCGTTTCATTCCGAGAAATATAGCGATAGGATAAAGAAATGATACCCTTTCCTATATTTTTAAAAAAGGGCTAGGTGCAGCCTCCTTAGGAAGACTGCACACCGAGCCCTTTATTTTTAGCAATTAATAACCTAATACGCTTTTCGTCTTCTGGAAAATATCATTTGCCATATCCGTATAGCGCGTGCTGCCATTCGCTTCAACCTGAGCCTTATAATTGTCCCACTTGTCAAAGCTTTCTTGGCCAAGGATAAACTTTAATGTCATCGTCTTGACGTAATCCATAAGCGGCGTCGAGATTAATTTCATTTGTTCATTTTCCTCCGTAGTGGCCATGATCGGTGGTGCCAGCTTGCGCTGCTCTCGTGTATCCTGAACACGCTTCACGAAGTCCTGCTCACCTTCGGTCATCTTGGACATTCTCAGCTTCTCAGAGCCGCCATAGGCGAACATCCCACCAGCAAAGCCGTAATCGACGTTCAGCTGCTTAGCTGCGCCTTCATTCATCCCGTTGTAATAAATGTCTGGATTCAGCACGACATTTCCTTCCGCATCAAGCGTATACGTCTCGCCTTCTACGCCCCATAGGCTGAGCATTTGTCCTTCATTGGAGTACCAGAACCAGTCTATGAAACGAAGCATTTTAATAAAACCTTCCTCGCCCAAATCATCAAGCGCGTTCTGACTGATCATAATGCCGTTCTCCAGACGGGAGGTCTCAACCTGGAGCTGTCCTTTTGGCCCGCCGGGCTGGGTAATCATATATAATTCGCTGTTCGGATCCTGCATTTTGCTCTTAAAATCAGCCAATACCTGATAGATCCCACTTATCACGTAAGTGTCGCCTTTGAAAAATTTCGCTTTTGCCACATCGTCTTCTTGTGTAAAGGTTTCAGGGTCCATAATGCCCTCGGTAACCAGCTTATTAAAATAACCAAGATACTCTTTAAAGTCATCCGAGCTATCGGCAAATGAGAACTGCTGCTTGTCGTGGTCATAGCTCAGACCGTTAGACAATGCCCATCCTCCAGTAACGCCATATTGCACGCCGGTAATGCCCAGAGCCGATTCGCCCTTGAATTGATCGGAGATGACGTATTTTGCACCCGTATGCTCTTTAACCTTCTTCATTGCTGCGTAGAAATCCTCGTACGTCCAATTTCCTTGCTGGCCCTCGACGTCAACTCCCGCCGCTTCGAACACGTCTTTACGTATAATATAGGAATAACCGCCGCCAGCGATCTCCCACATGCCTGGAAGGACGTAATATTTTCCGTCTTCCTTCAGCTTGGCTTTCAAATCCTCTTCCATTCCCCAGTCTTTCACGGCTTTCATATAGTTCGGCATGTATTGCACCCAATCGCTGACGGGTACAATTTGGCCTGTTGCCACGAAAGCGGATTCATCATACGTCTTAGGAATAATATAAGGCGCATCGCCACTATTTACCAGCAAAGACTTCTGATTTTCATATTCGGTTCTAGCTGTAATCGACAAATCGAAGGTCACATTCGTTTTTTCCTGAATCGCGCTCCACAGTCTCCAGTCCTTTTTATAAGGGTAATTCTCATGGTCGCTGTACATCATGGAGTAGGACACCGCTTCATTGGAGTGGAACGTCTGGTCTTCCCCAAAGGTATAATCCTTAGCTTCGCCTGCTGCTGATTCGGTCGTGCCTGCCGCGTTCGAGGCTGCGGGCTTGTTATTGCCGCCCGAAGTCCCTTCGCTTCCAGACGTGCATGCCGTCATAAACACGAGCAGCAGCGCCAGCAATCCCATTACAACTGATTTACCAAATTTCATCGTTTTGCCTCCCCTTATTGGTTCGAGCTTTTTTTTATATATAACGGAAACGCCTGAAGCGCTCCCCATTATATCGCTTAACCTTTAACAGCCCCAATCATCATCCCCTGCACAAAATACCGCTGTACAAACGGATAGATGCAAATAATAGGCAGCGAGGTCAGAACCATAGCTGTTGATTTGACGCTTGCCGCGATTTGGCTTGTCTGCTCGGACGTAGCCCCGATTTCAGTCGGACTGACCGCGTTGTCGATAATTTGCTTCAAATACAAGGCAATCGGCCATTTTTCCTTCGACTGCAAATAGAGGGATGGTCCGAACCAGTTGTTCCACATACCGACGATGACGAACAGCATAATAGTGACTAGAATAGGCTTGGACAACGGAAGAATAATTCTAGTGAAAATTCCAAACACGCCTAAGCCATCGACGCGCCCCGCCTCCTCCAATTCGCCGGGCAAGCCAGCGAAGAAAGTTTTCATCAAGATGACATTGAACGCGCTGATCGCCCCTGGAATGACGATGGCCCAGATCGTATCTCTCATTTCTAACGTTTTTGCAATCAGAATATAGTTAGGGATGAGACCGCCG
The DNA here is from genome assembly GCF_059383755.1 of Paenibacillus sp. JT22N15. Classification (NCBI taxonomy): domain Bacteria; kingdom Bacillati; phylum Bacillota; class Bacilli; order Caryophanales; family Paenibacillaceae; genus Paenibacillus; species Paenibacillus sp. JT22N15. The sequence continues at coordinate 119,042 of NZ_JBXENV010000006.1, read as the reverse complement.
CCAAAATACATCGTAAACAGCACGAACGGTATAAAAAATTTATTAAGGCGCAGCTTTTCTTTTGAAAGCGGATAAGACATAACAGCCGTTGCAGCCACCGCGATAAACGTTCCAATGGCCGAATAAACAATCGTATTCCAGTAGTAACGGAAGAAGTCAGGCTTGCTCAAGATGACCTCATAGGTTTTGGTCGTAAATTCCACCGGAAAGATCGTCACCTTACCCGCATAAATAGCAGCTTCCGAGCTGAAGGACTGGGCCACGAGATAGACGAATGGATATAAGGTAAAAATGACAACCAGAATCATAAATAGTCCGTTTAAGATGTTAAAAGTGCTAAAGCCCGAGGTTCGTTTCACTTGAACGGCTCCTTTCTACCACAAGCTGGATTTCGTCGTCCGCTTCGATACTGCATTTGCGGTCGTCACTAAAATTAAACCAATGATGCCTTCGAACAGCCCTACCGCCGTCGCATAACTAAAGTTGCCGCCGGTAATACCCATTCGGTAAACATAGGTGGAGATGACGTCCGCCGTTTCATAGGTTAGCGGATTGTACAAAAGCAAGATTTTCTCGAAATTCGACCCTAGAATGCTGCCGATATCCAAAATCAAGAGCACCATAATGGTTGGCAAAATGCCAGGAATCGTGACGTGCATCGCGAGTCTTAAACGGCTGGCACCATCGATTTTCGCCGCTTCGTAAAGTGCCGGATTAATGCCCGTCATTGCCGCCAAATACAGGATCGTTCCCCAGCCTAGACTTTGCCAGACGCCAGAGGTGACGTAGATTGCCGGAAACCATTCGGGCAAGGAGATAAATGAAATTTGTTCAAAGCCAAACGAGTTCAATACGCTGTTGATCGGTCCCGTTAAGGAAACGATCTCCTTCACCATCCCCGCCACGATGACCATCGATATAAAATGGGGAAGATACGATACCGTCTGCACAAACTTCTTCCACTTGACCCTCCGCAATTCGTTCAGCAGCAGCGCGAATATCAACGTAATCGGAAATTTGACGAGCAGATAGCTCACGCTGAGATTCAAGTCATTGAAGAAGGCTCTCCAGAACGTTGGGTCCTTCATAAACATTTCGAAATAAGTGAACCCCACCCATTCCGAGCCCAAAATATTCGGCCCGCCCCTATACTTCCGGAAGGCAATAATGTTCCCAAGCATCGGCGCATACTTGAAAATGAGGAAGTAGATTACCGGTATAATAAGGAACGAATACAGCTTCCATTCCTTTTTCACATGTTTCCAAAGCGGCGTTGTATCTACAGCCTTGGCTCGTGCATGAGCTGCCACTAGCGTCATCCCTTCCTTATGAGAATTTCTACTTTGTATGTTATGAAAATGAATCTTTATACAGCTTGATGCTGATCGTCTATCTGCCCTCCCTAAACGCAAACCCCCGAAACGTTATTCGGCGAACCGTTCGAATGATCTTTTCAGCTTCGTAACCGCTTTCACTAATTGGAGCAACAATGGATGGCGTGTGTACCTTGCAGCTCGCTATCTTCACCTGCACATTATGAACCTCCGAAGCTTATGTGCTCCCCGTTCGGTCACTCCATCAATTTATCGAAACCGCCCCCGATCCTCAATGTTCAATAACCAAAAAGGATGCCCAATTACGGAAAATAGACGATTTACAATTTGAAACGGATTGACCGTTTCCCGAATTTTGGAGTTGTGACATGGAAAAAGACGACTTCCGGGTGTTTGGAAGTCGTCTTTTATTCTGTTTACCTAACTTCAAAGGAAAACTTATATTGAATAAACATTCAATATAATGCATAATTATAAAATCATAATACAAATAAACATTTGAGGGGAAATAGAATGACATTTACATGCGAATCCAGTAATCTGGATGATTATTTAGAAGAAACTACAGAGGTTGATTATGGTCATTTTTCGATAAAAGCTTTAGCGGCGGAACTATATAGTCAATCATTAAATGAAATGGATTATGTTAAAACGGCCTTTGAATTTGTTCGTGATCACATCTCTCATTCAGTGGATATTCAAAGTTCTCGCATTACATGCAGAGCATCCGAAGTCCTTTTCTTCAAAGAAGGAATTTGTTATGCAAAATCGAACCTTTTGTGTGCATTATTAAGGTGCCAAGGAATACCGGGTGGATTCTGTTACCAACGTCTAACCTTGGGAGATACACCTGATACGGGTCACGTTATCCATGCGTTAAACGCTGTTTTTCTTAGGTCAATTGGAAAATGGATTCGTTTAGATGCACGTGGGAATAAATTGGGGGTAGATGCTCAGTTCTCACTAGAAGAAGAAAAATTGGCTTTTCCAATACGTGAAATATACGATGAAATCGATTATCCGGTAATTTACACGAAGCCCAACACAAAAACAATCAACTCATTACTTCAAAATACAGATTGTACTACCATGTATCTACATGATTTGCCTTCAAGCTTGTAGGAGCAGCTTCTATACAGCAACAAAAATATGACCGCCTATACCTAAATCGCGGTCATATTTTTGTTCAAGAATCAACATTAAGCCATTCCATTCATCCCTTGCTCCAGCATCTCAACAAACTTAATATCGGCTGGCGCGAAGCTATACCCTTTCAGCTCCTCACGACGAACCCAGCAATAGTCATCATGATCGACTAAAATAATTTCACCGCTCACGTACTTGGCTTTATACGCGATTAGCCGGATATGAGTAGTACCATAATAATGGTCGTTCACACCAAACCATTCCTGAGGAAGGATTTCAATCTGCATCTCTTCCAACAGCTCTCTGCGGAGACAGGACTGCGCCGATTCTCCCTGCTCGATTTTCCCGCCAGGAAACTCCCATAGACCTTCCTGCGATTTTCCTTTTTTGCGCCGAGCGATTAAGAGCTGATTCTGTTCATTGCTTATAATTGCCGCAGCCACCTCGAGCATTCCAATCACATCCTCCTAAACAATAGCTTTATTCGCTGCCGGCACTAAGGCAGGAGGCATTTCCTTCTTCAAGCGCCACACAAAGCTCATTGGCTTATTTCCTTCATGTCTAACATACTCCGCTTCCCCTAGAAACATAAACGGCGACGTAAAGTTATGCTCTTCCTTGTATTCCCGAACGAATAAGGCAATGCGATGGCCAAGCTGCTTATGATGAATATATCTTTGAGCGGTTTTCGTCTCCTCCGAGATGCGGCTCTGTGTCTGCCAATGGAACAATCGCTCGTTGATCGCATAGTCTTCGTACAGGGTGGACGGCGAGAAATCCTTATCTGATTTATTGAGCGTAATAAAGAAAATATCCGTGCTCTTGTCCTCCAAATACTTCACGCCTTCACGGAAGCTTGGCGCCTTATCTTCGTTCCAAACCCCAAAAGCGGCTAATATTTGATTGGTCGAATACCTGCAATGCAAATCCAATGGACACGCGTATGGAAAAGCATTGGACTCGTCAACAAAGTTTATATGCTTCTCATTATAGGATAAAATATCAATGATTTCTTCCCGGAAGGCTGGGCAGGAAATAATGAATTGAATACCCTGCTCCATACTTGTAAAGCCTTGTTTGTTCGGCTCAGATGAGTAGAACGTGTAGTAGAAAAGATTCAGCATAAGCTGCTCTTCGTCTGTAGCCACGCTTTTTTCACCGGATAGGAACGCAATGAGGAATTTTAATAGCCTACGCGAGTTAAGGCTTAGCAAGGCAGGCAATCGTTTGACTAAATAATCCTCCTGCTCCATTTCAAACGCATCTAGAACCTCTGCTTCCACCATCAAGCCTCGAAAGGAACGTTTTCCTGTTCTCCCGCCATAAAGCTCCTGCAAGGTCATCCCATGGTAATGGACAAAATTCTCAAGGCTCAGCTCCAGTCCTGTGTCCCCTTCAAAATACTTCAGCTTATAAATCAGGCTTCGTCTATTTATCGTTGCCTGCTTCAAATTTTGTAGAATAAAGGTTTTGGCCAGCTTCTCTAGCTGAATAAAGCTGCCCTTCGGGAGACTCGAAAACCCATGCTCGACATAATGCTGGACAGAATGCTTCGTTTTTCCCAAAATCGCTCGAAACTTATCTTGAAAATTGTAGTCCTTATGCGATTGGCCAATAAAATCAAGAACCGTCAAGCATTCCTTCCCTTCCGCCAAGCGGAGGCCCCGGCCTAATTGCTGCAAAAATACCGTCAGACTTTCCGTTGGACGCAGGAACAACACCGTATTCACTTCTGGTATATCGACACCCTCATTATAGAGGTCTACGACAAAAATCATTTTCAGCTCGCCATTAACAAGCTTATGCTTGACTTGATTCCGGTCTTGTTCACTTGAACCGCCATGCAACGCTTGCGCTGGAATACCCGCTTCATTAAATACTTTAGCCATATAAAGCGCATGGTTAACGCCTACACAAAACCCAAGACCCTTCACATCGTCTATATCGGTCACATATTTTTTCAAGCTGTTAATGATTTGTGTGGCTCGAATTTTGTTGTTCGTATACAGGTTTTCAAGCTCTTGCAGATCGTAGCCTCGTCTTGACCATTTCACTTGAGATAGGTCCACATGATCGCTCACCCCAAAATATTGAAAGGGACTAAGCAATTTCCGGTCAATCGCATCCGTTAGACGAATTTCAGCAGCAATCGTATCGTCAAAATAATGCAGAACATCCTTGCCATCCATCCGTTCAGGCGTTGCCGTTAAGCCCAGTAAAATGCTCGGTCGGTAATGAGCCAAAAGCTTCTGATAGGTTGGCGCCGCAGCGTGGTGAAACTCATCCACAATAATAAAATCGTAGTAGTCTGCTGTTGTATGTTCCGTTAACTTAAGCGTATTAAAGCTTTGAATACTGATAAAAAGGTGATCAATGGCTCGGGCCTGATAACTCCCGACATGCAGCTCACCAAAGTTCAGGTCCTTCAGAACAAAGCGGAACGTGTCCAGGCTTTGCTTCAAAATCTCTTCCCGATGGGCAACGAATAAAAGCCTGGCTCGGGCATTCCGCTGAGTAAACCGTCGGTAGTCAAAGGCGGAAATGACCGTTTTGCCTACACCTGTAGCGGCGACGAGTAAATTTTTCGACCTGCCGTATAACGTTCTCTCCGCTTCCAGCTTCTCGAGGATTTCCTTCTGATAATCGTAAGGCATAATATTGAAGGCAAAATACATCGTTTCTTGATTCGAATCATTTTTATCCCGTTTTCCAAGTGCTTGCTTTAGTCGGTCTTCATGCTCCAGATCGTTAGCAGAATAGCTGGTAAACTCACGATCATTCCAATAGCTCTCGAAGGTCGCTTCGATTTTTTTCAGAACGTCGTAGGAATCCTTCTCCGTTACCTTCAAATTCCACTCGAGTCCACTTGTAAGCGCTGGGTTTGAAAGATTGGATGAGCCGACATAAGCAGTAGTAAATCCCGTATCCCTTTTGAAAACATAAGCTTTGGCATGCAATCTTGTACGACTGCTATCATAGGAGATTTTGATTTCCGTATTAGGCAGCTTGCTTAGCTCCATAACCGCTTTGAAATCTGTCGCTTCCATATAGGTAGTCGTGATCACCCGCAGCTGTCCGCCTCGTGCGGTAAATTGCTCAAGCTGCTCCATGAGACAACGAAGTCCACTCCACTTGATAAAAGAAACGAGAAATTCAATGCGGTCCGCCGTTACAATTTCCTGCTTTAATTCGTTTAACATATTGGGCTCGGCATGTGAACCTGTGAAAAGCGAGCTTTGGGATAGCGGCGTCGTTGGCCGCACAACCTTATCATTTTTGATTGCGCGATGAGAATTTAGCTTGGCATACACGTAGGTAAGGATTTCCCCTTGCTCGTGCAGCTCCAGCTCCTCATAATCCTGATGATCGAGGCTATTTCTGAGTGAGGCTATCATCTCATTGCACGCTCGAACCTGCGCTAGTACCGCTTCCTCGTCGCTGCTCGAGCTCTCACGCACCAGCTTTAATGCTCGGCGAATGACAGTGGCGATATAATTGGAAAGCAGCTTCCGTGCTTCTTCCGGATCAAGCGGCTCCTTGCCAATATCATAGGCCGACGGATCTAATGCTCCCAGCTGCCTCAACGTTCCGTTATTGATGATCTGTTCATAAAGACCTTGCTTCATGGAGCACCTCTGTGTGTTTAAAATCAGTCATTAAGCATGGATTTTCTAACTTATATTTCTTGAGGTTCTCAGATAAAAACTAAATTAGTCCATGAACATAGTTGAACATATAGATATGTCTATGGCAGGTGCATCTAACCCAACAAATTTAAAATTTATTACACAAAAATCATACATGTAGGATACAAATGTAAACTGCTCATACGTTTTAAACTCAGTATCTCCAAATATTTTTACTACATCATCAATAAGCACCGATTCATCACAACATATTCCGATTCTATAAATTAAATCATCTACAATTTCAAGCTCCATATTATTAAATGAATAAATGGGATATCCCGTATCGTCTACTATTCTAATATCTTCAAATTTGGATTCATCAAATTTACTGCCTAGGGGAATCCCTTCGAATGCCCTATCTGTCAATACATCTTTAATTTTATATAAAAATTCATAATTTTTCTCCACTTTGTCCTCCGCAATCTATAAAATCCGAGTTCTATAATAATCATACCAATATCCACCAAAATAGTATATCCGTGAGTCGAAGAATGTAGAAAAAAGAACCTCCTGTACAGGAAGTTCTTCACTTTGTTATTTGATTAAAAGCTTAACTGATACTCTTTCATGTCTAGCTTCCCGATATAGGTAATATACGGTTTGTCATATCGAAAACTAAGTATGGGAACATCCGTTAGCTTACGGATGGTCGAGTCATGTAAATTCATAGCATATAGTTTTTGTTGCTCCTTGCGGTTTACGTATATTAATTCACTCTCCGTCAAAATAAACTCCCTCGTAATTAGATCGGTGATTGTTGTCATGGTGTCCGTCTTGGTATCATACTTAATGATTTGGGACTTCTCATCGACATAATAGATTGTCCGGCCGTCAAATGCGAGGCTTCTTAATACAGGAATTTGGAGAAGAACACGCATATCTCCTGTTAGTCGGTTAATTTGCCGAATTTCGGTTTGTCCATCAGTTTGCCCTATAAGGTAAAGACTAGATTCATCCAAAAAGAAGGCGCTCACGGTGAGGTAAAAACTTGCAACATATGCATTCCCTTTCACGAGCCCCAGCACGGTGCCCTTATCGGCACTTAGCTTCTTTTCGAAAATAATTTTTTCATTAAAACTCGTTGTATCCACTCCGATGACCGAAAACCGAGTAGCACCTTCTCTGAGACCTGATTTTTCATAATCAAATTTCATATAGTAGACATCCGTGCCATCCCCAAAAATGGCTCCCGCTGTTCGAGTTAATGAGGTCAGAGGATCACGGACAAGTTTACGTTTTTCTCCGCTTGTTTGATCCTCAAATACAATTTGATTATTCCCAAGCTCCATTTCCTTTGGATCCATATAAAATCGATGCTTATTATTTTGAAAGGACTGCTTAGAAGCGTAGTTATAAGTAACACCTGCCATGGCACCATTAGAAGAACTACAGCCAACAAGCATGGAGACCGCCATCCAAAGAATGAGTAACGTAGGCAGCAGTCTCTTCCCTCTATATTTTCGCTGTTTTACAATCCACACATTGGATCGCTTACGCAGGATTACAAAGAGCATGACTACGCTAAGACTAACTGTAATGGCAAAAACAATGCTCCATGCTGTAAATGAAACCTCTCGGAAAATCATATCCATCTGATCATCCCACGAATTAAGCTTGAATTCGTTCCCGCGAAAATAGCCAGTTGACACCATGAACCCCAGTGGCCCTGGCAAGAAATATTTGGTGGATTCCAGCTGCAGTCCATAGTAAGGTAGCAGCACTACTGCCGTGCATGAAAACAATGTAATAGCATATTTCTTAAAGCAAACCGAAGCAAATAAAATCAAGATAGTAAAACATAGGCTTCCAAATAGTTTACCTGCCGTAATCCATAAAAAGGATTGAAGCAATGTAACATCTTTGATCGACGTGCCAAAGTAGGACAAGCTTTCTAAGGGATAATGACCATTATCTAAGCCATATTTGAAATCGTAGAAGCCATATCGTAAACCGGCACTCAGAAGACAGAGAAGACTAACCATCACGAGCACCAGGCTGATTTTACATAACGCATGAGTTCTTGATCCTTTTTTGACGGTAAGAAGGAGCGCATCCATCTTACTTTCAAACTCGTAACAAAACATCGGTGTAACTAGAAGCAAAACCAACAACACAAACAGGATATCAAGACTATCATTGGAGAGTAATCCATCCCAGCCATTGGTATAAAGAAAATAACGATTGTCTGGAATTTCACGCACATAGACGTACTGATTGTAAGCCAGTTGAAAGCCTTTTTCGTTCTTCAGAATACTCGCCAGTGAATCGGAATGGGTAAGGAACTCTTGTTCTTCCAACTCACCATCATAGAAATTATCACTTATTCTTTGTAAGGCAACCTTCGCATCCGAAATTTTGGCCGCTTCATTTGCAAAAAAATGCTCGGTTTCTACTGAGTAGGGACCCTGAACCTGATTTAGGTAGAACTGATATTGCGAACGATTCATCTCAACGTCCGGGTTAGCAGGCTTATCCAAAATCACCATTGATGCAATACTCAAGATGATATACAAACCAATAAATAAAAAACCCTTATGCTGGAAAAGCATTTTTTTCATTTCATACTTCCAGATGGACACGTTTCTCTCCCCCCTTCCTCAGAGCATTCTTCCTCACAACAATTAAAATGCCGCTAAGAAGCAGTACTCCCCAGGCAGTCGTTATCAATAAGGCAGCAATATAACTTGGAAGGGAAAAGCCCGCCATAGAAACAAACTCTATTTTTCGAAACAATTCTCGATTAACCAACAATACAAATGGGTTTATGACTTTGATCCAAATACGCCCTGAGCCCATATAAACTTCCTCCAAGTAAATACAAACAAACGAAACAGATAAACCGATAATAAATGGAATAAGTGCATTTCGGAACAAATTCGACATGAACAAAAATGCCAAGGCAAACACAAGCATTCCCGCCGTTTTGACAAGTGCTGATAGTATAGCGTATTGCCCCAAACTCACGTTTAGTGCAGCGTGGATAAAATCTTCAAGCATGTACAAAGGAGAAGAAGCTGCATCCCATGAGTCGAATATCGTAGAAAATGCAACAAAATCTATTAACCAAAACCACAAGGAAACACCAGATACAAATAAGGCAGAGGCTATAAGCTTTGCCCTAATTGACGCGCCTCCTCCTGCCTTAGTCGTAAGGAGTAAAATATCCATTTCTGTTTCCTTATCATACAGAAAAACACTCATTAATCCGTACAAGCAAATCAACAACACTAGTAACCCTGAAAAATCATACCCAACATAATATTGATACATTTCCGTGTAGGCAAAACTCGTGATTGAACGTCCTTGAAAAAGCTCCGCAATAGCTGCATTCTTACTACTCTCGTATGTGTTACCCAACGATTCATAAAACGCTATATTTTCATTCGCCGCGCTAACAACACCTTGGGCGTACGCTTTGTAATCGTATGCATACTTCATCGGTTGGACATAGTTGAAACGAAAGAAGTTCCAATCCTCGTAGACATTGGACAAGTAGGTATCTGGAGTACGATACTCTGTACTGGTCGTCCGTTCGGCTACCTGTTGATCAAGCGGCCAATAAATATCCATAAGCTTCTCTATTTTCTCGTTCTTAATCGTTCCACCGAAATCAGCGTACTGCTCCCAATACAACTCTTTCCAGCCCGGGTTTGTAAACAATGAGCTTCCTTCGTACACGCTGTATATTTTGACGACATTCAGGACAGAAAAAAGCAGCACTGCTGCAATCATGGACCTCTTCAGAAAATGCTTACGCCATTCAAAGCCAATCAGCCTCACCATTGTTCGCCATCTCCGATATAGTACAGAAAAACATCCTCCAAATTGGCCTGTACGCTCACTGCATGAACATCGGGTTTCTCATCATCTATAACCCTCAGAAGGATATTATCCTGCTCCCGCAGCATATTGCTGATTCTAAGCCGCTGAATCTTCTCATCCAAAGTTTTGTCTGTTGCCGCTACATGCCATACTTTTCCCTTCAAACTTTCTACAAGCGCTTGAGGCGTATCCTGTTTGAGCAGATGTCCGTCTTTGAGCAAAATAACCTGGTTTGCGATAAACTCGATATCGGAAACAATGTGGGTAGCAAGCAAAACGATTCGATTCTCAGAGAACTTGGTAATGAGATTGCGGAAGCGAATTCGTTCCTGAGGATCAAGTCCCGCTGTCGGTTCATCCAAAATCAAAATATCTGGATCGCCCAACATCGCTTGCGCAATTCCGACTCTCTGGCGCATCCCTCCAGACAAAGCGCCAATTTTTGTACTCGCTGCGCTGCTTAAATTGACAATCTCCAGCAGTTCCTTCGCTCGTTTCTCCCCTTGATGCTGAGGAATCTCCTTCAATACGCACATATATTTCAAAAAGTCCATCACTTCAAAGTTTTTATAGAAGTGTGGGAACTGCGGCAAGTAACCAATATGGGATAAAAATTGGATTCCTAATTTTCTTGCGTCCACATCATTGATAAGCACCTGCCCTTTATCACTTTTAAGAATGCCAACAAAAATATTAATTAGCGTTGTTTTCCCAGCGCCGTTGGTTCCCAAGAGACCATAAACGCCATTTTCCAGCTCTGCGGAAAAATTCTGTAGTGCATATTTGCCTTTATATTGTTTCGAAATCTCTTTAAATGTTACTTTCACAGGCTGCTCACTCCTCTTAAAACTGGCCGATCACAACTTTTGTTTGAATTTCAGGGTTCTTTGCGCCTACCAATACGATATAAACCCGTCTCTCATCCAGTATTTTAACGATTGGATCTTGAGCCATATAACGCATATCTCCATCGCTTGAGATTCGTTGCTCATCTTCAAGCTTGCCTGTATTCGCATCATATAGCCGAACCTTCCAATCGGTCTGATCTGCGAGCGTTGTCGCGAAATAGCTTCCCCTATTTGATCCCGAAACAAATCGACTTTCGCCTGCTTCGATCATGGAAAGAAACCTCGTTTTACCGCTAGGCATATTCATAACCAACAGCTTTCCCGAAGGAATAGTAAAATCTAGATCCTCAGCAAAAAATACAAACTCGTTGTAGTCGATTAACTCTCTGCATGTATAAGACTCGAATTTTTGGTTTGTCAATTTGCTACCATCCAGATGAACTGTGCCGCAAGTAGAAAAGGAAGGTTTGCCGTCGATAGGGGGAACATCAAAGCTTTGCGCCGTAAAGGCCAAGTCCTTGTCCCCATTCGTAAATCCAATTTGTTCAAATGCAGCAACACCTGAACGCTCCTTAAGATCAGTAAGCTCCGCTTGCTTTAAATCGATGAGCGTTGTTTGTTGACTCATATTGAAATCATACAGATATAGTCCGTTATTCGTAGCATAGGCTGCTCGTTCACCATCTGCCGAGAACGCGATGGACTCAGGGGAAACAATCCGTTCATTCTCTTTTAATAGAGAACTGAAATTGAATTCTGATTGTTTAACCAGATCGGGGTCGTATAAGATAGCGCTGTATGTAAGGACGCCGCCCGATGTTCCCCCACCGCTCCCGCTGCTATTGTTTCCGAAATCGGCAGCAACTTGAATAGCTTCATAGCCATCCTCTACCTTTCGTATCGATTGAATTCCTTCATCCGAAGTTTCCGCTGCAATGCGACCGGTATCTAAGTCATACAGATATAGCTTGTTCGCCGATATCAACACATGGTCTTCGTCAGCATAATGGACGTTCCTGATATGTCCCTGTATCCCTTCCAAGAGTAATTCCAATGGAGGAGATGATTCGGTGGGATTTATAGGGGGCGTCTCATGAAAAGACGGAGTAGCTTCAGCAGCAGCATTCACAGGTGTAGGATTCAATTCTGCCTGTGTGCATCCTACGATAAGCAAAGAGAAAATCATGGTCACAATCAAAAGCTTCATTCGCATCATACATGTTTCTCCCATCACCTATATAGTAGCAAAGAAGGGGTCTTCATTAATACAACGACATCATCAGGAAAATCATTTGCATTAATAGGAACAGAGACCACATAAAAAGTACTGAAATCCTCTAGTTTCTCTAGCTCTATATCGGCGTCAATAACCGCTATATTGCCCTTGGTCAACTCCGTTTCAAAGGATACACCATCCTCGGCTGCCAACGCTCGATGATTAATATAAAACGTGTTACGATATCTCATTCCGGGATGACCAAATAGATTGAAGGTCACATGGAGCGTTCCGCTTTTCTGTATCTGAAAGTGGTCTTGTCGCATTGCCCCATCTATATATAAACCGCCATACACATTTTTGTCCAATTTATCAATGTCTACGGTTTCCACAATACTATGCTTATCCAATAGCTCTTGTGTCATTGGCTCCGTTGACAGTTGAACATGATTTAAACCCCCTTGTTGTGCATAAGGAGCAAAATCAACAGATTCTGCATCTTTCTTGAAAATTAGCGGTCTGCCTGCCTCCAAAGTCGTTTGATAGCCTCCATAGGAGCTTGTTGTTTTCATGTCAGGTATAAAACTTGGATTATATAGGCTAGCGATACTGAGTTGCAAAGTATCCCCTTGTTTTCCTGTGACCGGAGTAAATACAAAAGCGAACGGCGTCTCTTTGTCATCATCCTTCAATTCAAGGAGATGCATATACTGATACGGAGAGTCACTCTCGTCCAATTTGTAGGGTTGAGCCTTTCCATCAACAAAAATAAAAAATCCAACATTTTTTGCTGTACCGGAAGCACGTACAGAGTATTCGATTTTCAATTCGCCGCCATTGTATTCCAAAGGAAGAACCCTTCCGTTTACATCAAGCTGACGATTGATGAAACCATGACCGATACTACCAAGAACGGTGGTTTGCGGTTTATTTTTCTCAAATGGATTTTGGGTTGCATCTACAGTATCATTAGGTTCCTCAATTTTGTTCAGGGAGCATCCCCCCGCGAAGATTGCAAGTGTCATCATGATTAGGAACGCCATGCGTTTAAATCCTAATAATTTTTTCACCGTGTTGTCATCCCCCTCTTGATTTCCGGCTCCATGTCAAAATTAGTGCTTGACGATCTGTCAAGCACTAATCTCTGTTTTGTGCTCTATCTCCACGGCATAAACATTTCACCATGAAGCAGGCATTATTCACTTTTACGTATGTGTTACGGTGTAAGCAGCATAAGCGGAATACGTATTACCGCCCTGTATACCATGCGTCCCATAAAAAGCGTATGCGCCTGGATATAAGTCATCACCTCGACCAATCCCCCCAGTACCTCTGAGACCGTTCTGTGAAAATGTGTGAAGTGTTGTTCCGCTAATATTCTGTTGTGAGCCGACAATGGTCGGATATGCATTATCAGGATTGTTAGCAACATTGGTATACCACATGGCATACGCATTTCCAGATACATACTCCAATGTACCGGTTAGTGATCCATAACCCGTTGCCGGAACGACAGACGTATTCGTACCTGCATACGCATTTACAGCAAACGCCAAGCATGCAACAGAAGCAATAATACCAACAATGGATTTTTTAGCTAATTTCATTGTGAATCCTCCTCGTATGAAATTTAGCATGTCAATAATAAACGCATTGACTAGAATATCTCTTGCACTCCTCTCGTGTCCTTTTGTGTTTTCATTATTGGCTGCTTACTATATAAACGCATCATTATGATAAAATCTGACATGAATTTATAAAATTTTACAACGATGAGATTATGTGATTGAAAATCAAAGAGCAATTAGCAGTATTTTACGTCTATTATGCTAACTTCTTTTATTGTTCCAGATGCTTCATTTAGATAATTGTTCCACCCCGTGCTATCAGTAGTAAGCTTCCTTTCAGTAAAAAAGATAAATTATTAGGTACACGCTCTGGCGCACGAATTTTGTAATCTAATTTGTTACGAGCTGTTTCAAGGGTTGTTTCCTTTGCCTGAATACTTTCTCCTGACAAAGTGGATGAAATTGAATTGTTATCATGCCCAGACTCGCTTCCTAAAGCATCAGGAGGGGGCAATGTCTTAGCACCTTCAGTATTCTTTGGACGATTTTCTCCATATAGGAGATTAATCAGTCCCTGTTTAGCGTCTTTTACCATTGCAAATAAACTTTGCATAGAGGCATAGCTCTCCTTTGGGGAGGTGGCAAACGTTCCAAGAATAAGTGAGAAGCCTGCTATTGCAATTCCAATTTTAAAAACTCTTTTACGGTGGGATCGTTTTTGCTGCTGAATTATTCTGGTCTGCATCCGTCTCCAAGCTGTTTCTCCATCTGGGATATCAATTGAAGAATGCATATCATTGATTGCGGATGCTAATAGATCATTTTTATTGTCTTCTCGATTATTAGACTTCATGGTTCTCACCCCATTTTCCTTTGAACAGATTAGCTAATGACTTTTTGGCTCTTTCTAAACGTTTACCTAATGCATGTTCATTAATGTTTAACTCCTTAGCAATTTCTTTATAAGACATGTACTCTATATATCGCATGACTAAAATAATTCGTTGATTAAGTGTAAGTTCATTAAGAGCTTCAAGCAGTAGTTCGTTCTGTAGTGTTTTTTCAACTATTTCGCTTGTTGGATTCAACAACTCATTGTTCTCATAAATAATAACGGACTCAAGGTCAAAAACCAGATGGTACTTTTTATTTTTTCTAATAAAATCTATGGCGGTTCTGCGTGTAACTTGCATGAGCCATGCCTTTATGTTGGAATCCGCTTTTGTTTTAGGGCCAAACTCCATAGCCTTAATAAAGCCTTCCTGTATGACATCTTCTGTAAATGCATGGTCATGGAGCATAAGGTAAATATATCGATATACAAATTCTCTATAGGTCATAAACAATTTACGTTGAGTTAATTCGTCTAGCTCACGAACATTACTGCGAAATAGACCCAGTATGAGCTCATCCATTTTTGCTTCCTCCCTCTTAGGTCTAGTTATTCCAGAAAGTCAGAAATAGCTACTCTACTGCACAACGAGTATTTATAACAATCCTGACCCTTGTAAGGCGCAGGATTTCAAGAGTAAAAAAGGGACTTCGCCCCAGTTTGTCGAAGATTGTGGTAACGACACCAACAATATCGAACAAGCACGAATAGGGAGAAGTCATTCTTACATATTCTCCAAAAAATTCTATTTCCCTTTGAGGAGCTGGAAATGATTGAAGTCCAAATGCTTTCTCACTATAACGTCAAACCATTTATAATATACTTCCTGCATACTTTTCGTAACTTCTCAAAAAGGGGAATCCCCTTCGCTGGAAAATAATGCGATTACCTTAGTCATTTCATTTCCTCCCTTCAACGCAAAAAAACCGACTGCGCTGAATTTCAGGGCAATCGGCTTACAAAGGATATCTATATGAAAAGAGAGCTTTCCATCGGAAAAACCAGGGGGTTTTCCAATGTCCATTCTAAGGGGTACACTTCAGTTCTACCGTTCTTACTATAGTGTCGTTTTTGCCAGTCTAGTCTGGATATAAGCTTGAAGAGCTTGATCCCTACAGTAGATATAACAGCCCTTCATTCCTCTAGACATTAGGATTTTGTAAATGTTCTTGATAAGGGCATTGAGCCTGGCCGGATCGTTTTTCAAGCCTTTTTTCCCCGTAATATCTTTGTAGTCCTTAAAATCAGAAAACAAAGTCCCTGTCTCAGCATCATATCTTAAATCATTTCCTATAATGACGCCGACATACTCAAACTCCAGCCCTTGCGTCGTATGAACGCAGCCTATCTGGTCAATTCCATCAGGATGGATCGCCCATGATTCACGAATGGCATAACCGTTCCATGGCATTTTAAAGCCGTGCTCCTCTAAAATAACATCTTCAATCTGTCCATTCGTATTCCCTAGTTTCGGACCTGTCCAGCTCCATGCATAACCGGCTAATAGACGTGCTTTATGACCGTTAGCTTGTTTATCTTTAATAAGCTCATACAAACGATGCGGTGAATCTACAATGCGAAAATCAAAAACTTCCTTATCCCACCCGTTAAAATTCCCCGTCTGTCTAATGTCTAGAACGTCATCAACCCAGTTTAAATAGCCTTCTGCTCCGGCACATCGAAATTGAGCATGCAAAGAATACTCATGGTATTCTGCTCCTAACTCCTTGCTAATTCTCTTAATTTCATCAACTGTACCGATATCATCGGGCCTAATTCTTTGCATATCGTCAATGAAAAATACGCTAGTTTTTGTACTTTTTATAATATCTTCTATCTGATTCTCACCTTTATACATATAGGCGCCTTTGCCCTTCAGACGATGTGCTTCATCTACAATCAAAACGTCAAACGAATCAACATCCGCCCCAACAAAGCTGCCCGATCCTAGAAACAAGCTCTTCGTTCTCGTCTTCGATCTGGAACTTTGCTGCGTCAACATTTCCACCATAACATTTCGAAAAGAGGAATTAGGCGCAACAAATTTCACATTCAAGCTGTTACGCAGCAAGCCTCCAAGCGAGTTCATAGAAATAACGGATTTCCCCGTGCCTGGCCCACCTTTTATGACAATCGTCCTCTTTTTGTCTTGTTTCTTGGCAAGGGTTACGATGGTCTCGTAAGCAACCTTCTGCTCATCGAGCAGTACAAAATCTGAATTGCCATCAAACAAAGCACTTATATGGTCAATCAAAGCTTTGGAAGGCGTTATTTTCCCATTTTCAATATTATAAAGGAGCTCCATTCCTTTGCCTTTGCCGACATATTTAAAAATAAATTCTTGCAGCTTCTTCGTCTCATGAGACAAAAATAAAGGAGCCTCCGCAATCACTTTCTCATACTGTTTGGACTTGAGAGGTTCAGGATTTTTTTCTTGATAATTATGCAAAAAAGCAACAGAATGTGCGTTCACATCCTGACTATGTACGGCTGCATTCATATCAACGATATATTGTCTATAAGACCATGCTTGGTAGGATGGATGCGTGGTTTCTCTCACCCCGCCATTTAATGATGTCCTGACGATATCCTCTTTCTCCGTCGACCATGCTTCTTCCCATTGCTTGAGCTCCACAATAATAAAGTTTTGATTCTGCTTATC
Organism: Paenibacillus sp. JT22N15; assembly: GCF_059383755.1. Classification (NCBI taxonomy): domain Bacteria; kingdom Bacillati; phylum Bacillota; class Bacilli; order Caryophanales; family Paenibacillaceae; genus Paenibacillus; species Paenibacillus sp. JT22N15. Next base: position 101,865 of record NZ_JBXENV010000006.1, on the reverse strand, counting down.
GTCCTGTCCAGCAATGAGGAAGTCGATTCGTTTACTTGTAGACGGAATATTGTATTCAATCAACACCCCGCAGTCGTCAGCAACCTTCGAATTACGGATGATCCGCTCCATGAACTGCATGGAATTATTCCAAGAACGCCGTTCCGAAATCGCAGGCTTCCTCCCTAGCTTTTCAACAAACGCAGCTTCGATCCTATTAGTAATTTTATTGTCATCCACTGCCTCTTTAAAGTCAGCAACGGAGCTGCTGTATATAATCATTAGGCACCTTCTTATGTAGTAATGCTAGCATGTAGCCTTAAATCAAAAACTAAACGAATCTTGCGTAGGACTTTTTCTTTACAAATTCTTTTGCTGGTATAATTCGACAAAATAAGGCAAGACTCCTTTTTGTACAACAGTTCTAGAGTATGGACTTCTATTGGAATGTCCTATTTGAAGTATTCTCTCACCCAATCATGAAAAAACATGGCCTAGTCTCCATGTACACAATTACCCAATTCAAGCCGTATAAGACAGACTCCAATGTGTCCATAACAGAAAACCATTTGCGGCGCCAGTTTACTCAGAACGAGCCCTATGCCGTTGTAATCAGCAATTTAACGTACGTGCGTGTTACCGGTAATGGCAGTATGTCTGCCTTTTTGTCGATCTGTTTAATCACGAAATCATAAGCTTTAGCAGTGGTCCCCAAAAGACAGCCGCACTGGTTTACAAGGCGATCGCGAGTATTTCTGTGCGAGTGGAATCCATCCAACTATTCCACAAGGAAATTAGGAGCCATTGGCGCTGGAACTTAGAGCTACGTCAACTGGTATAACTATCATCGTATTCACGGTACGCTAGGTTGTTTTTACACCTGCAGAAGATAGACGATTAACCTCATAAATGTTGTCCAGTTTTCTGTTGACAAACATACGTTAGAGGATTTGGTAATCACTATGAATACAATTACATGGAAACCATAATAAGACCAAAGTATGACCGTTTAAAGCCATACTAATTCAATTGCACGGCTGGTTAGTATAACTATAGTGACACGCTTAAGATAAACAAGAAATTGTGGAGATGTTTGTTCAATACAGTAAGGGATACTGTAAAAACAAAGTCACCAAAAAAAAGGCAACCCCTTTGCGGAGTTACCTTAAGTGCATCACAATGTTTCAGCATATTCTATAAACAAATCATCTAACTGTGCATCAGTCGTTATTTTCAATACTTTTTTTCTAACACTCGTGTTGGACACGTTTAGTAAATAATAGCGTTCTTGCTTATCTTTTCCTTTCTGTTTTCGAATTAGTCCAATTCTAGGAAAAAAAGTCCAATTCTTCTCAGCATAATGAGCTAGACCTTTGATTTTTGGTACATTATCTTTATTACTCGAATCATGTGGGTCAAATAAATCAAATACATACTTATCATTCTGCTTGTGAATAAAGATGAAATCTGGGAACATTGGAATAATTTTTCCACCATCTTCATACGGAACACACATTGACCAATATTTCCTGTCTGGGTTTCTTAACCATGCATACACGTCAGCTTTTTCAAGCATTGTTTTTACAACATCTTTTTCCCAACCATTAAGGTCAATTTTGAATTTACCTTGCTTGTCAACGTAAATATGCTTTTCAATTTCAATCGATTTATCACTTACGGTATATCCAACAACCTCAGGAAGGTAAAATGGTTTATCAATTGGATTTTCTACTTGTGAAAGAAGTCGCTTAAACTCAGACCCTATATCTTCTGTTTGATTGGCAATATCAAACTTCCAAGTTTCATATAAATCATTGAATTGATTTTCGCAGTAAGTAAATAATTTTTTCATCTGTTTTTCAGACTTAGACAAAACAAGCACTTCAAGTTTAAGTTGACGATAATTTTTTTCAACTTTAGTGTATTTAGACCAATAAAAAACATTTAGACCATCAAATAAACTCTTAAGCTTATCAAATGCCGTCGATATATCAACTACATCCGTTATTAATGAATACTGATTTGTTGTATCGACCAAATTATCTCTCACACTTAATTCAATTTGATTGATACCAATATTTTCGATTGTTTCTCGGATTGAATCAAATTCACCATCAGTTTTCATTTCTTCTATTAATTCTCGCATTTTTGTAACAATTGCATCGTACGTATTTTTCTGAGCTTCCATATCAATCTGATTCATAGTCAATAGCCTTGATAATCTAGAATACTGCTTCAAGAATGAAAGTGAACTTTTACCTGGAACTTCATAAGTAGTTATAAAATTAAGCTCGGGGAATAGTTCTTCAAATTCGGTATTTCTGACATAATCAACGAGTGTTCTCTTTGTCCCTGTTTCACCCGGAATAAGAGCATCACTTTCTTGAAGAGAAATAACTACTCTATCAACCGTTTCTTGATCGTATCCAGGAAGGAACAACGAAACAGAGTTCAATTCAGAATTGGTACTAACTCTTCGGGCGAGCGGTGTTCGAACCATACGACCAAGTAGCTGAGCAATATAAGTAGCATCGTTTGCCGTTCGATAGGAAATCATTGTTTCAGCTCTAGGACAATCCCACCCTGTAGATAGATTCATTTTGAATAGAACAAATCGGATGTTCTCATCATCTTGAATTCTATATGGTTCAACATATGGGGTGACCTTACCACCTATTTCCATAGATGATTTCAAATCAAAAGTTTGAATCAGTTCGCCATCGTTTAACTCTCTTCCAAGATATTTTTCAATGGTTGCAACGATTAAAGCTAAATCTGTATTAGAAATATTATCCTTAGAACCATCAGCAACTTGAATAACCATAATAGGTTTAACCAAAGTCTCATCTTGGTCATCTTCATAATATGATTTCCATTGCTTACCTTTATTGTCCCAATCAGTTAATGCTTCATTTAGCATCGTCACCTCATTATCTATTGCTAAAGCAGGATAGGCTATTTTAATTCGGTCTTTTATCAATCCCGACTCTCGAACATCCTCTGGCTTAATCATTATCTTTAATGAAAGTGAGTCACTTTGCTCAATAAGTTGCATAAATCTTTCGGGTGTCGCAGTAACCCCAATTGTTAGTGGTACAGGAGATAACTTATCTTCTACACTACCTAACAAAAACTTCTGCATAATTGACTGTGCCTTCTTTTCTGATATGGCATTATATACAGCACCTCTATGGGCTTCATCGATAATCAAATAGAAATTTGTAGGATACTGTCTAATTGTATTTTCAATCGTATCCCAAATTGTATATTCTCGTTCATTTGAATATGAGGTGAGTTTCTTATCCGACCCTAACTTCTGTGTATTTAAGAAGTAGATATGACCAAATTCAAAAAATTCCTTATCAAACGCTTGATCAATTTGTACTATTTGGCTTACATTTATCTTATTTGATTGAGTTTCAATTTTGCTTTGCGTTTGTTTATTTAACTCTGGCGAATCAGATAGCCACAAAAATATTGAATTTTTATTACCTTCATTTACTTCTGATCCGAACAATATTTCTTCAAATAGCTTTGTAATTACAATTGTTTTCCCGGAACCTGTGGGAGAAGAAAATGAGATCACTGAATTTTTACCAAATTGCTCATTGGTTGAATGTGCAATTTTAATATTTTTGTGAAGACTAACCAGTGCTTCTTCTTGAAATGGAAACAATACTGTTCTCATTATTTTACACCTCCTTGTATCATGAAATTATCTAAGTAATCTTTATACAGTTGATAACTATTGACACCCGAAAATTCTGAAGCCATTTCTGAAAAAGCATCATTTGAATTCGTAACTATATAAACATACTCAATACCAACGTGATTTTTCATTTCTTCTTTGAACTGAGCAAATGCATATTCATTAATTAGAACTGAGAAATTGTTTTCGATTGGGAAGATAAAATCAACATCTTCGACATTCTCTGGGCGCATTCCAACACAACCCGACTTAGCCCATAAAATAGTAAGAATACTCTCGAATTCATTTCCTATCTCGACATCATCCTTGTTTAAAAAGTCTAATAAAAAATACTCACAGTTCGATTTAAAACCTTCTGACATTGCTCTTTCTTCTTGAGAGTAAGAATCTTTGGTACCGAGAATTTCAATACTCTTCTCAGAAATTTTTTTATAAGCCAATTTATCTTCTGTGACAATTAGCACCTCAGTGACATTATCTTTGCCCTCGAGCTCTTGATACCACTCTTCCTCATATGACAAATCAAATAGAATTGCTGTTGGCTTTTCATCGTCTATTGCAAAAGCGCCCGAGCTTACAAGTTTTGTGCTTGGAATTCTTTGCGTTCCTAATAGAGAAATAATTTTCTTCTTCTGTGCTACAGTCGTCACCTTGGAAGGCGATATATAGTCAATTTGCTTAACCGTTCTTTTTTTACTCTCCATTCGATACTTATCAAGATAGTAATTTCCACCTATTGGGACTCCTGCAGTATCTACACCTAATATTGAGTGTTTCACACGTGGCCAAGTCACTGAACGACATATGCCGTTGTCCTCCCATACATCATCACCTGGCAAGTATCCTTTGCCTAGCAAATCGGTCTCCTCGCTTGAAGAAACTTCATTATTAGTTACTAAAATCCCTCTTCTGTTACCGCCATCTTCTAAATTTAATAAGTTCAATGCATGTAAAGTTGTCCCACTTCCTGCAAAGAAATCAACTACAAGTGCATCCTTCTTATTACTCAAAAAGGATTTGAGAGTGTCATGAACGGCATATAAAGATTTTGGAAAAGGAAAATGTTTGTTCTTAATAATTGAACTGACAATCTGTGTCCCATACTTATTAGCATCGTACAGATTTTTCTTCCAAACAGTTGTTTTTCTCTTAGATGAACTTTGGGTACTAACAACGATCTTTGAACCATCATCTCTTCGACCCACAACACTATAATCTCCATTCTCTACCTTCTCTATTGAAGGAGCAGTTACATATTTTATTGTATATGGTTGAAAATTATTTTTTTTATTAAAGTTAACCTGGACATAATCCTCATCTACTGCTAATTGAAGGCTTGATCCAGTTAACCCCCAAATCATTTCTACACCTTCTTCAGTCACTGGAAACACAGCTGTACATCCTTTAATTTGCGGGACACTATTTCTATCTACCTCGGTTGTTATTGGTTGACCAATTTTCATGATTTTTTTTGTTTCATCTTCAACATAGATCGGATAGAATTGATTTTTTCGCGAGGAACGAACAGATGAGGCTTCACTTCGTCTCAAATAAGGCCATCTTATCTCCTCTAGCCCTCCTCCATCTATCATTTCTTGAGCTCCACCATCCCCGAAATATACTACCAAAAGATATTCATCTACTTGTGATAGTCGTTGATCCCGAGCTTTTCCTTTGGGATTTATAGTAATATCAATGATTTGACGTTCTGAACCTTTGAATAGCTCTTCTAGCAACATACCAAGAGCAAACAATTCATTGTCGTCAATTGCGATAATTAAAACAGAATCATCTGGCTTCAAAAGTTTTTTGGCTAATTCTAAACGACGTTTCATAAAAGCTAACCACTTACTATGTCGCCATTCGTCATTACTATCTACAAAACTATTATTGTATTTCCAATCTCTAGCTCCTGTATTATATGGAGGGTCAATATAAATACAGTCGACTTCTCCAGGATACAGATAATCTAGTAATTGAAGGGCATGATAATTATCTGCTTCAATTAGCATGTGCCAAGCAGTATCTTTTGAACCTTTTTGCACTGAATTAACATGTTTTAACATAGGAAAGACAGCTTCTCCAAATCTACGAATTTGAACTACTTTCCGCTTTTCTTCTAAAAATAACTCACCTGTCTTCAAGTTTCTTAGCGTGACCTCGTTAGCATTTATATCTGTAACTAGATATGTATCATCAACAGACTTGTTTTTATAACAGACAGTCATACCTACTTGCAATTCTGAATTGTATAATAAAGCATTTTCTGGTAAGTGTTCTTCAAAGACTAAACCGAACTTTTTCTTTTTCGTCAAATATGCAACTTCTTCAGACAACCTTGCTCTAAGGCGTAAATCTGAAATTTGATTAACTAAGTCATTTATTGCTGCCATCATTCTTCCTCCAATACCAAATTCCATAGCTTTAATTATGTCATAATTAGCATTAAGCCATTCTACAACCCTCAAAACGCGGTTTCTGTCTTTGCGAGATTTCATATGTATATTCTCACGTCGCAGGAAGTCGGACACGGCTTGGTAAAGTGCCTGCTCTACGTCTGTAGGGTGGAACGGAAATGTAATCGCTTTTCATTCGGTGCAATAAATACATTCCAAGACTTGGCTTTGCAAGGTGCGATGCGTAAAGCCTATTAGCCTAACTTTCAATAAGCTCAAGTCGCTTTTGGTAGTCATATATTGCGATCGGAACGCCGTAATATCTCCATATAAGGGATCATCATTTAAGGTAGAAAGCCCTTGTTGCTCTTGCAACAAATTTTGAAGGGGTATCGCTGTGAGGAGCAACCTTTTTCGATCCTCCAGAGCACACTTAATCCCTTGTCTGAGATTTTTGCTGCTTCGGTATAAATTCCTTAGCGTATGTGCTTCGTATATGACGACAGTGTCCCAGGCAATTAAACGTAGTTCGTGATTTATTAGTTTCGCGTATTGATACGAGGTAATAATAATACCATTTTGCATTAAGGGGTTACTGATACTTTGCTTCTGAGCCTCCCAATATGCCTTTGCCTCAATAATGAAGCTCGGTAAATGGAATTTTGCTTTCAGCTCCATGCTCCAATGTTTGCGCAACGAAGCTGGTCAACTAATAAATAATCTTCGCTTGCGTTCTACCCAGAGTTTCCAAAGGACACGCCCAGTCTCGATTGTCTTACCTAGACCTGCCTCATCGGCCAGCAATACAGATAGTGGCGAACGTAACTCGAATAAAACTGCCTCGATTTGATGTAGGTTCAGGTTGACGACAGTATCAAACAAGGGCCTGTAAAACTTCCCTACATCATCCACGCCAGATAGCCTGGTTAATTCATATGCATAGTAAAGAGAATGTTAAGGGGTATACCTATTACAGTACCTCCAATTAAGCTATACACCTAGAATGAATTCCCATAGAAAGAAAACCCGCAAAGTGTTGAAAACAAAGGATTTCTACGTATCTATTCGTTGCATTCCTACCACGCACTCCACATGCGTAGTCCACGGAAACATATCCACCGGCTGCACCTCAACCGTTCGATACCCGCCATCCTCCAACACCCGCAAATCCCGCGCCAAAGTCGACGGATTACAACTCACATACACAACTCTCTCCGGCTGCATCGCCAAAATCGTCTCCAGCAGCTCAGGATCACAGCCTTTGCGCGGCGGATCGACGACGATGACGTCGGGCATAATGCCGCCCTCCTCGCGCCAGCGCGGAATGACGACCTCAGCAGGTCCTGCTTCGAACGTCGCATTTCCAATCCCGTTCAGCTCCGCATTCCGCTTCGCATCCTCAATCGCCTCCGGCACGATCTCTACGCCGTACACGTGCCCAGCTTGCCGCGCCAGGAACAGCGATATCGTTCCGATCCCGCAATAAGCATCAATGACCGACTCCGTTCCAGTCAGCGCCGCATACTCCACCGCTTTGCGGTACAAGGCCACCGTTTGCAGCGGGTTCACCTGATAGAACGATCTCGCCGATATCGCGAAGCGAATGCCGTCGAGCTCATCATAAATAACATCGCTGCCCCACAGCACCTTCGTCTCATCGCCAAAAATCACATTCGTGTTCCGCTCATTCACATTTTGAACGATGCTCGTCACACCTGGCAGCTCCTCACGGATGCGCTCCACCCAGCGCTCAGCCTGCGGCAGCTTGCGTCCATTCGTCACGAGCACAACCATCATTTCGCCCGTTACAAAGCCCGTACGCGCCATAACATGGCGCAGTACGCCGCGTCCGCTCTCCTCATCATAGCCAGTTACGCCTAGCTCGCGCCCAATCGCCTTCACTGCCCGCACGATTTCATCATTGCGGTCATGCTGAATCAGGCAATCATCCATATCAATGATCCTGTGGCTGCCACGCGCATAAAAACCAGCAATCAGCTTACTCTCCGCACCATCACCGTCATTAGCATGACCGCCTGTCATCATGCCGATCGGCACCTGCGCCTTGTTCCGGTAGCGCCAAGGCTCGTCCATACCAATAGTTGGATGCACAATAACGGCAGCTTCCGCCGCTTTATTTTCCGCCGATCCACCTGCCTGTGCCTTCTCCGCTTCCCCAGCAACACTCAGCTTCCCGATCCGCACCAGATTGTCCACCACATGCTGGCGTTTCCAGCTCAGCTGGGCTTCGTATTCCATATGCTGGAGCTGGCAGCCGCCGCATTGCTTGTAAATGTCGCATGGTGGCTCGACGCGGTCGTCGCTCGCGACCAGCAGCTCCTGCAGGCGCGCATAGCCATACTGCTTCTTCGTCTTCATGACCTTCGCGCGCACGCGTTCACCAGGAAGTGCGCCCTGCACAAAAAGGGTATAGCCCTCAGCGCGACCTACCCCTTCCCCGTCATGCGTCAGTCCGATAATATCGAGAACGACCTCTTCATTTTTGCTTACCGGCACATTTTCTGGCGGCTTCGACTGGGAATCGCTGCGCCCACGCCCGCCACCACCTCTGTTATTCCTTCTGTTCATTGCTCTACCCGCTCCGCTCTATATCGCCATTAACGCAAGCAGGCCGCTAAGCGGCCAACTTTCTGCTCTTATTCTTTTTCACAAAATGACTCGCCAGCATACACGAATCCCTAATCTTCTCTATCCACTATAAATCCATTATACTACCGATAGGTCGACTCGCCCATCTCATCGGCAAAAATTCGCAAATGCGAAGGCAGCACCGAGAACGTAAACGGCAGCTTGCCGCCGTATTCGCCGTCGAGATTAATCTGTACGTAGTCTGGCGTCGTGACCTTCATCTCATTCGTGCGGAAATGGATAATATGCGGATCATTCATATGCTCCCCGCGCAGCGCGAGCGACACGAGGCGGATAAACTCCGGCAAATTGCATTTTCGCAGCAAAATGACGTCAAACAATCCATCGTCGAGCTTCGAGTCCGGAGCCAGCTTCTCAAACCCGCCAACCGAGTTGCTGTTGCAGATGAGAAAAAGCATAAACTCCTCATGAAAATCGCCAACGCCTGCGGCCTGGATTTTCAGCTCCGTCGGGCTGAGGCGCGTCATTTTCTCCATGCCCTTCATATAATACGCCAGCTGCCCAATCATCGTCTTGAGCTTGCTCGGCACATCATACGTCAGCTCCGTCATCGAACCGCCACCAGCAATATTAATAAAATAACGCTCATTCGCCTTGCCGACATCAATCGGGCGCGTATACTGCTGAATGATCAGATCGACCGCATATTCCCAATGCTTCGGAATGCCCAGTGCCCTTGCGAAATCGTTCGTCGTCCCTAGCGGTAAAATGCCCAGCGGCGGCAAATTCGGCTTCTCCGCCAGCCCATTAATAACCTCATACAGCGTTCCGTCGCCGCCCGCCGCAATAATCAGATCATAGCCGCGCTCCGCGGCTTCGGCCGCCGCAAGCGTCGCATCGCCCTCGCCTATCGTCGCGTGGCAGCTCGTCTCAATGCCGCCGCGCTCCAGCCGCTGCAAAATATCTGGAAGCCTGCGCTTCATTTCTTCCCTGCCGGAAGAAGGATTATAGATCAATCTTGCTCTTTTATATGCTGACATCAGCGTGACCTCCAGCCCTTTTCCATTTTCCCATGTGTCGGCAGGCCTACCTATCGCCTTCGCGCATGCGTAATTCTTGCCTTTCTTGCCCTTTGTCCCTATCGTCCCGTGCGTTCCTTCCACTTTCCCCTATTATACGGCTTCCAGCCCCGCCAGCCAATCCGTCATATTCCGCACCAGCCAGCGCTCAATCGCCGGGTCAGGCAGCATCGGCCTTCCATTATAGCGATAATCCAGTCCCGACAAGCGCTCCGGTATGACCTCATTCGTAAAATAGCCATTGCTCAAAAATAACGGAACGACGATAACCGCTTCCTCCGGCCATTCCACCTGCATGCCTCTCAACCGCTCAGCAGCCTGATCAGGCAGCAGCATAGCCGTTTCCGCGCGCGCGAAACCGCCTAGCTCGCGTATACGACCAGCTAGCGCACCCAGTCCTTGCTGCCAGCGCTCATGAAACACCGGCTCCTTGCTGCCGTGGCCAATTAATAGAAGCGCTTCGCGGCTCGGCTCCGCGCTGAGCGGCTTCATATTTTGCAGCAGCAGCTCAGCAATTTCTGGATCATCATTTATCGGTATGCCCATATGAACATGCGCGTTCACCCTAAACCTACCCAGATCGCCCTCAAAATCCGAGATCGGCGCAAAACCAAAAGCCTGTCCAATTTCATCGATATGCGTACTGCCTGATGAAATGAACAGCGGCAGCACATACAGCTCGTTTACGCCCTGCGCCTCCAGCGCATCAATGCCGTCCTGAATAAGCCGACCTTCTATAATTTCAAGAAAAGACGAATACACGGGCACCTCGGCCCGCTGCATCGTCTCTGTTGCCCGTTCTACTGCTTCATCTACAAGCTGCACCCACTGCGCATCGCGCGAGCCGTGGCTTATAACGAGAATGCCGGGTTTTGTCATGGCTTTCACGCACCTACCGTCCTAAACGTTCTAAAGCCATTTTATACCCGTCGTTGCCATAATTCAAACAGCGCTTCACCCGCGAGATCGTAGCCGTGCTCGCCCCTGTCTCCGCTTCAATCTGATTGTACGTGCTGCCCTTGCCGAGCATGCGCGCTACTTCCAGACGCTGCGACAGCGACTGAATTTCATTGACCGTGCACAAATCATCAAAAAACACATAACATTCCTCAACGGACTTTAAAGTTAAGATGGCCTCAAACAATTGATCTACCGCTTTATCGTTCAGCTTTTTGAGCTGCATATTCTTCACTCCTCTAGTCTTCAAACCGGACTTCCAATGCTCACATTGTAGCTTTTTTACCCGTTTTTTTCAAGCATTACCGTATTCACGCTTTACAGAACAGAAGAGCTAACGTGGGGCATCTGCCGTTATTTTTCTTCAATACCCGTGACATTCGTCCAATCCTTACGTTTGCCTATGCCATAGACTAATACCAAGTGTACACCGCTTCACCGCCGCATTGGCGAGGGAGCCCGCGCTTCACCATGACCGCTCTGCACAACGCACCTCGTCTTCCACAGGCAGAGCATTCCACCATGAGGCACGGCGATTCGACTATAAAATTTAAAAGGGTGATCAGCGTGAATTATCGCAATAATCCCGGCGGCTATCCCCAATATCCCCGCTACCCGCATGCTCAGCAGCCGCAGCATTTCCAGCATCGCAGCAGCCGCCAGGGGCCGAGCCAGCTCAGCCCCACCGTTAACCATAACGCCAGCGTATCCGGCCTACTGAATGAAAATGCGATTCCAGAGTTTCAGCCTCCGCTTCAATCAGTTCAAGCCGTACAGCCGGAGTCACAAACCGTCGTTCCAGCTACAGCGGCCGAGCTTGCTGAAACCGTAGCCCCTGCCAAAGGCGGCGGATTCTCGCTCGCTAATTTGGGAGAGATCAAAGGCTTCGTCGACCGCATAGGCGGTATTGACGGCATTTTGACCACGGTGACGAAGGTTCAGAAGGTGATGAGCAGCGTATCCCAGATGGCTCCGCTCGTGAAGGTGATTATGGGCTCCTTTGGGAAAAAAGGGGCCGAGGACGACGCCACCGACGACGTGGAAGAGTTCGTCCCTAAACGCAAGCGCCGCAAGTCCGGCAGCGGCTCTGGCTCAAGTCCCGCCGCCCGTAGACGCAGAAGAAAACGCCGGCGCTAAGCCCCGGCAGCGGAGAGCAGCGCCGCTAACCGGCCTGCCTCCTCCGCCATGCGAAGCGAACAGCCCAGCATGGCGCGCCCCTCCTGCCAGCAGCAAGCATTGCTGGCAGAAGCTCTCTTTTTCACCGTCCAGCCCTCCCCGCCCAACAAAAAAGCCCGCATCCACTAACGGACCGGGCTTCTAAACGCTATGCAAGCTTAAATGAACAACAAATCCATTGCCCAGTAGACGGCCATTGCCATCAGGACAGTGATCGGAATCGTAATGACCCATGCGACCAAAATGCGGCCCGCCATCGACCATTTCACGCTGGAGAAGCGCTTCGCGCTGCCTACACCGAGAATCGAGGACGTAATAACATGTGTCGTACTTACTGGCAAATGCAGCACCGTAGCCGTCAAAATAACGACAGCCGAGCCTACATCGGCAGCAAAACCATTGATCGGTTCGATTTTGAAAATCTTCGTACCCATCGTTTTAATGATTTTGTAGCCGCCGACGGACGTACCAAGCGCCATCGCCAGAGCAGCGGACAGCTTAACCCACAGCGGAACGTCCAAACTATCTTGAACTCCCGCCGCAACGAGCGCGAACGTGATAATTCCCATCGCCTTCTGCGCATCATTCGTACCATGCGAGAACGATTGGAAGGCTGCCGTTATGATTTGGCTGAAACGGAAGCCTTTGTTCACCTGATGCGGGCTCGATTTTGCGAAAATCCGCTTGAGCAGCCACATAATGATGAAACCAGCCGAGAAAGCAATCAGCGGCGATAAAATGAGAGCTTTAACAATATCTGTGAAACCAGAAGCATTAATCGTGCCAATGCCTGAACCCGCAATAACCGCACCAGCCAGCGAGCCGATGAGCGCATGGGACGAGGAGGACGGAATACCGAACCACCACGTAACCAGGTTCCAGATAATAGCTGATATGAGCGCAGCGATAACGACTTCGACACCATTCGGCAAATCAGCCGGATTCGCAACGCCGCTTCCGATCGTTTTGGCTACCCCGGTAAACATAATTGCACCGAGGAAGTTCATCACCGCAGCCATCAAAATCGCTACACGAGGCTTGAGCGCACGGGTCGATACCGACGTCGCAATCGCATTCGCGGTATCATGGAAGCCGTTAATAAAATCAAAACCGAGTGCCAGAATGACAACCGTCCATAAAATATATGAATCCATTAGAGTTGACTCCCACTTTCCGCGTTAGCTATTGCGCATAATAATCGATTCCAGCGTATTGGCAACATCCTCGCAATAGTCGGTCGTTTGCTCCAGCATTTCATAAATTTCCTTGCGTTTCATCAGCTCAATCGGATCGCTTACGTTCGCGAACAAGCTTGTAATACATACGCGAAGCAGATCATCGGCTTGATTTTCCAGCTCGTTCAGCGCAATGTTCGGCTCACGAATAGCCAGCAGCTTCTTCTGTGTCAGCAAATAAATAGCTTTCTTGATCTGATGCGCGCAGCGCAGCAAAATGTCGCCAAACAGCTGGATGTACTCATCCTTCTCCTTGATGTTGTACATTTCGAAACGCGAAGCGCAAGCCTCGATTCCATCAAGCACATCGTCAAGCGAGGTCGTCAGCGCCATAATATCTTCTCGTTCAATCGGAGTGATGAACGTTTTGTTCAATTCCTTCAAAATCGTGTGCACATACTTGTCGCACTGGCTTTCGTATTCCTTCATCGTCTTGGCGAAAGCAGAGACATCGGACAAATCCGACAATCCGTTTGAGAAATACTCAACAGCGACAACGAGCGCATCGGCCATTTCTTCAAACGTTTTAAAGAAAATATCTTTTTTCTTGAACATCGTAATCCCCTTTACCGGCTGGATGTTTTGTTTGAGCATTTTGTCGACCATTGGTGACCTTTGGTGGATAAGCCCAGAATATCTTAACACAGTTTACTTTAAAATTGTTAACGGAATATTAACGTTCATGAAAAAAAATTTCTTTTTTTCACTCTATGCAGTCATAACGTTCATTTCCTCCGCTTCCAAAACAAAGGCGCCGCCTCGTAAAGAGACAGCGCCTAAGCTTATATTGCCACGGGCACAGAAGCACTCTTCACCTGCTAAAAGTGTTTCCGAACCGTGCTTTTTTTACCCATACATCACATGATCAGCAATCGATTTTGTATTTGGGACAATGTGGAAAAAGGTTTTGCCCGGCACAAGAGCAAGCTCCTTGCCATCCTTCACGATCCGGATCATATTGTCCGGCGCCCGTACCCACGACGCCTCCGTCATCCGACCCTGCTGGAACAGCATCGCATCTCCGCCCGCTTGCAAATCAACCGCGAGCCTGCCTTCATTGTCCAGCGTCTTATGGCTTGCTGCCAGTACGACCAGATTCGAAGCCGCAAGCTGCTCATTATTGTTGAGGTCAATATGCGCTTCATCGTTGATAGAACGTTTATATAGCTTGCTCGCCTCATCATAGGCGTAAGAAACCTTATAATCCTTCAGCGTAAAATGGATCGTTACCGCCGTCGCAGGAGTCGTTGCCTCCGCTGCGCCGTTCTCTGCAAACACGTAGGCAGGCACTGCTGTATCCTGCTTGTAATTTTTCTTCTCCGCGCCGGAACGCAGCTTCTCTAAATCCGAATACAGATTATGCGGCGCCTTGCGCTCCTTGCTGCGCCAGAAATAGGCGCCCGCGTTCGAAATTTCATCCAAATACGGCTTCTTCTGCTGCTGCAAAATCGCATAAGCGTCATTGCTGCCGCCTGCATGGGCAAGTACAGCGCCGTAGCTTTCGCCAATATTAATTAAATAAGGGCGGATGCTGCGAATCGGACCAATCGAATCGGTTATCGCATCCGTGCTTTGGAACAGCGCAACGAGCCTCGTAATGCCGCCTTCCGCCAGCACCTCCCACACCACATCGGCATTCGACAATCCCGATTGCGGGCGAGCCGGCTTCAAGTTGTTGATCATGACAGCAATTGGCCGCTCCAATGCTTCTGTCTGCCGACCAATTCCCGTTAATGGCGCTTGATACGGCAGTGCTCCCGGTGAGACGCTAGGGCTTGGCAAAGCGCTTGGCTCTGGCGAAGCGGATGGAACCGCTTCCCCTTTACTGCCTCCCGCACAAGCTGCAAGCAGTACAAGCAGCAGCAGCAGAATGCTGGACGATAAACCGATTCTTTTTCCCAATTTCATGAATGATACCCGCCTTTATCCGAATGATCCAAGGTGAAACGGCTGTTGCCAATTGGGGCGCGGCGCGTTTCAATCCGAGAAATATAAGCATTTATAAGTTGAAACTTATAAATGCTTATATTTTTATAATTTCAAATCTATCCTCTAGCGTGATAGATAACATGACAATTTACGCAGCAAAAAGCTCGCAAAAGCAGCTTAGCTGCCTTTTCTACCTTTCTACTATACCACAGGATGATAGAAGGAGTAACAAATTAACTAAAAACAGGACCTGCTCACGCGTTAGTCCCGCGTGACAGGTCCTGCCATAAAGCCGGATGCCGCCGTAAGCGGCACTACCTTTTTTTCCAATTTAAATGCTCCAGTGATGCCATTCCTGCTGCTTCTTATCCAGCCCCTCCAGCCATTCCGAGCTGATGCGAATCGCTTCCTCCTGATGCTGGCGGTTGGAGTACGTATGCGACGCCTGAAAAATAATTTCCTTGTCGCACAGTCCCTCGCTGCGGGTCCAGAACACCTTCTGATAGAGGAAGCTGTAATCGACGGGAATGAGTTCATCGCTCGTGCCATGGACGAGAAGGACATCGCCGGAGAAGCGTGTTGCTGCCTGGAACGGCTGATGCTCAAGCAGAGAGTCGAAGAAAACGGGCTTCAGCGTAAAACCGGAATAATCAACAAAGCCGGATTCAACCGCTTCATCATAGCCCTTCCTGCCGACAATTCGGACAATATCATTGAAGGGATAAGCAACTGGCGACCATAGAAGGAGGCG
Organism: Paenibacillus sp. JT22N15; assembly: GCF_059383755.1. Classification (NCBI taxonomy): domain Bacteria; kingdom Bacillati; phylum Bacillota; class Bacilli; order Caryophanales; family Paenibacillaceae; genus Paenibacillus; species Paenibacillus sp. JT22N15. The sequence goes on along the minus strand of NZ_JBXENV010000006.1, from coordinate 86,044 downwards.
CTTGACCCGTCTATCCTTGACGGCTGTCATAATGGAGACGGCTCCGCCTAGGCTATGTCCAAGCAATACAATCCGGCGCGGGTCGACGCATTCCATGCTAGTGATGTAGTCAAGCGCTGTGCGCGTCTGATCGACCATGCTGTCGAAGCCAAGCGAGCCGTAATCGCCATTGCTCTCGCCGCAGCCGCCATAATCGAAGCGCAGCACATACGAGCCTTGGGCTGCAAGGGCGCGGGCTGCTTTGACAAACAAGCGGTCCACACCGATGCGGCTTCCAACAAAGCCATGGCAAATAATGATCGCCTGCCGTTTGCAGTCGTCGTTCTTCTTCTCATCCGTCGGATAATGCAGCGTAGCTGCCAGCTCCAATCCTTCATGGCGCAATACCAGATGCTTCTCCATGTCCAAAACCTCCTGCCGTTTCCATACAGCGTCTTAATTATGTTAATTCCTACCCGAATACTTTGAATTTGTTAAAGTCATAATAGCACCCGCAGATGCTGCTGTCAATCCGTTATTTTATACTAGATCGCAAGCTTCAACCGGCATCCAGTGCTCATCCTGTCCATCCCATTTGACGTTGCAGCCAATCGGATTGGTGTACGGCACCGACACCTCCTTGCCCAGCGTATGCTCGGTAAGCGCACGCTCCAAATCATAAACCGTCACTTTGCTCGAATCCTTAGGCTGGTCAACTCCCCGGCCCGTATAAACCAGCTTGCGCTCTTTATCAAAAACATAAAAATGCGGCGTACGCAGCGCCCCATAAGCTTTGGCTACCTCTTGCGTATCATCGCGCAAATACGTCCAAGGAAACTCCAGCTCTTTCATTCGCTCCACCATATGCTCGAAGGAATCATGCGGCTTCGTAGCAATGCTGTTCGCATTAATGCCGACGAAAGCAACGCCCTTCTCCTTGAACTTGATGGCCGTCTTGCGCGTGAGCTCGTCCGATCCAACGACATAAGGACAATGATTACAGGTGAAAAATACGACCAGCGTGTCCGCATCGGCAAAATTCTGCAGCGAATAGCTTTTGCCATCCGTCGCCGGAAGCGTAAAATCTGGTGCTTGCTGACCAATCTGAACAGTGAAAGACATATAAATCCCTCCCAGTATGAAATGACCATCCCCTATATTGTACCACAATTAGGCAAAGCTTTTTTTGATGGCCCGAGAATGCTTCGGACATATTAATGAAAAGCAGCAAGTTATTATTCAATTAGGCAGCTTTCGAGGCCGCCAAGGAAGGAGTGGAGCTTATATGCCTGCATGGATCGTATGGCTAACTGAACACTGGCTTTCCGTTATGCTAACGTTTGGTGTCGTCGTTGCTGTCGTCTGGGTATTGTTCAACCGCAATCTGCTGTTTAACAAAAATTAGCCGCCCTTCCGGGCGGCTGATAAATTCTGGCTATGTTGCTGGTTTGTCCTGATGGCTGATCGGCAGCTTGATCGTGATTACCGTTCCAGCACCACGCTCGCTGTCTATTTTCATCTCGCCAGCATGCAGCTCGGTAATTTCCTTGCAGATCGCGAGCCCAAGCCCGCTTCCGCCCTGCCCCGTATTCGCCTTATAAAACTTCTCCGTCACATGAGGAATGTCCTCGGCTTCGATGCCGCAGCCGGTATCGGCAACTGTCAGCAGCGCAAAGTTCTCGTCAGGCGTAATGGAGATCGACACGCGAATGGTGCCGCCTGCTGGTGTGAACTTGAATGCATTGTCAATCAAATTAATGATAACCTGCTTCAAGCGATTGGCATCCGCATACACCATCACCGGCGATTTGCCTAGCGTGACGAGCAGCTTCACGCCCGTCTGATCCTGCCGGACACCAAGCTGGGCCGCCGTCTCCTTCACTGGGCTGTTGAGATCCAGCAGCTCGGCATGAAGCTCCATGCTTCCTGCCGACAGCTTGGAGAAATCGAGCAAATCCTCAACAAGCCCCGACAAGCGCAGCGTTTCATGGCTAATTATTTGCAGCCCCAGCTTCATTTCCTCATTGTCGGCCGGATCGCCTTCCTTCAGCGTCTCGCTCCAGCCTCTAATCGACGTAAGCGGCGTTCGCAGCTCGTGGGAAATGGAGGAGATAAAATCATTTTTGAGCTTCTCGCGATGATTCAGCTCCACGACCATCGAATTGAACGTTTCCGCCAGCTGTCCAATTTCATCATTGCTTCGCTTTGTCGCACGCCTCGTCCAGTCTCCATCGGCCATATATCTTGCCGCACGTGTCAGCTCGCGAATAGGCCGTACAATACGCTGCGCCAGCCACAGGCTTAAGCCCAGAAACAGCAAAATAACTGCCAGCCCCACGAATGCCGTCATGCGCAGCAGCTGGCTTACCATATCGTCCACAGCGCTGATGGAGGCCGAATAACGCAGCAGGGATACGACATGCGTATCGTTCCAGACCGGTATCGTAATCGACGTGACCCGTTCCTTGTAATAAGGATCATTGCCCTGCCAAATATCCGTATTCCCGTTCATCGCTGCCTGCACGTCCAGCGTGCTGTAATGTATATCTTCCACCAGCCCGTCGGAGTCCATGCGTACGTTGCCATACACATCAAGCAGCTGAAGCCGGGTATCGCCCTCCACCATATATTGCAGCATGTAATCGGCTTGATCATGCATTTTCAGCGAAGCCATCGTCCGGTTATGCGTGGCAAGGGCGGATACAGCCCGCTGCTTAACCGAGCTTTGTGCGCTGCCATAATAATAGTTGGTAATCAGTGTAGCAAAAAGTCCGCCGAGCACGACGACAACGAGCGCAATCAGCAGCAAATAGCTCCACACGATTCTCGTCTTCAGACTGTTCATCCGCTGCTGCCCCTTCTCCAGCGGTAGCCGAAGCCCCATACCGTTTCGATGAAAGCAGGCTCAGAGGAATTGTCTTCAATTTTTTGGCGCACCCGCCTAATGTTTACGTCAACGACCTTAAGGTCGCCCACATAATAACGGCCCCAAACCTCGCTCAAAATATCATCGCGGCTGACGCTTTTGCCTTCCCGCTCCATTAATAGCCGCACCAGCGTCCATTCGGTCGGGGTCAAAATAATTTCCTCATCGTTTTTCCATAGCTTGCGCGCAGATACCGACAAGCGGAATGGCCCAATGGTCAGCTCATCATCCATTACCTCCTGCACGGGAGCAGCCGCCGCCAGCTCTTGGCTAGCCACCGCCTGAAGCAGCGCAGCACTCGGCTGCATTCTGCGGTAGAGCGACTTGATGCGGGCAATCAGCTCGCCTGGGCTGAATGGCTTCTGCACATAATCGTCGGCGCCAAGCTCCAGCCCGTGTATTTTATCCTCTTCCTGCGACTTCGCGGTCAGCATAATAATGCCCATGCTGGGGAATTTGCTGCGCAGCTGCTCGCATACTTCGAAGCCGCTAATAGTCGGCAGCATCACATCAAGCAGCGCAATATCAAATGGTCCCTCCGAATCAGCCAAAGCGAGCGCCGTTTCACCGTCGCCTGCTTCCGTCACTTCCATCTCATTGCGTTTTAGATTAATGCGGACAAAGCCGCGAATCGCTTCTTCATCTTCCAGCAGCAAAATACGCATAGGTCCACCCACTTTTTCCATTAGTCCGGCCTCGGTACCAGCAATTCAGGCAGTTGATCCTTATTCAGCTGCATTGCATAAAACAGCTGGCGATCACTGATATCCATCGTTCCTGGAGGAGCAAGCTGCTGTGCAAAAATGTACACCAAGCCCGCATAATTGAACACGACATGGTAAGAGCGGTCTGTCTCTTTCCACTCTTCCTGGACGCTGCCCCACTTCGTTAATGGAACCGCATATAATGTGCCAATCTCGGACTTGTAGCCGGTTTTTTCATTCCAATATTCAAAGGTGACGAGGCCATATTCCCGGTGGACTTCCGGGCTTCTCAGCGTATAGCGGCCCTTCCACTGATTCGGAATCGTAAAGCTGATTTGGTAGCTGTTACTCGTAAACTCTTCCTTGATCGACTTGAAGCCCTTATCTCCATCCCATTGCAGCCACTCGTTCACCCACAGCATCCCGGCATAAGGGAGATCCGGATAGCCTGCTGGCTCTTTTGGCCGCGATAGCTCGATAATACCATCACCGTTTATATCTTCATTTTGCGTCGGCGTTCCCGAAACGAGCGCATTTCCATATTCGCCTTGCTCGGATAACGCAACTGGCCGCAGCTTGCCTTTTCCCCACACATACATAAACGTATACATCGAATGGGCGCCTACCGCAGCTTCCAATACGATGCCCGTATGCCGCTCGGAAATTTTGCCAATCAACAGCCGGTCATAATTAATGACATCATTGCTAAGATCGAGCTGCTGGAGCGCATGAAGCTTGCCCTTTGTCCATTCATATACCGTCAGCTTATAGTTCGGCAGCTGCACTTCCTGATTCGCCCAATCCCCCGTGACGACCGCCAGCTCCAGCTTTCCATCTCCGTTCAGATCGCCTGCTTCCGCGTACAAATAAGGCAAGGAATCCTCCGGCTCAAGCACAAGCTTGCCTTCCTCATTGCGCACTGGCGTTTGGCTAAGCGAATACAGCTCGACCATATTGGAGCCATCATAGGAGCCGATCCAGCCGACGGCTAAATCGAGCTTGCCATCCTTGTCATAATCGCTTACTTTCATCCAGTCCATGCGCATCGATAAAGGCTGCTGAATCGTATAATAGGGCTTCCAGGTGTTGCCCCGAAAGCGGAGCAGCATTAGCTCAGGAGAGCTGTATTCATTGTTAAAAGAAACGAGCGCCTCGTCTATGCCATCGCCATCTACATCGAGCAGGCGCACGGCGCCAAGATTGTCATCCCGCATCGGAAGCGCAAGCTGCGCATGAGGCGGCAAAGCTTTCTGCACAGCCTGAACGAGCGCCTGCTTATCCGAGGCGATAGTAGGCTTTTCAAGCAAATCCGCAGGAGCCGCCGTATAACGGCAGCCGGTTAATAAACAAAGCAAGGCGGCTGCAAGCAGCGCCCCGCTTATTTTGAATATAAACAATTGCTTAAGCCCCCTTAAACATACGGCCCGAAAGCAGACCGGAATCAAGGCATTTCGTCAATCGTAACAAATGTATAGCCTTTCTTCTGCAAGCTATCAATGACGTCTGGCAGCATGTCTACCGTGTTTTTAATCCCTTTGCCTCCAAAAGAATGCATCAGTATTATACCACCCGGCTTCGTATGCTCGCTAATGTTCTTCTTCATCACAGCGACAGACGTTCCCGCCCAGTCACGGGTATCTACATTCCAGCTTACCAATTCTCTTCCTTTGTCCTTCATTAGCTGCTTGACGGTACTATTCACAGCTCCATACGGGGCGCGCACCAGATTTGGAGTAAAGCCGACTACATCTTTGATCAGCTTATCCGTCGTGGTGATTTCGTCCCATATTTGATTCTTGGTCAGCTTCGTCAAATCTTTATGATGGGTTGTATGATTGCCAATCGTATGGCCTTCGTCCACTATGCGCTGAAGCACCTCGGGGTCCTTCTTCACTTGAACGCCGACTACGAAGAAAGTTGCTTTAATGCCCTTCTTTTTCAGGATATCCAAAATCGCTGGTGTATAACGGTTATCTGGCCCATCATCAAAGGTTAAGGCGACAAGCTTCTGCTCCTTATCCGGCTTGCCCGTTTCCTTCTCTCCTTGCGGAGACGCCGAAGGCGTTGGCGTGGGAGCCGGCTTGCTCGTTGGTGTAGCCGAGCTTGAAGGCTTAGTTGTATATGTACTGGACGTTACGCTCTTTCCCGGTTTGGAACCTTCACCTTGCGTTTTTCCGCCAGTGCCACTGGATGTACCCGATGTACCGGAACCATTCGAAGCACCGGATGCGCCGTCCGTTCCTTTCTGAGGGGAATGGGAATCATCGGTGCTCGCCGGATGGCTTGCCGTGTCCGTACCGCTGCTTGTCCCTTCCGACAACGTCGGATGGTTAATATGGATGGTATCCTCGGATGAAGTGCCCTGCTGGATGTTTGCGCTGCCCTCTTTGCCAGGCACAAGAACCTCCAGGCTCGATGAAGCCTTAGTCCCGCAGCCGCCAAGCCATAAGGCTAGTGCTACAAGTAGAAAGCTTGCAATTGCTAGTTTTCGTTTTGTTCTCTTGCGCGTCTTCATGCTGCTTACTCTAGTTCGTGTGTTATACTTCATCCGATTCACCCTTCTATTCCCTGCTGATAGATTTATCTTATCGCATTCATAGACGCAGTGCGTTACAAATTAGTTACACCTTTCGCCCGCATTTGACAGCAAAAAAACCTCCCCATTGCATGCTATAATGAACTGCTAGAATATGGATAGGAGAGGGCTGTGAAAATAAGATTATCAAACAAGCTAGTATTGGATATCCCCGTTGCTATCGTAGCAAATAGCACTATACAAGTAAAAAATGAAACGACTTCGGCTCTCGTGTTACTAGGGTGTGAATGCAAAAGTAAGCGATTCAGTTCCTGATTATAGCCACCGTCATACTCTTGGTTTCAGGGGCTGGCCCCTTGAACAAAGTTAGACTTGGCGGACACAGCAGCCGCTATTTCAACCAAATCAAGGGTTATGGCATCGGCTGCGGACTCAGAAGCCGCTAATGCGTTTTCAAAAGCCTTTTTGACGAGATAATGAGGGGAATAACGGCGCTCCTGTCCGCGTGTGGCCTCAAATCGGATGGAAAGCCAGAATAGTGGAACCTCAGTCCTTCAAAAAAAGCAGTGAGCTTCCGAGCTGATGGCCTCTGCAACAGTGCTTTTACCCACAGCGGACTCAGCAACATTCGCATAATGGGGTTCTATAAGCCTTTAATTCGGCAGAGAAAATTGCCCTGGAATAAACGCTAAACAAAGAGCTGAAAGCCGACTTCGGTTTGCATACACATCCTAGTAAAACTATGATTGAATAAAAAAAGCCGCACATAGGCGGCTTCAAGCTTAATAAATTTATTTCATATAGGAATGACTACGTTTGAGAATGAACATTAAACCAGCGCTTTCGCCGCAATATCCGAACGGCTCTGCATGCCTTCGAAATGAATAACGCCCACCGCATCATAAGCACGCGCACGCGCTTCTGCGATGTCACGGCCGCGGCCGACAACGCCTAGCACGCGTCCGCCACTCGTTACGAACTGGCCGTCCTTCTCAGCTGTTCCAGCATGGAACACAAGCGCGCCTTGCGCTTCGGCTTTCGCCAGCCCTTCAATGACGCGGCCTTTCGGATACGATGCCGGATAACCCTCGGAAGCCATAATGACGCAGACCGCTGCTTCATCGCTCCACGTAATATCAAGCTGCTCCAATCTGCCGTTCAGTGAAGCCAATACGATGTCGACAAGATCGGTTTCCAGACGCGGAAGCACAACCTGTGTTTCTGGATCGCCCATGCGTGCATTAAACTCGATCGTTTTCGGGCCATCCTTCGTAATCATCAGACCGGCGAACAATACGCCGCGGAACGGGCGGCCTTCGCTGACCATCGCTTTCGCCGTTGGAATAATAATGTTCGCAATCGACTCGTCGATAATCGCCTGATCAATATGCGGCAGCGGCGTATATGTGCCCATACCGCCCGTATTCGGGCCTTTATCGCCGTCGAAAATCGGCTTGTGATCCTGTGCCGGCACCATCGCCCGCACCGTCTCGCCATCTACGAAAGCAAGGATGGACATTTCCTGTCCTTCCAAGAACTCCTCGATCACGATTTGGTTGCCCGCATCGCCAAACACTTTATCCAGCATCGCTTCTTTCAGCGCCTGCTGTGCTTCTTCCATCGTAAAGGCCACCGTTACGCCCTTGCCTGCCGCAAGTCCGTCCGCCTTAATGACGATTGGCGTCTGCTGTGCCTGCAAATAAGCAGAAGCCGCCTCATATTCGGTAAACGTCTCATATTTAGCCGTCGGAATATTATATTTCTTGAGCAAATTTTTCATGAAAATTTTGCTGCCTTCAATTTCCGCTGCCGCTTTATTCGGTCCATATACCGGAATTTGATGCGCTTCGAACGCATCGACGATGCCGTCAGCTAGCGGATCATCCGGACCGATGAATACGAGATCGATAGCCGCATCTTTCGCGAACTCTACCAGCTCGTCAAATTGATTGACAGCCAGCGGCACGCATTCCGCGAGCTGCGCAATGCCCGCATTGCCCGGCGCACAATAAATGTGCCGGACCTTCTCGCTTTTTTTCAGCGCCCATACGATCGCATGCTCGCGGCCGCCGCCGCCTACTACTAAAATTCGCATCTTGTCAGCTCCCCCTTAATGCTTGAAATGACGAACGCCAGTCAGTACCATGGCAATGTTGTTGGCATTTGCTGCGGCAATCGATTCGGCATCTTTAATAGAGCCGCCCGTTTGGATAATCGCCGTAATGCCAGCTTTAGCTGCGAGCTCAACCGTATCGCCCATTGGGAAAAAGGCATCCGATGCCAGTACAGCGCCAGCGGACTGCGCACCAGCCTGCTCGATTGCGATGCGAGCAGCGCCTACGCGGTTCATTTGGCCTGCGCCTACGCCAATCGTCATATTATTTTTCGCCAGCAAAATCGCATTCGATTTCACATGCTTCACGACTTTCCAGCCGAACAGCAATTGCTTGAGCTCTTCCTCAGTCGGCTTGCGGTCGGTTACGAATTGCAGGTCTGCTTCCGTCAGGCTGCGAACATCGCTTTCCTGTACGAGCATGCCGCCGTCAACCGTCGTCACGAGCAGCTCAGGCTTGCGGTCAGCTGCAGCAACGGAAAGCTCGCCGAGCTTCATGAGGCGAATGTTTTTCTTTTTTGTCAAAATATCAAGCGCTTCCGGCGTAAAGTCCGGGGCAATAATAATTTCAAGGAAAATTTGGCCCAGCAGCTCAGCTGTGTCTGCGCCGATCACGCGGTTCGCCGCAACTATGCCGCCAAAGATGGAAGTCGGATCAGCCGCATACGCTTTTTGATATGCTTCATGAATGTCAGCGCCAGTACCTACGCCGCAAGGATTCATATGCTTAACGGCAACTACAGCCGGCTCATCAAATTCCTTTACAATCGCAAGCGCAGCGTTTGCATCATTAATGTTATTGTAGGACAGCTCTTTGCCGTGCAATTGCTCTGCTGTCGTAATGTTGCCTGCCGAAGCGAGCGGCTTGCTGTAGAAAGCAGCCTTCTGGTGCGGGTTCTCGCCGTAGCGGAGATCCTGTACTTTTTCGTAAGTAACGGTATAGCTTTCTGGAAGCTCTTCGCCTGTCTGCTTGGACAAATATTCAGCAATCAGCGTATCGTAAGCAGCCGTATGGCGGAATACTTTCGCCGTCAAGCGCTTGCGCGTTTCAAGCGTCGTGTCGCCGCCTGCTTTGACTTCTTCCAGCACAGCCGCATAATCCGCAGCGTCTACGACAACGGTAACGAATGCATGGTTTTTCGCAGCTGAACGCAGCATTGTTGGACCGCCGATATCGATGTTTTCAATCGCATCCGCATATTCCACATCGGGCTTCGCAATCGTCTGCTTGAACGGGTACAGATTCACGACAACGAGGTCGATGTAGCTGAGACCCAGCTCTTCCATCACCTTTTGGTGCTCTGCATCGTCGCGAACAGCGAGCAGGCCGCTATGAACAGCAGGATGCAGCGTTTTGACGCGTCCATCCAAAATTTCCGGGAAGCCCGTCACATCGGAAATGCCGATGACCGGAATGCCCTCTTTTTCCAGCAAGCTGAACGTTCCGCCTGTCGAAATAATTTCTACGCCTTGGCTTGCCAGCTCACGCGAAAACTCCACAATACCCGTCTTATCAGATACGCTGATTAATGCTCTACGAATAGCCATTCCACAAAGCCCTCCTTTTTGTCTTAACCCGGTTACGCTCTAACTACTTTTATCGTTATGAATGCCCAATCACTCAGCTTGCTTGTTCACATCGATCCGCACCAAACGTCCGTCCAAATGAACCCGTCCGCCAGCAATTTGCCGCACGACCTGCGGGAGCAGCTGCTGCTCGGCCGCATGAATGCGTACCGCAAGCTCATCCTCCGACTCGCCGTCCGCAATGCCGACTGCCTGCTGGGCAATAATCGGGCCGCTGTCGAGGCCGCCGTCCACATAATGCACGGTGACGCCCGTCAGCTTCACGCCGTAATCAAGCGCCTGGCGAATCGCATTAATGCCGGGAAACGCTGGCAGCAATGAAGGATGGATATTGATCATCCGCCCATAGAAAGGCTCCACCAGCACTGGCGTAATGATGCGCATATAGCCTGCCAGTACAATAAGCTCAATGCCACGGCGCTCAAGCTCCGCCAAAATCACGCTGTCATGCGCTTCGCGGGACGGATAGTCCTTCGGCTTAAAAACGAACGTTTCTACGCCAGCCTTGCGCGCCCGCTCGATAACCGGCGCAGACGGCTTATCACAAACAAGAAGCTCGATAGTTGCATCGAGCTCCCCCTGCCATGCCGCATCGGCCAAGGCTTGAAAATTTGTGCCTTGACCAGATGCAAATACGGCTATACGCTTCGCTGCCATTACACCGTCGCTCCTGTAAACGTGACGATGCGGCTGCCTTCCGTTACTGTTCCAATGCGGTAAGCTTTCTCGCCAAGCTCATTTGCTACGCGAAGCGCTTCTTCCGCTTCATCAGCCGGTACAACAACTACGAGGCCAATTCCCATATTAAACGTCGTGAACATGTCACGATTCGTAATTGAACCTTTTTCCTGCATCAGGCCAAAAATGTTGTGAATCGGCCAAGAGCCGTATTCCACATTTACGTTAACGCCTTCCGGCAATACGCGCGGAATGTTCTCGATGAAGCCGCCGCCTGTAATATGCGCCATGCCTTTCACCTTCACTTGCTCAATCAGCTTAAGCGCCGATTTCACATAAATGCGCGTTGGCTCGATCAATACATCGCCAAGCTTCGCGCCATCAAGCTCTGCCAGCTCCTGATCAAGCGCATAACCGCTTTCTTCCAGCAGCAATCTGCGAACGAGCGAATAGCCATTGCTGTGAATGCCGCTTGACGCAAGGCCAATTACTGCGTCTCCGGGCGCAATGGTCGTGCCGTCGATGATTTTTTTCTTATCGACAACGCCGACCGTAAAGCCCGCGATATCGTATTCGTCGCCTTGGTACATGCCCGGCATTTCTGCCGTCTCGCCGCCAATCAGCGCGCAGCCTGCCTGTACGCAGCCGTCTGCAATGCCTTTGACTACCGCTTCGATTTTCTCCGGCACAACTTTGCCGCAAGCGAGGTAATCGAGGAAGAACAAGGGCTCAGCGCCTTGTACAATGATGTCGTTGACGCACATGGCAACCGCATCGATACCGATCGTGTCATGCTTGTCCATTGCAAAAGCCAGCTTCAGCTTTGTGCCAACACCATCTGTTCCCGATACGAGCACCGGCTCCTCATATTTATCCTTGTTTAGGCCGAACAGGCCGCCAAAGCCGCCAAGATCCGTCAGCACCTCAGGACGGAACGTCTTCTTGACATGCTTCTTCATTCTTTCGACCGCTTCGTTGCCAGCCGCTATATCGACGCCAGCTTTTTTATACGCTTCTGCCACATCGTTCAACCCCTTTATCGTAGCCGCCAAGCTGGCACGCCTGAACCAGGCGTGCACGCATGCAGCACTATTAATCCTAATTACACAAGCAAAGCTTCATGCTGCAGCTAGACTGCCTTATGTCTAGCAGCTGCAGCTTTTGTCCGATTCCTCATCCACAGGCGTCGGGTAATCATTATCAAAGCAGCCGAGGCACATGCCGCGGTTATAAGCACCGTCATTGCCGCCAACCGAATCGATAAAGCCGCTGTCGCTAAGGAAGGACAGCGAATCCGCATTTATCAACTCGCAAATTTCCTGCACGGTGCGGGAAGAAGCAATAAGCTCATCGCGGCTTGGCGTATCAATGCCGTAGTAGCAAGGGTTCTTGAAAGGCGGCGATGTAATTCGCACATGCACTTCCGTCGCTCCTGCTTCACGCAGCATATTGACGATCCGGCGCGACGTCGTGCCGCGAACGATCGAGTCGTCAATCATAACGACGCGTTTGCCTTCTACGACTTTACGCACGGCGGACAGCTTCATCTTCACGCCCTGCTCGCGCAATTCCTGCGAAGGCTGGATGAACGTACGTCCGGTGTATTTATTTTTGATAAGTCCAAGCTCATAAGGAATGCCCGTCTGCTCCGCATAACCGATTGCTGCGGAAATACTGGAATCCGGCACACCCGTTACGATATCAGCATCGACGAACGATTCCATCGCGAGCTGCTTGCCCATCCGCTTGCGCGCGGAATGAATATTGATTTCATGAATGTCGCTGTCGGGACGGGCAAAATAAATATATTCCATCGCGCAGGTCGCCCGGCGCGTCACTTCCGCATAACGATCCTCTTTCATGCCATCCTGATCAAAAATAAGCAGTTCGCCCGGCTGAACGTCACGCAAATATTGGGCACCAATCGATTCAAACGCGCACGACTCGGAGGAAAACACATAACCGTCGCCAATGCGGCCTACCACGAGCGGACGAAGTCCGTTCGGATCAGAAGCGACCAATAGCTTGTCGTTCGTCATAATCAGGAAAGCGAAGCCTCCAACAATACGTTGGAGCGCTTCTTTCGCTGCCGTCACAAAATCCTTCGGCGAGCGGGCGATCAAATGCGCAATAACCTCGGTATCGCTCGTCGTCTGGAAAATAGAACCAAGGTTCTCCAGCTCCTTGCGAATTTCCGGCGCATTTACGATATTGCCGTTCGTCGCTACCGCAAGATCGCCATCGCGATAGCGGAAGATCAGCGGCTGCGCATTCGCCAGCTTGCTCTCTCCCGCCGTCGAATAGCGCACGTGGCCGATCGAGCGATCGCCAGGGAGCCCCGCTAGGCGCTCCTTGTCGAATACTTCCTTAACGAGTCCCATGCCGCGGTGGTAGCTGAACCGATTGCGGTCCGTCGTATCGACGGTGCAAATGCCGGCCGACTCCTCGCCGCGATGCTGCAATGCATGAAGACCATAGTAGGAAAGCGATGCTGCGTCTGCATGGTTAAAGACACCAAAGACGCCGCATTCCTCGCGCAGCTTGTCGAAGAAATCCTCCCGACCGCCGCCTTGATTATAATAATCGCCTGACCAAAGCTTAGGCTGCTTTATTTCATCAGACATGGAATCGCATCCTTCCAGACCTTCTCCAGTTGTTGTACCGGCGCCTGAATGCCGGATTTGCCATTGATGCTGATCGAAAGAGCAGCTCCTTTTACCGAACCGATTGCCGCGTGGGCAACGCCTTGCTCAGACAGCAATGCTTGCAGCGCTGCTGCTTGCTCCGGCTTCGCCGACAGCAAAATACGCGATTGCGATTCGCTGAACAATGCATGATCAGCGCGCAGCTCTGTATTTATATTAACTTCTGCACCAAGCTTGCCGCTTATGCAGGATTCTGCCAACGCAGCCGCAATACCGCCTTCGGACAAGTCATGCGCCGAAGCGACCAAGCCGCTTTGAATCGCGCTCAGCACAGCGCCGAGCATCTTTTTCTCAACAGCTAGATCAATCACCGGAGGACGTCCTTCGTTCACGCCTTGCAGCACGTATTGAAGCTCGCTTCCGCCCATTTCAGCTTTCGTTTCGCCGACGAGAATGATGACGTCGCCTTCGTTTTTGAAGCCTTGAGTCGTAATATGATCGATATCATGAACGAGACCTACCATGCCGATAACCGGCGTTGGGTAAATCGCGCCTTTTGCATTTTCATTGTACAAGCTGACGTTGCCGCCGATAACTGGCGTTTCCAATACGCGGCAAGCTTCGGACATGCCGTCTGCCGATTTCTCGATCTGCCAGAATACATCCGGCTTCTCTGGGCTGCCGAAGTTCAGATTGTCCGTAATTGCCAGCGGCTCTGCGCCGGAGCATACGATGTTGCGCGCAGCTTCCGCTACGGCAATGCGTCCGCCCACTTCTGGATCAAGGTATACATAACGGCTGTTGCAATCTGTTGTCATCGCAAGTGCTTTGCGTGTACCGTTGATTGTCACGACTGCTGCGTCCGAACCCGGTTGAACCGCTGTCGACGTACGCACCATATAGTCGTATTGATTGTAAACCCACTCTTTGCTTGCCACCGTTGGCGAAGCGAGAACTTTCTCAAGCGCAGCCGTCAAATCCGTTACTTCCGGATAAGCTGTTGTGTCGATTGCCGCATTTGCGCTGTAATAAGCAGGCTCCTGCGAAGGCTTGTCATAAACCGGGCACTCGTCAACGAGCGCTGTTACCGGCATATCTGCCACTTGCTCGCCTTGGTGGAACAAGCGGAGACGTCCGTCATCCGTTACTTTGCCGACTTTGGCGCAAATGATGCCCCAACGCTCGAAAATCTCTTTCGCCTGCGCTTCATGCTGCGGCTCTACAACGAAGAGCATGCGCTCTTGCGATTCAGACAGCATCATTTCGTATGGCGTCATCCCTGTTTCGCGCTGCGGCACTTCATCGAGGTACAGCTCAAGGCCGTTGCCGGCTTTCGAAGCCATCTCGGCGCTGGAGCAAGTTAGGCCAGCTGCGCCCATATCTTGAATACCAAGCACGATGCCGGAATCGATCAGCTCAAGCGTCGCTTCCATAACCAGCTTCTCCATGAATGGATCGCCGACTTGAACCGCCGTACGCTTCTCCTCGGATTCCTCGGACAGCTCGACCGAAGCGAAGGTTGCGCCGTGAATGCCGTCGCGGCCAGTTGCCGGACCGACATAAAACACCGGGTTGCCTACCCCTTTAGCGACGCCGCGTTGGATTTTATCATGATCGATGAGGCCCACGCACATCGCGTTAACGAGCGGATTGCCCTCATAGCTCTCGTCGAACATAACCTCACCGCCGACAGTCGGGATGCCGATACAGTTGCCGTAGCCAGCGATACCGCTGACAACATTTTCGAACAAATATTTAACGCGCTCATTTTCAAGACGGCCAAAACGCAAGCTGTTCATCAAAGCAACAGGACGTGCGCCCATGGAGAAAATGTCGCGGATAATGCCGCCTACACCTGTAGCTGCGCCTTGGTAAGGCTCAACCGCGGATGGATGGTTATGCGATTCGATTTTGAATACGACCGCTTGATTGTCGCCGATATCAACGATACCCGCGCCTTCGCCTGGTCCCATTAGAACTTTAGGTCCGGTTATCGGGAATTTTTTCAAAATCGGCTTGGAGTTTTTGTAAGAGCAATGCTCCGACCACATGACGCTGAATACGCCGATCTCCGTATAGTTTGGCTGGCGGCCAAGAAATCCGCAAATCAGCTCATATTCATAATCCGTTACGCCGAACTGCGTATAAATCCGCTGATCCGCGATTTGTTCCGCTGTCGGTTCCTTAGCTGTTAACTGCTGCGCCATGCTGTTCCCTCCATGCATTCAAAATCGATGTAAACATTTTTTTGCCGTCCTCTGAGCCGAACAATTGGTTGATTGCACGCTCTGGATGCGGCATCATGCCGACTACGTTGCCGCGCTCGTTGCTCACGCCCGCGATATTCGATACCGATCCGTTCGGATTGGTGTCGCCCGCATAGCGGAAAATAATTTGCTTGTTCGCTTCCAGCTGTGCCAGCGTCGCGTCGTCGCAATAGTAGTTGCCTTCGCCGTGGGCGATCGGAATGTTGATAATATCGCCTTCCGCATACTGGTTCGTGAACGGGTTGCCATTGTTCACAACTTCCAGCGGCGTCTGATGGCAGCGGAATTTGAGGCCGCTGTTGCGAATCAAAGCGCCTGGCAGCAAGCCTGCTTCCGTAAGGATTTGGAACCCGTTGCAAATGCCGAGGATAAATTTGCCTTCCTCTGCTGCTTTCTTCACTTCATTCATGACAGGAGCAAAACGCGAAATCGCGCCGCAGCGCAGGTAATCGCCGTAGGAGAAGCCTCCTGGCACCAAAATCGCGTCAAAACCGGAAAGATCCGTCGATGTATGCCATACATACTCTACCTTTTGGCCAATCGCTTCCTCTACCGCCTTGTAACAATCAATATCACAGTTGGAACCTGGAAAAACCAGAACCGCAAACTTCATCGCCTATCCCTCCAGCTCAAAACGGTAATCTTCAACGACCGTGTTCGCAAGCAGCTTCTCGCACATTTCCTTGATGCGCTTCTCCGCTTCGCTGCGGTCGATTGCGCCCAGCTCTAGCTCCAAATATTTGCCGATCCGCACTTTTTCCACTTCGGCAAAACCCATCGAATGCAATGCTCCTTGTACAGCTGTTCCTTGCGGATCAAGTACATTTTCCTTGATTGTTACGTAGACGGTTGCTTTCATTGTTGGCCTCCTGATAATGAAAATAATAATGTAGCGCTAACGCTGCTTCGCTTTTCTTCTGCTTTAGGCGAGCACCCCACAGGCTCCCTCCAGCAAAATCGCTTTGCTTTTATCGTTTTGCTTGTATCGCTGTTGATCTATTTCTTTAGCTTGCTCTTGCTGGCTTCAACGCTGCTGCCTGCGCGGAAAAGCTAGTAGCTTTCCGCACCTGTCAAGCGGCGGTAAATATCCTGATACCGCTTCGTCGTCTCTTCGACAACCGCTTCCGGCAGCGGATCCGGCTTGCTGTTCTTGTCCCAATCCGAGCCCAGCAAATAGGTGCGCACCGGCTCCTTGTCCATGCTGTCGATCTCGATGTCATAGGCGTAATTGCCCTCTGCCCAGAAGCGCGAGGAATCTGGCGTGAAAATCTCGTCAATGAGAATCACTTTGCCGTCAATCAGGCCGAATTCGAATTTGCAATCGGCAAGAATGATGCCGCGCTCGGCGCAATAAGCGTGAGCGAACTCGTAAAGCTTGATGCTGCGGTCGCGCAGCTCTTCGGAAAGCTCGGCGCCAACCAGCTCCTGCATCCGCTCAAACGGGATATCCTCGTCGTGGCCGACGTCGTTTTTCGCCGCTGGCGTAAAGATCGGCTGCGGAAAACGCTCATTTTTGCGCATGCCTGCCGGAAGCTCGATGCCATTAATCGCAGACGTTTGCTGATATTGTCTCCAGCCGCCGCCTGTGATATAGCCGCGCACGACACATTCAATATCGATGCGCTCCGCTTTGCGAGTTACCATAATCCGGTTGCGAAGCAGCTCAGGCTCCGTAATAAGCTCGCCCAGCTTGTCCACATCGGTATGCACGACGTGGTTCGTCTGGATCGAAGCGGTCTGCTCAAACCAGAAAGCCGACAGGCGGTTAAGCACATTGCCTTTCTCCGGCACTGCCGGGTCAAGCACATAATCAAATGCCGAAATGCGATCCGTTACAACGATCAGAAAATGCTCGCCCAGATCGTAAAGCTCTCTAACCTTCCCCTTGTACAGCAGGGGCGCTTTCACATACGGCTCAGCAGTGGACAAGCTTTGAGAGATTGCAGTCATACGCCAGTAAGCCTCCTTAGTTCAATCCAAGACGGGTGAAAATCGTATCCACATGCTTCAAATGCCATGTTGGGTTAAAGCAATCGTCGATCTCTTCCGTCGACAGAAGCTCGGTAATTTCCTTCGTCGATTCAATAATGTCGCGGAATTGGCGCTGCTCTTCCCAAGCCTGCATCGCGCGCGGTTGAACGGTGTCATAAGCCTGCTCGCGGCTGAAGCCTTTGTCGATCAGCTTCGTCATGACGCGGCCGGAGAACGGCACGCCGAACGTACGCTGCATGTTGCGCTTCATATTTTCAGGGAATACTTGCAGATTGTTGATGATGTTGCCCAGACGATTCAGCATGTAGTTCAGCAGCATCGTAGCATCCGGCAAAATAACGCGCTCTGCGGACGAATGGCTAATATCGCGCTCATGCCACAGCGGAATGTTCTCGTAAGCCGTCAGCATATGTCCGCGAATAACTCTCGACAAGCCGGAAATGTTCTCGCAGCCGATTGGGTTGCGTTTGTGCGGCATAGCCGATGAACCTTTTTGACCTTTGGCGAAAGGCTCTTCCACCTCGCGGAATTCGCTCTTCTGCAAAGCGCGGATTTCCGTAGCGAACTTGTCCAGCGACGAAGCAACGAGCGCCAGTGTGCCCATGTACTCCGCATGGCGGTCACGCTGCAGCGTTTGCGTCGAAATTGGCGCAGCTTTCGTGCCCAGCTTGTTGCAGACGAACTCTTCTACGAAAGGATCGATGTTCGCGTAAGTGCCGACAGCACCGGAAATTTTGCCGTATTGCACGCCATCAGCTGCATGCAGGAAACGCTCCAGGTTGCGCTTCATCTCTTCGTGCCACAATGCCATTTTGAGGCCGAAGGTAGTTGGCTCAGCATGAACGCCATGCGTACGTCCCATCATCGGCGTATCTTTGTACTGAATCGCCTTCTCGCGCAATATCGAGATGAAACGCTCAATATCCTTTTGCAAAATCGCATTGGCTTGCAGCAGTAGGTAGCCCGTAGCCGTATCTACAACATCCGTCGATGTCAGGCCGTAGTGCACCCATTTGCGCTCAGGGCCAACCGTTTCGGATACAGCGCGCGTAAAGGCGATAACGTCATGGCGCGTATCCTGCTCGATTTCATAAATGCGGTCGATGTTGAAGCTCGCGTTTTTACGAAGCTCTTCCACGTCCTCCTTCGGAATAATGCCCAGCTCCGACCAAGCCTCGCATGCGCAAAGCTCAACCTCCAGCCATGCTTGGAACTTATTCTCCTCGGTCCAAATCGCTCTCATTTCCGGTCTGCTGTAACGCTCTAACATGTAGCTACTCCACCTTCCAAATTGTTGTTTCATCTATCCATTGCAGCGCTGCTTCCACATCTGGAGCAAGCACGTTAATGTGGCCCATTTTTCTTTTGTGAACGGCGTCCTTCTTGCCGTACAGATGCAGCTTCGGCGTTACACCGAGGCGCTCTGCCGCTTCATCCCGAGCGCCAAAACGCTGAATGATCGGCTCTACATGCTGGCCGAGCACATTCACCATTACGACTGGCGTCAGCAGCTCCGTACGCCCAAGCGGCAAATTGCATACCGCCCGTACATGCTGCTCAAACTGCGACGTATGCGCCGCTTCCATCGTGTAATGTCCGCTGTTATGCGGCCTTGGCGCCAGCTCATTCACATACAGCTCACCGTCAGCCGTCAAAAACAGCTCAACGGCGATTAATCCAACAGCGCCCAGCCCTTCGGCGATTTGCATCGCCAGTTGCTCCGCTCTGCGCTGAATGCCCTCATCGATCCGGGCCGGTACAATCGACAGATGAAGAATGTTGTCGATATGGATGTTTTCCGACGCGGGGAATGCTTTCACCTCGCCCTGTGGGCTGCGCGCTGCAATGACCGATAGCTCTTTTTCAAAGGAGATGAATTTCTCCAGTACCAGCTCGGTTCCAGCGCGGCTCAGCGTTTCGTACGCCTCGTCGATCTCCTCCGCAGCGCGGATGACCCATTGCCCCTTGCCGTCGTAGCCGCCCGTCGCTGTTTTTAATACACATGGCAAGCCTAATCGTTCAGCTTCTATATGAAGCTCCGCGCTGCTGCGAATTTCGCTGTAAGGCGCAACCTTTACGCCCGCCGCCTCAATCGCCCGCTTCTCCCGCAGCCGATGCTGCGTCGTATAAAGCAGCTTGCTGCCTTGCGGCACGTAAGACTCCTTCATCAGCATCGCGGCAACTTCCGCATTCACATTTTCAAATTCATACGTAATGACATCCGAACGCTGCGCCAGCTCGCGCGCTGCCTCATGATTGTCATAAGCGCCGACTACTTGGTCTGCGACTTGTCCGCAAGGCGAATCCACCGCAGGATCAAGCGCGACGAATTTGTAGCCCATTGCGCTGCCTGCGAGCGCCATCATCCGGCCCAATTGCCCGCCGCCGAGTACGCCGATTGTGCTGCCTGGCAGCAGCGTGCGGATGTTATCCTGCCGCTGCTTGTCCGCCTCAGCCATCATAGCGTCTCACTGCTTTCCAGCACTTCCTGCTTAACGCGCTCGCGTCTTGCGATCACGCGTGCCTGAATGTCCGGATCGAATGCCCCGAGCATCTGAGCAGCCAGCAGTCCGGCATTCGTGCCGCCTGCATTGCCGATCGCGACAGTTGCAACCGGAATGCCGCCAGGCATTTGCACGATGGACAGCAGCGAGTCTAGGCCGCTGAGATTCGACGATTTGACAGGAACGCCAATAACCGGCAGCACCGTTTTGGCGGCGACCATGCCGGGAAGATGTGCAGCTCCGCCAGCCCCCGCGATAATGACCTTAAGTCCGCGCTCCGCTGCCGTTTCCGCATATTCAAACATTAAATCGGGCGTTCTGTGCGCCGATACAACCTTTTTCTCATAAGGAATTTGAAGCTCTTCCAGCACATCGCAAGCCAGTTTCATTGTATCCCAATCCGACTTGCTGCCCATGATGACGCCTACCTTCGCAGACATGCGTTCAAACCTTCTTTCATCTATATAATAGGTAAACCATATAAAACCGTAACCCGAAGCTTTCCTTATCCTCTAAACTGCCCGATTCCAACAGAAAAATCCCGACAGCTACCGTAAGAGTATTAATCATACGTATGCTGCGGGACCCGAGCCAAGCGCACAGCGCAGCCTCCCGTCTTCCGGGAACCGCATGGCGCTCTTTATGCCTGAAGTTAGCCGCTTCAAGCTTGCTCGTAGTCCGAAAATTGTGGTTTTCGGGTAGAAACTTTCGGGCCAATCCCCGAGATTATACGAGACCAACACTATAATGAACGGATTGCTCCGCTTCTGACCTCTTCCAGTTTATCTAATCCCCACGGGGCTGTCAACAAAATACGAACGTTGAAAAGAGTAGCTTTTATTAAAGTTCGTTTTTGGCAGGTAAAATATCATAATATGACAGGAATTTACTCGGGATTACGCACAGACAGCTATAAGAGAAGTGGATTTATGGGAGGAATATTCGCAGGGCCCTGCCTTAAGTTCATATTGACCAATGTACCGAACTAAGCATTACTCCCCTTCCCAACTACTTTATGTCTATCAAATTAAAACGCCGGACTTCATTATGCCCGTTCACCAAATAATCCTTTCTATACAATAATTAAGATTACTGAATTACCTTAAAAATTCAAAAAATTTGTCGAAAGGATTTCTAGAGATTTTACAGAATACATTTAGTATGAATGTAAATTTTATTCATTTTTGGAATCATATATATTAAGGGGAGTTGTAGGATGAGTATTTCATTAAAAATTGAATGTGCATCAAAACGTATTCCTATCGCTTTAACAAACGGTCAAATTTCCCAGTTCAGCTTTAAGCATAAAATTCCAACAGATTCGTGGGCAAAATCCTCAGACTCTTCTCATACCCTCTATATTCGAGGTGAAGCCGCAATACGCTTGTTCCCACCTTTATTAGGCAATAGTAATAACTCTGATATGCTTTATACCTGGGCATTATCAAAGGCCGGGATAGATGAGGATTATTACCGTAAATGTACAATCCTCATTATAAGAAATGAGCTAACCATTAGAGAAGTAATTTTTCCACATGCATTTGTTCAAAGCTATACTGAACAAACCGATGAACGAAAAAGCACGATCAAGTTCGAGCTAGTACTTGGACAAAAAAGAGATCAGTTAGATAAGGTCGAGTTTGACCCAAAGATGAAAAAACAAACAGCAGTAAAAATATTGTCGAGCAAGATGGAAAAAGAACCCTTGGTAAAGTACGATTATTATCGTAGTATGCCAAGGTTACTTGGCATGGCTACAACTGCATCCACAAATAAGACAGAAGCTTTAAAAGATACTAGCGGTAATTGGTGCAGAGCTACAGTAAAAGGCAAAGTCTATTCACATGCAGCCCCCTGCAGCGATCCTAAACATTGCATAATGATCCCCACGGATTTACAAAATATTTTAGATGATCCTTCAGCAAGAATTGAATATGTAGCTAATTTTTTCAAAAAATATCAAGGAAAACACTATCCAAACCCAAGTACAAGAGATATTAAAATCAATTACGGCATTGATATTATAGGTTTTATGGAGTGGGAGGAACAATCTCAAAGATTTCAAAAATCACAATATTGGCAGTACGTTAATGCTCAAATGATAGCCGATATTTATTGGGCTCAAAGCTCATTTATTGTAGCAACAAATACTAAGGCGGAGGAGATTTGGTCTGAAAATGAAATAAAATGGAGGAATTTCATGGCTACTCCGAATCAGGATCTTTTATGGAAAGCACACAATGGTTCTATATTCTCCGGACACAAGCTCGCGATCTCAGAAGGCTATCTTAAGAAGGAAACAGCAGCAGAACAACAATTCATAGAAAACGTTATTTTCAGAGTGAGCCTCATGGAAAAGGAAGTGAATGAGATCGTCGATGTACCTTCAAACTTAGGAACCATTAATTACTTAATGGCATCAAAGGCATTTGAATACCCTAAACACTATCCAGCTACATTTGCTGATGCAGCAACTAAACCTTTTTGGGAAGTTGAAGAGTGGGTTCCTCAATATTTAATAGATAAGGCACCGAAATGAATAAGCCCTATTTTATAATGTTGTTGTTCCTCATTTTGCTGACAGCGGGATGTTCCTCTAAAGGAGTAGCATTTACTGATGGAGATGGAGTCGTTGCCCGCCCTGACCATAATGGAACCCATTACTCATATGTAAAATGGTCGCCTGATGGAGAGCAAATCTCCTATATTCAAGATCGGAATTTATGGGTCAAACACATGAAAACGGGAAAAAGCAAAAAACTCGTTTCTGAAGCCTCTGTCTCTCATGCCGCTTGGATGAACGCCGAGCAAATCGCCTATTTTTCAGTAACAGATTCAAATAGCCTCCAAGGAGAGCTTGGAGCAGTCACTCTTGATTCTCGTAAAAAAATGATTTTGCACAAAAATATCGCTTGGTTTAATGTCCTCTACATTCATCATCAAATTGCCTATCTTGGAACTTCAAAACAAGGCGTTCGCAAACTTGATCTATCCGAGAGCTCTACCGCGCCAGATACGCTCGATCCAGCCTTAACTAAAGGCAGAGAGTTTGTGCTTTCGCCGGATGGCAATAAGCTGCTTTTCTTAGAAAAAACAGAGGCGCATAGTATCAACGGAATTGCCTTAGATCAAATAAATATATATGACATAAACAAACGTGTAACGAAGCAAGTGCAGCTTCCCAAGCCTTTTGAGGTTATTTATAGCTATTGCTGGTCACCGGATGGACGCCATATTGCACTTGCCGCACAATACCCTGAGCAGCTTCCTAATCTATATATTTATAAAATAGACAGCAGCGCCGATCCCGTCATGCTGCCATTGCCAGGCAACGCTTCTGATATGGCATGGTCGCCTACGCAAAATCAAATCGTCTACTCGACTGTCGCACAGCCAAATGGAAATGAAATTAGAGTAATTGATGTTCCAGATGAGCTGCTGCAATAATATAGGAAGAAGCGGAGGAAACACAGCTATGGAAAATTACAAAGTAGGCATTCTTTTATTTAATGATGTAGAGCTGCTTGATTTTGCCGGTCCTTTCGAGGTTTTTGCAGTAACTGCGCTGAACTGGGGGCAGGAGAATGCCTATCACCCGTTCCAAGTATGTAGATGAAGGTAATGTCATCACCTCGGCTGGCATTTCCGCAGGCATCGAGATGTCGCTGCATATGGTGGATCGTATTTTAGGCCCACAGGCGGCTAGAAATACGGCTAGATCAATGGAGTATGATGGACAGTTTGAGCTATAGCTGACGGGATTTCTTTCTCTCCAATCAGCAAGCTTAATCAGGCATGGAAAAGCCATCGGTTAAATGCGTGCAGCCCATGTAGCTGCACGCATTTAACCGATGGCTTCTTTTAAACAGAAAACAACATCCCTTTCTCCTTTCCCCTATATAAAGTAAAAAAGATCATCTAAAACGAAAAATTCCAAATATATCATTCCAAATATCGCAAAAACCCAACTTTTGTAGTATATTAATAATAATTTTACTTTAAATCAGTAAAATAGACCTAATACTTAGGAATCACAAAAAAATGGAGGTTTATTTGGATGTTCAATGTTTCAAGAAAAATCTTAGCAGCTTTATTGCTAGTTTCACTAGTAGCTACTATCGCAATTCCTGTGAAAAAGACAGAGGCAAGCTCGCTTCCCGTTGCAGAAGGTGGCATTGAAGCCGCAGCATTAGCCTATTGGAGCGGTGCGGTTTATGTCGCTTCAGTAGATGGGGCAATCGGAGTTAAGCCTGAGCTGCAAGAGGATATTCAGATTTTTGCAAAATCGATGTGGGATGATGCCCCTGCTTCTATTAAAACTTCCATCACAGAAAGTACATATGGTATGCGAGATGGCTGGAATACACCTAATTCTTATGTCGTATCCTGGACGCCTCAGACACTCGCTTACTTGCAGGACAAATGGTATGACCATTTTGGAGGCGGAGCTACTTATTATGACAACAAAGTCATAGCGGATATTATGGGGCCAGGGGCGATTATACGTCCGAGCTCTGTTATCGCTCAAAGTAATGCTGTTGGCGAGGGAAATATAGGATACATGGCTAACGTTCAAATACGTGCGATTTATATTGATATATCTGGAAAAGCAACCATTGAATTCAGATCAGGAGTAAATCCTAGCTACAGTGGGTTATTAGATTTAAATAATAAACCTTTCGCCAATGCCCGCGATGCCTATAATGAATTTGTTACCCGATTTAAAATTGAGAAGGGCACCTATACGACGAAACCTATCTTTGTAGATGGACGCACCAAAAGTCGTTACGTAGAAGTCGTATTCCCTTCAAGCACCGTATTCCCGAATTCCATCGTTATGCCTGCTCCACAAGGTGTACTGAATGCCGATTATACAGTTAAACAATATAAAACACCAACTATTGGACGTGCGGGCGGCGTAATAACTGGACAAATCGTT
The DNA here is from genome assembly GCF_059383755.1 of Paenibacillus sp. JT22N15. NCBI lineage: Bacteria > Bacillati > Bacillota > Bacilli > Caryophanales > Paenibacillaceae > Paenibacillus > Paenibacillus sp. JT22N15. The sequence goes on along the minus strand of NZ_JBXENV010000006.1, from coordinate 61,174 downwards.
ATTGGCTTTCCGAGTGTAACGGGCAACTTCGCTGCCTTAACAAAAGCAAATGCCAGCAATTATACTTTTCTCTCTTATGACAATGCGAAGCGTAATGGCAGTCCAGCACCTTATCATTCTATTGTAGAAAATGCGCGGAGCTTGCCAGTTACCGGAATACCATATAGTTCGAAGGATAATATTAAACAAGGCCAACTAGAACAAAGAAGGTATTACGGCTCCGATGGCAGGGCTGAGCTGGATATTGACTATACCAACCATGGCAACACGCAAATTAACCCAAATGTTCCACACAGGCACGACTGGCATTATAACAGCAAACCGCAGAGAGGCCCTTGGTATATAGTTGAAACCGACTCCGATTATTCTTATAACCAATTAGTAGAGGATTTGAATACGGGGCATGAAGTATCCTTTACGTTTGAAAATGTTAAATATTATATTACAGAAAATCAAGGTTCATGGTTTTTGACGAAATCGGGTGAAATCGCTCCTCTTCAATCTGCTTCGACTCCATCTCAACTTTTAACGCTTGGAACCCTCAATAATGAATCGTTGCAGACGCTATTTATTAAAGGAAGCCTCGTTAATATTTCTGTATATTAGGGTATGTATGCAGACCTGAGTCGGACTGTTGCTTGCTTTGCTTTGCGCTTAGTAGGGGCCAGTCTCATCTGACTATTCAATGTTGGATACCCGCCGCATGCGAATACTGCTGAGGCTGCGCAACTCGGGACGCTCCCTTCTTTTTGAAGGACTGAGATTCCGCTATTCTGGCTTTTGCTCTGATTTCTGGCCGCACGCGGACAGGAAATCCGTTATTGCCCTCATTATCCCGTCAAAATGGCTTTTGGCAGCGTATTAGCGGCTTCTGAGTCCGCAGCCCGTGCCATAACCCGTGATCTGATTAAAATAGCTGCTGCTGTGTCCGCCAAATCCATCTTTGCACGGGGCATGAGCCCCTAAAACGAGAAATAAATAGCATGAAGCTACCTTTCCATACACGTTCTAAACTAATTTCCGCTAAAAATGCAGGGCATTCTCGCATTAGTCTTTGACTAGTGAGAGAATGCCCTGTTTTGTTAGGAAGCATTAAGCATATTCAAGAAATACATCTACAGCTTCTTATAAATGACACCCAGCCGATCCATCTCACTATCCGCCTTGCCATAAAAACCTGCAATATACCAGCCCTCCGGCGCCGTAAAGGTTACCGCATCGGACGTCGTTGTGCCGCCAGACAGCACTTGCCCTTTGTTAGTCGTAAACTTGGCATAGAAGATGTGCATGCCGCCGTTGCGGCTGCCTTGGTTCAGCACTACACTTTTCACATACTCATCAGAAGCGAGCTGAATGCTGCTCTGTGCAGCTGACGTTCCGCCAGCACTCAGCACCACGCCGCTTCCAAACCCCAGCTGGATGCCATCCAGACGCGAGCCGCTGCGGATGCTGAGCGATGTCAGCCGCTGGCCGCTCGGCAGATGCGCCAGTTGGTTGAAATGCTCACCGCCAGAGCCCCGAACGGTGCGACCATTATGCTCGAAGCCAGCTGGGCGCTGAATACGCTGGATACGAAGGAACCCCGCACGACGCTAAGCGGTACAGAAGGCGGCGCAGATATGACAGATGGACTGCGCCTAAACGGCGAGAAATATGGTAAACTGTACGAGAATCAAATCAAGCTCGATCCGAAGGGCGTCGATTTCTACGAAGGCAAGAAGGAATCGATGCAGGATGTGGAGATGAGGCTGTGGTTTGATGCGCTGCTGAATGATACGGAGCCGGTCGTCACTCCAGAGCAGGCTTGCGTTGTTTCGGAGATACTAGAGGCCATTTATGAATCTGCTGCGTCAGGTAAAGCGGTATACTTCGACTGAAAGCGAGGCTTCTCTCTTTATGCAAAAACCGATTCGAACAGCTGTATTAAGCTTCTGGCATGTGCATGCGAAGGACTACGCCTTGCAGGCACAGCAGCATCCAGGCACCGAGCTCGCCGCTATCTGGGACGAGCAGCCGGAGCGCGGCCGGGCGGAAGCTGAAGCCCGGGGAATCCGTTTCTATGAGCAGCTTGACGAGCTGCTGGCGGATGCCTCCATCGACGCTGTTATTGTGACTGCGCCAACGGTCGACCATCCGGAAATCATAAAAGCAGCAGCGGCGGCGGGCAAGCATATTTTCACCGAAAAGGTCATCGTCTTGACGCTTGCGGAGTGCGACGACATTTTGGAGAGTGTGCGGCAAGCTGACGTTGCGCTGACCGTATCGCTGCCCCGGCTGAATACGTCGTTCACGCAAGCCGCACAGCAGTTGGCTCGCGATGGCTTGCTTGGCGAGTTAACGCTTGTGCGCGCTCGCCTGTCCCATAGCGGCGCTTTGCCCACCGAGCTTGAACCGCTCGGCTATTTGCCGGAGGCTTTCTTCAAGCAGGCTCAAAGCGGCGGCGGCGCACTAACTGATCTCGGCTGCCATCCGATGTACTTGGTGCGGCTGTTTCTGGGCATGCCAAGCAGCGTGAGCGCAAGCTTTGGTTATGTGACCGGCAAAGAAGTCGAGGACAACGCAGCCGTCACGCTGCGTTATGCGAGCGGAGCGCTTGGCCTTGTGGAGGCTGGCGGAGCAGTTTATTAAAGACAATTACCAGGAGCCCTTCACGCTGGAGCTTGTGGCAGAGCGCGTCCAGATTAGCGCGCGCCAGCTGCAGCGCATTTTCAAAACGCATTCCAACCAAACGTTCAGCAGCTACGTAGAACAGGTCAGATTGACCCATGTGTGCACGCAGCTGCTTGAAAGCAGCGAGACGGTCGAGGTGCTGGCCCAGCAGCATGGCTTCACCAGCGCAAGCTATCTGCACCGTGTCTTTCGCAAAAAATACGGCTGCACTCCCGCTCAATACCGCAAGCATTCAAAACAACCACAAACCTAAAAAGGAGCAACATCATGGACTCCATCTATCAGCGCTTGGTGCAATTGAATGATCAGCTTGTCACACTATCTCTTGACCTTCAAATTAAAGACTCGGCGAGCCGCAATGTCGGAGGCATCATCGACTCTTTTACAGGCCTGCCCCATCCAAGCCATGTCGGAACAGGCGCTGTTATCGCAAAGTGGACAGCTGCCTTGTGCAGTCCGGAATCGGCGTTCTACCGCGACAACCAGCTGCTTGCCAGTCTTGAGCTTGCCCTGCAATATATGCTGAACCGCCAGCATAGCGACGGAACGATTACGCTAGGATCAACCAACTACCATTCGCCGCCGGACACCGGTTTTGTCGTTATTGGCTTTGCACAGCTTTATGAGCTATTGGTGCAGCAAAGTGTGGAGCATCCTGCTTTTGAAAAAGCCGCTTCCCTGCTTGCGCTGTTCCTGAAGCGGGCAACGCCAGCTATGCTTGAAGGCGGCTGTCATACGCCAAACCACCGCTGGATTCTGACAGCTGCCCTTGGCCTGCTGAACAGGTCGTTCCCTGATCCGGCGCTCGTCGCTCGTGCGGATGCTTGGCTTGCGGAAGGCATTGATATTACGGCCGATGGCGAATGGACCGAGCGAAGCAATGGCATCTACAATGCCGTAAGCGATATTGCCCTGTATCATACAGCGCTATCGCTTGATCGCCCTGAGCTGCTGGAGAGCGTACGCAGCAATTTGCGGATGATGCAATATTTGGTCCACCCATCCGGCGAGGTCGTAACCGACTATTCCGGCAGGCAGGATTATGGACAGCCTTCGGATATGTCCGGCTATTTTCTCACCTACCGCTTGATGGCTGCTTATGACCGCGATCCGCTATTTGCCGCATTATCCGATTATGCAGGTCCTTTCTATAAGCAGTTTTTCTCGGTGACAGACCATCCGCTCATTAGCTACCTGCTCTATCCTGAGCAAATGGACATCAGCCATATTGAGCGGGCTTCACTTCCAGACCAGTATGTAAAAGTGATCAACGGGCAGCACCCGATTCATGAAGATTTGCAGCAGATGAAAAAGCTAGGGCATCAGCTCCACATTACACACAGCTCTGCGCATACCGCCTTCGGCGCGCCGCTAGTCCGTGTCCGCAATGGAGAGACAAGCGCAACGGTCATGACGAATGCGCCATCTTTCTTCTCGCTCCGTCATGGCTCGGCGAACCTGCTCGCCGTTAAAGTATCGACCGCCTTTACACCAGGCGTTGTCAGCTTCGACCAGTTTCAAGCGGAGGACGGGCATTACAAGCTCGGCAAACGCATGTATAAAGGCTACAACGGGCCCATTCCAAAGGGCTTGCTTCCGCCGCTGAAAGCAGACGGCGTTACAGCGGCCGCTCCTTGGTACCTGCTTCCCCATGGAGAACGGGAAACGACCCATTTGCAGGAGCATTTTATTGAATCCGAGCTAACGCAAACAGCAGATGGCTGGGACATTCATCTGTATTCCGATAAGGTGCAGGAAGATGTGATGACGCAGCTGACGTTTATTTTTGCCAAAGATGGCAAGCTTAGCGGCGAAGGTCTCGAAGCCATTGCGGGCAGCAGCAACTACTTTTTGAAGCAGGGCTCCTGCCGCTATGAAACCGCCGATGGCTCAGCGATTGAGCTGACGTCCGGCGCCTTCGAGCACTGGATGCCTTCCGTTCGCGACGATAGCCACCCGGCTGGGTGTCAAAGCGTGATTGTTAATCTGGTGGCCCCAATCGATAACCGCTTTTCGATTCGGTTATCGTCGTAAAAGATTGGTGAAAGATGGCTGCGCTGCATGAAAAGCTTGACTTCCGATCGCCATTACCCTTGAATTTCTATAACCACCCCTCTAAATGGGGAAATTCAAGGGTAAAAGCGAACGCTGACGCTTCTCCAGTTCAAGCCTTTCATTCCACTACGCCCCCTTCACCATACTTTTAAAACAAAACAAATCAGAAAAGCTACAATGCCGCTTTTGGCCCCCATTTTTATTTTGGGGGCCTTTTTATTTACGAGTGAATAGTGGTAGTAGCCCACCCTCACCACACAAGTCGAAAAAGCGAAGCCGAAGTCTTTTTTCATAGAACGGTCGAATATAAGTAGATAAAGAACTTATGCTTGGGGGAGGTTGGACACGATATGTTTATCCATACCATTAAAAAAGGCGATACGCTGTGGCAGCTCGGACAGCGCTTCGGCGTCAGCACAGATGCTATCGCTTCAGCAAATGGCATATCCGCTGATGTTCCGCTCGTCATAGGCCAGGCAATCATTATACCTTCAGAGGCTGGCAATCATAAGGTGCTTCCGGGAGAAAGCCTATGGTCGATTGGCCTGAAATATGGCGTTACAATCGAACAACTCATGCGCGCCAACGAGCTCAAAAACCCCGCCCTCATTAAGACAGGACAAATACTCGTCATTCCGCAGCCAGAGAAGCCTATCATTGAAGTGAACGGCTATACGGAAAAATTCGGCGCAAACGGCGTAGCGCTCGTACATGAAATTGGCGCCAACCTTACTTATCTCAGCCCCTTCAGTTATCGTGTCCAGTTGGACGGTACACTCGTGCCACTCGACGACAGCGCTATTATTGAAGCGGCCTTTCAAGAGAAAGCAGCACCGATGATGGTGCTGACCAACTTCGAGAACGGCACCTTCAGCAGTGATATTGCCCATGCTGTGCTGACGGATGCTGCGATTCAAAATGCGGTCATTGCAAGCGTCTTGTCCGTGATGCAGCAGAAGCGCTATATAGCGCTGAATGTAGACTTCGAATATGTTCGGGCAGCGGACCGCGAAGCTTATAATGCCTTTTTGCAAAAGCTGGTGGATACGCTGCATCCCTATCATCTGCTCGTATCTACTTGTCTTGCCCCGAAGCAAAGCGCGGAACAGAAAGGCACGTTATACGAGGGGCATGATTATGAGGCCCATGGACGGATTGTCGATTTCGTTATTTTGATGACGTATGAATGGGGCTGGTCTGGCGGACCTCCGCTCGCTGTCGCTCCACTCAACGAAGTTGTCAAGGTGCTGAATTATGCGCTATCCGTCATCCCTGCCTCCAAAATCGTCATGGGCATGCCGCTCTATGGCTATGACTGGACGCTGCCCTACGTGAAAGGCGGCAAATGGGCGCCTACGGTGAATCCGCCCCAAGCCGTCGCCCGGGCCGCTAAATATGGCGCGACGATTCAATATGATCCGATAGCCGAGTCGCCTCATTATACTTATTATGATGAACAAGGCGCACAGCATACAGTCTGGTATGAGGACGCCCGCAGCGTACAAGCCAAATTCAATATTGTGAAAGACTATAAGCTCAGAGGCGTCAGCTACTGGGTGCTCGGCGTGCCCTTTCCCCAAAACTGGTACGTCCTGCAGCATAATTTCACCGTCCGCAAGCTGGTGTAGCAGCACTATGGCTGCCTTGCCAAAAAAGCCCTCCGCTGCGGGAGGGCTTTCGCTTTTTGTTATGTTCTTCAATCGTTATAACATTCGTTCTTTATACCTTGGCTGTCCCTTCAGCGCGACAAATATATCAATCTCATTTTCTGTGCTTTCAGGTTTATATCGTTCATCCCAAACTTCGAAATCATAATGCTGCGGCACATGTCCCGTTTCTTCCATCCACTCGCCATAAAGATAGTTATACGACAGGCTAAGCTCCGATTCGGGCCCAATATGCGTGTAGGCGGCATACTTGCTTTCAGCAACCTTATGGCTTGCCATTTGCAAGGGCACATTGCCCAGCTCGCTTACTTCGCAGCAAACGATATTTGTGAACCGATCTGTCTGGGGATTAAAATCAGCAGCCATCGGATAAATTTGGATTAAAAGAATATGGTCATTTTTCCTGTGCTGAATTTCTGCTTTTCTTTCGATTAAAGAAAGATAGGTCTTCTTCCCAAGTCCCGACTCAAACTCTTGAACGCTCGCTTCCACTTTATAACCGACGACATGAAAGAGCGGTAATGCTACGACCGCAGCCTCTCTTTTCTGTACCATGAGCTGTCCTCCATTCAATCCTTTATAAATAGGCAGGAAATACAGCTATTTTACCATAAAGAAGCAGCCACTCGCTCTCATCGGTCAACCGGCGGGCTGTTCAGCCCCATACGTTCAAATTGCTCTGGAGGAGCGTCATTATCCCGCATCAGCTTCGTCATCAGCTCGACCATTTTTGACTCTACCTCTGGATCCTTTAACGGATGGGCCTGCTCAGGGTCTGCCGTTACATCATACAATAGCGTTCCGAATGCATGGAGGTTGCCTCTCATCTCCGCTGGAATGCGAAGCGTCTTAACATTTTTCGTGAAAGAAAAGGGCTCGGCAAGCTCCAGCTTTTGCAATTCAGAGGGATGAAACCGGCTGCGCATATGCGTTGGCATTAACGTATAGTTATACAGAGGTTGGTTCTCCTCAGATATGGACGCCCTCATATACACATACTGTCCATCGGTGACATTCACATGTCCGCCATGAATGCCAAATAATGCCGCTTTGCGGACTGGCTTATCTGACTCAACCGTCTGGCGCAGCGGAACGCCCTGCATGTCAGGAGGCAGCTGTACTTGGAAAAATTCTAAAAGCGTGGCCGGTATATCAATGGATTGTACAAGGCTTTGCCTGCGCTCCCCCTGCACGCCTGTTCGAGGGTCCCAAATAAAAAGCGGTGTGTGAGCAACCTCATTATAAAATGGCTGCACACATTTTGCCCATTGGTCATGCTCGCCCAGAAGGAAACCATGATCGGTATTGACGATCAGCAGCGTGCTTTCCCATAAGTTATGCTTGTCCATCATATCAAGCACTTTCCCCAAGTAGTGGTCGCACATCGTTAACAATGCGGCATATTCATACCTCATATGCTGGACGTCCTCTGGGGTTTCGGTCACCGGTCCGTACATCGGCCAATCGCCCAGACCGCCTTCGTACTCATGGGCATACAATTGCTTGAATTGCTCGGGACTATAAAATGGCTCATGCGGATCGAATGTTTCCATTTGCAAAAACCAATGGCTCTCCCCATGATTCCGTTCGATAAAATCAAGCCCGCTCGCAAACGTTTGCGCCTGCGGAAATTGCTCCTGCTCCTTAATGAACTTCCTGTTCGTGCGATCCTGCACCAGCATTCTTTTTACCTGAGGAGGAAAGTCCTTGCCAAGATTAATATCAGCGCTGTTCACTTCGGCCTTCCAAGGATCGCCTTCCTGTCCGCGAATCAATTCGAAGGAGTTAAAACGGGTATGATACGTCCCCCCGCCATCCTCCCAATAATGCTGATGATCGGTAATCAGATGCGTGTATATGCCAGCTTCTCCAAGCCTCTCGATGGCAGAATCATCGAATGGTTCCAATGGTCCCCAGCTTCGGTGCAAGAAGTTGTATCTGCCGGTATGCAGCTCTCTCCGGGCGGGCATGCAAGGCATACTTCCCACATAGCTGTTGTCGAACACAGCGGTCCGCTCGGCAAGCCGTTTGAAATTAGGCGTTTTAATCCAATCAGGCCCTCCATAGGCGGAGAGCATATGACGATTCAGCGTATCGAACATAATCATAATAGCTTTCACTAGTAATCATCCTTTCACGCTTGACGCGACCATACTGCGAATAAATTGCTTTTGGAATATGAAAAACATCGCAATAATGGGCACAGATATAAGAAGCGATGCTGCCATCAATAAATTGTATTGAACCTGGTGCTCGCCGCGAAAGGTTTGCAGACCCAACTGGAGCGTGCGCATAGAAGCACTATTCGTATAAATGAGCGGATGGAAAAAATCATTCCAAACGCCTACGAATTTAAAAATGCCAAGCGTCGCAAACAATGGACCGCTCAGCGGCACATAAATGCGAAGGAATAAGCGAAGATACCCGGCACCGTCGATATAAGCAGCCTCATCGAGCGCCTTAGGAAATTGCAAATAAAATTGACGTGCCATAAATACGCCAAACGCTCCTGCAAGCTCCGGAACGATTAAAGCATAATAGCTGTCGAGCCATCCGCTACCGCCCGCTCCTAGCCAATCATTTCCCCCAAATAAAGGAATCGACTTCATAATTAGAAATTGCGGAATAATAATAACCTGCGCAGGCACCATCATTCCAGCCAGCAGCGTTAGAAAAATCGGCAAATTGCCTCTAAATGCTATGCGCGCAAAAGCAAATCCGGCAATGGAGTTAAACAAAAGGCTCCCTGTCAGCGCAATCGACGTTACCCACACGGAATTTTTTAAATAGGTTAGCCAGTCCCCCATTTCAAGCGCCCTCACATAATTGCCGGGATGCCACTCTAAAGGCAGCAGCCGCATCGCTTGAAGTGAAAATTCTTCATCTCCCTTCATGGAAGTAAAGAAGGCCAGCAATAATGGCAATATCGTTACGAGCGAAAATAAAAGCAAGGCCGTGTAAGCCAATCCTTGTTCTGCTTTAGATAATCTCATCGTTCACCTCTACTCGCCTGCCTGATTCCGGCTGCCTATGGCATACTGAATCAAGGTGATAAACAGCGTTAATGCAAGAAGGAATACGGCCATTGCAGAGGCATACCCCATCCGATACTCTTGGAAGCTGGCACCCACGATTTGCGTAACGATCGTCGTGCTTGAATTCGCAGGGCCACCGCCCGTTAATACAAATACCAAATCGAACACCTGAAATGATCGAATCGTTGACGTAACAAAAAGAAATAATGTCATCGGCTTCAGCAGCGGTACCGTAATGTACCAGAATTTTTTCAGTACAGAAGCACCATCCAAGCTCGCCGCCTCATAAAGACTTTCAGAAATACTTTGAATGCCTGCCAAAAAAATAATCATGGCGTAGCCTATTCCGGTCCAAATACCAATGACGATGACGGTCGGCAGCGAGGTTGCGGGATCTTGCAACCAGTTCCGCCCATCGATTCCGATAAGCCCAAGTAGACTGTTAACAGGTCCCTGCAGCGGGTCGAGCATCCATAGCCATGTCATCGCAACCGCTACCGACGAAATGACGCCCGGCAAATAGATGAGCGCACGGAACGCAGATAAAGCCTTCAGCCGCGTTGAAAGCAAATTAGCGAGCACTAGGCCCAGCAGCATGCTAGGGACGACAGTGCCCATCCAATACAAGGCTGTATTTTTAACGGCCTGATGAAAAATGCTGTCTTTCAGCAAAAGCGAATAATTTTTCAGACCTACCCATTTCGGGGCGTTCAGCATCGTATAGTCGTTTAAGCTTAAATAAAATATCCAGAGCAGCGGCACCAAAATAAACACCGTAAACAACAGGACATTCGGTAATATTAAAAAATAAGGTATGAAACGGTTCCAGCCTCTTTGCATAACACCCTCCTGAGATCGATGGGACGGCTTGTAATCCGTCCCTGTCCTCGATTGCAAATTTATTTGGCGTTTGCAATCTCCTCTCTAGCCTTTTTGGCATTCTCTTTCAAGGCTTCCTCGGCAGGTCTTATCCCGTTAAAAGCTTCTTCGAGCGCAATACGCAAATACTTTACGTTAATCGACCAGTTGCCTGAGGCGCCGTAGCCCCTTGCATCTTTAAGCGCCTCGAAGGCAATCTCATTTCCTTCCCCTAGCTTCACATATTCACCTTTAAGCGATTGAAGCGGCGGAATCGATCCCGTCTTGGAGGTAAACTCCAGCACATTGTCCTTTTCAAACCAATACTTTATAAATGCCCATGCTTCCTGCGGATGCTTCGTCTGACCGGCAGCGGACAGAAACGTCCCTAACATGAGCGCGGTTCTTTCCCCATCCGGCCCTGCTGGCGGCAGCGCCCAGCCAAGTTTGCCTTGGCCTACCGACTTTTGCAGCGACGCCGCGCCTTGCGTTGAAGTAAATGCCATCGCTGCCTGACTGTTTTGAAACGGCGTTCCCGAGACTTGCTGCTGATTGGACGGAATAATGGCTCCCGAATTGTACAAATCAACCTGCTTCTGCACAAGCTGAACGGATACCGGGGAGTCAAACGTCGGATTCCCTTCCGCATCATAAAAATCTTCCCCAAGCAACAGAAGCAGGGATAAATAAGATTGCTCCCCATTGCTGGTCTGGATGTCGATACCGCCGCGAACCGTTTTGCCGCCTTCGACGACCTTGAGCTTTTCGGCATATTCAAATATTTCATCAAACGTCTTCGGCGGACTGTCCGGATCTAAGCCTGCCTCCTTAAAGAAGTCCTTGCGCCAAGCGAGGGGACGTATTTCTGGCAGCAGCAGCCCGTATTGACCTCCTTCATATTGGCCAGCTTTCAAAATATCAGGGAAGAAGTCGGCTTGCCCCTCCCATTTATCCGCTTCAATATATGGCGTTAAATTCAAGTATTTGCCTTGGCTTACCGTAGATATCAGCTGCCCGAATCCTAAGCCCTGCACGTCTGGCTGCAGTCCCCCGGAATAAGCAACGGTCAGCTTTTGAAAATAATCAGCCCATGGAATAAAGGTAGCCTCTACCTTTATTCCCGGGTTTTTCGCTTCAAACCCTTGAATCGTTGCGTTAACAGCATCCGTTACAATTTGATCCGTTCCCGGATACCACAATTTCAATGTCACCTCATCATTTGAAGTGCCAGCTGCGGTCGCCCCCTCTTTATTGGGCTGGCCCGACGAGCATGCGGATAAAAGAGCTGTCAATGTCAGCATAATTGCAAGTGATAGAGCCATAATCTTCTTCATACCATTTCCCCCTGGATTTTTTCATATCGAGTATACAAGCAAAATGTCATCCAGTTATCTGGTCTGAAGGTGAAACGGCTGTCTCCGTCCTTTTGGCGGCGCGGCGCGTTTCATTCCGAGAAATATAGAGAAAGGATAACGAAATGATAGACTTTCCTATATTTGAAACACAAACTTATTATTCCTATTAACTTACTTGTATTAAAGCTCGTTAATGCTTACAATTATAGCATCATGACTGTCGCTCGTATTTATCACAAGCAAGCTAATATGTTTCAAAAATACAGACTGCCGCCAGGAAAGGTCGTTCACCATGAAAAATCTCATTGAGTTTAGCAATCAAAGCTCTTTGGATCACTTGAACATTAATATCCGCTGGTTAAAGGAATGGAAGTTATCGAAGAGGCGTGAGCATATGTATATTTTCCCTTACACAACCTTCTGGATCGTCTTGTCTGGGACAGCTGTCATTGAGCTTAATCACATTCGTTATCCCCTTAAGAAAGGAGACATCGTCTCCATTGCTCCCAAAACAGCTCTAGCCTGGGGAGAGGTTAGCGCCGATCAGCCGTTTCATTATTTGTCATTGGCCTGTGAAGCCAAGGTCGGAGCGATGGATTTTATTCATTCCTACAGATTTCCCCATGTCGTCTCTGATGCTCCTTCCGAAGACATACACGCTTTAATTGAAGAATGGAGAAGGCTGGCAGACGATTATAATGCTTTTCTGCAGCCATTTGACGAAAAGGACATTAAATCGAGCGAAAAGGGCTACGACAAACCATTTCCTTTATTCAAATTAAATACAGACCAAACGATTCAGCATTTAAAAATTCGCGCAAAGGGCATGTTGTGGGTACAGCAGCTGTTTCAAACGATCCGTTACCGGCTTCCTGAACACCCCGTCTCTTATGATGACCGTGTATTCGAGATTTGTGATTATGTAGAAAAACGCTTGGATAAGCCGCCATCACTTGAAGATCTTGCCACCTATGTATCGCTTAGCAAGGAGCAGCTGCGGACGCTGTTTCAAACGACTTATGGTTTGTCTCCCATGAAATACGTTCGCCATGCCCGACTCCAGCGGGCTAGAGATTTGCTAATGCTGACCTCCTACCCGATTAAAGATATTGCAAGTCAAATAGGCTTTGAAGACCAGCACCATTTCTCCCGGGCTTTTCAGCAATCTGAGGGCATGTCGCCAATGGCGTATAGACGCCGACTGCTGCAACATGGTATCAAGCACGAGTAAGCTTGCGTATCCGTGATCCGTAGATAAGAAATCATATAAAAAGAGGGATATCGATTAATGAGTGATGAAATGAATCATCAGCCTGACAAGTCTTGTTGTGCAGCAAGACGCCAAGACAGCAGCACAGCTCCATTATCTTCATCTACTTGCTTCCATAAACCGCTGAGAGCAAGCAAACCCTCCGAAAATCCGCCTCAGCCTTCTATGATATTATTGCCAGGTGGCACTTTTCAGATGGGAACTGACGATTTAGAAGGGTTTCCCAGCGACGGGGAAGGACCAGTTCGCGAGGTTGAGCTATCTCCGTTTTATATAGATGCCTATGCGGTCAGCAACCGGGAATTCAAACAATTTGTTGATGATACTGGCTACGCAACCGAATCCGAGCAATATGGCTGGTCTTACGTATTCCATCTTTTTGTTTCAGAGGCATGTGCGCGGACGGTTACCCGATCTGTTCAACGCACACCTTGGTGGTGGGTCGTGGAGGGCGCCGACTGGAAGCATCCGGATGGGCCGGATTCCAGCATTGAAGACCGGATGGATCATCCTGTCGTACAGGTTTCCTTTAACGATGCCTTAGCCTATTGCAAATGGTCGGGGAAACGGCTCCCAACGGAGGCGGAGTGGGAGTATGCTGCTCGTGGCGGACTGGATCAAAAGCGTTATCCTTGGGGAGATGATTTGAAGCCCGACGGACAATATCGCTGCAACATCTGGCAGGGGAAATTTCCGACATTGAATACTAACATGGATGGGTATGCAGGGACTGCGCCTGTAGATGCCTATTTGCCGAATGGATATGGCCTGTACAATGTTGTCGGAAATGTATGGGAGTTCTGCGCTGACTGGTTTAGTGTTGATTATCACCAATCAGCTTCGCTCCTAAACCCTCAAGGGCCTCCAAGAGGACAAAGCAAGGTGATGAAGGGCGGCTCCTACCTGTGCCATCGCTCCTACTGCAATCGTTATCGGGTTGCCGCCCGCAGCTCCAATACGCCCGACAGCGCTTCCGGCAATATGGGATTCCGCTGCGCAAGAGATGCCTGATTGCACATCAATCACTTCTGGTTTTCCTCTACAAAAAAGCTCTCCTGCTTAAAGTCGGCTTTTGTGAAGCCTGACCTCATGCAGGAGAGCTTTTTTATTAATGGCATTCATTTTGATGTAGAAGCGTACAGATTTGAATTTGCTTATTCTGTCGTCTGACCGACAAGCTTGCCGCGCAGCTTGCTGCCTGCATCCGTATCCGACGCTGCATCCGGATTTGCCGGCTGTGGCGTTGCATTCGAGGTGCGGAGCGGAATTTCTTTCAGGAAGAAGGTCAGAATAACCGCGCCCACCAAAATGAGCGTACCTGCCAGAAACACGGTTGAAAGTGACGAAGCGAGCGCCTCGCGAAGCATTTCAACCATTTTAGTAAATAACGGTTGAAGGTCGGCTGGCAAGCTTTGATGCAGCTTTTCCAGCTCCGGCTGGTTCGTCAGCATTTGCGGATTGGCAAATACGGCAAACTCTTGGGCTACTTTCGGATCAAGCTTGCTTAGGTCAACCGCTTCCCCAGACTGGGCAAGCTCCGTCAGATTATTTTTCAAGCTGGTTGAAAGCACGGTGCCCATTACGGCAATCCCGATCGTGCCGCCCATATTACGGAACAGCTGCATTGCCGCCGTAACGGCGCCAAGCTCCTTGAATGGAACCGCATTTTGAATGGCCAGCGAGAATACCGGCATCCCAAGGCCGAGGCCCAGGCCGAAAACAGTCATCGCCAGAACCGCCATCCACACGCTGTTCATGAACACCATCATCACCATGCCTGCCACCATGAGCGGCATGCCGATTAAGGCGAATTTTTTGTATTTGCCCGATTTGCTGATCAATTGGCCGCCAATCGCGCTCGTAATGACCATACCAATCGACATGGGCATCGTTACATATCCGGCATAGGTTGGCGAAATCGCCAGCACGCCTTGCACGAAGAAGCTGAGGTAAATCAAAGCGCCCATCATCCCGAAGTTCATCAGGAAGCCAATCACATTAGAGAGCGTTACAATTCCATTTTTGAAAAAATGAAGCGGAAGCACAGGGCTTTTCGCCTTGGATTCAACGGCTACAAAAATGATCGCTGATACGATCGTTACTGCGAATAAACCAATGGTTTGGGCAGAGCCCCAAGCATATTTCGTACCTGCCCATGTAAAAGCAAGCAGCAACGGCACAAGCGTAGTTGTCAGAAACAGCGAGCCCAAGTAGTCAATCGACTCGGATTGCTTGCGTTCCGTCTTCGGAAACAGCATCAAAATCATAATGAAGGCGATAATGCCGATCGGCAGGAAAATCCAGAACACCCAGTGCCACGCCATGTGGTCAACGATATAACCGCCGAATGTTGGGCCAAGAACGCTGGAAAAACCAAAAACGGCTGTCATAATTCCGGTCCATTTGCCGCGTTCCCTTGGCGGGAACAAGTCTCCTACTGCGGTAAAGGCTGTTGCCATAATAATACCCGCGCCTACACCTTGAATCGCACGGTAGAAAATCATTTGATAAACGTCAGTCGACGTCCCTGCAAGAAAAGCGCCGATGATAAAAAATAAAATACCAGCCAATATAAATGGCTTACGTCCGTAAATATCCGACAGCTTGCCGACAAGAACGGTCGCAATGGTTGAAGTGAGCATGTAGATCGAAATCGACCATGTATACAGCTCCATACCGTGCAGCTCCGCAATAATTCTTGGCATCGCCGTACTGACGATGGTTTGGTTGATCGCTGCAAAAAACATAGCGAACATAATTGCCACCATAATGGTCAGCTTTCTTTTTTGTGATAAATGTTCCATAAATAAAATCTCTTCCTCTCATCCGGTGTGAATTAAGTATGAAATTGAACGCTTAGCTTTTTGAAAATCCGTTTTAAATGCGCGATGTCCTCTGGGTCCAAACAATCCAACATCATGCTCAGCGTCTCTTTTTGATCATCCGATATTTGGTCGAGTGTAGCTTTCCCTTTATCGGTAATATCGATGTATACGACACGGCGGTCTTCCTCATCCCGAACCCGATCAATGTTGCCGTCAGCAGACAGCTTATCAGCCAATCCCGTTATGGCGGCAGCGGAAATGCACATTTTCTCCGCCAGATCGGACACTCTTTGCTGACCACCCTGCTTGAGCCAATAAAGCAGCTTGAACTGGGACAACGACATATTCCCTTGCATCCGCTTGTTCCACTCTGTATTTGCATTTCTCATGATCAATTTGAACATAGTGGAGAGCTCGACGACGTCTTCCCTGCTTGGCATGTATTCACTCCTTTCTTGATTGCTTTCATCGTAATTGCTTTCCTCGAACAATCATTCCAGCGCTTAGCCATAAAGCGCAATTAATAAATATTTCATCACTAAACTATTTATCACTATAAATCTTTTCAGGAAATTAGTCAATGCTTTAGCCCATTCGATTTTGGGTCGGCTGGGAATTACTTGGGCAAAATCAAAAAGAGCCGAAATCTGCAAAACAGATCTCGGCTCTTACTTTTTCAACTATGATAGCAGTCGTTTATAATTGCTGTATTCTACAGCTCAGCCAACAGCTTAGTCAAAGCTTTATAGCTAATCTCAATGCTTTCCAGCTCGCCTTTGTTTGTTGCGTCCTGCTCTACAATGATGTATTTAGTGCTTGTATGCTTTTGGGTCGCCCGCAAAATGCCCGCAATATCAATCGTGCCTTCTCCAATTTCGGTGAATGCATCTGGGCTGCCAATCGACATGAACGTTCCCATCGTCACAGGCTCATTTTCATCAAGCGTTTCAAAAAGGTTAACCGGGTTAACGCTCGCCGGCAAATCCTTCTGATGAATAAATTCGCAGCGGCTGCCCAGCTTCTCGATATAGCTTACAGCATCAACGCCGCCGCGAAGCGCCCAGTAGGTATCAAGCTCGAAACCGACATTTTCAGGAGAAGTATGCTCCAAAATAATATCGAGCGCATAGCTTCCATTAAACTTCTGGAACTCATGGAAATGGTTATGATAAAGCAGGCTGATGCCCTGCTCGCGCATTTGGCTGCCATAGCGGTTCAGCTTCTCGCTGAAGGCAAGGACATCCTCGTAATTGGTGAAAAATGAAATCGGAATAATCGCTTTCGTACTGCCCAGCTCTTGATTGAAGGCAATGACATCAGCGATTTGCGCATCGTCCGAGACGAAAATGTGCGTGGCAATCACATTCAAGCCTGCTTGATCTACCATTTGCTTCAAATCAGCAGCCTTTAAGTCCCCCAACTTAAACATATCCTGGCCTGTAAAATCGAGTGGGATTTCGATGTTTTTGTAGCCAATCTCCGCAATTTTATTTAAAGTGCCGGCGCGATCGCGTGCAAATTCGGTTTTGGCAGAAAACAGCTGCAATCCAATTTCCAATGTCATAAAGGTAATTCCCCTCTCGATGTGAAAATAAAAGCGTTTACACTCTTTTTATACCTTAAAGCTTGTACCTGCGTCAATGTTGGCTATTTTGCGCTGCTAAAGCTTATTCTAAATATACATATCTATCCATTTCAGCCTGCTCCATGGTATAATCGCAAAGTAATAGAATAGGCTTAAAGGCGCGGTCGGCTACCTCCTCAAGAAGGGAGGGATGCCCTGTGACAGTTTTCGAAGCACTCATGCTTATGCTTACCTTTGGTACGCTTATCGTAGCGCTGCTGTCCAATAAACGCAAATAGACCGCCCTCTAGCAAAGGAATGCGGTCTATTCGTGTATCTCATTCATTGCGGAGCCTACCGCCCTTAAAAGCGGCTATTGCGCAGAGAGTCGTGTTGACGCACGGCTCTCTTTGCATTGTACGCATAATCTATAAGCATTATAACATGCTTCGCTGCCTAAAGTCATACAAAAAGTCGTTTAATTGTTGACTTAACTAGCCGTCATGCAATACAGAGGCAACAGCTTGCTTCCAGCCTTTGTACAAGCGCTCGCTCTCTTCCTGCTTCATCGCAGGCGCATACGAGCGATAAGCGCTCTCCTTAGCGTCCAAAAGCTGAACCAGTTGCTCCTCATTCGCCCAAAAGCCTGCACCTACGCCGCCCATATAGGCAGAGCCCATTGCGGAAAGCTCCGCTACGCCGGATTTAGCGACGGTTTGCCCGAGCATATCCGCCTGGAACTGCATGAGCACGGCATTGTCCGACGCTCCGCCATCGGCCCGCAGACCTTTCAGAGCGATGCCGGTCTCCGCCTGCATCAGCTCGGCCGCATCGCGCACCTGATAGGCGATGCTTTCCAGGGCGGCGCGCACAATATGCGCCTTGCCCGTTCCCCGGCTCATGCCGGTAATCGCCGCCCGGGCATGCGGCTTCCAATAGGGCGCGCCCAGCCCAACGAAGGCTGGGACTAGATAGACGCCATCATTGTCTGGCGTCTCCTCAAGCAGCTGTGCAAGCTCGCTAAACGAGCTGAACAGCCCCAGATTATCCCGCACCCAGCGCATGCTGTCGCCGGAGGTGCGAATGACCGCTTCCAGCGCATAGGTCATTTTGCCGCTGAGCCCCCAAGCAATGGCGAGCACCAGCCCATTGCTGGAAGCGACTGGCTTGCTCCCCACATTCATCAGCACCGACGTCCCGGTGCCGTAGGTTGCCTTCGCCATGCCGGGCTCCAAGCACAGCTGCCCATAAAGCGCAGCTTGCGAATCGCCAACGACGCCCGCTATCGCGACGGGCTCAGCGAATAAATCCGAGTCGTTCGTGTAACCGAACCGCTCATCCGAGCATTTCACCTCGGGCAGCAGCGCAGGTGGAAGGCCGAACAGCCCACATAATTCCGCATCCCATTCCAGCGTATGAATATTAAACAGCGACGTTCGGCTCGCATTCGTATAGTCGGTTGCATGCACGTCCCCGCCCGTCAGCTTCCATAGCAGCCAGCTGTCGATCGTACCGACGAGCAGCCTGCCTGCTGCGAGCAGCTCCTTGGCGCCGGCGGCATGCTCCAGCAGCCAGCCCCATTTTGCCGCCGAGAAATACGGATCAAGCAGCAGACCTGTCTTCGCCTGTACAAACGGCTCCAAGCCCTCTGCCTTTAGCGCATCGCAGCGCTCAGCAGTACGCTGGCACTGCCATACAATGGCGCGATGAACGGGCTCGCCCGTCTCCTTATCCCACATCACAGCGGTCTCCCGCTGATTCGTAATGGTAAGGGCCGCAAGCTCGCCTGCTGCTATGCCTGCCGCCTTCAGTGCTTCCTTCGCCGTCCGCTTCACCTGCTCATAAATTTCCAGCGGGTCATGCTCCACCCAGCCTGCTTGTGGATAATACTGCTTATGCTCCGCAGCACTGCGGGACACAACCTCGCCCGCGCGATTAATGACGAGCGCCTTCGTGCCGGACGTGCTTTGATCAATCGTCAGCAGATAGCTTTTGTCCATCGCCAAAGCCCTCTACTTTCTCAGCATGCCTAGAGCAATCGCTTTTATATTGCTGCTGCTAATGCCATAATGGTCAAACACTTCGTTCGATTTCCCAGCTATCGCCGGCTCATCGGGAATGCCCAAAATCCGCATCGGCACCGGATGCTGCTGCACGACTACCTCGGCAACCGCTGCGCCTAGCCCGCCATGAATGCTGTGCTCCTCAACGGTAATGATGCCGCCCGTTTCCTGCGCAGCCCGCACAATGGCTTCCTCGTCAAGCGGCTTGATCGTATGCATGTTCAGCACACGTGCCGACACGCCTGCTTCCGCCAGCTCTGCCTGCGCATCCAAGGCGATGCGTACCGTCTCTCCCGTCGCAATGATCGTAATATCGCTGCCTTCACGCATCGTCACTGCTTTGCCAATGACAAATTCGTAGTCATCCGACTCGTAGCTGTCTTCGACCGGATTGCGGCCGATACGGACGTATACGCCGCCCTCATGTACGGCAAGCGCTTCGGTCATCCGCTTCGTCTCATGGCGATCCGCCGGCAATATAATAGCTAGCCCCGGAATTGCCCGTGCCACAGCGATATCCTGCACCGAATGGTGCGACATGCCGAGTGCGCCGTAGCTAATGCCGCCGCTAATGCCAACGAGCTTCACATTTGTGCCGGAATACGCGACATCGACTTTTATTTGTTCGATGCTGCGCATGCTCAAGAAGCAAGCCGGCGACGTCACGAATGGCTTTTTGCCGCTGTGGGCAAGGCCTGCTGAGATGCCGACAATATTTTGCTCCGCGATGCCGACCTCTACAAACTGCTCGGGATAAGCATTGGCGAAAGGCGCCATTGCCGCCGAGCCGCGCGAGTCGCTCGCCAGCACCATAATATCTTTGTCTTCCTGCGCCAGCGTCACCAGCGTCTCGCAAATGACTTGCCGATTCGGTATTTTATTCGCCATCGCTTATTGCACCTGCCCTTCCTGTGAGTAGCTGTTGATGACGGCTTCAAGCTCAGCTAGCGCCTTTGCCAGCTCCTCATCGTTAGGCACATGATGATGCCAATGCGGAACATTTTCAGCAAATGACACTCCTTTGCCCTTCACCGTATTCGCCATAACGAGCGTAGGTTTGCCAGCCACAGCCGGGGCAGACTCGAAAGCTTCTACAAGCGCGTCTATATCATTGCCATCGATGGAGACGACATGCCAGCCGAAAGCGGCCCATTTTTCCTCCAATGGCTCCAGTCCCATAACCTCTTCCGTCGAACCGCTAATTTGCAGCCGGTTGCGGTCGATAATGCCAACCAAATTGTCGAGCTTGTAATGAGCGCCAGCCATCGCCGCTTCCCAGACCGAGCCTTCCGCCTGCTCGCCGTCGCCCATTAGGCAAAATACGCGGCTCGCTCTCGCATCCTTCTTCGCAGCAAGCGCCATGCCTACCGATATCGCCAGCCCGTGCCCAAGCGCTCCCGTATTCATCTCAATGCCTGGCACTTTATTGTTCGGATGGCCGATGAGCCTCGTTCCAAACTGGCTGAACGTCGCAAGCTCCTCCTTCGGGAAAAAACCGCGGTCAGCCAAAATGCACCATAACGATTCAACGGAATGCCCTTTGCTTGCAATAAAACGGTCGCGCTCCTGCCATTTTGGACGGGCCGGATCAATCGTCATAATTTTATAATATAAGGCCGTTAAAATATCCGTATTGCTCAATGAACCGCCCGTATGTCCCGTCTTTGCGCCATGAATCATGCGCAGCAAATCCATCCGGATTTGTGCTGCCTTGCTCTTGAGTTCCTTGCTGGTCATGCTTGCGTTACTCCCCATCGCTAGCCCTCCTCGTTGTTTTCCTCCGCGTTGCCTTCTATCCCGATTACAAGCCTGAACCGCGCAGCCATGCCTGAATTTCCCGCTCTGTCGGATCAACTGCGTCTGGCTTCAAGCCAGGAATATATTGGCACGCTTCATACAGCGCTGGAATCGCATTGGCGTGAATGCCGACGGAGTGGTGAACGTAAGGACCTTTGACCAGTTTTTCTTCCCATAGCGGCCAATCGTTAACCTCGACCCATACATACGAACCACGCGTGTACGGTCCCTGAATCCCGCGGGCTTTGCCCAAAAACAGTTGGTATTCGCCGTGGTCGCCGTCAAAGCGGGCCAGCGTCATGCCGCCGCCTTTAATCTCTCCTTCATGTGTTCCCGGCGCATGATCATCAAACAGAAAATGCTTGCGCAGCTTTGGCTTGTTCTCGACAGACAAGGAAACCGGGAAGTTGCCGCAATGGAAAAGCAGCTCTCCATTGGCGTTTTCCGGGTGGCGCACAGTCAAATCAGCGAAAAACGTTGGATGCTGATTCATCGTCGCAGCTTGCACCATAACTGACGTAATAGCGCCGTGAATATCTGTCTCGCAGGTAACCGGAATTTGCTCATCGGTGAGGATTGCATTGGCTAGGCAAGGCATAATGCCCATCGCATCCTGAAGCGACGACCAGCATTGGATTGCAATCGCTGTGCTGCCTGTCTGCACCGCATATTGCTTCATCGCTACCTTAAGCGCAGCAATACGGCGCACATCGGCTTCCGTCACTTCCGACCAGTCGAGCTTCGCTTTAATGTAGTCGATCGCTTGCGCCAGCTCCGAGCTATTGCCTTTCTCAATGCGCTGCGAAGCGCGCTGAATATCGACAAGCGTAATCGGATGAATTTCAATGCCGAACCGCTCAAGCAGCTCGCCTTCATTGCACATCATCGTCCAAAAGGAAGCCGGGCGCGGCCCGATTTGCAAAATTCTTAAAGAACGAAACTTACGGACCACATTGGCCGCGGCGATAAAGTTCGTGAACCCGCGCTCAAACACCGGATCATCGACCCTTGTGTTCGTCACATAGGTGAACGGCACGTTGAAGCGGCGCAGCACCTTGCCGGAAGCGAATAGTCCGCACTGCGTATCGCGCAGGCGCATGCCGTCCTCAAGCGGCGACTCATCACGCGGACCCCACAGCAGCACCGGCTTGCCGAGCGCCTTGCCTACGCGGGCAACGGTATCCTCCGTGCCGAAGTTGCAATGCGGGAAAAAAACCGCATCGACATTTTCACGCCGGAAATGCTCCGCAATCTCCTCCGCATTAATATGATCATCATAGAGCAGCCCCTCGCTATTGAGACCCTCCAGATCGACAATGTCAATATCCATGCCGAAGCTTTCGATTTTTTCCTTAATGAGAACCTTATACCGAAACGCATCCTCTGCACTAAAAACAAACCGCCTTGTCGGCGCGTAGCCAAGCTTCAACTTTTTCACCGCTGACTCCCCCTTGTTGACTCATAATGAATGATTAGGCCAAGCTTTTACTTATTCATTCGTATTTGTGCGCTGCATTCGAATCGCCATATATGGCCTGCCCGGCAGCTCAATGCGAAACGTTCCTTCATAAATACCAGCCTGCTTGGTCACCGTCATGTTCCACGTATCCAGCACTTCCACCTCATACGCGATGCCCGGCTTCATCGTAAAGTTCCGATAGCGCGGCTGATTGAAGCCGTAATAAAACAAATAATAAGTGTCGGCAATGCCAGCCGATGGTGCGTCCCACTCGGATCGCAATGGATTTAGGCCCTGCTCCGGCCCTTCCTCCTGCACTTTTTTCAGAAAGGCAATCCGCTCTGGGCTTGTGCCATGCAGCTTGCCGCCCTTCGACCACCACAAAATGTCCTCCGGGTGCAAATAAGTCTCTCCATGGCCGACATAGCCGCCGCGAACCGCACCTTCCCAGAAGCGGCGCACCATTTCTTCGCCCGAAATATTGCCCCAGCCCATATCGATATCGCCTTCATAGGCACATTCGTCAATGACGATCGGCTTATTCCAGTCCTTGCGCCACTGGTCGGTGTTCTCCGCTGTCCGGTACACATCCACTCGCTGAACGCTGCAATGCGTCACCCAAGGTCGGGTGTAGTCATAAAAACCGAAGCAATTATGGATGGAAATGAGATGCCCGTATGGATCATTATCCGTAACGATCTGGGCAAAACGCTCCCAATCCGGCTCCTCCTTCGCCCACATCAGGTCATATTCATTGGCGAGCGACCACCAGACGTTGCGGTAAGCCGCCAAACGCGCTGTAATGTAGCGCAGGTAGCGGTCATCTGCCGCTTTCGACATTTCGGAGAAGCCCCAGCGATCATACGCATGGAACAAAATCAAGTCCGCCTCGATGCCCAGCTTTCCTAAATCAGCGATCCGCTGTTCCAAATGGCGGAAATACGCCGGATTAAAGCGCGTGAAATCCCATTGCCCATCTGCCAAACGCTCATACGGATAAAGCGGCGGTTCATTATCATTAAATAGGTAGGCTTTGGGGAATACGCACATCCGCAGCTTGTTGAACGGCGTCTGCGCGAGCGTGGCGAGCGTCTGCTCCTCCAGCTCCTGCCCCTGATGCGTCCACGCATAGCAGGTAGTTCCTACAGGCAAATAACGGCTGCCGTCCTCGTAGGAAAAATGATACGTGTCCGCTACCCGCACCGGACCGTGGTTGCCGGTTTCGGCGCTGCGGCAGGCGAAGCTGCCGGCAATGCCGTTCATGGCGCGGACGCTGCTGCTCGTGCGGTAGCGCCACTCGCCTTCGGCATCGGGCATGAAGCGCACGCGATAGATGCCGTCTCCGTCGTAGAAGCCTTGTGCGGTCAGGCTTCTGTTTCCTTGGCTGAACACGGCGCTGAGAGTCGCGTCCGTGAAAGGGTTGCCATGAGCGGGGCCATGCAGCTCCAGCTCATAAACGGCCCAGCGCGCGACTTCGCTCTGCGCGAGCAGCTTCGCCGACCCCTCAGCCTCTAGCGGTGCCTCGTTCGGCAGCTGTGCTGCTGAAGCTTCCTTGCTCACCGTATCTAAAGCAGAAGCAGCCTCCTGCGCCGTTTCATCCTCAATTACGTATTCAATGCCAGCAAGCTCAGCCAGCACCTCCGCCACCCATTCCGGTGAGCGAATTAACGCTTGGTTTGAGGTTGCGAAGCGCGGCAGTGTGTTCATTTTTATAAAAGAAAGATAAGGCGAATGCGCAAGCTCAGGAGCATGCTTCAGCAAAACCTTCCGTCCCTCGGGGCTCGCCCAAATGTATCCGATCTTCGTTTCCTCACTAAAAATCATCCTCGCATCCTCCTATTGGCTGCTGCTTCTAGCCTATTATAAGTTTAGCGAAACAAACTAAACTAAAACGAAACTTTTGATGGACTTTTCCTGCATTCATATTCCCAATTTAGCAGCAAAGCTGCGACTAGTCAATAAGTTTATATAAATAAAACGCTTTAATTTAGTGTATTAACTAAATTATTTAGCTAAACCACGAATGTCCATTGCTTTTAATGCCCGCTGGATATACACTAAACTTACTAAACAAACGGCTTAAAGCTCGAAGGGAGAATCACTTATTGTGAAAATGGAAGACATCGCCGCCCTTGCCGGCGTTTCGAAATCAGCAGTTTCGCTTGCCTTCAGCGGCAAGCCGGGAATCGGACAAGAAACCCGCGAGCGCATTTTGCAGGTTGCCAAGGACAATGGCTATCTGCCTAAAACACGAGCCGCACAGCCGGAAGCCGCCAGCAAAACGCTGACCTTTCTCGTTTTAGCCAATTCTGGCATCGTACTGGAGCAATATTATCAGCAGCCTTTTTTCCGTGAGCTCATTCATTACATAGAGGTACGCTGCCGGGCCAAGGGCTATTCACTGCTGTTTACGTCAATTGACGTCAACGCTTTTTCCAGTGACAGCCATGCCTTGGCGGAGGATATCCGCAGCGATGGCGTCATTTTGCTCGGCACGAACCTCGATAGAGAGCAAATTGCCAGTTTGGCTGACCGCTTGCCCGCACAGCTCGTCGTGCTTGATACCTGCTTTGAGACGCTTCCCGTCCATTTCATTACGATCAACAATGTGATGGGCGGCTATCAGGCGGGTGAGCATCTATGCCAGCTTGGCCACGAGCATATCGGTTATTTGGCATCCAATGTGCGGATCAGCAATTTTGATGATCGGCGCATTGGGTTTATGTCCGCATTAGAGGAGCGGGGACTGTCGATCGACGAGAAAGACATTTTTTCCGTCGCCCCGACGATAACCTCATTTCAGGAGGAGCTGAAAAATCAGCTCGCGGCCTATCAAGCGGCCGGACGCCAGCTGCCAACCGCCTTTTTCTGCGAATGCGACTACATCGCGATCAGCGCCATTAAGACGCTGACTGACCTTGGGTTCCGCGTTCCCGAGGACACCTCTGTCGTTGGCTTCGACAACATTTCTGAGGCGCGAATTGTTTCGCCAGAGCTCACGACCGTACATGTAGAAAAAGAGCGCATGGCCCATCTCGCCGTCGATTTAGCCATTGAAGCCATCGAACAGGACCATGCGGTCAAAACTAAAATTGCCGTCGACACGCAATTTATCGTCCGCCATTCATCCAGCGCGCCATCCTATCGATGACGAATAGCCCTTCCAGGAACGCGTTGAGCGGAAGCCAGGAGGGCTATTTTTTTTATATTATTTTGCATATGCATGATTAAGCAGCTTGTTTAAATTTAACTGAGGTGTGCATGCAAAACATTGTCTACCTAATGCTGCAAGCTAAGCGCCTACTGAGGTCAATCATCTCACGATTCAATGGTGTGGAAACGCAGCCTACGATTGATGCTGAGCTCACGCAGTTCCGGTCGAAATGCTCAGACCTTTTTGCGAGGACTCAGGTTCCGCTATTCAGGCTTTTGACCCGATTTCAGGTTCTACGCGGACAGGAAATCCGTTATTGCCCTCATTTTCCCGTCAAAATGGCTATTTCAAGCGCATTAGCTGCTCCTGAGTCCGCAAACGGTGCCATACCCTGGATTCTGTTGAAATAGCGGCTGCTGTGTCCGCCAAGCCACTCCCTTACGCACGATTTAAATCCCTGAAACAAAAAGGACGAAGCTATCTTTCTGCACGTATGGTCATTGGTGAAAAGAACGCGCAATCTTTCGACACGTATGGTCATTGGTGAAAAGAACGAGCAATCTTTCGACACGTATGCTCGCACTGATGAAGAGAACGAAGCTATCTTTCGACACGTATGGTCATTGGTGAAAAGAACGAGCAATCTTTCGACACGTATGCTCGCACTGATGAAGAGAACGAAGCTATCTTTCGACACGTATGCTCGCACTGATGAAGAGAACGAAGCTATCTCTCGGCACGTATGCTCGCACTGATGAAGAGAACGAAGCTATCTTGAAGTAAGTATGCCCGCTTTGATAAGGAGTAGCACTCCCGGTAACGGAAATACGTTTGACGCTAAATTCGATCAGCAGTTGGCTTTCTTACGTTTGCATAGATGTCCTAGGTACAGCGACGATTTTGTTTGTACATATCAAGCCTTATTTATACGTATAAGCCTCAATATATAGCGCCGAGGCATAATCGCCTACCGCAATGCGATACGCAGACTCATCACCGTTCAGCACTCTGCCTCGAACCCACTCATTTTGCTCGAATGCTCCTTCCTCCACGCGGATCAAGCCGACCTTCGCGCGTTCGCCCTGTTTGGGTAGAAGCTCCACCGAAAAACCGATCCCCGCGAAAATAAAACGATCCTCGGACAGCTCAATGATGAGCCCGCCCGCTGGAGGCGTCCCTTCTGCCGGCCGTTTATAGGACAGCTTCACATCGTAGCGGGAAAAGGGAAGAATGCAGCCGCCATCGTTTTGCTGGAGAAAGCCGGTCATTTTTCCCGTGCCGCGATTTTGCTGAATTAGCCCGAGCATGCCGCCAAGCAGCTTGTAGCTTGCCGCAAGGTACGGGCCTGTTCCATTCACGACAAACCCGGAAAAATCAATATTCAGCGCCATCATAATGCTGAAATCTGGTCCGCCGCTTGCAGCTTCCTCAGGAAAAAAGCCTTCTATGCCGAACGGCGCAAAGCCTAGTGCATCGTGCTTGCCCATAGCGTAAAACACATTGGCAGCTGAGGAAACATCGCGCCGCGCTTCAGGGATGAACAGCGGATTGCCATCCTGCGTGTACTCTTGGCATACGTCCGCAAAGCTGGACAAATAAATATCCGGGGCATACAGGCAAAGGGTTGGTGCTGCAAGCTTCCAC
Organism: Paenibacillus sp. JT22N15; assembly: GCF_059383755.1. NCBI lineage: Bacteria > Bacillati > Bacillota > Bacilli > Caryophanales > Paenibacillaceae > Paenibacillus > Paenibacillus sp. JT22N15. The sequence goes on along the minus strand of NZ_JBXENV010000006.1, from coordinate 33,758 downwards.
ATTTTCATCACTTTGGCGACTGGCCCGCCGCTTGGATACGTGCCTGCCCGCCATGGATATTGCTCCAGCCATGCGTTGACGAACATCGGCAGCGGATATGACTCACTGCCTGCGCTCGCAATACGTTCAACCGCAAGCGCGTAATGGTACGCCATGAACCATTCGCCTGCATCCGTTCCAAAAGCCCGCTCCCAGCTGCCCTGCACGCCATAACCCTCAGCTACCTGCGTAGGCACAGCCGCTTCAAATCCAGCGTTCGCCGCTGCTGAATAATCCCGTTCACTGCCTAGAAAGCCGATTTCATTTTCCACCTGAATCATGATTACGGTGTGGGTTCCCTCATCAAACGCTTTAAGAAACGCCATCAGACGCTTGAAAGCTGCCGCATCAGCCGTTACCGCCGCTTCGCACAGCGGAGAAATCGTATCCGAAGGCGAGCCATCGGCATAACAGGCACGGAAATACGTCGCATAATCCCGTTTCACCCAGCTCGGCACATAGCTGGACTTGCCATTTTTCCATAAGCCGAACCAAAGGAGCACTAAACGAATATTTTCCGCACGAGCCTGCTCAATTAACCCCTCAACGAGCGAAAAATCAAACGTGCCCTGCTCTGGCTCGATTAATTCCCAATAGACCGGGGCAATAATCGTATTTAAATTCAGCTTGCGAACTTCTGGCCACACTTTCTCCTGCATATAGGCAAGATTTGAAGCGCTGGAATTATGAATTTCCCCGCCAAGCGCAAGGTAAGGCTCACCATTTACGTACAAAGTGGATGTTCCATTCTCGCTCACTAAATGAGGGATTTGCTCCATAGTGTCTAGCTCCTTTCGGTTTAACCATCTAAGTATAGAACGCGGCGAAAAAGGAGCCTTACTCCATCGTTTTCACCACGCTTCGGTTTACTGCTCTACAAATTTCGCTGCTGCCTTGGCCCTTAGTCCTTACCCCTTAGACCTTCGGCGCTACAAGCAGCTGTACGGGCCCAATCAGGCCACCCGGCTCCTGCTGCATAAAACGCGAGAAGAAATCCTTCTGCTGCTTGCCCAGCGTATTAGTCACTTCAATGACAAGCCGGTTCGTTCCCGGCTTAATGGCCATTCCAGCTGCAAAGCGATAAGGCGGGGCAATCGCCGTACCCAGCTTCACGCCATTCACCGCTGCCTCCGCCGTTTCAAACGCCGCACCCAAATCCAAGTACAACGGCTCGCCCTCGCCATCCCAATCGAATGCAAGCTCATAACGGATCGTTCCGGTGAAATCCGGCAGCCGTTGCGGGCCGTTGATATTTTCCAGCTCGCTCAGCTTCCCATAGCTTTCAAATACCGGATATTGAAATGAGCCGGAGGTTGAAACCGTCCATTCGCCATACAACTCTATCGGCACACATGCTGTATAATTGGGCAGCGTCTGCACCGTCGCTTGCGGCAGCTCTTCGCCAGACAGCACGATCAAAGTCTCGTAAGCACTCAGCCTAATTCTCAGGCGGTTCACACCATCTATATGTTCCACATTCGCATCGCTCAGTTGATTGTCAAAGGCGTTATAAACCATCATCCGCGCAGAAGTTTGAAAGCTGACAACCGTATCCACAACCTCATAAGGATGCTCGTTGAAAAAGAAATAAACATCGCTGTCCTGATGCCCATAATGGTAATAACGCAAATACGGCGCGGCATCTGCCGTCTCAATATCGTACAAACCTTCATCGCGCAGCGTCGCCGCAAGCTCTGCAAGCGGAACAATTGCTGCGTGTTCCAGCGCTTTCAGGCGCTTAAGCTCCGCCGCTTCTCCGCCTCCCTCAATGGTGCGGGCAGGCAGCCCATCTACAAACAGCAGCTTAAGCCCTGCTTCAGCCAGCGCTGCCAGCTGCTCCACGAGCACTGCCGGCAGCGCTTCAGCATAAGGCACGATGAGGCATTGATACGCCTCATTTCCCACAAGCAGCTCGCCGCCGCTCACCATGGCAGCTCCTGCTGCCAGAACATCAAACGGAATGACATCGCAATCGATTTGCGCCTGCATCAGTGCCTTAATCGGCTTCTGAATCAGCATCGCCTCAGCGCCTGACCACTCCGCATCCGCATGGTATAGCACCGCCGCCGTCGCATAATGGCGTCCTCCGTTCAGCAAATGGCTGATGCGGTTCGTATAATCGTTCAGCTGGCGATAATAGCGATATTGCGGATTTTCGCCGCGTGCATACAGATGCGGCGGGCAGTCGGCATCCGGGAACTCTTTTTGCGAAAAAGCATGGGGTACGAAATAGTTAATGCCGCGAACGAGCATATGGTCGGTCAGCCATTTCATCAGCTTGAGGCCTTCGCTCCAGCCGTAGGCGCCGAATACTTCGCACATCGCCCGGCCCTTTTTCTTCGGATCGATATGCGCCAGTGACGAGCCAAGCTTCGCAAGGGCATAATGGAAAAACTCGCTGTCCGTTTCCCCGGCGATCCATGTAAACGGCACCTCGTCAAAACCCGGCATAATTTGATGCAGCACAACGTCAATGCCCGCCATATCCTGGCCCCACATCGAGCGGAAGAAATGTCCCGGCCCGCAGCCGAGCCGCGCATGCACATTGTTGTCTTCAATGATATGACCGATATATTCGACGCCGCGCTCGCGGCACCAGTCGCCCAGCTTGCCGCTGAAATGCTCGGCATACAGCTTGCTGACCGTATTCATGAACGTATAGCGCAGCGCCTCCGTCTGCTCGCCGCCCTCGTACCAAAGCAGCGGCAGCAGCGCCGCAGCAGGCTGCCCGAATTCGGCGGACAGCAGCTCCAGCATGTCGTGGCGCCACGGCAGGACGATACCCTTTTTGCCTAATCGGGAATTGAAGTCAAACGTCGTTTTATCGTTGTAGAAGCCCGGCTCATCGGAGAAAAAGCCTGCCAGCGTCTTGCCGAAATCATCCCGATACCGCTCGTAATAGCCCTCATAAATCGCGTCGATTAACACCTGCGTAGACTCCGGCACAATCGGATTAATATAGTTCCGCTTCGCTTCCTCCGCGCCTTCCGCCGTCTCAATCAGGACGAAAATGCGCCAGAAGCCTTCGGGAATATCCCAGTAAAGCACGCTATTTTGCACGCTGGATGTCAGCTCGATAAATCCGCTAAGCTGCTCAGCGCCAGTAACGCCTAGTTTCCCTCCACGCTTAACCGCCACAACCGCGACCAGCTTATCGCCTGGATGGAGCAGCGTATTGAGCAGGAAGGAGGCTTGCGGAGCCGGCCCGACAGCGTCGATATGCCGCTCCGCCAAATACGTTCTGCGCAGCTCAGCCGGAGCTTCCTTCAGCTTGCCTGCTGCATGTCCCGTTGGAAAATGGTCGTCATCGAAAAACCACACCTTCATGCCGCGGCTGCGCGCCTCGTCCATAATGATATCGATATCCCGCCACCAGCCGGGACCAAGCATATCTGGATGCGGGCGCGATTCCACGATGACCGCCTTAATGCCTGAAGCATATATTCGCTCCATTTCCTCGCGGATCTGCCCTTCCTCCTCGCCGCGCTGCCACAGAAGAGGCATAATGTAGTTTTCTTCCTCTCCTGCAAGCACATGCCGTAAACGTTCCGCCATCGCCGTCGTCCCCCTATCCTTTTACCGCCCCGATTGTAATGCCTTTAACAAAATATTTTTGGAAAAAAGGATACGCGATAAGGATTGGAATAACGCCGACTACTGCAATCGCCATCCGCACGGTGCCGCTTGGCATTTTGGCCATGCTTTGACCTGCATTGGAGCCAAGGCCGCTGTTCGACAGAAATTGAATGTCCGTCAGTATCCGGTTCAAAATGTTCTGAATGCTGAACAGCTTCGGATCTGTTAAATAAACGAGCCCGTTGAACCAGTCATTCCAATAGCCAATCGTCTGGAACAGGCCAATCGTTGCCAAAATCGGCAGCGACAGCGGCAGCACGATCGAACGGAACGTTCTGAATTCAGTTGCCCCGTCAATGTAAGCTGATTCTAAAATCGGAACAGGAATGGACGTAATGAAAAACGTGCGCATGAGCATAACGTTAAAGCCATTCATCAGGAGGCCCGGAATAATGAGCGCCCAGATCGTATTTTTAATATCGAGATATTGGGTGTAAATGAGGTAAGTCGGCACAAGCCCGCCGTTGAACAGCATCGTGAAAAAGACGAAAAACGCCAGTGGGTTGCGCAGCGGAATATCTCTTCTCGACAGCGGGTAAGCCAGCATAGATGTAATAATTAAGCTGACCGATGTACCTAGAACGGTAACCAGTATCGTAATGCCATAAGCCCGCAGCAGCTCCTGCGATTGATCAAGCAAATAACGGTAAGCCGTCAAGCTGAATTGTTCTGGAAAAAAGGAATAGCCATTGCTGATAATTGCCTGCTCATCGGTGAAAGAAGATATAACCAGCAAGGCGAAGGGCAGCAGGCAGGCAATCGATACGGCCATCATAAACAGGTTGGCTGACCACTGCCATAATTTATTTTCATGCGTCATGTCATTCACTCCTTAGAATAATGCGTTGTCTTTGTTGATTTTGCGTACAATGTAGTTGGCTAGCAGAACCAGAAGGAATCCGACCAACGATTGATACAAGCCTGCCGCAGAGGACATCCCGATATCACCGAGCTGCATCAAGCCGCGATATACATAAGTGTCGATAACGTTTGTCGTATCACTGAGCGCACCTGCGTCCATAGGAACTTGATAAAACAAGCCGAAGTCGGAGTAAAAAATCCGGCCGATCGCAAGCAGCGTCATCATCGTAATCACTGGCGATATGAGCGGCAGCGTAATCGATTTAATTTGCTGCCATTTGGATGCGCCATCGAGCGTTGCCGCTTCATAATATTCCTGATCGATTCCAATAATCGCCGCCAAATAAACGACGCAGTAGAAGCCAACGCTTTTCCACACATGCACAATGGTTAAAATATAGGGCCAGTATTGCGCCTCGCTGTACCAGGAAATAGCGTCGAGTCCCAGAAACGGCAGAACCGTCTTGTTCATAAAGCCCGTTTCAATGCTAAGCACCGCATAAACCAAATAGCTGACAATAACCATGGATATGAGAAAGGGCAGCAGCACGACGCTTTGATAAAAGCGGGCCATAATTTTACTGCGAATCTCATTGAGCAAAATCGCTATTCCTACCGCTATGACCAAATTCAAAATGATAAAGCCGCCGTTATACAAAATCGTGTTCCGCGTAATGATGTAGGCATCTGTCGTTTTGAACAAATATTCGAAGTTTTGCAGCCCGATCCATTCGCTGCCCCAAATCCCTTGTGCAAAATTGATGTTTTTGAAGGCGATAATGAGGCCGAACATCGGTGCATAATTGTTAATGATCAAATACGCCAGCCCCGGAAGCATCATCAGAAACAAAGGCAAATAGCGCTTGAACTGTTTCTTTTTCACGTTTGATTTGGCAACCTGCTTTGCCTGCTGGGGAGCTGCCGCTGCCACTGTCCCTTTATTTCCCGTCGTTTGTTCCATAGGTGAACCCCTTCTTTCTTCAGCATGAGCTTGTCGCTGTCTTATACTTTGATGATAGTGCATGCACCCTTGCGCCCTCTACCGCTCAGACGACTTCTCATTTGCACTATTACGACGCTCCTGCTCCACCATTGAGAGCCTCGTGCCAGCCAAAAAAACAAATAGGCTGTTCCAAGGCCCATTTGCATGACCTTTGGAACAGCCTATTTGTTTTTAATAATAGAATCAGGATTGGGTATGAATCAAAATTTTAGCCTGCGCTTTGTCTTTGATGAGCAGCTCCAGACCTTCCTCAACGAGGTTGTCCAGCTTGATTTTTTTCGTAATGACCTTCTTCACATCAAGGCGGCCCGAAGAAACCATGGCGATGACCTCTGGGAAAATATGATGGTAGGCCAGTGACGTTTTAATCGATATCTCTTTCACCAAGATGCTGTTCACATCCAAAGTAACCGGGCTGGCATAACCGGCAATAATGAGCAGCTGCCCGCCTTTTTTGATGACCTCAAGAGCACTGGTAAATGTCGCTTGTGCGCCTGCTGCTTCAAAGGCCACATCGACGCCGTTCACATGCTGGGCCAATATTTCTGTCGTTGCATCTGCTTCCAAGCTGTTCACAACCGAGGTTGCGCCAACTTCAAGCGCTTTGCTTAGACGTTCCGGCGAAATATCTACAGCCATAATGCTCGCAGCTCCAGCCGCCTTCGCTGCCATAATCGTTAACAGCCCAATTGGGCCCGCCCCGTAAACGACGACCGAATCACCGATCTTCAACTGGCTCTCCTTAACGGCATGAACCGTTACGGCAGTTGGCTCCATCAATGCCCCTTCTTCAAGTGTTACATTATCCGGAAGCTTATGAGCTTTGCTGGCATTTGCGACTGCATATTGAGCAAATCCGCCGTCGTCCTGCAAGCCAAGGAAAGCAAACGGACTAGCCAGATTGTATTTGCCTCGCTGTACATAATAATCATCTTCGGCATACACAATCGGCTCTACAGCTACGCGGTCCCCAACAGCCAGATTGGTTACTCCTTCGCCAAGCTCGGTCACAACGCCCGCAAACTCATGGCCTAGCACAAGCGGAAGGCCGCGTCCTGTAACGGGATGAGGCTCGGCCGATACGCCAAACCCATGATGGTAGGCATGCAGGTCGCTTCCGCAAATCCCGGCCCATTCCACCTTTATTTTCACTTGGCCTGCCGCAGCTGCAGGCTCGTTCACATTTTCGATACGGACATCTTTAGCTCCATAAATAACAGCAGCTTTCATAAACAGCATCTCCTTTAGCAACAAAATGATAGCGCTTATATTGCCTTACCGCTATTGTACTCCTGTTGTTAAATTAAATATATTTAATTATACTTACATTTAATTAAGCAAAACTTATGTAAAGGAAGCGACCTATGAACCTTGAGCAGTTGATGTATGTCGTCGAACTAAGCAAATCCAAATCCTTATCCGAAGCAGCGGCGAATCTTCATATTTCCCAATCTGCCCTCAGCCAATCCCTCACTAGTCTTGAAAAAGAACTCGGGCTGAAGCTGTTCAAACGTGCCCGAACCGGAACCTTGCCTACTGCTGAGGGTGCAGCCATTATAAAAAAAGTGCATGAAGCAGCCAAAATAATCGAGGAAATCCGCCTCGAAGCCGCTAGCAATCTGAGCAGCCTAAGCGGCGAGCTTCGCTTGTCCACGATGCCCGCCCAAATGAAGACGATGGTTAAAGTGATCGCCTGGCTGAAAAAGGAGCATCCCGCTCTCCGCATCGAGGTAACGGAGGATGGCTCATTGAATACGCTTGGCAGCGTGCGGGAGGGGATGGCTGATCTCGGCATGATTGCCATGCGGGAAGACAAGCTGCCGATAGACGGTCTCTCGTTTCATTCACTGTGCAAGGGAAAAATGGTCGCACTCATTGGCGCCCAATCTCCGCTTGCCTCCCGAGCTACCATATCGCCGGAGGAATTGCGACAATACCCATTCGTCCTGTACAAGGACGACCACGTCGACCAGTTCATCCATGATTTTACCAGGCAGCACGGGCCCGTGGAGGTGCTGTTTCGAACCGATTACGATGTCGCCATTCAAAGCGCTTTGCTGGAGGGGCTGGCCGTCTCGATCGGCCACGACTATTCCTTTAGGCAAAACGCCAACGAAACGATCCGGCAATTTGCGATGCTGGAAATTGAAGATTTTTTTCAGCAGCCTGTCCACTTTGGCTGGGTTCGGGCGCAAAACCGGCCGAATGCGCCGGTGATGGATTATTTTATCAATCGCTTTGAGCACGAATATACGTTCAAGTAGGCCACTGCCGTGGGAAACAAGCAGGCTGAAAAAAAGGCCTTACGCCTGGCCTGCCTCCTTGGCAGGCCAAACATAAGGTCACCCGTTCGCGATAGACACGGCCTCCTCGCTTATTTTCCGCGCTTCGCCTTGGTGCATTTCAGCTGGTAGGTTTTTCCGTAGGCTTTGCCATACCGGACGATACGGCGCAGCATGGACTTATCGGCAAGCAGCGAGAACGGGCAAACGGCCGGCACGGTATTCACCTCTAGAATCCATGGCTTTAGCTTCGCATCGATGGCAAAGTCGAGGCCCAGTTCCTTGATGCCGGGAGAAATGCCGCGCAGCAGCCGCGCTGTACGAAGGCCAAGCCGATCCATGCTTTTCAGCAATTTCCAGCGCCCTGCTGGCCCAGCATGTGACTTAAGCACTTGCACGGTCGAATAGATCGAGCCGCCTTGGCTGCCATTTGTTACAATTTTGCCCGGATGGGCCGCTCTGCCAAGCGTCCCGGTCGCTGCCCAGCCGCCCTGCGGTGCGCGCTGCACCATAAGCCGAATATCGAAACGGCGTCCTTTATGCTTTAGCAGGCGAATGCCCTTCTGCACCAAATATCGCTTCCCCTTCATTTCCTTATGAATCGAACGGTAAGCTGCCTCGTAAGTGGTGAAGGTCGATTTTTTCGAACCTAATTGATACGTGTACTTCGCCCCCAGCTTCTGCATCTTCATGACCCCGCGCCCCTGTGAGCCATGTGACGGCTTCACATAGACCATTCCGTATTGCTTCAGCATGCTGCGCAAGCTGTCCTTCGTCGCCAACTTTGTCCGCGGGATGTGCTTCTTCAGCATTAGATCCTTCCGCATCGCAATCGTTTTGCTCCACTTACCCCCAATAATTCCACCTTTAGTACGTACACTTTTGCTTCCCTTGCCACTATGGCTCCTTGCTCGCAAACCCTTCGCTAACTTTCTGTTCCTCGTCACTTTACCCCTCCATTCCAATTCTCTATTAGCATACGAACCTTTTCAAAAATGGTTGTAGGCCGCTGTCGGCATAGAACGAACCATCATGCTGCGGCTTCATATGCTTAATTAAGGCAGCCTGTCAGAATGTTTGTTCGATTCTAAGAATTTATAAGTTTCATCCTTATATCCGCTTAGAATTCTAGGGCAAAGCTCTTCGCTCGTCCCAGAAGGACGACAAAGTCGTTTTTGCTTCGATTCCCAATACGTGACCGCCAGCGGTCCATTAGTTAGGAGGCATATGCATAGATGGAGCCAAAACAGACGATTCAGCAGCAGCTTGCTCTTATTTGCCATTTTCATCCTTGGTATGGAGAGCTGCTTGCAGAGCGAGGCATTGATCCAAACGCCGCCATACTGCCAGAACTGCCGCTGATGACGGCAGACAGGTTGGAGGCGCATTATTTCACGCAGGAGCTGCGTACGGAACCCGGGCTCTCCGTGTACCGTACGTCGGGAACGTCCTCCGGCATACGCAAAGCGATTTATTATTCTCCGGAGGATGACGAGCAATATATCGCCAGCAAAGCGGCCTGCTTCCGGGAGTGGCTGGCAAGGGGCCCGGCAGTTGTCACAAGGGCGCTCGCCGATATGGGAACGGGACATGCGGCTAGCACCGCCATTACGATTTTTCAGCAGCTTGGCTTCCAAGCAGACTCGCTTTCCTTCGCCTTGCCGATAGAGGAGCATATCAAGCGCCTCGCCACTTTTCGCCCGCAGCTGCTGTATACGATGCCTTCCATTCTCGATGCCATCGCTGCCGCCGCACCAGATCCAAAGGCCTTCGGCATACAAAAAATTATTATTGTCGGCGAAATTGCGCCGCCAGCCTGGCAGGCCAATATGGCTGCACGGTTCGGCATCGGCGCAAGCGATATTCTCGACACCTACGGCTCCATAGAGATCGGCGCCATTGCTTCCTACTCTCACGAGCATAGCGTTTATGTGCTAGATGCTGGCATTCATGCCGAAGCGCTCCGCGCAGACGAAGTAGATCCACGCTTTGATACGCTCGATGACAATGAAACGGTGCTTGTGCTTACGTCATTTAAGCGTACCCTGTTTCCCGCCGTCCGTTATGTCACCTACGATGTGGTTAGGGATTTCGGCACTGTCACGATTGATGGACAGGTAAGGCAAACATTCAGCTGTATCTCGAAACGGATCGGAACCGATCTGAAGCACGGGGAAAAAATAAGCCTCTACGACATCGAAAGCGTCGTCCAGCAATTCGTCAATGACGCCGAGCTGCGCGTCCGGCTGCAGGGCAATAAACTGTCCATCCATATTCGCAGCAAAATTTTGGAAGATAGCATGCTTGCCGTTATTCAGCAAGCCATTGAGCAAAAAATTGAAGCGATTGGCCAAATGATTCGGGGTCGCATGCTGTCCGGCATCGTGGTGACGCGGGCAGCGGAGGATGAGACGCTTGAGCGGGGAGCGGTCAAGTCGAAAAAACTTTATTTTTAGGAGGCGGTAATCGCCCATGAGAAAAGATTGGCTTTCTTGTATCGGTCAGACGCCGCTCGTCCAACTGTCAAAGCTGTTTGCGAATGATCGCGGAATTACCGTGCATGCCAAGCTGGAAATGCTTAACCCGAATGGCAGCGCGAAGGACCGCTCCGCCGCTCGCATTATTGCTGCGGCCTTGGAGCAGGGCCGCATCGGGCCCGGCTCTGTCATCGTCGAATCCAGCTCGGGCAATATGGCAATCAGCCTCGCCGCGATCTGTTCCTATCTCGGAATGCGGTTTATTAGCGTCGTAGACCCTAGAACGACGCAGCAAAACATCCGCATTATGCGCGCTTATGGCGCCGACATTGAGCTCGTTGAGGAGCCAGACCCAGACACGGGCGAGTTTCTGCCTGCCAGGCTGAACCGCGTTCAGCAGCTGCTTGCCGACATTCCGGGCAGCTACTGGCCGAATCAATACAACAATGAGCATAATTATTTGTCGCATTATGAGGGCACCATGCAGGAAATTGTCCAGGCGCTGGGCCGGGTTGATTATGTCGTTGGCGGCGTCAGCACCTGCGGCACCATGCTCGGGTGCGCGCTGTATGCCCGCGACCATAAGCTGGATACGAAAATTGTGGCGGTCGATGCGGCGGGCAGCGTTATTTTTGGCGGTGTCAGCGGGAGCAGATTGTTTCCGGGCCTCGGAGCCGGCATCGTTCCTCCGTTCGGGCAAAGCCGATTTATGGACTATGCGATAAAAGTGAACGATGCCGATATAGTTGCTGGCTGCCAGATGCTGGTGAAGCAGGAGGCGATTTTGGCCGGGCCATCGTCCGGCGCCGTTATTTTTGCCCTTCAATCGATGATGCATGAGCTGCCAGATGGCTCTGTTTGCACCGTTATTTTACATGATCGCGGCGAACGCTATATGGATACGGTCTACAATGATGATTGGGTTCAGCAGCAATTCCACCATGAGGAAGGGGAACGAGCTTGATTTACCTTGGGGAAAAACATATCCGTGCCGTTGGACTCCATTGGCAGGAGCTGGCGGATCAGATTGAAGATGCGGTGCATGTAATGGATAGCGGCGATTATGCCCAGCCGGTAAAGCCATATTTGCGATACGGCGGCCATGCGGCAAACCGAATCATTGCCATGCCCGCCTATGTCGGTGGCAGCATGCATACAGCCGGCATAAAGTGGATTGCCAGCTTTCCTGGCAACCTTCATGCCGGACTGCCCAGAGCGCACAGCCTGCTGGTGCTGAATGATGCAGACACGGGCAAGCCGTATGCGATTGTCCATGCACCGCTGCCGAGCGCAGCACGGACAGCTGCCGTTAGCGCTGTGCTGCTTCGCCAATATTTGCGTGCGCGCAGCGCGCAGCAGCCAAGCAAGCCGCATCGCATAACGCTCGGCATTATCGGCTTCGGCCCAGTCGGCCAGCTGCATTACGACATGTGCGGGCAGCTGTTCGGCGAAACAATCGATGAAGCTTATGTTTATGACATTCGCGGAGTTGAGCTGGACGATATCAACCTTGCCGCAACTACTGCTGCCGATGTTGTCAGCACTGCTGTCACCGATGCCGCCGCTGGTAAGAAAGTCGGACTACGTGGACGAACGAAGGTGGCAGGCAGCTGGCAAGAGCTATACAGCCGCTGCAACGTCATTATTACTTGTACGGTAAGCGACAAGCGCTACATTGATCTTCCGCCCCTTCCAGGCAGCCTGCTGCTGGACGTTTCGCTGCGCGACTACACCGCGGCAGCCTTGAGCAGCGTAAACGCCATCATCGTCGATGATTGGGATGAGGTATGCCGGGAAAACACCGACATTGAGATGCTCCATAAGGAGCGGGGGCTGGAGAAAGAAGGTACCCGCTCGCTCGCCGATGTCGTATGCCGCAGCGCGCTTGCTGGATTCGATCCGGCTGAGCCCGTTCTATTTTGCCCGATGGGAATGGCCGTCTTTGATATTGCAACAGCGAACTATTGGGTGCAAAAGGCTCGGGAGCTCGGCATTGGTCTGGAAATCGAAGCGTAATCGGTAAAATACAAGCAACCGCCAACCCTCACGAGGAGGATTGGCGGTTGCTGTGTTTGCGCCAGATTGCTTTGCCTATTTTATTTCGCTGCCGCCCATGCATCAAGCTGCTTCTGTTTTTCGGCTACGATTTTGTCGATGCCTGCTGCTTTCAGCTTGGAGATAAATTCTGGCAGTGTTTTGTCCGGATCAAGCGTACCTGTTTCCAGACCCAGCTTGTATTGATTCAGAACATTCGTTACCGAAGCAAACTCGGTTTTTACCGACGCGGAATCGAAGGTAAAGCCTAGTGCCTTGGATTTTGTTGCTTTTTTGTTAAATTCATCTGTTTCTTTCCAAATATCCGGGTTATCCCCTTCAAAAGAATAGGACATGAACTGGTTGCCGAATAACCAGCCTGTATTCGGGTTGTAGCCACTGTTGTTGGCATCTACGCCATCTGCATATTTAATAACGTTCTCTTGATCGGTTTTCACATAATGCTTGCCTTCAATGCCCCAGTCCATCAAGTTAATAATATCTTTGTCGCTGTACATCAGGTTCAAGAACTTCATGGATGCTTCAGGATTCGTCGCATTACGCGGAATGCCCCACATAATGTTAGTTACCGTTTCTGTTTTGGCGACTGGAGCCGTAATTTCACCCTTCACAATTGTCGTACCCACAATGCGCGATTCCTGCATTTCGATGCCAGGCTTCAGGTTAGCCACATAAGCAGCGGTACGTCCCGCTTTAATCAAATCCGCGATGCCTTCTTTGTTCGTCGCCGCATCCTTCAAAATATAACCGGCTTGATACCAGCCGCGAATACGCTTGAGCAGCTCCGCATATTCTGGCGTCTCAAAGTAGTTGACTACTTTTAAATCATCCTGCCCATTGTTAATCAGCACGCCAAAGCCGTCACCTAATTTATCAAGCTTGAGCAGGTAGTCAGCAATCGATTGCCCAGCCGCTCCCGGAGAGATAGCCGCCATGCTCGGCTCGTTCTCTTTCAGCGTTTTCATCATTCCTTCCAACGCGTCAAGGGAGTTGATCTTGGAGGCGTCGATGCCGTATTTATCAGCAAGATCCTTCCGGACCAGCACGCCATAATTGACCGCCAAATCACGAATCGAAGGCACAGCATAAATTTTGCCGCCAATGCTGCTTGCTTTAATAAAATCTTCGCCTACTGCCGATTTAATGCCTTGTCCATACTGCTCTAGCAGATCGTCAATCGGAAGCAGCTGGCCCTTCGCTACTTGCGGCGCATAACCAAACGTCGCGCTGCTGCCCGTTACGATCAGATCCAGCTTCTCGTTGCTCGTAAGCATGAGATTCATTTGCTGGTTCCAAGCGCCGATACCGATTGGGAGAAGCTTCACCGTTGCATTGATTTTCTCTTTAGTCAGCTTGTTCAGCTCATCTTGAACCGCCTGCAGGTCAGTAGGCGTATTGCCGAACGTCACATACGCAACGGTAAGCTCTGCTGCCGCATCTGTTTTGCCGCCCGAATTGGTTGCTCCTGCTGTGCCTGTGCCCGCTTCTCCATTGCTGCCTTTGTTGCCGCCGCCGCATGCGCTCAGCACCATGCCCAGCACGAGGACCAAGCTAATCATTGTTGTTATCCTTCTCATTCGTAATTCCCCCGATGCTTTATAGTATCGAGATTCGGCTCGTCTCTAACGAGTGAATCTATCCTCATTGTAGAGAATCCCCATACCCGCTACTGCCCCGCAGACGACTTTTTGGTAAGCGTTTTCCGACCATTTCAACGGCCCTGCTGCTCGAGCTCATAGTTTTGCCTGAATTCCAGCGGATTGACGCCTGCGTACTTCTTAAACATCCTTGAAAAATGCGAGAAGTTCGCATAGCCTACGTGAACCGCTATCGCGCTGACCGGCATATCCGTCTGCATCAGCAGCTCCTTCGCTACAAGCAGACGCTCATTGAGCAAATAATCGGAAATGGACAAGCCTGTTTTCTTTTTGAAAATACGCGTTAAGTAGTCTGGGTTCAAAAACACATGATTCGCCAGCTCCTCGCGCGTAATTTCCTTGTTCTGATTCAGCTTAATATAAGCAATGACCCGCTCGACTACCGTCTGAGTCTCTTCAACAGACTTCGCATAATCCGCCGCTTTGGTCACAATATGATCGATCCAGGCATACATGTCCGTCACCGAACGGCTCGCCCGGCTCGACAGCTCAATAGACTCATCATCGCCAAACAATTGATGGGCCCCAATACCCTTCAACTGGAGCATATAATACATCATTTGCAGAAAATCCTGATGAAACGTATGCAGCCGCTTCGCATCAAGCGTTCCCAGCCGAATGCACTCCTTAAGATGAGCGTCTATTGCCGCGAGCAGCTTGTCCTTGGAGCCTTCCTTCAGCAGCACGGCCCACAGGCTTAAATCGGGCAGCTTCATCTCTGGCGTCAGGCTTGATCTGCCGCTAGTATGCAAAACGATATTGCTAAGCGCAACATTGTTCTGATCGAGGCCGGCTAGCCGCCTTGCCATCGCCGACAGCTGGTAGCTAGGCACGGGCTCGCCAATGTAGCAGGAAAGATCGCAATAGAAATAGGCATTGCAAGCCGAAATAAACAAGGAGCAGGCGTCTCGCAAAGCCGCAAGCTCCGGCTCGTTATTGATCTCCATCGGCAGCAGCGCAACGAGCTTGTCTTTTTCCCATTGCACCAAATGCCCGCTAGCGCCATGGTTCAAAATCGTCTCCTCCGCCGCATTGCGCAGGGCAATTTCCATAATTTTTTCATCGCGTACCGACAGCTTTTTGCGCCAGCGCTGAACCGAGATCAGAATCGGCAAATGCCGCAAATGCTCCATATAGGGCAAATAACGCTCAGTTGCCGCCTCTTTAATCGAGATTTCATAAGCTGGAATCGTCTGGTTCAAAATGTCCAGCCAAAACCGCTCCGTCATAATCGGCTGCTGCTTAAACCAATATTGCCCGTATTCGCTGAACTGGGCGAGCTCGCTGTCCTTATTGATTTTGTCGGTCGCTTTGACAATAACCTTCTCCAGCTCCGCATAGGGAATCGGCTTGAGAATATAATCAAGGCTGCCGAGCTTCATCGCCTGCTTCGCGAATTCAAAATCGGCGTGGCAGGTCAGAAACACCGACTCCGTCTTCGGGTATTTCTCACGCACCCACCCCAGCAGCTCCAATCCGCTGCCCTGCGGCATTTCAATATCGCACAGCATCAGATCGATGGCCTGCTGATCGAATATTTCCTTCGCTTGGCGGATATTATAGGCGGTATACACTTCGCTCACTTGAAGCTTGTCCCAATCGATGGCCGATTCAATCGCCTTGACCGCATGCACTTCATCATCGACAATGAGTACCGAATACATGTAAACTCCCCCTTCGCTAGCTATGCTCCGCTTCCGCATTCATCGGCAGGATGATTTCAACAATCGCCCCTCCACCGTGAGCGTTGGCGAATGATATTTGCCCCCGGCCTTCATAGAGCAGCCGCAGCCGTTCGCAAATGTTCCAAATGCCGACCTGACCGCCTTGTTCCCTCATTAATTTTCTTCCTTCCTGAAGCTCCTTCAATACCTCTTCATCGAAGCCTTTGCCGGTGTCCTGCACGACAATTCGCATTTTGGGTTCATCGGTCGTATCCAGAAGCTCGATGCGAATATGAATATGCACCGCTTCATCCAGCGTTACGGCATATTTTACGGCATTTTCAACAAGGGACTGAATAATGAGCGGCGGCAGGCTGGCATTCATCATATAATCAGGCGCCTCGATGCTGCTTGTCAGGCTGTCCGGATAACGCAGCTCCTGAATGCGGACATAGTTGCTTACATGATCCAGCTCCTGCTTCAAGGAAACGAAGCTGAGATTGCTGCGAAACATATAGCGGAAATAGCCTACCAAACACAGCGTCAGCTCTTGAATCAGCTCATAATTGCGCACCTGGGCAAGGCTGTACATCATATTCAGAGAATTCATGAAAAAATGGGGATTGATTTGCAGCTGCAAATGCTGCAATTCCGCCTTTTGCTTGCTCAGCTGCTCCTCGTATACATCAATTCGCAGCTGCTGAATATCCGCCATCATCGTATTGAACGTTTCGTTAACTAGCTTGAACTCCTCGGCACTAGGAGCAGCCTTGATTCGGACGTCCAGATTGCCTTCACGTATCCGCTTCATCGCCGCTAAAATCCGGTTTAGCGGGATCAATATTTCCCGGCGCAGCATAAGCAGTCCAAGCGGTAAAATGATCAGCGAGCCCAGCGCGACAAAGGTGATCAGACTCCGCAAATATGGGAGATTTTCAAGTATTTTTTCATCTGGTATGACCGCAACTAGATTAAAATCCCCTCGAAGCGAAGGGGAGCCTACGACAAGAAACCGGGTTTGATCCCCGGTCATATAATAATCAGCCAAGCTATGATTGAGCTCAATACCATGTTCCTGAAACAGACTGGACGTCGTTAGCGGGATTCCATCGCTCGTCGTCAGCAGCGACTGTCCCTTTTCACCCAGATCAATCAATCCCAGCGCGCCAATTAATCGATTGGCATTTACCCAGGCACCAATATAGCTGCCGCCCGATTCCACGATATGATAAATATAATATTGATTATTCAACTGCGTAATTTTCCAATGAGCGGTATTCAGCAAGCTTCCGTTGCTGTTCTTGTCGAGCATCACCTGGTTCAAAAACCCCCGCATTCTTTCCCGTTCTCCGAAGGGCCTGCCTACTTGCGGACTAAGCATTAATTCCTTCTCCTGATCCGAATAGACGAAAAAAGCATCCATGCTTTTATAAATCGCCAGCGCTTGCGACAGCTTGTTGGACAGGCTGATTTTCGCCATATAATATTCATCCGGCTGCCTTGTCGTGCCCATTACGAGCAAATCCGGATCAACAGCGGCGATGCTGTTCACATATTGATCAACATCCTCGAGGCTCTGGTCAATCTGATCCATATACAAGGTCATCATATTCCGGTTCGAGTTGGCCACCTGATTGCGCACGACATCAATCGAATAAAAGCTGTTATACAGCAGCAATACGATGAGCGGCAATGTAAATAGTAAAACGCTGGTAATCAATCTCGTTCGGATCGAGCTCCACGATAAAATTTTCAATCGACTGTTCATCCACAAGCCCCCCGTTCTCCGCGACTATATAGATAATGAGCCAAAATTTCAATGCCATTATCATGAAACTTAGCACGCTCTAGGAAGGAAGATCAATCTTTATCGGGAAATTTGTCGAAACCTTTGTCGAAAATCGCTCCCAGCTGCCATACGCTTCCTGCTATGCCTCTATTTCATATTTGAACCAGTCGAAATACGCTGGCGCTGTACTGTTTTCTCCATTTCCCGTTGCATAAAGTCCGGCATACACCCCTGTAAAGCCGCCAGCTACCTCTTTGGATAACATGGCACATTCTCCCGTTCCTAATACATGCGTCTGCCCATCCGGTACTGAGTAGGTAAACGTATAATGGGTTTCATTTGCTGCAATGCCAAGCTCGATAAGTGAGTCGTTGTAATCCGCCGAATGCTCAATTTTCCAAAGGCTTCCGATCCGGCGGCGCAAAATCACCCGATTTTTGCCCTCCAGCCTGGCGAGTGCAATTTCATAATGGTAGCGCTCATTCATGAGCACCGTCATCCCCGCTTCCTCTCCGTCCTGCTGCGGCTGAAATGCCATTAAAGTCGACCATTTTGCCTTAAAATGCTGCTGCCTCCGGCCAACAAATGCAGGCGACTCCGTATCGTCCAGCGTATAGGCGCTGCCGTGCAGCGCCAGCCAGCCCGGACGCTCCGCAAGCGACCAGCTTGACTCGCTCGGATTCCGCAAAAAATTCCAACTGAGCGCGAGCTGCGGTTGATTGAAATCATCCAGCTCCTGCCACGCTTCCCGCTCGCAGAGCGGCAATGACGGTGACTCCAGCTCTAATGCCGCCCGGCCATGGTTGCCAATGATCGGCCAGCCGTCCGCAGTCCAAGTCACTGGCGCGCCAAACGTTTCGCGGCCCAAATGATGCGCCGCCGGGTAGCCTATCGGGCGGATGCCAAGAAACACCGCCCACCATTGCTGCTCGGAAATTTGGATAAGCTCGGCATGTCCGGTCGCCTGTATCGGGTTATCCGTGCTGCGCTGCGTCAAAATCGGATTATGCGGGCAGCTTTCAAACGGTCCAAACGGCTCCTTGCTCCTCGCCGCAGTGACCATATGCCCGTATTCGGTACCGCCTTCGGCAATGATGAGGTAGTACCACGCGCCGATTCGGTAAAGATGCGGCCCTTCAGGAAAGGAACCGCCTGTTCCTTCCCAGATCAGCTTCCGCTCGCTAAGCAGATGGCCCGACTGCAAATCCAGCTCTGCCTGGTAAATGCCCGGAAGCTCACCGCCAAACATGACGCTCGTTCCGGTAATATAGACTTTCCCATCCGTATCGAAGAGCAGCGACGGATCGATACCCGGCCAATCCTCAAGCCATACCGGCTCCGACCAAGGGCCCTCAGGGCTGTCCGCCCATACGTAAAAATTTTTGACTACCGATACATTCGTCGTAATCATATAGAAGCGCCCATTGTGATGCCTTAGTGTCGGCGCAAAAATCCCTCTGGAGCTTGGGCTTCCGTGCAGGGGTACTTGGCTTTCTCTCGTCAGGCAGTGCCCGATTTGCCGCCAGTTGACCAAATCCGTACTATGAAAAATCGGAACGCCTGGAAAATATTCAAACGAGCTCGTCACCAAGTAATAATCGTCCCCGACACGGCACACGCTCGGATCAGGATAAAAACCGCTTAATATAGGATTAGAAAATAGCATATTCAGTTCCTCCTCTGGAAGGGCAGTGACCAAGCTCTCGGTTATTCACCAGGCTGCTCATCTGTTTTTCTTCATTGTAGTCTGGCCTTCCCTCGATGTGCCGCCGCTTGGACGACCTATCACTGCCAGTTTCACGACTTTTTTATCGGCTTAAGTGTCCTGAAGCTGCTATTCCACGCCAAAAAGCCTCCCATCCCCGCATGCTAATGCGGTTCAGGAAGGCTTGGGACTTCGGCTATTAAAATCTATAATTCATTTTACCCTTCCAGCCATACCGTCTTATCGGAGACGGATGTCCGTTTCGCTTCCAATGGCTGCATATCGGGATATCCGAGATAAATAAGGGCAACAAACTGCTCCTCCGCATCAAGGCCAAATGTGTCCTTCATCAGCGGATGGTACATGGGCTCGCCTGAGCGCCAGATGGAGCCCAGTCCATTGGCATGGGCCGCGAGCAGCAGGTTTTGCACAGCGGCATGCGCGGCCGCCAGCTCTTCCGCATAGACAGCGCGCGGGTCCTCTGCCGGCGAGCATACGACGCCAATGACGACAGGGGCACGGTAGGCTTTAGAGCGCTCCTTCGCCAGGCGGTCCTCAAGAGCGGTACCTATGCCGGTCTCCAGTGAAGCCAGCGCAACGCGCGCGTAGCCTTCGCCCAGCTTGGCGCGGCCCTCTCCTGTCATGACGATAAATTTCCATGGCTGCGTATTATGGTGGCTCGGCGCCCAGCTAGCCGCCTCCAGCAGCTTTTCAATGAGACGGCGATCAATCGGGTCCTGTTTGACCCTTCCGATTGTACGTCTTCCCCTTATAGCCTCTTCCACTTGCATGTCCATTCCCCCGTTCCTCAAATTAAGCTTTCAACCAGGCCGCATACTCGCCATAGCCCTCTGCCTCAAGTTGATCCTTTGGAATAAAACGAAGAGCTGCGGAATTAATGCAGTAGCGCAAGCCATTTGGTCCAGGGCCATCATTAAAAACATGCCCCAGATGCGAATCAGCCGCCTTGCTGCGGACCTCCGTACGGATCATAAAATGGCTAATATCGCGGTGCTCCGTTACTTTCGATTCCTGAATCGGCTTCGTAAAGCTTGGCCAGCCGCAGCTTGAATCAAACTTGTCGCGCGAGCTGAACAGCGGCTCTCCCGACACGATATCCACATAGATGCCTTCTTCTTTATGATCCCAATATTCGCCAGTAAATGCCCGCTCCGTGCCGCTGTTTTGCGTCACTTCGAACTGAATAGGCGTCAGTCGCTCTTTCAGCTCTCCCAGACTCTTCTTATATTGCCAATGGTTTGCGAGGAAATCCTCACGTCCAGAGCCTTTGCGGTAAGATTTGTAGCGCTGCGGATTTGAACGGTAGAAGCCCTGATGATAATCTTCCGCCAAATAAAAAGGCTGCGCCGGTTCAATCGGCGTTACGACAGGCTTATCGAATCGGCCGCTTGCATCAAGCGCCTTCTTCGAGGCTTCCGCCTTCTCCCGTTGTTCCTCGCTATAATAAAAGATGCCGGGACGGTACGAGTTGCCGCGATCCGCGAACTGGCCAGCCAGATCGGTTGGATCGATCTGCTGCCAAAAAACATCAAGCAGCTTCTCATAGGGGAAAATCGCCGGATCAAATGTAATTTGCACCGCTTCAGTATGGCCTGTCGTCTCCGAGCAGACTTGTTCATAGGTTGGATTCGGCACATGACCGCCTGTATAGCCCGATACTACCTCGATAATGCCGGGCATCTCCTCGAATGGAGAAACCATGCACCAGAAACAGCCTCCGGCGAATATCGCCTTTTCATAGGATGGTGACTCATTCTGGGTTTCATTAAACTCAACTGACATGTCTATACAGCCTCCTTTACAGGCTTGCTGCAGCCGCTGCTGCTATACAATCGCCTGACCCTTATTATACCTCAACTGCCAGCCTCCGCAAAAGGACAACAAGACCTGCGCCCTATTCTTTGTTACAATGTAGTGACACGCGCAACAAAATGGCTTTTTTTCCGTCCAATACTATAGCCGTATAAGTCAGGTTACGATTGCAGTTCGTTCAGCCTCGTTGCAGCACACAATATGACTTTCAAAATGAGGTGAACGTTAAAATATGAGCAACTTGCAAGAAGCTGAGCTCTCCAGCCACCATGAGCCGCTGCGGCGGCGCAAACGGAGCAATCGCGCTTTTTTCGTATTCGTTATCGTCTGGATCATTCTCATTTCCGGCGGCATTATGGGCGCCAAATGGTACAGCGACAAAATCCAGCGCGACGTCGCAGCTGATCTGGAGCGCCAGACGTCCGCGCAAATCGCTGCGATGCAGCAGGACTACACGCAGCGGATGGACAAGCTGGAAGCTTCCTATAAGGAAGAGCTGGCCCAGCTCGATGCCAAGGTGGATGCCTTGAATGAGCTGTTGACCTTTACGAAGGATAATGCCGATTCCAAGACCGACAACAGCAACAAGCTGTACACCCAGCTTAATGAAGTGAAGAAGAAGCTGAACGAACTGCAAAAAAATCTGGATGTGTTGAAATGAATGTATCCGTAAAAGCACTCAATAGGACGATGCTGCTCGCGTGTACCCCTTTTCTCGGCATGCTGCTTTGGCTGCTGCTGTCGGAGGTGGCCGTTGAGCTGTCCACCACTGCTTTTCCCGTTCACGAGGCTGAAGCGCAGCGGCAAGAGCCCGCAGCCTTCACCTCGAAGACAGCGGCGGGACTGGAGCAGGCTCGTACAACAGCCGAGCAGACGGGAAAGCTGATTAAGAAGGAAATTACGCTGTATAACCGGACCAATGCGGAAATGAAGCAAATCGCCAGCACCGCAGCTGCCCAAGCCCGCATACCGCTTGAAATTTACGACCAGCTCATTACGAGCAAGCTTGGAGCACCGTCGGCTACCGTTAATACGGACAAGCTTCGCGCCCAGCTCTTCCAAATCAAGACGCAAAACTTTCAAAGCTACGCGGTGAAAATCGAGCTGAAATCAGACGATGCAATGAAAATGTCGCTCGGCGGAGACAAGTATGGCGGCGCGGAGACGACGCTCGCAGCGGTGAAGCGCCTCGGCGCGTATATCGGTATCAATGCCGGAGGCTTCGCAGACGCTCAGGGCGTTCGCTACCCGCTAAGCACGACGATGATTGACGGCGAATATGTGAATGGCTTTGAGCCATCGTTTGCCGATTTATTTTTTGTCGGCTTGAACGAGGATAACGAGCTCGTCGGCGGTAAGTTCACGAGCAAGGCGCAGCTCGATAGCCAGCACATGAAGTTTGGCGCTTCGTTCGTGCCTGTTCTGCTGCAAAATGGTGCCGCCATGCCGATTCCCGATAAGTGGAAAAATAGCCCGAAGCGCGCACCTCGCACGGTCATCGCGAACTACAAGGACAATCAGCTGCTACTTCTCGTCGCCGATGGCTATAACGAGAATGGCAGCTCCGGCGCGACGCTGGAAGAACTGCAAATTTTACTTAAGCGCTACGGCGCCGTTAATGGCTTTAATCTCGATGGCGGCGGCTCCTCGTCGCTGATCTGGAACGGCAGCGTCATTAATAGCCCTTCCGATCGCCAGCTCCGCAAGCTGCCAACGAGCTTCCTGTTTTTCAAGTAATGGCTTGTACGAATTTCTTTATCCTTATTAAACGTAAAAAAAGCGTTCAACCCTGCTGCATGAGCGGGTTGAACGCTTTTTGTTGTTTATTCGCCGCCCATGAATACGTAGCGCCCGATGACGAGCACGGCGAGTATCCACATGAGCCAGTGAATATGGTATTTTTCCTTTGCTTTGCCTGACAGGTTGGCAACCGAGGCCAATACAACGTACGATACGATACCGAACGAAATGCCGTTCGCAATATTGTACGTAAATGGCATCAAGGCGAGCGTCAAAAATGACGGAATTGCATAAACCATATCCGAAAAATCAATTTCCTTGATCGACTGCATCATCAGCACGCCGACAATAATAAGAGCCGCATTCGTAGCTGCTGGAGGCACAAGTGCAACGAGCGGCGAGAGGAACACAGCCAGCAGGAAGCAGATACCTGTCGTAACCGAGGTGAGGCCTGTACGTCCGCCCTGCGCGATACCGGAGGAGCTTTCCACAAACGCTGTCACTGTGCTCGTTCCGAGCATTGCGCCGCCGCTAACGCCGATAGCATCGACGAACATCGCTTTGCCGATGCGCTTCTTGCCTTCCACCGGATCTTTCATGTAGCCAGCGCGGTTCGCCGTGCCGACAAGCGTTCCGAAGGTATCGAACAGCTCGACGAACGTAAACGTTAGAATGACGGTCACGAGGCCAACTTCCAATACACCTGGGAAATCAAAGTGGAATAAATTCATTTTTGAAAAATCAGGCACCCATGTTTGTCCGCTCAGTTTCTCGCTGACGTTCACCTGACCGATAACAATCGCAATGGCCGTCGTGAGCAAAATTCCCCACAAAATCGCCCCAGGAATGCGAAGCACCATCATAATCCCGATAATGAATAGCGCCACAACCGTGAGTGCTACCGTACCATTGTGCAGGCTGCCAAGGTGAATAACCGTCTCCGAGCCCGATACGTCGGTATAAGCGCCCTGCTTAATGTCCGTGAAGCTGGATACGGCAATCGTCATAATGCCGCTGCCCTTCAGGCCGATAATCGCGATAAACAAGCCGATACCGACAGTAATCGCATGCTTAAGGCTGTCTGGTACGGCTGTAATCAGCATTTGCCTGATTTGAGTGACGGTCAATATAATAAAAATAATACCCGAAATAAAAACCGCTGTAAGTCCCATCGCGATGGAAATCGGTTTTCCAGTCGCCTGTGAAGAAATAACCGTAGCTGCAAAATACGCATTAAGCCCCATTCCGGGCGCGAGAGCTACGGGAAAATTAACGAACAGCCCCATGGCAATCGTGAAAATACCTGCTGACAGTGCCGTCGCCAAAAATACGGCTCCCCAGTCAAATCCGGCTGGTGTGAGCACAATCGGATTAACAGCCAGTATGTACGCCATGGTCATGAAGGTCGTCAGTCCTGCCATAATCTCCGTACGAATGTTCGTACCATGCTCTTTCAAGCGAAAAAATCGTTCCATCGCTATTCACTAGCCTCCTAAAGTCAAATTATACTGCGCACTGATGCATCTATTTTTAGAAACTCATTTTAATCAATTGCTTCCTTGTTTGTCAATGATTTAAAACGAACATTTACAATAAGCGCTCTTTAATCATTCGGTTTTGATTGCGAATTTTCTGATAACGGCCTTAATTCCGTCCCTTTAATCGCAACCTTCCGAAAATGAAAGCGTTTGATGAAAATGCGAATAACGGAAAAAAATGCCCCTTCGGATAAGATGTCCGAAAGGGCATTTTTTTATCTATTTCCGTTATTATCGGCCTCCGCCTTGAGGTCTTCCGCCTCCACCTCCACCACCGCCGAAGCCGCCTCCGCTGCTGGCAGTCGTTACGCCGGATTCATTCAACCAAGTTACGATGCTTGATACTTCGAAATCGGTCACTTTCGTTCCACCTGTATAGGTACCATCAATATACATGCCATCTGTATTACTGCCGGTCGAGCTTCCACCTGTGTAGAGGGTGTAGGAACCGCCTTGCGCAAGCTCCGGTGAGCTAATCACTACAGATTGATAGTTTTTCGATGGTGCAAAGGTCATAATCGTGTTGCCGTCGCTATCTTGAAGATGGACTAACGTACCTGCCTGCTGAGCTTGGGAGAACGTCATCGCGATTGTGGCTTGACTGGAATCATCAGCTGTGGCCTGAAGCATGCCTGAGCTTCCTGCTGCCACAAGCGTTCCTCCGCTAATGTCAAAGCTGCCGTCGTAATCCAATGAACCATTGCCGTTGCCCGTTGGTCCATTCACAATAACCGTGCCGCCCGTCATCGTAATCGAGCCGTTCGAGTCCAGTCCATCGCCTGCTGCATCCACAGTCACATATCCACCGCTAATGGTAAGCAGGTTGCTGGAGGATGCGCTGAACTGATCTGCTCGGCCTCCTGCCGCCTCGCTCGTCTCATCACTGCCGCCTGCTACATTGATGCCGTCATCGGAAGCAACGACATGCGTCTCGCCGCCGGAGATCGTAATGTTTGCTCCTTCAATGCCTTCGTAACTTTTCGTGATGTTAATGCTGCCTCCGGCAATCGTTGTCAGTGCGTCAGCATGGATGCCGTCATCACCAGTCGCGATTTCCATTTCGCCGCCTGTTACCGTCACATTGCTGTTGCTGTGCAAGGCATCATCTGCGGAATCAACCGTAAAGGTACCGCCGTTGACCGTCATATCTCCGCCTGCCTTCAGCCCTTTAGCACTCGTTGATTCGGTTTCTGTCGTTTCCGTAGTTGCTGTCGCCGCTGCGCCTTGGGATGTGCCGGTTGCTGAAGTGGCATTCATACCGCCTCTTTGCATGCCCATGCCGCCTGGTCCTTCCTCCTGCTTCACTTCACCGTTCACGCTGCCTCCCCCTGTTACCAGATTGAAGGTGCCGCCATCCACAATCAGCGCCGTTTCAGCTTGAATGCCGTCATTGCCCGCTTCAATGGTGAACGTTCCACCTGCAATGGCGATAAATCCACGGCCCTCATCGGTGTCATTGGTCGATTTAATGCCGTCTCCTTCGGCTTTAATCGTTACCGTGCCCTCCTCAATAGCAACCATATCCTTACCGACAATACCGTCATCCGCAGCCGTAATATCGATGGTTCCAGATACGATTTTCAAATCGTCTTTGCTTGTAATTCCATCATTGTAGCTTGCGACTACCGTCAGCTTGCCTGTGCCATTAATCGTCAGATCCGCTTTGCTGAAAATAGCTGCGCTTGGCTCATCCGTAGCAGCATCCGCGAATACGTAGGTTTCACCATCGGAGATCGTGTTTTCCGTACCTTCTTGCAGCGTAATGACTACATTGCCCGCTTCCTTGATGTAGATTCCAGCGCTGTCGTTATCATGAATGTTAGCTCCATTAAGCACGAGATGAACGTCCCCATCATCCTGTACATCCACGACAACTTGCCCGTCGCTCAGCGTTCCGCTTAGAACGTAGGTGCCGGCTGCCGAAATCGTTACGGTGCTGCCCGAAGCTTTTGCACCTGAGCCGGTAACCGCTGCGCTTGTTCCGTTCAGCTTAATGGCCGTCGACGTCTCGGCACTCCAATCCACCGCCTTGTCCGCCTCATCGAACGTTACTACATCCGATACGGCAACGCTTGCTGGCGCGGCAGCAATGGTCTCGCCGCTTTGTGAACTCGCCGCAGCTGCTGCGGTAGTGGCTGTTGTAGTAACCGCTGCTGTTGTTGATGCTTGCGATGAAGTACTGCAGGCCGATAATACGACCGAGCAAATGAGCAAAACACCTAGCATCTCGCGAAATTTATTCTTTTTCATATGAATCATCCTCTCGGGTTTGGTTTGCTTAAAAATCATACGTGGTAGGGCTCATCGTTAATGAAATGTCCAGATTGCCGTTTCTGCAGCGAATCGCATCGAGGAATTCCTTTTGATTCGTCTGCTCATCAATGGTCACGGTGTAAACCAGCTCGTATAAGCTGCCTAGCTCAGTCGTCCGAATCTTGTTAAGCGCGTAACCCACTTTGAATTGGGCAAAAACTTCAGCAAATGCTTCTTCATACCCCAGATTTTCCGGGATTGTTACTTTCAGTACTTTTTGCAGCGTCTTTCTTACGCCAAATTTAACGCGGTTAAGGATAACCATGAGTACACAAAGGATAATCGTGAACAAGATCGCGTAACCGAACGAGCCAACTCCGCAGGCAAGCCCTGCTGCCATGGTGAACAATACAAAGGTGATATCTTTAGGATCGCCCGGCGCGCTTCTGAACCGGATAATCGAGAACGCTCCTGCAAGGCTGAACGCTCTAGCGATATTGCTGCCGATAAGCAAAATGATAATGGCCACGATGACGGGCAGCAGCACCATTGTCAGTGTAAAGCTTTGCGAGTAGCCATTCGGATTCGTTTTCATATAGGTGTAGCTGATCATTCCGCCAAGAACAAGGGATAACAAAATCGTGATAACGGCTGAGCTAAAGGTCAAATCCGTTGTCGTGAGCGTTGTGGAAAAAAGAGAATCAAGCATAAAGGACACTCTCCATTTCTAGCTTGCTGTTTTTCAGCATTTTTTTGTATTCATTGCCGTATTTCGAAAAGCTTGTGCGATACATCTGATGCTCGGACAGCATTCTCGACAGCCACATTGGGATCGTCTTCTCTGCCTTCACTTCCATGAGCCATTGTCCAGGCTCCAGCAGCGGTTCGCCATAATTGCCGCTCTCAAGCCTCAGATCATATCGCCGGCAATTAATATTCGTATCGAAGGTAATGCGGAGGTCGCGATTCTCTTTGCTGAACAGCGCCTTGCGGTCATAGCCCAGATACACTTTAGGCTGCAATTCATATTGCTGAAGAAAATATGTAATTTCCTGCAGCACCTGCTTGTTCATGTACCCCTGCAGCTCTGGCTGAAGTCCCGTACGGACAAATTCATAGGCTTCGTTCAGCTTCAGTCCCGTTCTTCTTTTGTTAACGAGCCCGAACACCTTTTTCTTAATTTCCAGATAAACCTTCGCATCCTCCTTAGGAGTGCCGTAAGCTCTCAGGCGAAGCTTTTCCTTATACTTCGGCTTGGACAGGCTGTTGCGAATCAAGGCATCATGCTCGGTGTCATAATACAAGTTGGTGATGGAGTAAAATTCATGCTGCTTGTTGTAATCATCCAGTTCCATGTATTCCAGCAGTTGAAGGTAAAAATTGCGGTAGGCAACACTATCGAGCAAATATTTGTTCTCGTATCGATTGAAAACCTCAATGGCCATATCGTTCAAATCCTCTCTATTTGGTCTCGCATGTTATTCGCTTGGCGATCTGGTTCGTTGTTTGCGCCCTGTTCTCGCTTGCTATATTCGTATCTTAGTCCCCAAACCTTTAACGAAACTTAAATGAATTTACAAAATTTTAATTTTAAAAAAAGTGGTGCGAATGGGGCTTCACTTCATGAAAAGATCGGCTTCCGATCGCCATTCCCCTTTCCGCTGCAAACATTAAGGTTGACTAAAGGTAATCCTGATATAATGGCCTTATTAAAAATATAGGAAAGGATATCATTTCGTTATCCTATCTCTATATTTCTCGGAATGAAACGCGCCGAGCCGGACGGCGACAGCCGTTTCAACTTGATACACAACCTATATATAAAGGATGACTGGCCATGAGAATTTTAATTGTAGAAGATGAGCTTCATTTAGCTGAAGCTTTAAGCCAAATATTAAAGAAGCATAATTACTCCGTTGATGCGGTCCATGATGGCGTTTCCGGGCTCGATTATGCGCGGAGCGGCATTTATGATTTGCTGCTGCTTGATATTATGATGCCTGAAATGGACGGAATCAGCGTATTGACGCAGCTTCGTAAAGAGGGCGTATCCACCCCCGTCATTCTGCTGACCGCAAAAGGGGAAATTACCGATATGGTGGCTGGACTTGATCATGGGGCGGATGACTATATCGCCAAGCCGTTTTCATCCGAGGAGCTGCTTGCCCGAATACGGGCTGCACTAAGACGCAAAGGCGAGGTGCTGCCGGAGGATGCCTTAAAGTTCGGGGATATCGAATTAAACACGTCGAATTTGAAGCTTTCCGTTAAAGATAAAGAAATCAAGCTCAATTTAAAGGAAAGTGCTCTACTCGAGCTGCTGATCGTCAGGAAGCAGGCGATTACCTCCAAGGAGTTGATTATTGAGAAGCTTTGGGGCTTTGATTCAGAAGCGGAGCACAACAATGTGGAGGTTTATATCTCTTTTTTACGGAAAAAGTTTACGTTCCTGCATTCGTCCGTACGCATTAACACGATTCGAAACGTAGGGTATGTATTAGAGGTGACTGCCTAATGTTCACGAAGCTCAGAAATCGGTTCCTGATCGTGAATTTGGTCATCATTTCGGTAGTCATGCTGATCGCCTTCGCTTCCATTTACGTCATTACGTACCGGAATGTGCAGGCAGATATTAATGATGAGATTCACCGGGTAGCCGATTTTTATCAGAAGCCCTCTGGCGGTTCTGATGCTTCCCCCTCCGGCAGACACAAGGGCGAATCTCCTTCTGCACCTCTAGATAACGGGGCAATAGATAAAGGTTCTATGGATAGCGGGCCTATGGATAATGGGGATTCACGTCCAGAGCGTTCAGTTGCTTTTTCGCTGAAAACAGATGCCGAGTGGAACATTACAAGCACGACCTCTCCATTCGAAATGGACAGTGAATTTTATGCAGCTGCGGTGCAGGAGGCTTCGACGGTCACTAAAAATACCGGACAGTTCAGCTTGGATGGGAGCCACTGGGCTTTTCTCAAGCAGCAGACGAATGAAGGCTATAATCTGGTTTTCCTTGACGTCACTGCCCAGCAAGATATTTTGACCAATTTAATTTATACGTTTTCTGTCGTTGGGCTCGCGATGCTGATCATCTTGTTTTTCACCAGCCGTTTCTTCGCCAATCAGTCGATCAGACCCGTGAGAGAAGCGTTCGATAAACAAAAGCAATTTATTGCCGATGCTTCGCATGAAATGAAAACACCGCTTACGATCATTAACACCAATACGGATGTGCTGCTCTCCAACAGTGAAGATACCATTCACAACCAGGCGAAGTGGCTGCATTACATCAAATCAGAAACAGAAAGAATGACGAAGCTGACCAATGACCTGCTGTATTTAACGGAAATGGATGATGCCCGAACAAGCATGATCTACAGCAAGTTCAATATGAGTGATGCGGTTGAAAATATTATTTTAACGATGGAGGCTGTTATCTTTGAGAAAAATGTGTCTCTGGACTACGACATTGAACCCGATTTAATGGTGCAGGGCAGCAGTGAGCAGATTAAGCAAGTCGTTATGATTTTGCTGGACAATGCTGTCAAATATACGAGTGCCAAAGGAACGGTCACCATGTCGCTCCAGAAGCAGCAGAACGATATTGTGCTGGCGGTCACCAACACCGGTGAAGGAATTGCCGCCGAGCATCTGACCCGCATTTTTGACCGGTTTTATCGTACCGATTCCTCCCGGGCGCGCAAGCAAGGCGGTTACGGCCTTGGTCTGGCGATTGCGAAGTCCATTATCGACCAGCATAAAGGGAAAATTTACGCGAAAAGCACAGTAGGCGAGTCTACAAGCTTTTATGTTCATCTTTCTTGAGCGGTTAGGCGGGGTTAGCAGCAAGTTGCTCCTCCGCCCTGCTCCATCTGGAAAAGCGTACAAAAAAGACTGATGAGCATTCATCAGTCTTTTTTGGCTATTTGCAATCGTTAAGGTATGCTCGACTATTTGGAAGCAGGGTTGTCCGCTCCATCTGGTTGTGCGCTCGCGATTGAACTTTGGTTGCCTTGTAGTCGATTCAAGTTGTCCGCTGCTGCTGCGTTTGACGCCAATGTGCTGCTGAACATAATACTGATCATCAGCATGCTTGCTGCTAATGTCTTTTTCATAGTGGTAGCCTCTCATTTCTGTCCCATATGGATGTGAACAATATTAATTATAGACATGCAACCTTAAATGGATATGAATTTTCGGACAATTTTTATGAATCCTTTCAAATAGGCTGGCTCGTAAAAGAATGGGTCGCGCTTAGTCCTTAAATCATATTGTCATTTTATGGTTGAGGTGATACGCTTACTTACAGCAGGCTATTGAACTGGAGGAGAATGATGATGAAGATGAATAAAGGGTTATTTTCCAGCCTTCTTGTTTTGGCGGTTACTTCAACCCATTTTGCATTTACAAATGTAAGCGCAAACAATTCAAGCTCCGAATCTAAGCAGCCCTCGTACTCCTTAGTTGTGAAAGGCTTTGACTGGGGTCCCAGCGTGCATAAAATCGTCTTGAACACAGGAAGCACCATTCAAGGAAATTCGCTGGCTAAAGACAGCTTCAAAATTTTAGTAGAGCGAAATTATCCCATGTTTAACTTCGATACCCAAAGCTCCTATGAAGGCTTCGATAGCGGCAGCAGAAGCATAAATAGCACCTACCTTTCAGACGAGGAAGGCAACAAGCTAGACCAGCAAACAGGCCAATACATTACGATTGAGATGAGCGTCCACCCTGATCTGGCTACAGCAAGCACGTTTAACTTTGATCTGCAGACCTTTACGAATCAATATGTAGACCTTCAATATACGATTATTCAGCAGAAGGTGCTCAAGGACGCCGCTGGTAATGTAATCAACGATTTGACGACAACGCAGGAGACCCCGTATACGGTTATCGAGCAATCCGTTGACAAATTTGATCTAACAGGAAAATTCGATTATAAAGACGCTAAATATGGCGACATTGCGCTTACCTATGCATCTTATTTGCCTGACACCGATGGGAAGAAGCTCCCGCTGATCATCTGGCTGCACGGGGCTGGAGAAGGGGGAACCGATCCCCGAATTGCTCTTTTGGGCAACCGGGTAACGGCGTTAGCTGAAGACGCTGTACAGAAATTTTTTGGCGATGCGGCTGTTCTCGTACCACAAACCCCTACCTTCTGGATGAATAACGGCACTGGGCAATATACGCAAGATGGCAGCAGCATGTATACGAACGCCTTGACGGCTTTAATCAAACAATATGTCAAAGACAATAAAGCGAATATTGATCCGAAGCGAATATATATTGGCGGCTGTTCAAACGGCGGCTTTATGTCCCTTAAAATGCTTCTTGAGAATCCTAATTATTTTGCAGCTGCTTATCCGGCGGCAGAGGCCTATTTTGATACTTGGCTAACCAATAAAGATATCGCCAAGCTTAAAAATATCCCTATCTGGTTTACGGCCGCCGGAGCGGATCAAACCGTGAATACTGCAAATAACACAACGCCAACTTATAAGAGGCTTATTGCTGCAGGTGCGCCTAATGTCCATTATTCTTATTTTGACACTGTGCTCGATTTGAGCGGCCAGTATGTCAAAGGCAAAGGAGATAACAGTCCTTATGAATATAATGGGCACTGGTCCTGGATTTATGTACTGAACAATGAAGTGTCGAGCGACTATAATGGCAAGCCTGTAAAGGTTGAAGGCAAAGCCGTCACCCTTATGGAATGGCTGGCAAAGCAATCAAAATGATGGTGGTTAAATCATAGTTAGACAGTTTCTTAAGGTGCGAATGCGTTAAGGATTTTATGACGTTACGTATTCGCACCTAGGAAAATCTGCATACCCCTTTACTCCTCTACAATTAACTTGCTGTTCCATAATGCGAGTACAACATCCATTTGTGAATTGTGCTGTTTCTGAACCCCATTCAAAACTTCCCGCCATAATGCAGACTTATCCTCAATCAGTTCAGGCTTGCTCCTTAATATTTGAACAGCACGAACAGCATATTGCTTATTTAACTGCGGCCCATCAGTAAACGTATATTTACCTTTATGAATACCATTCACTAGCCCCTCCTCACACAAGCCAAGAAAGGAATTTTTAGGACATCCTTTTTTCTGTTGAGAAGTACCTTCGCCAAATACATTGGTAGCAGCTGAATTCCAGGCTGTTATGGGCTTCACATTATTGTCATCTAAAATAAGCCGCGCAGCATGAACAGCCACAACTCCATACTTGTTCATCTTTACCACCCTTTCTCTCTCATCAAATAAATTCCAAAAATGTATTCCTCTTAAGTTGCTTACTAGCTATAATAGCTATAATGCTTGTAGACATGCTAACATAATCCAATACAATATAGACATCGTAATGGCTCGAGGCTGCTAGGGAAATCGAGACTGATTCGAAATATGACTATGCTCTAAAAGGATGGTTGGGTGTGAAAAAATATACGGTTATTATCGTTCTATTCCTACTTGTAGCAGCTGCTTTAACAGTACCTAGCAAGCAGCAATACGCTGAGTGGCTGAAAGGGCACATTAAAGAGAAAAACAATAGTTTAATTATCAATTTGGGTGTGGACCTGCTTGGCACAACGATTATTGAGAAAGTAACAACTTGCCAAAGCTATGTCGTTTTAAGTGTGTGCACCACCAAAATTAGTGGACCCGAAAAAATCAAAGCAGCGGGGATATTCAACCATTTTATCCCTTTGCAATTTCCTAAGTAAGCTCATCATAGAGCAAAAAATAATAATAAACTCCCTTCAGTTTGCTGTATAGCGCACAGAAGGGAGTTTTTTGTTCCAGATGGTTTATTACTTAGGATATATATGCAAATGTGAACGAGCCAGATGCTAATTGAATTTCACGTCAAACGCGCTTCAGCTCCTGCCTTAAAATGTCCTCGCTTATGAATTCCTCGAATATGAATTTGAACGCACATAACGAAAGGCGTCTTCGTGCAATGACTTGGCGGACACAGCCGCAGCTATTTCAACCAGAACAGAGGAGACGGCATAGGTTGCGGACTCAGAAGACGCTAATGCGCTGCTATTAGTTAGTTTGACGGGATAATGTGAGCTATAACGGCTTTCCTGCTCTTCTGTCAATAGAGTAGACACGCCCATTATGCTATTTTTTCGTAATAAAGCTGTTCGAAACGCAAGGGTGACATGTAGCCAAGCGTGCTGTTTGAACGTTTTCGGTTATAAAAGAACTCCAGATACC